>JBIJCO010000002.1:0-133464 GCA_044344665.1 Bacteroidia bacterium | reverse complement strand
GATATATCTTGGTATGTTTAAGTTATAATCGTTTTTTGGGTCGCTAATTTCGGTCATGCTAACCATGCGACTAAATTTAGGTATCTCTAGTTCTTTGTTGAATACATCAACGATCTTATGAATATCCTGTTCCCGTAAACGGTTCTTATTGCCATCTTTAATAAAGCCTTTGCTGGCATCAACCATAAAAATTCCTTTACGGTTTTCTGCATCTTCTTTATCAATAACAATTATACAAGCAGGAATGCCTGTACCATAGAATAAGTTAGCTGGCAAACCAATAATACCCTTGATCAAGCCACGCTTGAGAATGTTTTTACGTATTTCAGATTCAGCGTTACCTCTAAACAAAACACCATGCGGTAAAATCACCGCAGCTTTACCCGTGCTTTTGAGTGATTTAATAAAATGCAATAAGAAAGCATAATCACCATTCTTTTCAGGTGGTATGCCAAACCCAGTAAAGCGATCATATAAATCTTCGCTAGGGTTGAAGCCCTGAGTCCAGTTTTTTAATGAAAAGGGAGGATTGGCAACAATAAAGTCGAAAGTCTTTAAACCATCACAATTTTCATTGAACCATTTTGGGTTGGATAAAGTGCTATAACCACCGACAATCTCACCAGTTGCATGACCATGTATAATAAAGTTCATCTTCGCCAAACCTGCGGTTGAAGTTTCTTTCTCTTGACCGTAAATAGATAAAGGAATTGGAGACTCGTCAGCTGCTTTTAATAGCAGGGAACCAGAACCCGATGCCCCATCATAAATGGTTTGTTTGGCGTTTTTAGCATCAGATACCTTAATCACTTTTGCCAAAATTCTACTAACCTCAGATGGTGTATAGAATTGACCTTTACTTTTGCCTGATTCGGTAGCAAAGTGACGCATTAGGAACTCATAGGCATCCCCAAGAATATCGTCTCCTTCAGCTTTATTGTTTTTAAAATTAAGTTCGGGCTTTTCGAATATACCAATAAGGTCACTCACGGTATCAATTAATTCTTTGCCCTTACCCAGCTTATCTTCATCTTCAAAACTCACAGTATCGATAACACCTTGAAGGTCGTTTTCTTTGGCAATGGCACCAATGGCTTTGTTTAACTCCTCACCGATATTCTTGTGCCCCTTATGCGCAGCAACATCATAAAAGCTGGATCCAGCTGGAACATATATTGCGGATTTGGGGTCATTAGCTTTATCGGAAACGTATTTGATAAACAACATGACCAATACATAATCTTTGTATTGAGATGCATCCATTCCACCTCGAAGAGCATCAGCTCCAGCCCAAAGGCTACTATATAATTCAGATTTCTTTATTGCCATAAGGGTCTATTTAATTTTGGTTTTAGTGGATTCAATCAATTCAACAACATCAACATCTAACAACTTTGCAATAAGTGCCAAAACATCAAGTTTCGGTTGAAGTGAATTATTGCAGTACATACTAATTGTAGCAGGGGACAATCCCGTACCATCAACTAAGTACTTTTGGGTTCGATATTGCTTCTTCAAAACAACTTTAATACGGTTCATATTATCAAATTAGTTTGCACCAATTTAGGTGTTGGTGCAAACATAATCATTTAATAGGAATAAAATTAAGTTCAATATGACTAAAATATATATAACTAATAAAACTGTTCCTATTGTACCAGAATATTTGGTTTCTATAAATAGATTTAAATAATTCTACAAATTAATTGATACAATTATAGTACCATTATACCATAATGTTTCACCATCCCTCCGAGGGTGTTGTCCAACAAGGGTTTAAGAATACAATAAGGTATCAAAAAAAACACTTGATTATTGAACTAACTTTGTTTATTATTGTATATATGGCATCTAAATATACGGTATGGTTACCAGTTGAAATCACAAGAGAGTCGTTTCGAGCTGGCTTAATAAAGGCAGATAAACTTGAATACGCAAGCAATGAAATATTATTGGATAAAATGTTATTTATGGCAGCGGAAATCCACCGTGTTTCTTTAAACAATTATTTTTTAAACGAGGATGGTATTGAGCTTACTCATCTGTATTCAAAATACATTAAGGAAAATTTAAAAAGATCGGGTGGTGTAACTTATAAGGAGGTTCTTGACTGTTTATTTATTGTTGATGCTATAGATGGCAATTCATCTTATTTCCCTGCAAATTATTCTAAAAGTTATGGGTTAAAATATCGTGGCAAAAAATTTACTGAACATGCTATTGAGCTCAAATATTGGCAGCCTTCTCCAAGGAAGTTGCCGTTTAAAAAGACTGATGAAGTAGCTAATTTGATTGAAGTAATAAAATCAAATATATCTAAAGTTCAGATTGATAAAACATATCTTAAAAAAGTAATAGCCAATGAAACAAGTTTATTAAAGATCTTATATTATGGATATTCAATGAATGCGCTAATGGCAAAAAAGGTCGGTGGTATTTATGCGAAAGCTGATGATTTTGGTCGTATACATCATAATATTACTAATATCTCAAAAACTTTGCGTCCAGCATTAACAGTTGGTGGAGAAAGCATTTACAGTGTTGATTTAAGCGCAAGCCAATTGTTTTTTTCAATCAAAGGTGTTGTAGGCTATGCAAAACAAAAAAAGAATACTAGTGACTGGAAAGTAATTGAACAAAAATTACCCGATGTTCAAAAATTTATTGATGCTGTTTTAAATGGGAAATTTTATACTTCAATAAATCAGCATCTTCAATTTAGCGCTGAAGATTTAAAGGTAAATAAAGTAAAAACTTTAATGCCTATTTTCTCACAAAAAGACCCTAAACGAAAAACGAAATACTATAAAGCACTGGAAACAATTTTCCCAACATTCTTAAATTTCGTAAACTCAAAAAAGAAGGAGAACCATGCTGACGCTGCAAAATTTCTTCAAAAAGAAGAAAGCTCGGTAATGATTGAAAAGGTTTGTGCAAGGTTAATGAGTGAGGACTTTTGGTTTCTGCCAGTTCATGATTGCATACTTACCACAATAAATAATGTGGATAGAGTAAAAGCCATCATTAAAGAGGAATGTCAAATTTATAATGGCTTTAATCCACACATGAAGGTTTCAGATTGGACTGGTGCTAAACTTGAATTGCCACTTTTTAGAACGCCTGAAGAAGATAAATTTTTTAGGTTAAAGAATATTTTGGATTTCTCTGTTGAGGAAAAAAGACGAACACGAGATCAGCAACTGAGGTACTTTAGGAATAAGTCGAAAGCAGATAAAACTAAAAAGGTCAGGAAGTAATTAAAATTTATCGCTCTCACCAAACCCAAACAGTGGTGAATACCCTGAGTAAATTTCATGGTAAATTCTTACATAATGTAAGAATATTTCATACAAACTTGCAGGTTAAATTTTATTGGCTTATATTTGCATCATAATCCAACAGAGATGCTTAAAAGACTTAAAATAGAAGATAACGAATTGACGAATCAGGTTAAGTCACTAATATTAAGTGATCTAGCTGCGGATAATACCGAATTCCTGGAATTAATAAGGAATCCGATTTTTGAGTTTGATACCAACCAGTCAAGCAGAATGCTCAATTATTACGAAAGTAAGGGCTTTTTGAGGTCAACACGTGAAACCGAAAAGGGTAAAAGGAGATTTTCGATTACAGATGTAATGATCCTTCAATTCTCAACTTGGCATAAAGTGATAGATTTCAGTGAGGACTTTGTTCGGGAATTAAATATACAGCTCAACGAACCAGAACCATCCGAAAGAATATCTGCCTATGAATTGATGTTGATGATTACTAGCATCACCTTGAACGTAAAAGATTTTTGGTTAAAAATAGAGACCTTAAACAAGGAGAAGCTAACGGATTCGATTACCATTGACTTCCTGTCGAAAGATTCGGATCCAAGTTTTCATATAAGTGAGCAGCTTAGACAACAATTCTTCAATGGTATGAATGGTGAGGGTTCGCTAAAACTAGATGGCAAATCTGCAAAATTCTTGCCACCATTCATCTACAATATAGATAAGTACAGGAAACGTTTAGGCTTGCCATTGGTTAGCGAGCGCAACTTCAGATTGATTGATGAAGGTGGCTTTAGCACCAAACTAATTGATGAAAGTGATGCAAACAAATTAAATAAACTTCCAATTGAGTACCTGACCAAAAGGTATGATATATTACTGGAGCGAGAAGATAATTCACTATTCGGGATTGAATTAAAATACCTAGGTAAGGATAATTATATACCACCAAACATTCGAACGGAACTTCTGGTGAAAGACCTAGATGACCTGCGGAACGCACTCGAACAAGAAATCAAAATGATCGAAAAACTGCGAAAGAAGTTCACTAAATAAACAGTTGAATTTCTAAGCAAAAAAGCAACCATCATGGCATGGGATGGGAAAAGAATGCCATTTAAATACGTAACAAAAAAATAAATAATATGAATAGTAAAACAACAAAAATCAAAAAGTCTAAAGTATTTGAGCAGTTCGTAGATGCGGTGAACCATCGTGAGTTTGATAATGAATCATATGAACAAGTAGCTTATTGGCTTAGCCAATTCACGGATGGTAGTAGTGATGAAGATCTATATTATCTCCACTCTGTTATAGATCTGATAAATCAGGACAATACTCTTGTATTTGCCTATTTTGAAGCAGCTTTTTATAATAAGTATTCATTTGCGGAAAGAATTCTTCTCAATGCAGGTTCAATTAACTACTGTTTTGTAGCAAGCATTTATAAATCCATGATGGATAATAAAGTTTTTGAATATGTGTTTAAAGACCCAATTGGCATCGAGCTGCATCGTAAAATAGGAGTTATTATAAGCGATTCCTTGAAATCTAAAAATATATAACAAAAAAATAACCATTTAAGACATGGGATGGCGGAGCTAAGTCAAATTTAAAACGTAACAAATAAAAATAAATAATATGAAGTCTATTAAAGTAAAATCAGGTGAGAAATTTAACAAACTCACAGTAGTCAAAGAAGTCGCAAGAATAATAAGAAGTGACGGTGGAACACGCAGAATTATGCAATGTAAATGTGATTGTGGAAACATCGTAAATGTTCGCTTATACAGACTAAGACATAATAAAACTAAAAGCTGTGGATGTTTAAGAAAAATAAAAAATAATATTTTGAAAACCATAAACTGATTAATTAAATGAAAAATAATATTCACACAACCGAACATTTGCCTTGGGCAATATCAATTGAGGAATTCCGAAAAAGTGGAGATTTCAAAGATTGGAATGATGCGGCAGTTCAACAAGCAATTGGAACCCTTGCAGAGTTAACAATTATAGCGTTCAATTTATCACATCACAAACCAGAAATTAAAAACAACTAAAAATAAAATATGGCGAACTTAAATTTATTCCAAAAATTCATTATACCAAAACAGGTACAAAGTACTGAAAACAGAAACATAGTTGGGTATACAAGAGTAAGTAGCAAACAACAAAATGAAAATTATTCATTGGTTGAGCAAGAGGATGAAATTCGATCATTCTCCCAAAAAAATAATTATACATTATTAGAAATTTATGGTGGCACATACGAAAGTGCTAGTGGTGACTTTTCTAGAAAAGAATTTAAACAGTTATTTGATAGGGTTACTACTACATTTCCAAAACCATTTGCTATTGCGATTAAGTTTATAAATCGTTTTTCTAGAACAGGTGCAAATGCAATTGGTATAGTGCAAGACTTAGTTGAAAACAAGGGAATACATTTGATTGAAACTAACTCTGGTTTAAGCACCGAAAATTTAAAGGAACGCTACGAGATTTATGATAAACTATTAAAGGCACAGGTAGAGAATCAAGAGCGGTTAGAAAGAACTTTACCTGGTATGAAGAAATTTCTATTAGCGGGGAATTGGTTAGGTAAAGCACCTATTGGATATACTATGCGTGGGACACGTGTTGTTGACTTCACATTAAAACATCATAAACAAGAAATCTTCATCAACGAAAAAGGTAAATTAATTAAGTTAGCTTGGAAGTGGAAAATTGAAGGTGAACGAGATGTACAAATTCGTCAAAAATTAAGTGAGTTAGGAGTAGTTTTAGCTAAGCATCAGTTAAGCGAAATGTGGCGCAAGCCTTTTTATGCTGGTATCATTGTAAACTCATTGCTAGAACATCCAGTCCAAGGGAATTGGGAGACTATGGTCAGTGAAATTGATTTTCTGAGAATAAATGAATTATTAAATATACCGCAGAGGGTAAAATATGCAAGTGAAGCTGCTAGCATCCATCGTCCCTTATCACGCTTTCTAATTTGCGCAGTTTGCGGACATCAGTTATCTAGTTATGAGGTAAAGAAAAAGATGCTTCATTATTATAAATGCAACAAATGTAAAGGAGCAACCTTTAATGCTAATTCTATCGGAAAATCACGCCATGTGGGCTTAAATGATAGATTCAGTGAGCTACTAGCAAAATACAATCTCAGAGAGGATTTAGTTGAGCCGTTTAAGTTGCAACTTCAAAAATTTTTTAAATTCAATCACCAGGATTTGATTAGTTCAATAACAATACTAGAACGTGAAGTTTCTAATTCAGATTTGCAATTGAAATCATTGGACGAAAAATTTTGGCTTTCATCAAATAATTTATCCTCGGAAAAATATCAATTATTCCAAGACCAAATATTGAAGGAAAAAGCAGAAAAAGAACATCGTTTATATGATCTTCGTAAAAAGTTATCTAACTCTGAAATGTTCATTAATGAAGCAATTGAGATAGCTCGAAACATACAGTATTATTGGGATTCTTCAGACCTTGAGACCAAATTGAAATTACAGAAAACAGTGTTCCCAAAGGGCTTATTCATTATCCCTTCAACAAGGGGTTATCTAACTCGAAATGTTAATGATTTTTTCCGCAGAATCCCTTTGTTTTCAAGGGCTTTGAACTGGTGTCAAAATAAAAAAGCCATCCCGAAGGACAGCTTTTCTAATTTAGTAGCGGGAGATGGATTCGAACCAACGACCTTTGGGTTATGAGCCCAACGAGCTACCCCTGCTCTATCCCGCAATATATCTTAAAATTTGTATGCTTTAATTTAATTGCGGTGCAAATATATAATTACTTTCTTTGTGAAACAAATAAATTATTAAATTAATGTCTAAAGTACACAAATCAGGTTTTGTAAACATTATAGGTTGCCCAAATGTAGGAAAATCAACACTTATGAATGCCCTAGTGGGTGAGCGTTTAAGTATTATTACATCAAAAGCACAAACCACGCGCCACCGGATAATGGGAATTGTTAGCGGAGAAGATTACCAGATTGTGTTCAGCGATACACCCGGCATAATAAAGCCATTGTATAAATTACAAGAAAAAATGATGCATTTTGTGATTACAGCATTTACCGATGCTGATCTTTTTCTTTTAATAACCGATGTTTTTGAGGATATTCAACTTGAAGAATCATATTTGGCAAAACTTCAAAAAACCCAAACGCCTATTCTTTTACTTATTAATAAAATTGATGTTGCATCACAACAACAACTCGAAGAAAAATTAATTAAGTGGAAAGAAAAATTACCAAATGCAGAAATTATTGCCATTTCAGCACTCGAAAAATTTAATATCGATAAAATAATGGCACATATTATCGAAAAATTACCCGTTGGCAATGCATATTACAGCAAAGAAGAATTTACGGATAAGTCTGAACGCTTTTTTGTAAGCGAAATTATTCGCGAAAAAATTTTATTAAATTATAAAAAAGAAATTCCTTACAGCGTTGAGGTTATTGTAAATTCATTTAAAGAGGACGAAAAAATCATAAAAATTCAAGTTGATATTCTGGTTGAAAGAGACAGTCAAAAAGGCATAATTATTGGCGATAAAGGCAGTTCGTTAAAACGAATAGGAATTCAAGCACGAAAAGACATGGAAACTTTTTTTAAAAAACAAATTTTTTTAGAATTGTTTGTGAAGGTAGATAAAGACTGGCGAAATAATGACAGTAAACTGAAAAAATTTGGTTACTAATTTTTTTCACACTTTAATCAAACTTCAATGTTTTAATTGGTGTTAATTTTGTAATAATTAAGGTAGGTAACAGTAACATGATAAAACAAATTAAAAAAGTACCAGCATTTAAAACTAAAAAGTAAAGCCAGTTTATTTCAATTGCAACATACTCTACGTAGTAAACAGCACTATCTAACTTTACCGGTTTAAAATATTGCTGAATAAGGCAAGCAGCAATTCCAAACAAATTGCCCCATAACATGCCTTTTCCTATTAGTTTTAAACTAATCATCAAAAATAATTTTCGAACATTAGCATTATTCATGCCTAAAGCCTTAATTAAACCAATCATATTAGTCCTTTCTAAGATTAAAATTAAAAGGGCTGTAATCATGTTAATGGTGGCAACGGCAATCATTAATACAATAATAATTATTCCATTTACATCTAATTTATCTAACCAAATAAAAATATTGGCATATAATGATTTTACGCTATTTACAGTATAATCATAACCCAAAACATCTTGTATAGTTTCTATATTATTATCAATTTTATTAAAGTTACTTATGCTTATTTCATAATTACCTACATAATTATCCTGCCAGTAATTTAAACGTTGTATTTGTCTTATATCAACAAAAGAAAGACTATTATCAAAATCTGAAAAGCTGGTTTTAAAAATACCGCAAATCACAAAATTACGAGAGCGTTGCTCATACTTAATTATGTTTTCATGAAGCACAGAGTCATAAATTTGGTGTTGACATACAAAATAAACCAACATTTTATCATTTATTTTTAAATTCAACTTTTGCGCCAAATTCAAACTAATTAAAACGTCTTTACTAGCTTCACTCTCATTAAAAGTAGGTATTCTGCCTTCAATTAAATGTTTCTTTATAAAATCAAAATTATAATCGCCAGACACACCCTTTAATACTACACCTTCATTTTCCGATTCCGTCTTTAAAATACCATTTTTAAAAGCAGTTGCTTGTAAATGCTTAATAAATGGCAATTGTTTAATCAACTTTAAAGTGTCTTCGCTTAAATAAATTGGCTCCGGCTCATTACTTGAATTCACGTTAATATTACTAACAACAATATCAGTAGTAAGACCTGTAATTTTATTTATAATTTCTTTTTTAAAGCCAATTACAATACTTACGGTTAAAAGCATTACAGCAACCCCTAAAGCAATACCAATTATGCCTATTTTTACAATAGGCTTAGATATGTTACCTTTGTTTAAATCGGGATTTGAAATCCTGTTAGCTATAAATTTTTCGATACTCAAAAAGAATGTACTTGTTTTACAAAAATAACAATTTGATTGGCTTAATTGCGACTTTAATTTTCATATCTGAATTTATATTCTCGCAAAATCCAATCAATCAAAAAGAACTATTTATTAAAGAATACTTAGATGTTACAGTTGGAGCGCAGCAATTTGAAACTTACTTGCCACTCTTAAAAAACAAGCGTGTTGCTATTGTAACTAACGCAAGTGGAGTAATAAATAAAACTAGCATAGTTGATACTCTGATAAAATTAAAAGTTAACGTAAAAAAAATATTTGGTCCGGAACATGGCTTCAGAGGTAATACAGAAGCAGGAGAAAAAGTTATAAATAATATTGACCCCAAAACTAATTTACCGGTTATATCACTTTATGGAGCAAACAAAAAACCTACTAAAGAACAATTAAAAAATATCGACGTTGTAATTTATGATATTCAGGATGTTGGTGTTCGATTTTACACATACATTTCTACCATGTGTTACGTAATGGAAGCCTGTGCAGAAAATAAAAAAGAACTTATTATTTTAGACAGACCAAACCCTAATGGCTTTTATATTGACGGACCGGTTTTAAAAAATCAATTTAAAAGTTTTTTAGGGTTACATAATGTTCCCTTGGTTTATGGTATGACATGCGGTGAATACGCAAAAATGGTTAATGAGGAGGCTTGGTTAAAAAATAAAGTAAAATGTAATCTTACTATTATTACCCTCAAAAATTATAACAGAAATAATTCTTATAAATTACCAGTAAATCCATCACCAAATATCAAAAATATTGAATCAATTTTATTATATCCAAGTTTGGGGTTGTTTGAAGGAACTATTATTTCTTTAGGAAGAGGAACAGATTTTCCTTTTCAGGTTTTAGGTCATCCAGAATATAGCATCAAGACATTTAGCTTTTCACCACTCCCATCAACTTTATCAAAAGAACCTAAATATTTCAATCAAATATGTTACGGCTTAGATTTAAGAAATGATAATTATATTAAAAATCATCCTAAAAAACTTAATTTAAACTGGCTCAGTAAATTAAATTCTGATTTAAATGTTGACTATTTTTTTGATGAAAATTTTAATTACCACGCCGGAAATACAGAACTTCAAAGTCAACTAAAAAATAATGTTTCAGAAGACGAAATCAGGAAATCGTGGAAAAGCGACATTGAGATTTTTAAAAAAATAAGAGCTAAATACCTTTTATACCCCGATTTTAACTAGTTGTGTGTAATATTTTTGGGTTTTCTTAATTAGAAACCTATTTTTGTAAACTATAAAATTAACAAATGGCAAACTTTGATTTAATTATGCCTAAAATGGGCGAGAGTGTAGCTGAGGCTACAATTATTAAGTGGACTAAAAACGAAGGTGATAAAATTAAAATAGATGAAACTGTTTTAGAAATTGCAACGGATAAGGTTGACAGCGAAATCCCATCGCCTTTTGAAGGTACATTAATAAAACGTTTGTTTAATGAAGGTGATGTTGTTCAAGTGGGAACTATTATTGGTGTAATAAGTAGCGATGCAGGTGCTGTGGTTGCTGAAACAATTAAAACGCCAACCCCTGAAACAAAAATATCTGCCCCTGTTACCAATGCTTCTCCTAATTCAGCAACTTCAGCAAGCACATCAAATAATTATTCTCAGTCAACTAAATTTTATTCGCCATTAGTAAAAAGTATTGCCAAAGAAGAAGGTATTTCTTTAGAAGAGCTTGATAAAATAAATGGTACAGGTCAAGATGGCCGTGTTACCAAATCTGATATTTTATCTTATTTACCAAACAGAAACAAACAAAGCTCAACACCTGTTTCTACCGAAACAAAAATTGAAACTACGGTTAGCTCTGCTCCTGTAAAATCAGTCTCTCCAAGCTTTGGAGATAATGCTGTAATTGTTAATCGCCCTGCCGTTTCAGTTGGTGCAGGCGACGAAATAATTGAAATGGATCGCATGCGTAAAATTATTGCCGACAATATGGTAATGAGCAAACACGTTGCGCCTCATGTTACATCATACGTTGAAGCTGATGTTACAAATCTGGTTTTATGGAGAGATAAAGTTAGAAAAGACTTTGAAAAGCGCGAGGGCGAAAAATTAACCTTTACACCATTGTTCATAGAAGCTGTTGCAAGAGCAATAAAAGATTTTCCATTAATTAACGTATCAGTTGATCAAACAGCTACAAAAATAATTAAACGTAAAAATATTAATATAGGTATGGCCGCGGCTTTACCTACAGGTAATTTAATTGTACCTGTTATTAAAAATGCTGACGAAAAAAATTTAATAGGTATTACTAAATCTGTAAACGATTTGGCAACACGCGCAAGAGCAAATAAGTTAACCCCTGATGAAATTCAAGGTGGAACATTTACATTAACTAATGTGGGTGGTTTTGGTAACGTAATGGGTACCCCAATTATTTTACAACCTCAGGTTGCTATTTTAGCTGTTGGTTCTATTAAAAAGAAACCTGCTGTAATTGAAACCCCACAAGGTGATATGATTGGCATAAGACAATTCATGTTTTTGTCATTAAGTTACGACCATAGAGTTGTTGACGGCTCGTTAGGTGGAACCTTTTTAAGAAGAGTTGCCGACTATTTAGAAAACTGGGACACGTCTAGAACAATTTAAGTTTTCAAAACAAAAAACCCGATTCATTAGTGAGTCGGGTTTTTTTTTGAAAGTGACCGTAATTAATTTTTTATTTTTTCTTTAACTCAATAAATTCCTCTTTTACTGCTGTTTTGTTGATGTTTAAAAAATTAAAATTGTGATATTCATTTAATCAAATTTTAAAATTCTCACTAAAAAATAATCTTTATTAAATAACGTTTTTTGGCCTTACTTAGTTTTTTGCCCTGTCAAGGTAAGTATTTGAGCGCTAACATGCAACAAATTAGGTAAGGCTGATCTTATAGCTCGTAAGCGCCACGCAGATAAGTCTTGCAGGCGTGTCTGCCGAAATTTACTCCTTTATGATTTTTTTGATAAAAGATTTTTTTTCGGTGTTAAGACTCAAAAGATAAAGTCCATTAGGCAATGAAGATAGGTCAATATTAGTATTGAAAGAAGGATCATTTATTTCGAGAACTTTGTCTCCGAGAATATTTAATATTTCAGCTTTCTGAAAAACAGCTTTATTGTCAACAGATTTGATTTTAAAATAGTCTTTTATTGGATTCGGTGATATTTGAAATTCATTTTCATTGTTTAATTCTTTTAGGGAATTAGGACCAGCATAAAATGTATGAGTACTAATGATTGTGTCATATGGAGCGCAAACCGAGTAACTTCCCGAAATGAAGACAGTATAATTAAGAGTGTAGTTCCCTTGTGGAAGTGCCCCAATATTTATTGTGTCTTTAATAATCGTTACCACTGGAAAAATACCAGGTCCAGTATAACAAGAAACTAAGTTAATTATTTTGTTGGTGTAATCAATGTTAAATGAATGTCCCATTGTAATTGCATTACTAGAACAAGTAAATTTTGTATAGATTTTCGTATACCAATTGTTTGTCGCGTTAACGGTCGGAGTCGAGACAGAATATAATTGGGCAAGCGAAATATTAGTCGATGCGATTGTGAAAAGTAATATGTAAAAGAATTTCATAATTAGATTAAGGACAAAAACCAGACCAAAGAATGCAAGACGAGGAATTTAACAAGCTTAATGCTTTTTTTCACCAAAAAGTCGTCAGCGTTTATCAGCTATAACTAAAAATAAAAAAAGTCTCTCAAATTTTTTTGAGAGACTTTAAATTAAAAAAGCACTTCTTAATTATGCTTTAACGCTGGCTCTTATAATGTTTAAAGCACCACCTGCTTTAAACCATTCAATTTGCTGAGCGTTATAAGTATGGTTAGCTTTAATTTCATCAATGCTACCATCTGTATGCTTTAATGTAAGAGTTAGTGGCTGTCCTGGCGAAAAGTTTGTAAGACCTGTAATATCAATTACATCGTCTTCTTTAATTTTGTCGTAATCAGCTTTGTCAGCAAATGTTAAAGCTAACATACCTTGTTTTTTTAAGTTTGTTTCGTGAATACGGGCAAACGATTTAACTAATACTGCACGAACACCCAAATGTCTTGGCTCCATGGCTGCATGTTCGCGAGATGAACCTTCACCGTAGTTTTCGTCACCAACTACAATAGATCCAATACCATTAGCTTTGTAATCGCGTTGCACTTTAGGAACTGAATCATAGGCACCTGTTAATTGATTTTTTACGGTATCTGTTTTTTCGTTAAAATAATTAACGGCTCCAATTAACATGTTGTTGGAAATATTATCTAAATGTCCGCGGAATTTTAACCACGGTCCAGCCATGCTAATGTGGTCGGTTGTACATTTACCTTTTGCTTTAATTAATAATTTTAATTCTTTTAAATCAGTGCCTTCCCAAGCTGCAAAAGGATCAAGTAATTGTAAACGGTTGCTGGTTGGCGACACATTTACGGTAACCAAACTTCCGTCAGCTGCCGGAGCTTGATAACCTGCATCTTCAACGGCAAAGCCTTTTGTAGGTAATTCGTCTCCACTTGGAGCATCTAACTTTACTTGCTCACCTTTTTCGTTTGTTAATGAATCGGTTAACGGATTAAATGTTAAATCACCTGCAATTGCCATTGCTGTTACAATTTCAGGACTGGCAACAAATGCGTAAGTATTCGGATTCCCATCGGCACGTTTTGCAAAGTTCCTGTTAAACGAATGTATAATGGTGTTTTTTTCTTGTTTTTCTGCTCCCATTCTGTCCCACATACCAATACAAGGGCCGCAAGCGTTAGTAAACACTTTAGCACCAATTTGATCAAATACATCTAAAAATCCGTCGCGTTTAATCGTGTAACGAATTTGTTCAGAGCCTGGATTAATTAGGTACTCAGACTTTGATTTTAAATTTTTAGAGGAAACTTGTTTTGCTAAACTAACAGCACGTGAAATATCTTCGTAAGAAGAGTTTGTACAAGAACCTAATAAGCCAACCGATATTTTAGTAGGCCAACCATTAGCCATTGCAGCTTCTTTTAGTTTTGAAATTGGAGTTGCTAAATCAGGTGTAAACGGACCGTTAACATGAGGTTCTAATTCCGATAAATTAATTTCAATTACCTGATCAAAATAATTAGATGGGTTGGCGTATACATCTGCATCTGCTGTTAAATGTTCTTTTACTGAATCTGCTAATGTGGCAACATCAGCGCGACCTGTTGCTTTTAAGTAACGGCTCATGCTGTCATCGTAACCAAAAGTAGATGTTGTTGCGCCAATTTCAGCACCCATGTTGCAAATTGTACCTTTACCTGTGCAACTCATTGAAGTGGCACCTTCACCAAAATATTCAACAACTGCGTCGGTTCCACCTTTAACAGTTAAAATACCGGCAACTTTTAAAATAACATCTTTAGGAGCCGTCCAACCATTTAGTTTACCGGTTAATTTTACACCAATAAGTTTTGGCATTTTTAATTCCCAAGCTAAACCGGCCATTACGTCGCAAGCATCGGCACCGCCAACACCTATTGCAATCATGCCTAATCCGCCGGCGTTTACGGTATGAGAGTCAGTACCAATCATCATACCTCCAGGAAATGCATAGTTTTCTAATACAACCTGGTGGATAATTCCGGCGCCTGGTTTCCAAAAACCAATCCCGTATTTGTTAGATACAGAACCTAAAAAGTCATAAACTTCTTTGCTTTCATTATTAGCAAAAGCTAAGTCTTCGGCAGCACCATTTTTTGCAGTAATTAAGTGATCGCAATGAACAGTGGAAGGTACAGCAACTTTTGGGCGACCAGATTGCATGAACTGTAATAAAGCCATTTGGGCTGTGGCATCTTGCATAGCAACTCTGTCTGGTGCAAAATCTACATATGATTTTCCTCTTTCAAAACTTTGAGGTTTTTGATCGGCGTGTAAGTGAGAGTACAATATTTTTTCGGTGAGCGTTAATGGACGGCCAACTAATTTGCGAGCCGCGTCAACTTTTGCAGGAAGATTTTTGTATACTTCCTTAATCATTTCAATGTCAAATGCCATAATTTAGTAGTTTAGAATAAAAATTTTTAACAGTGAACTAAGTTAAATATTAATTGGGAATTTAAAAAGGTAATGACATTAAATTGTTACAATACATTCATCACAATTAATAATATTTTTAAAATTGTTTGGAGATTACAGAACTTTATCAACTCCCAAACCAAAGAGAGCAAAATCATATTTTACCGGGTCGTTACTGTCAAATTTCTTCAGAATATCTGTAATTTCTTCAACGCTTTGCCAATCATTTTGCTGGCGTTTAAGTAAGCCCAGTTTTCTGCTAATGTTACCGGTATGAACATCAAGAGGCAAACATAAATTTTTTGGAGCAATGCTTTTCCAAATACCAAAATCAACACCTTTTTTATCATGTCTAACCATCCACCTTAAAAACATACATAATCTTTTTGCAGTCGATTTTTTTTCTGGATTTGATAAGTGTTTTTCTGAACGGGCAGGGTGGTGGGTTTCTAAAAAGATAGTTCTAAAATTTAGGATGTTATGTTTTAAATTAGATGAATTTGAATTGTTTTTAAAACAGGCTTCTAAGCCATCATGATGTTGATAAATGTTTTTTAACGAATTAATAAAAAAAATACAGTCAGTTCCGTTAAACGTGCGATGCACAAATTTTTCAAATGGTTTTAATTCTTTTTCCGAATGATTTAAAATAAATTCATATGGCGAATTATCCATCCAATTCATCAGTTTTGTGGCATTGTTAATTATAGATTTTCTATTTCCCCAGGCAATAGTGGCAGATAAGAAAGCCGCAATTTCTATATCCTCCTTTTTACTAAATTGATGAGGAATACATACAGGATCATTTTCGATGAAAGAGAGGTTGTTGTATTTTAAATAACTTTCTTCTAAAAAATCTTTTATGTCGGCTAGTTTTTTCGGCATTAATGTAGTTGAGTAATATCTAAATGTTTAAGTTTTGGGTTTAGTTTATTAATTACTCCAACAACAAAAATGGTTAGGCCGCCACCAATAATTATTGAGGGCACCAACCCAAAAAGTTTGGCAGTAGCGCCACTTTCAAAAGCTCCTATTTCGTTACTACTTCCAATAAATACGCTGTTTATAGCGCTAACCCTGCCACGCATGTTGTCAGGAGTCATTAATTGTAAAATACTATGTCTCACAACAACGCTAACATTGTCAAACGCACCTGTAAAAAATAACATAAAAAAAGCCAACCAATAATTGGCACTCAATGCAAACAAAATGGTAAAAATGCCAAAAGCAATTACCGACCAGATTAAAGCTAAGCCAGCTTTTTTTGATGGTGGATAAACCGCCATAACAAGTGCCATAAATACTGCACCAACAGCAGGTGCGGTTCTTAAAAGACCGTAAACTTCAGGCCCTAAGTGTAATATTTTATCGGTAAATGCTGGTATTAAAGCAACCGCACCGCCAAATAAAACTGCAAAAAGATCTAATGATAATGCACTTAAAACCATTTTGTTTTTAAACACAAAGTTTAACCCAACCTTTATGCCTTCAAAAACTGACTCTTTTTTTTCTGATTTTTCAGGTGCGCCGTTATGATTAATTTTCCAGATAAAAAACAACGCAAATAAAAATAATACAATTTCAATTAAATGACACCATTTGGCATTAAGCTGGTTGTTATAACCATATATTAAACCTGAAATAACTGGTCCTAAAATTGCACCAGTGTGCCAGGCGCTGCTGTTCCAAGTTGCTGAATGTGTATAAAATTGTCTGGGAACTATTTGACTCATGTATGGTTGCAAACTTGCCGCTAAAAAAGATCGTATTATTCCAAAAATAAACACAATGCTAAATAACGCAAAAAGCCCTGCTGACTTAAGTAAACCAACTAAAGGTTCAGAGTTTAAATAAAGCAGTGTAGCGCCAATTAACAGAGCTATTATTCCTGAAAGTATTATTCGTTTTCTATGAAAATTGTCTGAAGCGTGTCCACTAAAAAAAGAGGTAATAATAAATGGAACAGCCTCAGTTAAACCAATTAAACCAAGAATTAATTCTTCTTTTGAATGCTCATAATAAACCTGTAGGTAAATGGTGCTGAACTGCATTTGAATGGCCAGTGTTAAAAAAAATCGCGCAAGTACAAACCATCTAAATTCTTTTATTTTAAAAATTTGCAACGATTCGTTTTTTAACAAAGTCATAATACTATCCAAAAGTAATGAAGAAATTTAAATACTTTGTTTAAAATGATTTTAGGTTATGAAAATCTAATTTGTATTTTAGCAAGCCGTGAAAAATAACCTGAAACATTTAACTATTAAATCGTTGTCTGAAAACGATAGGCCAAGAGAAAAATTGGCAACGTTGGGCCGACAAAATCTGAGTGATGCCGAGTTAATTGGTATTATTTTAGGGTCAGGTAATAAAAATGAAACGGCTGTTCAATTGGCTCAACGAATGTTGTCAGAAAATCAGAACAATATTAATAAATTGGCAAAATTAAGTTTAGCTGAATTAAAAAAATTTAAAGGAGTTGGCGAAGCTAAAGCAGTTAACATTGCCGCAGCTTTTGAATTGGGCCGACGCAGAACAGAGGTTGAAACTTTACAGCGCGTAAAAATTACCTCGAGCCATGTGGCTTATCAAATTTTACAAAAACGATTAAGCGATTTGCCTCATGAAGAATTTTGGGTGTTAATACTAAACAGAGCCAATCAGGTTATTAAAGAAGAATATTTAAGCAAGGGAGGCATTTCGGGTACAGTTGTTGATGTTCGACTTGTCTGTAAATCGGCAATTGAAAATAATGCTAGCAGCCTTGTTATTGCTCACAATCACCCAAGCGGTCAATTATTGCCAAGCGAACAGGATAAAAAAATTACAAAAAAATTAAACGAAGCCTTACAAACATTTGAAATTTCGTTACTTGATCATCTTATTATCGGCGATCAAAACTATTATAGTTTTGCCGATGAAGGATTGCTTTAAAAGAAGTTTTAGTTTTATATAATAGTATTATGAAAATTGTAACAATTATTGGTGCACGTCCACAAATTATTAAAGCCGCAGCATTAAGCAGGGCAATAAAAAACAAATACAGTTCTAAAATAAGAGAAGTTATTGTTCATACTGGTCAACATTACGATGCTAACATGAGTCAGGTATTTTTTGACGAGTTACAAATTCCGGCACCAAATTATAATTTAAATGTTGGTAGTGGTAGTCACGGACAGCAAACAGCAGCCATGATTACCGGAATAGAAGAAATTTTATTAAAAGAACAACCTAACGGTATAGTGCTCTACGGCGATACCAATTCAACATTAGCAGGTGCTTTAGCTGCCATTAAAATACATGTTCCTATAATTCATATTGAAGCAGGTTTACGTTCTTATAGTAAAGCAATGCCCGAGGAGGTTAACCGCATTATGTGCGATCACGTAAGTACATTTTTATTTTCACCTACAGCAACAGGAATAAACAATTTATTGCGAGAAGGGTTTAAAATGAATAATAATCCGCCGTTTAATGCAAATAATCCAAGAATATACCATTGTGGCGATGTGATGTATGATAACAGTATTTATTTTAGTGAGGTTACCGAAAGTAAAACTAACATACTTAGTAAATTACAACTTCAACAAAGCAAATTTGTTTTAGCTACTATTCACCGAAATAACAATACAGACGAACCAATAAGGTTAAATGCCATTTTTAAAGCTTTAAATGATATTTCAGTCAAATATAATTTAGATATGGTGCTTCCTTTACATCCAAGAACTGCAAAATTATTGGAGGTAAATTTGTATGCCGACCTGTTTAATGAAATTAAATCTAATTCTAAATTTAAAATTACCGAGCCAGTTTCTTTTCTTGAAATGGTTGCTTTAGAAAAAAATTGCAAAATGGTTATGACTGATAGTGGTGGAGTTCAGAAAGAAGCTTTTTATTTTGAAAAACCATGTGTTATACTTCGTCCTGAAACCGAGTGGGTAGAATTAGTTGAGTGCGGAACTGCCATTATTGCTGATGCTAACGAGGATAAAATAAAAAATGCATTTGAAGCTATGGTTTCAAAAAATGATTTAAAATTTCCTAAGCTTTATGGCGATGGTAATGCGGCAGAATTTATTTGCGGACAAATAATTAACTATCTGCTTTAAATTAATTACAAGAAATTCATTTTATTAATTAGAATTCTGAAGCTATAACTGTTTAGATTATAATTCTTTTTTAAGAAAGTTTGCAGTGTAACTTCTTTTTTCTTTTACGAGTTCTTCGGGAGTTCCGGCAAATAAAATTTCTCCACCGCCTTTACCACCCTCGGGTCCTATATCAATAATATAATCAGCTACCTTAATAATATCTAAATTATGTTCAATAACCAAAACGGTGTTGCCGTTTTCTACTAAACGATTAAGCACGTCTAATAATATTCTGATGTCTTCAAAATGCAAGCCTGTGGTTGGCTCATCTAAAATATAAAATGTATTTCCGGTGTCGCGTTTGCTTAATTCTGTTGCTAGCTTTACTCTTTGTGCCTCGCCACCACTTAATGTTGTAGCTTGTTGTCCAAGTGTAATATATCCTAAACCTACATCTTGCAGAGTTTTTACTTGCCTGTAAATAGAAGGAATAGTTTCAAAAAATTCGCAAGCCTGATCAATAGTCATGTTTAAAACATCGCTAATTGATTTTCCTTTATATCTAATTTCGATTGTTTCGCGGTTGTATCGTTTGCCGTTGCAAACATCACAGCCAACATAAACATCGGGTAAAAAATTCATTTCAATTGTTTTTACGCCTGCGCCACCACATGTTTCGCAACGTCCGCCTTTAACATTAAACGAAAAACGACCCGGTTTGTAACCTCTTATTTTGGCTTCAGGTAATTCTGAAAATAAATTTCTAATATCAGAAAACACGTTGGTGTATGTTGCCGGATTGCTTCGCGGAGTTCTTCCTATTGGCGATTGGTCTATATCAATAACCTTATCTATATTTTCTAGGCCATTTATACTTTTATAGGCTAATGCTTTTTTTTCTGAGTTATAAAAATGCGCAGATAGAATAGGGTATAGTGTTTCGTTGATTAAACTACTCTTGCCGCTGCCGCTCACACCGGTAACGCATATAAATTTACCCAAAGGAAAATCAACAGAAACATTTTTAAGATTATGCCCAGTACAGTTTTTTAATGATATTTTTTTTCCATTACCTTTTCTGCGTTGTTTTGGCGTTTCAATTTTTAATTTACCGGTAATGTATTTTGAAGTAATGGTATTAAACTTCATCATCTCTTTTGGGGTTGAGGCGGCTACAATTCTACCTCCATGAATACCTGCTCCCGGGCCAATATCAATAACATAATCGCTTTCTAGCATCATATCACGATCGTGCTCAACCACTAAAATACTATTGCCAACATCGCGCAAATTTTTTAGTGCATCAATTAAGCGCATGTTGTCACGTTGGTGCAATCCAATACTAGGTTCATCTAAAATATACAGCACGCCCACCAACTGAGAACCTATTTGAGTGGCTAGTCTTATTCGTTGGGCTTCGCCTCCGCTAAGGGTTTTAGACGAACGATTTAAAGTAACATAATCTAAACCTACTTCCATTAAAAACTGAATGCGTGAACGAATTTCTTTTAAAACTTCTGCAGCAATTATATTTTGCTGTTTTGATAATTTTTTTTCTACATCTCTAAACCAATGTTGTAAAACAGAAATATCCATTTCGGCTAATTCTGAAATGTTTTTATCTGCAATTTTAAAAAATAAAGATTCTTTTTTTAAACGAGTTCCTTGGCAAGTGGGGCAAACTTTTTTATTTGTAAAACCCTGTGCCCATCTTAACATTCCAGGGCTTGGGTCATCTTCGGCTTGGCGAGTAATAAATGTGGCAATGCCTTCAAAACTAGTATTATATGAACCACCCTCTGTCTTAATTTTAAACAATTCATCGCTACCATAAAGTATAACATTAACGGCTTCATCACTTAATTCTTCAAAAGGTGTTTCTAAATTAAAACCATATACAATTCCAATAGCTTCCAGTTGTTTAAAAATCCAACTTCCACCGGCTTTTTGATTGCCAATGGGTGCAATAGCTCCTTTAGCGATTGATAGTTTTGAATTGCTTACAATTTTAGAAATGTCTATTTCTGATATTTCACCAAGGCCATTGCATTTTGAGCAGGCACCGTAAGGCGAATTAAATGAAAATAAATTCGGGGCAGGTTCGTCGTAACTAATACCGCTTGTAGGGCACATGAGCAGTCGACTAAAAAATCTTACCTGGTTTTGAATTTTTTCTGAAGACTTATTTTTTTGTTTGGTTTTCTCTTCAGCATGTTCAATAACCATTATAATTCCTTTGCCATGTTTCATGGCGGTTTGTATAGATGAATTTAATCTGTTTCTGATTTCAGTTAATATTTCAAGGCGGTCAATTACAATTTCAATGTCATGAATTTTGTAACGATCGGTTTGCATTTTAGGAGTAATATCAAGGATTTCACCATCTATTCTCACTTTATTAAATCCTCGTTTTCTGATGTCTTCAAATAATTCGCGGTAATGACCTTTACGAGCTCTGATAACAGGAGCCAATAAAATTATTTTTTTGTTGGCGTAATCACTAAGAATTAAATCTATAATTTGATCGTCGCTGTAGCGCACCATTTTCTCTCCCGAAATATATGAATAGGCCTGCCCGGCTCGGGCAAATAACAAACGCATGAAGTCGTATATTTCGGTAATGGTGCCAACTGTTGAGCGCGGATTTTTGTTTACAGTTTTTTGTTCGATAGAAATTACTGGACTTAAGCCTGAAATTTTATCTACATCGGGTCGTTCGAGATTGCCTAAAAACTGACGGGCATAGGATGAAAAACTTTCAACATATCTTCTTTGGCCTTCGGCATAAATGGTATCAAATGCCAGTGATGATTTTCCGCTGCCGCTTAAACCGGTAATTACTACCAGTTTATTTCTTGGGATGTTAATTGAAATATCTTTTAAATTATGAGATCGGGCACCAATAACTTCAATTACTTCTTCATCAACAGGGTTTGTTTTCATAAATTACCGAACAATCAATTAAATGATAAGTTTAAAGGAAACAAAAACTTTTAAGACTATAAAATTAGTTTAACAACAAAATTTAAAATAAAGTTTAGTTTCTTTTATAACGTATATTTAATACACTAATTGGATTTAATTTAAAGTTATTTGAACATAAAAAATTATCTGTTAACGTCTTATTTTGATGACAGAGATGTATAAAAAGCTTAGTATTAAAGTTGTAACGAGTTTTAAACGAAAACCGCTTTCTGAAGAGAAAATCCAAGAGATTAATAATTAAATATCTTTGGATTTTCTATTATGTAAAATTTCATTTTAATATTTTTTTACTTAACAAAAAAAGAGCCTATTTAGGCTCTTTTTTTAATTAGTAATAATATAACTGTATAATTAATTAGATTTTACCTCTAAACCTGATTTTTCTTCAACAGGTTTGTTAATAGAGTTATTTGTGGAGGCCTCCTTTTTAACGCCTGTATTTCCTTTTTTGTTAATTGCCATTTTAGACGACGACGATTTTGGATTTTGTTTTTTTACCGGTTGATTATTATTAACAGGCTCCTCAATTACTGAAAGTGTACCGTCAATATTTACAACTTCTTTTTTTATCGTCTTATTACTCTCGGAGTTTTTTTTATCATCTTGAGCATTAACAGCTAATGCAAACAGGAATATTATCGATAATGTGAAAATATTTTTTTTCATAATTTAATCTGTTTAATTTGTTTTAGTAAATATAAAATTAAAAATTAAATTACTACAATTGTGAATCAAGATTTTTTAGTTCTTCAACTTTTTCGATGTAACCAAGTTTTTCGTACGAAAAAATTAAATTATGTAAGCATCGTTTTATAATTTCTACATTATTGCAAGGCAAATAATATTTTGGTTCCAAATCTAAATTTAATTGTTTTAGAAACTGGTCTATATCTTTTTGGTTAAACAATAATCCTTTGCTAAAAGGGTTAATGTAAAATAATATATTGTTTGACAATGTCTTATTATTAACATCTATAAGATTTGCATCTTCATTTATATAGGCTAACACAAAATGTTGAGGAAGGTTAATGCCATATACGGGTATTTTAAGATCATTACATATTAAAAGGTAAACCACACTTAGCATTAACGGATTTCCCTTTTTGCTTTCCAATACATTATTAATGAATGAATTTTGCGGTGCATGATAATTTGTAATGTTACCACTAAACTGATGTACTTCGAATAATATATGGTTAATTATTTTAACTTTTTCCAAAGCGGTTAAATCTTCGTGTAGTTCCAACCAAACATCTTGTTTAATTGCGGCAAGTTGTTTTTTAATTTTATTTTCGTCTAAATCAGGATATTGATAACGCGCTAAAATTAAAATTCCTTTTAGTAAATCATCTTGATCTGTTTTTGCCCAATTTTTTAAGGCTTTTTGTAATGTTTCGAATTGAATTGTATGAATAATAATTTCAATTCTTTTTTGCATAATAGCATCAAAACTATTTTCCCAAGCGGTCTCAAGATGAGGAATAGCTGGTGGTCCGAGAACAACAAAACGTTGTTTTACCTGATCGTAAATAATTTGATCGGGATCATCTAATAAAGTTATTAAAGCAATAACTTCTTTTAAATTCATTTCCGTTTGTTTTTTTGCTGCCATATAACAAAACAAATTTATAGCTATAAAAGGCCAGATATGTTAACTTGATTTATAATTTTAAACATTTATAGTGTTTATTGAATTCAACAATGGGTTATTAATAAAAAAGGCTCCGAAATTCGGAGCCTTTAAAAAAAAATAGAAGTTAAATTAAATTATTTATTTAAAATTAAGCGTTTAACAATTTTTTCTTGACCATTATTAATGGTTACAAAATAAACACCGTTAGCATAATTATTCATATCAACATTAAATACATTGTTGGTTACACCTGAATGCTTAGTTTCAGAAATTAATTGTCCTATTGAATTGTGAATAGAAATTTCCAATGATTGTGCATTTGGTAAAGTAGCAATAATATTTACTAAACCATTTGAAGGATTAGGATGTAACGAAATGTTTGCGTTTAAAACTGAATTATTATTTATACCGGTAACTGCACATTGCATTTCAGGTAAAATAGCTAAACTGCCATCATAACCCCAAGCAATAGGAATGCTATGCCATGAATTATCACTCCAAAGTTCCCAGTTTGTGCCATTTAAAATACTACCATCATCCATAATTACTGCGGTATCACCAGCTGCTGTTGGAATTGTAATAGATACGAAGAAGCCATTTGTTGCCGGCGCGTTAACAGGAGAAGGAAGTACATATCTGTATGGTCTTAAAATTGCACTTGTATAAACAATTGGTTGCTGACCAACATAATTAACTGAATTTGTTGCAGTTACTGCAGTAATGTTGCCAATAGTGGCATTTACTTGTCCAAATGGTGAAGCTGTTCCTGTGGGGCCACTTGCCATTGTACCATTATATAATTTCATATTAACAGCAGTTGCTGAATTTCCGCCGGTACCTCTAGTTCCATTTTTGTAAAATAATACAATTACACTTTTAATTTGTGGAGATGTAATCGAACTATACAAACTTGTTGGGAAAAACTCAGCTTTTTCTTTATCATCGTAGCAATTTGAGCCCATAACATATCCTGCTTTTGGACTGCAACCTGGGGTAGCAGTATCAGAACCTGCGGCACTAACGCTTAAAGTTCCTGTATTCAATACGTTAGTAATGGTATCATTACAATTAACCGGGGAAGTACAATTGGTGATAGTTATAACTTTTGAATTAGAGTTAGTACCTAAAGAGTTACTTGCAACTACAGTTATACTATAAGAACCTGGAGTTGTAAAGTTGATGGTTGGTGCAGTAGCGGTATTATTAGGATTAAATGTAACACCGGTTGCAGGATTTGAGCTCCATACATAAGTAGGAGCTGGGCTACCACTTGATAAATTTGAAACTGTAACAGGTGAATTCACGCAACCATTTGAAGGAAGCGACATACTCGCCGTAGGCGCAGCAGAAGCAATATTACATAATGTGGCAGAACTTGCTGTAAGTTGGCTTCTGTAAGTGCCATTTGCCATAGCAGTTTGAATGCGTGTAGTTTGGTCATTGGTAAACATATACATACATGGATCGTCGGTATAATCCATAAAATTCATAAACATTTCTCCGGTTGTATTACCAGCGCATGTGCCTAATTTATAGGGATGAGTAGGGCAACCATAATTTGAAGTTTGCGCAGAAGGTGTATCATTACAATAATCAGTAGCACAGGTTCCATCTCCCCAAATATGTCTTAATCCGAGCCAATGTCCAATTTCGTGGGTTGCTGTTCTACCTTTGTTATAGGTACCATCATAAGATCCTCCTGGGAAAATTGAATTTGAGCCAAATGCTTTAGCCCAGCACCAAAGCCCATCGGTTGTAGCCGTGCCAAATCCGGAAATTCCGATTAAACCGGTACCTGCTGGAAAAGTAGCATAACCTAATAATCCTGTATTTACATTTTCGTCTGTAATCCAAATATTCATGTATTTAGTAGGGTCCCAGATACTTCCTGGTTTAATTGTTCCATTAACATAGTTTTGAAAAGTTGTTGGGTTAGCATAAGTTGCTGATGCTGGGTTATTCCATCCCTTACTCGTGTAATTAATACGATCAATTCCAGGTTCAGGTAAAACACCACCTGTAGGATTTTTAGTTGCCAGACAAAATGATAATCCTGTATTAGCTTTAGCTGCAGCAAAAACTGAAGGTACGTTTCCATTATTTAAACCTGTGCCAGCAAAATCAGCATTTAATACTGCTATTTGAGAATTAATTTGACCTTGAGCTAAATTTGGAAAAGTACCTACATTTTGTCCGCCATGAATAACGTGAACAATAACAGGGATGGTATAATTAACCATTTGAGACTTGCCGCTCTCTTGATTAGCTTTAAATTCTTCTACTTTTTTATTGAACCAGGCATCCCATTCTGCACCTGGTAATTCGGTTCCACAGGTTCTTTTAGTAACGCCTGTGTTTTGGATTTGAGCAGCGTTGTTTTTTAAAGCAATTTTTCCGGTTTGAGCATTAATGCCATATCCAAAAAAAAGCGAAGCTGCAATTAAGTGTAATTTTAATTTCATTTTTTTGCTTTTTGTGTGTTTAAAATTAATAAAACACTAACCTAGTAAATTAGGATTTTAAAAGCAAATTATGATACTGATTTTAATTAGATTTTTATACCAACCACTAGCAAATCGTCTAATTGTTCTTTATCACCTAGCCAAACTTTAAAAAAATCTTCCAAATGCCTTTTTTGATCTGTTAAATCTTGCATGGATATATCTTTCAAGAGTTCTTTAAATCGTTTGGTAGTTAATTTTTTGTTATGCTCGTGGCCAAATTGATCAGCATATCCATCCGTAGTCAAAAATATAGTATCACCTGTTGTAAGTAAAAGTTCATGTTCTTCAAAGTCATGATTACTGTTCGTTAATCCTCCAATAGCTTGTTTAGTTGGTTTTATTTCATCAAGAGTGGTTGAATTTTTTCTTACGATGTACAATGGTCTGTTAGCTCCGGCATATTTTAATTTAGTTTTATTGGTATTTGATTTTTCAATAAATATGATGGCAACATCCATTCCATCTCGGCTGTTATTATTTTCTTGATTTAAGGATTTTTTTACTCCTTTATTTAGTTCGTGAAGTATTTCACCGGGATTACAAGTTTTTAAAATTGCCTTGTCTAAATTTTCTTTACCGATTAAACTCATAAATGCTCCAGGAACACCATGGCCAGTACAATCTAAACAAGCAAAAATAAAGCCGTTTTCAGTTTCTGCCCCCCAATAAAAATCACCACTTACAATATCGTTAGGTTTATACAAAATAAAATAGTTATTAAGATTTTTGTCTAATTGGGATTTTGATATAAGTAAGCTCTGTTGAATTGATTTGGCATAATTAATACTATCGGCTATTTCCTTATTTTTTTCCTCAATTTCCTTGTTTTTATCGGATAATTTTAGAGAATTCAACTTGTTGAGTTTATAACTTCTGTAAACAAAAAATATAGTAATTAACATCATTAAAATAGCGACTCCAGAGGCAATGATTAAGAATTTTTGTTTTGTGTTTTCTGCTTGTTGAGCTCTTAATTGTTCTTGTTGAATAAGTATTTCAGCATCCTTTCTATCTACTTCATATTGTGCGGTTAATTCTGCTATTTGTTTATTTGTCTCCTCATCTCGCAAAGAATCTGAAATAGTTTTATTTTTCAAATAATAAATTGCTGAATTTTTATAATCGCCCATTTCAAAAAACATTTCAGCCATATTCAGAATTCCGGTTCTATAAAAATTACCTGCTTTGGCTGAAAGCGCAAATGTTATACCTTCTTCGTAAAAAGTTTGTGCTTTATTAAATTGTCTCTGTTTTTTGTATACTTCACCCAAATTAATTAATGAACCTGCAATTCCTTTATTGTCATTAAGGCTTCGCTTTATCTCTAGTGATCTTCTGAGGTATTGCTCTGCTTTTTCGTATTCATTTTTTTTTAAATACACCAAAGCCATGTTGTTGTAGCTGTATGAAATACCCTTTTTGTTTTTGGTTTTAATTCTAAGTGAAAGTGATTTATCGTGATATTTTAATGAAGAGTCAAATAATTTTAAATTTTTAAAGTTAGTTCCAAGCAAGTTATATACATCTGCCAGAGAACTTAAGCTATCTGTTTTTTCGAGATAATTTAAGGCATAATAAAAATGTTTTTGAGCGAAAGGTTTATTTTCAAGCAATTGATATGTTTCTGCAATATGATCATGCGAAATACCCATAAAAAACAAATCCTTGTTTTTCTCAGACAATTTAAGCAAATTAAAATACGACTCAAGAGCTTTGTTTGCTTTGTTTTGTTTAAAATATAAATTACCTATAGATTCATTTAATAACAATTGATTTTGAGGCTCAGTATATCTAAATTTAATAGAGGTTAGTTTGTCTAAAGTTAGATTTAATTCCTTGTTACTTAAATGATTTTTACGCGATAAGGATTCTATAGTAACTAGTTTTTTTCGTATACTTTTGACTGAATCAATTGAATTAAAAATACTATCAAGTTTTAATTGCGACAAGCAACTGAAACTTAAAAATAAAAAAACGATATAAATTTTTTTACTCAATTAATCTTCTTGTAAAAAAGGGTATTTATAGTCAGTTGGAGGTGTAAAGGTTTCTTTTATTGTTCTTGGAGAAACCCAACGCAATAAATTTATTTTAGCACCAGCCTTGTCATTTGTTCCACTTCCTCTGGCTCCACCAAAAGGTTGTTGTCCTACAACTGCACCAGTGCATTTATCATTTATGTAAAAATTACCGGCGGCATTAGATAATTTTTTTGTTGCAAATTCTATAGCGTACCTGTCTTGAGCTAAAATAGCTCCGGTTAACGCATAAATAGAAGTGTTGTCAACCAGCTCTAATGTTTCTTCAAATTCGTTTTCGTTGTAAACAAAAATAGTCAATACAGGTCCAAATAACTCTTCGCACATGGTAACGTATTTTGGATCTTTAGAGAGTATAATTGTGGGTTCAATAAAATATCCATTGCTTTTATCGTAATTTCCACCTGCAATAATTTCAACATTAGAATCTTTTTTAGCGGCATCAATATATTTAACTAGTTTATCAAAGCTTTTTTCATCAATTACTGCGTTAATAAAATTGGTAAAATCTTCTGTTGGACCCATTTTCATTGATTTTAAATCATCAATTAAATTAGTTTTCACTTCATTCCATAAGTTAGAAGGAATATAGGCTCTAGAGGCTGCTGAACATTTTTGACCTTGGTATTCAAATGCACCTCTCGAAAGCGCAACAGATAACGTTTTAGCATCGGCAGATTTATGCGCCATTATAAAATCTTTACCTCCTGTTTCTCCTACAATACGCGGATAAGATTTGTATTTATGAATATTATTGCCAATGGTTTGCCATATATTTTGAAAAACTTCAGTGCTTCCAGTAAAATGAATACCGGCAAAATCTTTATGATTGAAAACAACCTCGGCAGCATCTGGTCCGCTTGGGTAAATCAAATTAATTACACCATCTGGCAAACCCGCTTTTTTAAATACTTCCATTAAAACATTTGCACTATAAACTTGTGTATTACTTGGTTTCCAAACTACAACATTGCCCATCATGGCGCAACTGCTTGGCAAGTTACCAGCAATAGCCGTAAAATTAAATGGTGTTAGAGCGTAAATAAAGCCTTCTAATGGTCTCCATTCAAGTCTGTTCCATACGCCAGGTCCTGAAATTGGCTGATCGGCATATATTTCAGTCATGTAATGAACATTAAATCTTAAAAAATCAATTATTTCACAAGCACTGTCAATTTCAGCCTGAAAAGCATTTTTACTTTGACCTAACATTGTTGCAGCATTCAGTTTTGCTCTATAGGGACCTGCAATTAACTCCGCTGCTTTTAGAAATATGCTAGCTCTGTGTTCCCAGCTTAAGTTTTGCCAATTATGTTTCGCTGCAAGGGCTGCATTGATGGCTTGTTCTACATGCTGTTTATCGCTTTTATGAAAATAACCTAATGTATGTTTATGGTCATGAGGTGGGGCAAGACGAATTTTATTATTGCTTCTAATTTCTTCAGAACCGATATACATAGGGATGTCAATTTCTTTACTGCGTAATTCTTTTAACATAGCTTGTAGTTCTATTCTCTCTGCACTTTTAGGAGCATAATTTTTAATTGGTTCGTTTACCGGTGTGGGTACTTTATAAATTCCTTTTGGCATATTTTTAAGATTTAAATTATTTTGAAAAGTTTAATAAAACATGACTCAAATATAAGTTTTTATTTGTTTAAAGTAAGTAACTTTAGCGACTATTAAATCGCAAAAAACATATAATTTTTTAATCATTTTTTTTGTTGCAGTAATCTCAATTAGTTGTGTTTATCAGATTCAATTTTTAAAATTTGATTACGATTTTGAGGCCTTTTTCCCGAATGAAAACAATGAATTAGAGGTTTATAATAATTACAGAAAAACTTTTGAATATGATAATGAGTTTGCGCTTGTTGCCGTTGAAAATAAACAAGGAATTTTCAAGAAAGATTTTTTGCTAAAGGTTGATAGTCTCACGAAAGAACTTGCCAATTTAAATTATGTTCAAACAGTTAATTCTCCTACCAATTTAAAAGTTTTGTCGTTTGGAGAACTACTGCCAACACAAACAAGGTTGCTTCATTTTAATGATGAGAGTTTATATCGTGAAGACAGTATAAGAATTTATAATTCTGATTATTATATTGGATCTTTTTTTCCGCTTAATGCTAAATCAGTTAGTATCTACATAAAAACTGATGATGTTTTAACCAAAAAGAAAAGCGATGCTTTAGCAAATAATATTGAATCTACTTTAAAAAAATTTAAGTTTGACGATATCCATTTTGTTGGCAGAATTTTTGCTCAAGACGTGTACCTAAAAAATTTACAGCGTGAATTTTTAATATTTATTACTATTTCCTTTATAGTAATTATTATTTTTTTATGGTTCAGTTTTAAAAGTATTTACGGAATTGTTGTACCGGTAATAATAGTTTTGGTTTCAATTTTGTGGACACTTGGTTTAATGAATTTACTTAACAAACCAATTGATATTATGACGGTAATGTTGCCTACCATGATATTTATTGCAGGAATGAGTGATGTGGTTCATTTTTTCTCGAAGTATTTTGAAGAGCTTGCCAAAGGAACCCTCCGAGAAAAAATTTATCCCCTAATTATAAAAGAAGTTGGTTTTCCAACCTTTTTAACTTTAATAACTACCGTTGTTGGATTTTTATCGTTGCTTTTTTCGAGCATAAAACCCATAAAAGATTTTGGAATTTATACTTCTATAGGTATTACAATTGCCTTTGTTTTAACTTACACACTTTTACCTGCAATGCTTTATTTTTTTACACCAAAAAAATTAGTTTCAATACATGGAAGTAACAATAGTACTAATAACTTAATGCGATCCGGATTGTTTTGGATTTTTAGGAATCAAAAATTAATTTTGATTATTACGTGTGTGGTTATTGTACTTTCTTTAATTGGAATCAACAAAGTTAAGGTTAACAATATTTTATTGGAAGATTTGAGTGAAAAAGTTAAAATAAAACAAGATTTTAATTTTTTTGATAAAAATTATAGTGGCGTAAGACCCTTTGAATTACTTATTACCCTTAAAGATAAAACAAAAACAATTTGGGATTTCGATGTAATTAAAGAAATAAATAAAGTAGATGAATTTATTAAAAAAGAATACCAAGCCGGATTTTTAGTTTCTCCGGCAAGTATCGTTAAATCTATTTATTCTAACTCTACCTATAATAATAAATTAGAATTTCCAGCTAAAGAAGATTATTTTTCGATTTCAAGTTATTTAATTAGAAATAAAAAAAATAAGGAAGTTAAAAAATTAGTTGCGCTTGATGGGCGTCAATCCAGAATTAGTGCAAAAATTAGAGATATGGGTAGTTTGAGTGCAGCCAAACACGACAAAAATTTAACAGAATTTATTAACCAAAATATTAATACTAACATATTGCAGTTTCAAATAACCGGCGCAGCGCACCTAATAGACAGAAATAATGAATACATGGTAGACAATATGACTCAAGGCTTTTTGTTTTCGATAATTATTATTGGAATTCTTACATTTTTTCTTCACAGAAGTTGGCGCATGGTAGTGGTTTTTATTATTCCTAATTTAATTCCGTTAATTATAATTGGTGGTATTATGGGTTTTGCCGGAATTGAATTAAAGGCAGCTACTTCTTTAGTTTTTAGTATTGCCTTTGGAATTGCTACTGACGATACAATTCATTTTATATCACGATTAAAAATAGAATTGGCATATGGCAAAAGTTTAATGTATGCTTTTAAACGAACTTATTTTGAAACCGGCAAACCAATTATTTTAACCACTTTTATTTTGTTGGGAGGGTTCATGTCTTTAATGATAAGTAATTTTCAAAGCACATTTTATTTTGGCTTTTTAATATGCATAACTATTGTAGTTGCAGTAATTGCAGATATTTTTTTATTACCGGTGCTATTATTTTTAATTTACGGCAAAAAAATAAATAAAAAATAAAAACAAACAAATATATTGTAATTGTTGGAGGTGGCGCAGCTGGCTTTTTTGCAGCCATTAATTTGGCTATGAAAAACCCAAACTATAAAATCAAAATTATAGAAAAAACAAATAAAGTTCTTTCAAAAGTTAAAGTATCAGGAGGAGGAAGATGTAATGTTACCAATTACTGTTTTGATAATTATGAGTTAATAAAAAATTATCCTCGTGGCAGTAAAGAGTTGATTCAGGTTTTTTCAAAATTTAGTGTTGAACAAACTATAAATTGGTTTAAGCAACAGGGGGTTATATTAAAAACAGAAGAAGATGGGAGGATATTTCCTTATTCTAATAATAGTCAAACCATTATAGATTGTTTTATTAATCTTGCAATTAAATATAATATTGAAATAATAACTCAATGTGAAGTTAAATCAATAACAAAAAATCAAAATAAGTTTAATGTCATAACCGAAAAAAATAATTTTGAACCATATGCTGTTATTGTTGCGCTAGGAGGTCATAATAAATTGAGTGCTTATAAACTAATAAGTGAAATAGGGCATACCATTGACGAACCAATACCTAGTTTGTTTACTTTAAATTTACCTGAAGAAAAAATTAAAAAAGAATTGCAAGGCATTAGTGTAAAAAATGCTCAAATAAAAATTGTCAACAGCAAACTCAGTTATAACGGGCCATTACTAATTACTCACTGGGGTTTTAGCGGGCCTGCTGTATTAAAGTTATCTGCATTTTCTGCCGAAAATTTTTTTATATCTAACTATAAAGCCGGTATAGTAATTAATTGGGTATTTCCATTAAAATCTGCTGAAATTGAATTTAAATTAAAATCCATTCAAAAGGAAATTCATAAGTCTTTACCATATACTAATCCCTCATTTAATTTACCTAGAAGGTTATGGGAGTTTTTATGTTTTGCTTCCGGCATTGATAACAGCAAGCCTTGGGCCGAAATTAGTAATAAACAGTTAAACAAATTGTCAGAAAACCTTACAAACAGTTGTTACAAAATGGAGGGTAAAACAACGTTTAAAGAGGAGTTTGTTACTTGTGGAGGAGTAAATTTAAAAGAAATAGATTTTAAAACAATGCAGAGTAAGCTTGTACCTAATTTGTTTTTTTGTGGAGAGGTATTAAATATTGATGGAATTACAGGTGGTTTTAACTTTCAAAACGCTTGGAGTACTGCCTGGGTTTGTTCGCAAAACTGCACTGTATAGTTTATTCTGGTTTATTTTTTATATTTTTATTTGTATAAAATACGTATCATGAAAAAAATTAAACTTTTTGCATTTTCAAGCGTAGCTTTATTTGCTGTATTTTCGTCATTTTATATTTTAAAACATAATTTTTTTAGTGATAAAAAGGTAAAGAACCCTGCAAAACCTTACGATTTCTTTGCTGAATCACGAGCATATCCCGATAATATGTTTGATTTAAAAGCTTTTGAAGCAGTTCGCAGCGAAGCGATGCTTCAGAATCAAAATTTCCGCAGTGCCTCTCCAATACTTTGGCAGCAAGAAGGCCCGCATAACATTGGCGGAAGGATAACCTGTATGGCAGTTAGCCCAACTAACTCTAATGTTATTTTTATTGGCACGCCTGGCGCAGGTATTTATAAAAGCACAAATGGCGGCACCAGCTGGACAGCGGTTTTTGACAGTCAAAGCTCATTATACATTGGCTCCATTGCAATTGACCCTAATAATACAAATATTATATATGCAGGCACAGGCGATCCGGCTATTCCGTTTACTGTATTTGTTGGCGATGGTATTTACAAAAGTACAGATGGTGGTAATACGTGGACAAATATTGGCCTTGCAAATAGTAAGATTATCAGTAAAATTATTGTAAGCCCAAATAATTCAAACGAGATCTATGTTTCTGCTAATGGAAATCCAATAATTGCCGATAATAATCGTGGCGTTTACAAAAGTACCAATGGAGGCTTAACCTGGAGCCAGGTTTTATTTATAAATAATCAAACCGGTGTAAGTGATATTGTTATGAACCCGAATAACAATAATGAAGTTTATGCCACATCTTATACATGCATAAGAAATGCGACTGTTAATATAAGATACTCTAATGCTGCAAGAGTTTATAAAACAATTAATGGCGGTGCCAGCTGGAATATTCTATTAAATGGCTTACCTAACACAAAGATTAACAGATATTCAATTTGCATGAGCAAACAAAATACCAATAAGTTGTATGTTGCAGTAAGTGATAGCACTTATAATATGGCAGGAGTTTATGTAACAACAAACGGCGGCACATCATTTACAAATATGGGCAATAATGGCATATCGGGTAATTACGGTGGCTTTGGCTGGTATTTTAGCGAAATAGAAGTTAGCCCAACAAATGATAATGACGTTTACATTGGAGGTATTGAATTATACAAATCAACAGATGGAGGCAGCAGCTGGAATATAAACATGCCGCCTTGGTGGAATTACATTGTGCACGCCGATATACATTGTATAAACTTTGTAAGCACAGGAAAGTATTATTTAGGCACAGATGGTGGCACCTATCTTACAAGCGATGATGGTGCAAATTATACAGACGTGGATGATATACCTAACACACAATTTTACAGAGTAGAATATAACCCGCATGAGCCTAATAATTATTTTGGCGGAACTCAGGATAACGGAACTATAAAAGGTAATAATACAACTATTTCAAATTGGATAAGAATATATGGCGGAGATGGCTTTCAGCCAAGATTTGATCCTACAGATCCAAATACGTTTTATGCTGAAACCCAAAACGGAGGCCTTGTTGCAACAACAGACGGGGGCCTTTCATTTAATGCTAATGATAATAATATAAATTTTAGTGATCGGAGAAATTGGGATATGCCTTATGTATTAAATAAATTTAATCCTAATACACAATACTCGGGTACCTACCGTGTGTATAAAAATACAAACGGACCATCTGATAATTGGACGCCTATTAGTCCGGATCTTACCGATGGTATTATATTAGAGCCTCGCTTCCATAATATTTCCGCTATTGATAATTCAGATCTCAGCGCGCAAAAAATATATGTCGGCACATCAGATGCTAATGTATGGGTTACACAAAACGACGGTGGCAGTTGGACAAACATTACCGGCAACTTACCAAATAGATATGTCACTTCGATTCACGCATCACCAAATGTTTCTAACAATGTGTATGTAACGCATACAGGTTATAAATACAATTCTTACATACCACACATACATAAGTCGAGTAACAATGGTACAACGTGGACTGATATTAGTGGAAATTTGCCACAGGCAGGAATTAATGATGTTTTGATATATCCCGGAAATGAGAACATATTATTTGTTGCAAATGACATTGGCGTTTATGTTACTTATGACGCAGGCTTTAACTGGAACCGGTTAGGAACCAACATGCCAATTATTCCTGTTTTCGACATTGCTTATAATTCATCTACTCAAAAATTAATTGCAGGCACTTACGCGAAATCACTTCAAACAATAGATGTAACATCAATAATTACCAATGTAGGCTCAAACACAAGGCATAAAAAAGAAATTGCACAGATTTATCCGAGCATAATTACAAACAGTACTTTTTTTGTGGAATTAAATTCACTGAACCAAAAAAACAGCTTGCAGATATATGGTTCAAACGGACAAGTAATTAGAGAAGAAAAAGAAATAAACGCTATTAAAACAGTTGTTGATATAAGTGAGCTTGCGAAAGGATTATATTTCGTCGAGATCAAATCCGGTAAAGAAATTACTTTAAAAAAAATAATTAAAAACTAAACGCAGTATATTATTTATGTTTAAAATTCACAGCAACTGTTAATAGTATTACATAAAAAGAACATACATATAACCTAACTTTACAAACTTAAATAAACTAAAATGAAATTTTTTATTGATACAGCCAACCTGGCTCAAATTAAGGAAGCACAAGACCTTGGTGTTTTAGACGGTGTAACAACAAACCCATCTTTAATGGCTAAAGAAGGTATAAAAGGTCAGGAAAATATTTTAAAGCACTATGTAGATATCTGTAACATAGTTACCGGCGATGTTAGTGCAGAAGTTATTTCAACTGATTTTGAAGGGATGGTTAAAGAAGGAGAAGCGTTAGCGGCTTTGCATAAGCAAATTGTAGTTAAAATACCGATGATAAAAGATGGTATAAAAGCGATAAAATATTTTACCGAAAAGGGTATTAAAACAAATTGTACGTTGGTGTTTTCGCCGGGACAAGCTCTGTTAGCTGCTAAAGCGGGAGCAACTTATATGTCACCTTTTATTGGACGTTTAGATGATGTAAGCACAGACGGTTTAAAACTGATTGAAGATATTCGTGTTATTTACGATAATTATGGTTACGAAACCGAAATATTAGCTGCCAGTGTTCGTCATCCTATGCATATAATAGAATGCGCAAAAATAGGATCAGATGTGGCAACGTGTCCATTAAGTGCAATTTTAGCATTGTTAAAGCATCCTTTAACGGACAGTGGTCTTGCACAATTTTTGGCCGACGCAAAAAAATAAATTAAATTTTGCCCCAATTTTGCATCAAAAGCAATAAAAGTGTTTAAAATACACAATAATTTGGCAAATTATTTTTGTTGTTAATCAAATAATCCTATCTTTGAACACTTAAAAAATAATACAATGTATTTAACATCACAAGTAAAGAAAGACATTTTCAAGAAACACGGAGGAGCTGAAAAAAATACTGGTAGCTCAGAGTCACAAATTGCGTTATTTACCCTTCGCATAGATCATTTAACAGGTCATTTAAAAAAAAATAAAAAAGATTTTGGAACACAACGTTCATTATTGAATTTAGTAGGCAAACGTCGTGCGTTATTAGATTATTTAAAGAAAAATGATTTGATGCGTTACCGTGCAATTATCAAAACATTAGATATCCGTAAATAATATTTGCGGTGCAAAATTACTAAAGGGGGGCATTTCGAAAAACATTCGAAATGCCTTTTTCATTAATAAGATAAATAAACTATAAATATAAATCAGTTCCGAAATCGTCGGAACACAAAATAAAAAAAGTATGTCACAAATAGGAACCACACACAGTTTTGATATAGGCGATGGTCGCATGATATCATTAGAAACGGGTAAATTAGCAAAACAAGCCGATGGCGCTGTAGTTGTAAGAATGGGTGATACCATGATTTTAGCAACAGTAGTTAGCAATAAAGATGCAAAAGAAGGTGTTGATTTTTTACCTCTAACAGTAGATTATCAGGAAAAATATGCAGCTACAGGTCGTTTCCCAGGCGGATTTTTTAAACGAGAAGCTAAATTATCAGACTATGAAGTTTTAATTTCAAGAATTGTTGATCGTGCCTTGCGTCCGCAATTCCCTGATGATTATCATTCAGATACACAATTAATGTTATCGTTAATTTCATCAGACAAAGAAAATATTCCAGATGCTTTAGTTGGATTGGCTGCCTCTGCTGCCATAGCTGTTAGTGATATTCCGTTTAATGGCGCAATTAGTGAAGTTCGTGTAGCTAAAATTGATGGAAAACTAATGATTAACCCTACTAAATCACAATTAGCCAACAGTACAATTGATATGATTGTAGCTGCATCAGCTCATGATATTGCCATGGTGGAAGGTGAAATGAGTGAAGTAAGCGAGGCCGAAATGTTAGAGGCAATCAAATTTGCACATGAAGCAATTAAAATTCAAATTAAAGCAGTTAATGATTTTGCAGTAAAGGCAGGTTTAAAACCTAAACGCCTTTACAATCATGAAGTAAATGACACAGATTTAAAAGCAAAAGTGATGAAAGAAACTTATGATGCTGTTTATGCCGCTGCAAAAAAATTAGATCCAAACAAAAGCAATCGTAAAGAAAATTTTAAAGCACCCCTTGAAGAGTTCAAAAAGCAATATTCTCCCGAGGAATTAAAAGAAAAAGAATCTCTGATAAATAAATATTACCATGAAGTAGAATATGTTGCTGTTCGTCGTTTGGCAATTGATGAGAAGGTAAGATTAGATGGTAGAAAAACAACCGATATTCGTCCAATTTGGGCAGAAGTAGGGTATCTGCCTACCCCTCACGGTAGCGCAGTATTTACACGCGGAGAAACTCAATCTCTAACTACAGTAACATTAGGTACTCCTTTAGATAAATTAAAAATTGACGGGGCATTTAATAGTGGTGAAGAAACATTTATATTACATTATAATTTTCCTGGATTTAGTACCGGAGAAGCTAAACCCAATAGAGGAGTTGGTAGAAGAGAGGTAGGGCATGGTAATCTTGCTTTAAGGGCACTTAAAAAAGTTGTACCTATGGATACAGGTTATACAATTCGTATAGTAAGTGATATTTTGGAAAGTAATGGTTCATCAAGTATGGCAACTGTTTGCGCAGGAACGTTAGCGTTAATGGATGCTGGTGTAAAAATTAAGAAACCTGTAGCTGGTATTGCTATGGGGTTAATTACAGATGATAATGGTAATTACGCTATTTTATCAGATATCCTAGGAGATGAAGATCATTTAGGTGATATGGATTTTAAAGTGTGTGGTACAAAAGATGGTATTACCGCTGTTCAAATGGATTTAAAAGTAAATGGTTTACCTTACGAAGTAATGGAAAAAGCCATGGAACAAGCTAAGCAAGGTCGTTTACATATCATGAATGAAATGTTGAAAGCAATTGATGAGCCTCGTGAAGATTATAAAGAACATGCTCCTCGCTTTGAGAGAATAGTTATTGCCGGTGAATTTATTGGAGCGGTAATTGGACCAGGCGGAAAAGTTATTCAGGAGATGCAAAAATCTACTAATACAACAATCGTTATTACAGAAGAGGGAAAAAATGGTATAGTTGAAATTTTCGGAACAAATTTAACAGATGTAACAGCAGCAAAATCTCGAATAAAATCGATTGTAGCTGTTCCTGAAGTTGGGGATATTTATCAAGCAAAAGTTAAAACAATTATGCCTTATGGTGCTTTTGTTGAGATAATGCCTGGTAAAGATGGATTGCTTCATATTAGCGAATATGACTGGAAACGTTTGGATTCGTTAGAAGGAATTTTAAAGGAAGGTGATGTTATTGAAGTTAAGTATGTAGGTGATGATCCTAAAACGAAAAAGATTAAATTAAGTAGAAAGGCATTGTTGCCGAAACCTGAAGGTTTGCCGGATAAAAAAGAATCCTAATATGAAATATAAAAACCTTTCTAAAGAAAGGTTTTTATATTTTTGTTCTTAAAAAAAAAGCCAAAATAAATTTATTTTGGCTTTTTTTTTAAGAAATAAAGACTTAGTCATTTTTTGCCGCTTCTTTTGCCGCCTTAATTTTTGCTTTAATGTTCTCTGTTGTTAATGAACCTGGTCTCTCAATCGGAGAACCAGTGGCTCTGTCCCAAATCAAACTTGCCAATACTCCTAATGCTCTGCTAACGCCAAATAATACAGTATAAAAATCAAATTCGTGCATGCCATAATGCACTAATAATGCCCCTGAGTGAGCATCTACATTAGGCCAAGGATTTTTAATTTTCCCGGTTGCTTCAAGAATTGGAGGAGCAACTTCGTAAACCATTTGAACAATTTCACAAATGTCATCGTGTTTGATGTATGTTTTATAGAAATCTTGTTGAGCAGTAAAACGAGGATCTGTTTTTCTTAAAACAGCATGTCCGTATCCTGGTACAACTTTTCCTTCAGAAAGCGTCTTTTTAATATAATCGGCAATTTGTTCTTTAGTTGGCAGTCCACCTCCCAAAGTTTCTTTTAATTCCATTATCCAATTTAAAACTTCTTGATTTGCTAAACCGTGCAACGGACCTGCTAAACCATTCATTCCGGCAGCAAATGCTAAATATGGATCGCTTAGAGCTGAACCTACCAAATGGGTTGTATGAGCTGAAACATTTCCGCCTTCATGGTCAACATGTATCGTCAAATAAAGGCGCATTAAACGTTTCATGTCAAATTCTTCGTAGCCTAACATGTGCGCAAAGTTTGCCGCCCAATCTAATTTATGATCTGGTTCAATTTGAACTCCACCTTTATATTTACGACGATAAATGTAAGCTGCAATGCGAGGCAGACGAGCAATTAAATTCATGCTATCTTCGTAAGCATAATCCCAGTATTCTTTTTTACTCATGCCTTTTGCATATGCTTTGGCAAAAACAGATTCGGTTTGCATTGCCATTACACCAATTACAAATTGAGTCATCGGATGAGTATCAACAGGTAATTTTTCAATTACATCAAAAACATGCTTCGGAACATTATTGCGTTTTGTCCATTCAGTCGTTATAAAAGTAACATCATCTTGGGTAGGTAATTCTCCTACTAGCATTAGATAAAAAATACCTTCAGGCAATGGTTCCGTTCCTCCCGGTGCTTTTGGCAAAGCCTTGCGTAGTTCGGGAATGCTATAACCTCTGAAACGAATACCTTCTTCCGCATCTAAACGCGAAGTTTCTGTAACCATTCCAGGCATGCCCCTCATTCCTTGATATACTTGAGCTACGGTAATTTCACCTAATTTTAAATCACCATGATTTTTTATTATATCTTTAATTTCTGCTGCTAAAACATCTGCTTTAGCTTTAAATTTTTCTTTTAACGGATCCATTGTGTTTGAACTTTTATATGGTTATAAATTTACAATCTCAAGCAATATAAACAAAGTAAATATCAGTTAGTTTGAGAATATTTTATTAACTCTATTTTTTATTAAGGTACAAATTTGAAGTTTTTCCCAAGGTATCTGGCTGAATTACCCAATTGCTCCTCAATTCTAAGTAATTGATTATATTTTGCAATCCTGTCGCTTCGAGAGGCTGACCCTGTTTTTATTTGTCCACAACTTAGGGCTACCGCAAGATCGGCAATTGTTGTATCTTCTGTTTCGCCGCTTCTATGACTCATTACAGAAGTGTAACTGCTAGTTTGTGCCATTTGAACGGCATTAATTGTTTCGGTTAATGAACCAATTTGATTAACTTTTACGAGAATAGAGTTGGCAACTCCTTTGTTAATTCCATCTGATAAACGGTTTACGTTGGTAACAAATAAATCATCACCAACTAATTGAATTTTGTTGCCAAGTGTATCAGTCATTAATTTCCACCCATCCCAATCATCTTCTCCAAAGCCATCTTCTATCGAAATTATAGGATATTTTTTACACCAGTCTGCCCAAAAATCAACCATTTGAGTTGATGTTAATTTATCGCCGGTAGATTTTTTAAAATGATACATTTTTTCATTAGCATTGTAAAACTCAGAAGCTGCTGCATCCATTGCAATAAAAATATCTTCTCCTGCTTTATAACCTGCTTTATCAATAGCTTGCATAACGGCTTTAATGGCATCTTCATTATTTTTAAAATTTGGGGCAAAACCACCCTCATCTCCAACGTTAGTGCTCATTTTTAAATCTTTTAGTACCGCTTTTAAATGGTGAAACACTTCAGTTCCCATTCTTAAACCTTCACTAAAAGATTCTGCACCAACCGGCATTATCATAAATTCCTGAAAATCGATACCGTTATCTGCATGAGAGCCACCATTTAAAATATTCATCATAGGAATAGGAAGTAAATTTGAATTTACGCCTCCAACATATCTATATAGCGGCATTCTGCTTTCTTCTGCTGCAGCTTTTGCAACAGCTAATGAAACGCCTAAAATTGCGTTTGCACCTAAACTTGCTTTATTTGGTGTTGCATCCAACTCAATCATTTTTGCGTCAATTTCTGACTGATCAAAAATGTAAGCTCCTTTTAAATTGTCTTTTATAATTGTGTTTACATTATTTACGGCCTGATAAACACTTTTGCCCATGTAAACTGATTTATCATTGTCTCGTAATTCAACAGCTTCATGTGTGCCTGTTGAAGCCCCCGATGGCACAGCAGCCCTTCCTAAAATTCCATTTTCAGTAACAACATCAACTTCAATTGTTGGATTTCCGCGAGAATCTAGTATTTGGCGGGCGGTAATATTATTTATAAATGACATATGTTTTTTTAAGTTTTGAAATTAGTAATTTTTTAGGAAATGCTTTTTTTAATTTTAAAAAATAACACACTATTTAGGTAATTAATACGTTTATATTTGTAACGCATGAAGATTCTGTTTAAACTATTTTTTGGAATTATTTTATCGGCTTTTATTTTATTGGATTTAACATCTTGTAAAAAAGATAAATTAATTACCGATTCATCCGCAAAGCTCGAGTTTTCACAAGATTCGGTTTTGTTTGATACGGTGTTTACCACCATTGGTTCAAGTACCAAAAATATACGCGTTAGAAATAAAAATAATCAACGCATCAAAATTTCTGCTATTGAATTAGTCGGCGGTAGCTCCTCTCCTTTTATTGTTAATGTGGATGGTATGCCGGGAAAATCTTTTTCTGATGTTGAAATTGCGGCAAATGACAGCATATATATTTTTATTCAGGTTAATGTTAATCCAACTAATTCAAATTCACCTTTAATAATTAGTGACAAACTCAATTTTATTGTAAATGGTAATACACAAAGTGTTGTTTTAGAAGCTTGGGGTCAAGACGCTTATTATCATAAACCAACCGATGCTATAAAATTTAGTGATGGAAGTTATTTGGCATATTCTTTGGTAAGTAATTCAACTAACACTACTATTATTTGGAATAATGATAAACCACATGTTATTTATGGTTATTTGGTGGTTGATTCAACACAAAAATTAATTATAAATGCGGGTGTAAGAGTGTATTTAAATTATAAGGCAGGATTATGGGTTTTTAGGTACGGTGAGATTAAAGTACTTGGCCAAAAAGGGAATGAAGTTACATTTTCACCGGCAAGACGCGAAAGAGATTATGCCGATGAGCCCGGTCAGTGGGATAGAATTTGGATTAATGAAGGTAGCGAGAACAACGAAATAAATTATGCCATTATTAAAAATGGTTATGTAGGCATACAAGCCGAATTATTTGGAAATAATTTTAATGAACCAAGGCGATTGAAAATTACTAATACTAAAATTCAAAATATGAGTTTATGGGGGCTTTATGGTTTAGCTTATAATGTTTACGGCGGTAATAATGTAATAAGTAATTGTCAAGAGCATTGTGTAAACCTCCAGCTAGGAGGAAAATACACATTCCTACATTGTACTTTTGCTAATTTTTGGGAAAAAGAAACCAGTAGAAGTAAACCAACCTTAAATATTAATAATTACAACAGCAATCAAGTTTTGCCTTTAGATTCGGCTTACTTTGGAAATTGTATTATTGATGGTAAACTTGAAAATGAAATAAATTTAGATATCGATTATACTGATTCAAATTTTCAACCAAAACTAATATTTAGCAATTGTTGGTTAAAAACAACCCTTAACACATCAGATGTAAATAAATTTATTAATGTTAGAACGGGTAGTAGCTATTTGGCTTACAATGATTATTTAAATTACAATTTTCAGGCAACCAGCGAAACAAGAATAAGAGGTTTTAATCATCCAAAAGCATCTGTAGACGCTTTAAAATTTCCGTTTGATTTAAACAATATACCAAGAAATGTCACCAATAGTATTACAGCGGGTGCATTCGAAAATTAAAATCAGTTTTTAAAAACTAATTAAAGCTAGCTTTGTTTTTATACAAAACTATTTTTTGTTTGGTGTTTTATTTCAAATTAAATTTACCATCTGTTATAATATGAACGCAATTTCAACATCGCCCAACAAACATATAATATACTGGCTTTTTACCGGTTGTTTTTTAATATATATTATGGTAGTTGTTGGTTGTTTAACTCGGTTAACACACTCAGGTTTATCAATAACTGATTGGAGTTTTATGGGTTCTATTCCTCCTGTTAATGAACAAATGTGGCAAGAGCGTTTTGAAAAATATCAGCAAAGTCCTGAATTTCAAAAAATAAATTTTAACATGACTATTCAGGAATTTAAGCCTATTTTTTTGTGGGAATATATTCATAGAATGATTGGAAGAACCATGATGTATGTTTTTGCCTTAGGGTTTATTTATTTTTTAATAAAAAAGAAAATAAAAAAAGACATGTGGAAAAGTTTCGCATTGCTTTTTTTAATGGGAATAATGCAAGCTGTTATTGGTTGGTGGATGGTATACAGCGGATTACAAACTAAACCTGCTGTTAGTCATTATCGTTTGGCAACCCACCTTATGAGTGCATTTACGTTATTTGCTTTTACATTTTGGTTTGCCTTGAAATTATTATATCCAAAAACTGAGGTGGAAGTATCTGAAGGAAATAAATTAAAACTAGTTACCGTTTTGTTTTTTTGTTTACTTATTTTTCAAATCATTTATGGTGCTTTTACGGCAGGTTATGTTGAAGGTAATGATGCCAGAATAAGACCTGGACATATTTTTAATACTTGGCCTAAGATGGGAGATAGTTGGATTCCGGAGCAGGTAAATATGAAACCTACTTTTTTTGAGAACATCCTTGAAAACGCAAGCGGGATTCAGTTTGTGCACAGAACAACAGCTTTTTTGATTGTGGTTTTATTATGTGTTATCTGGTATAAGTCAAATAAATTAAAACTTACTAAACAGCAAAATTTTGGTGTTACCTTATTAATTTATGGCGTTACGGTACAATTTATTTTAGGTGTTTTAACTTTGTTATATCAAGTGCCTATAATTTTAGGCGCATTACATCAAACCGGTGCCTTCTTTTTGTTTTTAAGTTGCATATATTTGCTGTTTAATTTATTTAATAAAAAAGCAACTGTCTAGTGGACCATTTTACTGATTCAGATCAAACAAATAACTCAGGAGTATATCCTCCAAAACCAATATTGGTTACAAAAAAGCAAAATGCATTAACGCGTTCAATAATTAGTTTGTTGTTATATGCAATAATGTTTTATTTAATTTTTGATCAAAATATAGTTTACATTGCCGCCATACTTTTAGTAATAATTATTCATGAAATGGGGCATTTTTTATTCATGAAATTATTTAATTACAGCAATGTTAAAATTTTTATAGTGCCTCTGCTAGGAGCTTTTACCTCAGGTAAAAAACAACAAGTTTCTCAAGCCCAGTTAAGCTTGATTATTTTAGCCGGACCTCTTCCGGGAATAATTATTGGATGTGTTTTGTACTATTTAAATAAAGATATTCAAAGCGATACCCTTAAGATGCTTTCAAATTCTTTTCTTTTAATCAATCTTTTAAACTGCTTGCCTTTTTATCCTCTAGATGGTGGCAGGTTAGTTGAAATATTGTTTTTTAAAGAAAATCATATTATCCGATTAGTATTTGGAATAATATCTGTTATTTGCTTGCTTTTTTTATTTCTTTATTTTAAAAGTCTCATAATGCTAATTGTACCGATTTTTATTGGTATAGAAATTTATAATGAAATTAAATACCAGAAAATAAGAGATTATTTGCGAACAGAAAAAATAAACTACCATACAGATTATGAGACAATGCCCGATAAAGATTTTTGGTTAATTCGAGATTGTTTAATCATGTCTTTCCCAAAAAAATATTTAGGTATTCAGCCCGGCATTTATCAGTATACAATAGCAGATTCTTTATTTATTCAACACGTTAGTGCAGTTTTACAGGTAAATTTAAAATCTGATTTAAATATCTTTATGCGGATAATAATACTTCTTGCATACATAGTTGCACTTGTTGGTCCAATAATATTAATTGGCTTAAAGTTGTAAATATGTTTTACTTAATCTTAAGCCTCAATCCTAAGTATAACATCCTCCCGTAAATTGGTCCCCAAACCATACTTGCATCAAAATATTTATTAAAAGGTAAATCAGACGAAACAATTGGATTAGTTTGCTTATAGTTTAATAAATTTTCAACGCCTAAGTAAATATTAAAGTCTGATTTTTTTAATTTGGTTTGATAAGTTATTTGTCCCAGAAGGTTAAAAAATTCAGGCGAATAGTTTTCTCTTTGAAATTCAACAGGATTGGCTTTAGTTAAAGGTAAACGCTTTTCACCATTATATTGAGTTGTAAAATCAAACTGCCAATGATTATTTTTTGTTTCGTAGGCAAAATTAATAAAGGCTCTGTTTTTAGACACCATTGCTTTTTGTAATAATCCCTGTTTGTAATTTACCCTTGTATCAACAAACCTGTAGGCAGTTTTAATAAAAAGACGTTTTCGAGGCTCTAAATTAAATTCAAATTGAAGTGTGTTAGAATAAGATGGACCATTTAAATTATAAATAAAAACCTGTTGCGCATTATTATCTATGTCGGTTACGACTTGGTTAATAAAATCAGTTCTGTAAATATCTAATGTAATATAAGCTTCTCTATAATTTATTTTGAATTTTTGCGTATAGTTTAATCCGTAGTTCCAACCAGTTTCTGGATTTAGCCCATATGGTTTTGTTTTATCAGTACTCTCAATCAACCATATTCTTGAACTCGCCATTAAATAGGAATTATCAGAAAATATATTCGCTGTTCGTAACGCTTTACCTCCGCTAAGTCTAAAAATTGAATTATCTGAAAAAGCATAACGTAAATGTAAGCGAGGGGTGAAAAACAAACCATAATAATTATGGTAATCTGCGCGTACCCCGGCAACTAAGTTAAATTTATTGTTATTATTATGTGCAAATTCAATAAAAGCGCCACTAACTTGCTCTATACGATTATAATTAAGTAAACTAAATTCCTCTGCAACATCATCATTTAAATAACTTGCGCCAATTTTGTAAACGTTGTTACTCGTTTTAATAATTCCCTGAAATATGTAATTGGCATAAAATGTTTTTTGGTATCCTTTATAAATATTGTTTCCGTAAAAATTTGATTGATTATGATCTAAATACGAAAGTTGCAATCCCATGCTGGTTCCGGGTTTTTCTCTAAACACAAACCCTGTTTTACTATATAACTCCCATTTTTCATTTTCAATTCCAATTTTATACAAAGTAATAGAATCGTTAGGGTTATTCAATAACTCTGAAAATTGTCCGCCTTTGCGCGAGTCTTTTAAGTAAGAACCACCAAACTGCGCCTCAAATCCTTTGTTAGTTGAGTAAGCGTATTTATTTATAAAGTTGTACTGTTTACCAATAGGAATATCAGCAAAACCATCTTTATTAAAGTCTTGCACAATAGGATTATAACTCACATGATTTAAAAGACCGACAGATAGTTTTTCATTTAAACGATGAGCCAAGTTTAAATTATATTCGTTTCTCCCATTTTCATTTACATAGGTGTTAAAATTTAGCTTTGCAGAATTTTCAGGATTTTGTAGTTCGGTATTTATTTGTCCGGTAAAACTTTCGTAGCCGTTAACAACAGAGCCAGCTCCTTTACTTAGCTGTATAGATTGTATCCATGTTCCGGGAATAAAAGTTAAACCATAGTTTCCTGCAAGTCCTCTTAAATAGGGCATGTTTTCTTTTGTTATTTGCGCATATTGTCCTGATAAACCAAGCATTTGTATTTGTTTTGTGCCACTTACGGCATCAGAAAAATTTACATCAATGCTTGGGTTTGTTTCAAAGCTTTCAGATAAATTACAACAGGCAGCTTTCATTAACGAACGTTCATTTAAAATTTCTGTTTTTATAGGATTTAAATAAGAAAACTCGGTACCATTACTATAATATATAATCTCAATTTCGTTTAAATTAACACCGCTCCTTAATACAAGTAATAAAAATTTACTTGTATCCGTTACGCTTATAGTATCGCTTTTGTAACCAATAGCAGAGATAATTAATTTGTTTGATATAGGAGAGGTGGAAAGATGAAAATTACCATCATTATCTGTTACTGTTGCGATAGATGTTTTTAACCAAACAATAGCAACTCCAGGTACAACTGCTGTATCTTTTTTTGGAGAAACCTCCACAATTTTTCCGTTAATCTGCGCTTTAAAGCATAATAGGTTTACAATGCTAAATAAAGCAAGTAAGAAATGTCTGTTTTTCATGTTTACTTTTTTGGAAGTTCACACTTATTGTTTCGATATTTACAACAAGTAGGTAATTTATTGTAAATAATTTCTTTTGCTTTTAGTGTATCGGCATCATGCCCCTTGGAAACAACAGCATTTTTAATTTGAAGTAAAGAAACCTTTTCAGGATTGTAAGTAACGGTTAAAACTTGATTCTTTTCTTCCCAAACAGCTAATTTCACACCTTTTATATCAACGGCATTTTCAATTCTGTTTTTACATTCCTCACAATTACCTCTAACAGAAATAGTAGATGTAATAATGTTTTTGTTTTGCGATTTAATATTTAAAAAAGTAAATAACGATATAATGAATAAAATAGTTTTCATTTTTAATTTTTTAGTGATTAATACTATCAGATTGTTGTTATGCGTTTTGCTAACAACTAAAAACAAAAATTAAAAATATTAAATCCTTAATACAGAAGTTGAAATTAATAGTGTGTTTTGTGTTTTGGGTGGCGGAGATTCAAATACTATTGTTTTTAAAAATGAATCGTTCTGAAAGTATATTTCTTTAAAGAGTAGAGATGTATAAAATAGATTAGATATCGACTTTAAAATACCAGTATTTATATTTTGATTGAATGTAAAATTTGGATTGTTTTTTATAATTAAATTTTCATCTTTACAACAATCATTCTGCATTACGTTATCATCGCTCTCGCCACAACACGAATTACCTTTAACTAGGTAGGTTACATGTTCTAATTCTCCTTCGCAATAATGTAAATATACTGGCACGCCTATAGCAGAAACAACATAAGTTGTTACAATAAGGCAAAACAAATATTTTTTCATTGATTTGATGAATCAAATTTAATAAGAATTTTTTAGAGGAAACTCTTTTGAGTAATAGCTTTTATATGTTTTGTATTTTAAGTTAGAATTTTGTTAATTTGAGTTAATTATAAAAATAAATTAGCATTATGTCTATTTGGAGAATTAAACCTGTTTCTGCTTTTGAAGCAGAGATTAAAAAGAGTGATTTAAAACGAGTATTAACAAGGTGGGGGTTAACTTCATTAGGAATTGGTGCTATTATTGGAGGAGGGATATTTACCTTAACAGGAATTGCAGCCCATGATTTTGCAGGCCCAGCTTTAGCTTTGTCGTTTGTAATTGCTGGTATTGGTTGTTTGTTTGCCTCTTTGTGTTATGCTGAATTTGCCTCGGTACTTCCTGTTGAAGGCTCGGCCTATTCATACGCTTATGGCACGGTTGGCGAATTATTTGCCTGGTTTATTGGTTGGAATTTAATTTTAGAATACATGATGGGCGCTACAACCGTTGCAGTTGCATGGAGCGGTTATTTTGTAAAACTTTTACATTTATTCGGATTAGATTTTCCTATTTGGTTATGTAATGATTTAGCAACGGCAACAGAAAAATATGCCGAAATGGGCCTAGCGGCGCCAAGCTTTGCCTTTAACCTGCCGGCATTTTTGATTACATGGTTAGTTACTGCAGTTTTAGTAAAAGGCATTAAAGAGGCTGCAAGTACAAATAACATTATTGTAATTATCAAAATTGCAGTGGTATTATTTGTAATTATTGTAGGTGCTTTTTATGTTAAAACAGAAAACTGGACACCTTTTATTCCAGAAAAAATATCGGTAATGGGAGAGGATGGTTTGCCTACTGGTAAATTTACATTTGGTTTTGGTGGAGTGTTAACAGCTGCTACAATTGTTTTCTTTGCCTATATAGGTTTTGATGCAGTTTCAACACAAGCTGGCGAGGCTATCAATCCTAAAAAAGATGTTCCGTTTGCAATTGTGGCCTCTTTAGTAATTTGTACAATTCTATATATTCTGGTTTCACTTGTATTGACCGGTATGGTAAAATATGATCAACTTGATAAAGCTGCACCGGTTGCATCTGCTTTTTCCGGAATAGGTTTAAATTGGGCGGTGTTTTTTATAACTATTGCGGCTACTGCCGGATTAACTTCCGTAATGCTTGTTATGATGTTAGGTCAAACTCGAATTTTTTTAGGTATGGCAAAAGATGGATTGTTACCTAAAGGTATGTTTGGTGCATTGCATCCAAAATTCAAAACTCCTTATAGAAGCACTCTATTAGTAGGAGCAATTGTTTCAATTATTGGTGCTGTAACTCCAATTGGTAAAATTTCAGAAATGTGCAGTATGGGTACTTTATTAGCATTTGCAATGGTTTGTGTTGCTGTAATGATGTTACGCTATAAAAAACCGGAGTTAGAAAGACCTTATAAAACACCGGCACTTTATTTAGTTGGAACTTTGGGGGTTGCGTTTAATATATTTTTAATGTGTTTTGTTAGACCAGAAACCTGGGTAGCTTTTTTAATTTGGGGCAGCATTGGTATTGCCGTTTACTTTTTATACAGTAGAAAAAACAGTAATTTGCATGGTGCAAAAGAATAAAAAAAGGCGGAATATTAAATTCCGCCTTTTTTTTAAATATCACTTTCTCAAATTTATATCAACTTAGTTTTTGATATGTTTGCCACCATCTGTCAGGTATTTCGTTGTTCACTGCAAGTTCATAATCTTTATAACTACAAGGTATTAGTGTATGTCTTTCAAACTTTAAACCTTTTTGTGGTGGGTAGGGTATTTCCATCCACCAACGATCACTTTTTTTGCTTTTATAAAAATTTATTTCGTATTTCTCATCTTGTAAAACAACATGAAAACGCAAATAATCAGGATTCGAACGGCTAGGGAAATCGTTTTTTCGATTATAAAATCCGTCAAAAAAGCACCAAATCATTTGCGCAGCAAGGTGAGACGTTTTTCCGCTAGTGTCAAAATCTGGATTAATTTCATAAATCCCAATTGATGATAATTTGTCGTTCATTCCAGCATAACGCATTATTTGGCAAGCTTCTTCGGCATAGAAGCCATTTGGTGAAGCGTTTGGATTTGCAGGTGCATCAGAATGTTTTATAGCGCTTATATCAAAACTAATCATATCTGATTGACGAATAATTGGCTCTGACTCTTCAATTTTATCTCGTATTTGGCCTAAACGATAAACATCAAAATATAAACGGTTCATCATTTCCAAGCTATTTTGATCTACTAAATAGGTTTGATAACCTATATTACTATAGTTAAAAAGATAATTAGGCTGATGTAAAATAATTTTTCCGAGGTAAGAATGGTTTGTAATATCCTCATCCGGATTACCAAGGTCGAAAATGCTGTCAATAGCCGTAATGTTAATTGTTTGTTCTAAATCTTTATAGCCTAAAAACTGAGCGTATGTGAGATCTTGTGACCCGCCAATAATAATTGGAATAATGTTTTTTCGAATTAAAAAGTCTATTGTGCTTCTTAATGCAAAATAAGTATCATCTGTTGAATGTCCTGGATTTATATTTCCTAAATCAGCAACTTTTAAAGGAAAACCAGTTCCGTATAATTTATACAAAAAATCACGAACAGAATCTGGAGCCAGTTTACACCCCGTATTATTTTCGCTATTTCTTGATTCACAAACACCAATTAATGCCATGTGAATATTTTCAAGTTCGGGAAAATTTTCTTGTTCATTAAAAATGGAAAATACTTTCCCGAGTTGCGTTTCTTTTAAAAGATTATAACCTAAAATATTTTCGGTATTTACCGGACTAAAAAAATGGGCAATTTCGCTCATGAATAATTTATTTTCAATAAAAATAAGTTTACTATAATTATAAATTTTAAGTAAAATGTTTTAATATTAACAAACACTATTTAGAAACTTAACATTCATTAAATTATATAATTTATGAGTCAAATAAAAAAGCGGTTAAATGCTTTTAAGTATGCATTTTCAGGGCTATTTCAAGCTCTTAAAAAAGAAACCCATTTTAGACTACAAACGATTATTGGTGCAGTTGTAATAATATTTGGATTTTATTATTCTATTTCGAAAACAGAATGGTTGGTGTGCTTATTATTAATAGGTTTGGTTACTTCTTTAGAGCTAATCAATTCAGCAATTGAAAAGTTATGCGATTTATATTCAATCGAACAAAATATTAAAATTAAGTACATTAAAGATATTTCGGCTGCTGCTGTTTTAATTATATCCATCTTAGCCGCGATATGCGGTATAATTATTTTTGCACCTTATTTGTTAAACAACAACTAACATTAATTATTCGATAACTTTTAAATATGCTTGCTTTTTATAATTAGGCAAGTTTTAATTTAGTTGTTATCAATAAAATTCTAATATACTCAAGTAAAAACACTAACCGTTTAAATTATATTTTAAAAACGTTGTTTGTTAATGCTCTTGGTTTAGAAATAATCCAAACATGTAACCTTGATGAATTTAATACTTCCGAATTACCAAAATTTAATTATTCTGACGTAAAATTTGATAGTATTATTAGTATTAAACCACATACTATTTTGTTTGATGTTGGCATTAAAGATTATTTAATTGAAGTAAATAATCATAACCAGTACTGTAAAATTTTCTTCAAAAATTCTAATTCTATTGTTCCTTTTGATTTATTAGGCGCTGCATTTTGGTTATTGACTAGGTACGAAGAATATTTACCATATAAATCAGATAAACACAATCGTTTTAATTATAAATCCAGCCTAGCTTATCAATATGATTTTATTGAAACTCCCTTAATTAATTTATGGTTGAGTGAATTAAAAAATTTATTACTTAACAAATACCCCGAATTAAAATTTACTATTCAACCTTACTATTTTGTTTCAACTATTGATATAGATAGTGCTTTTAAATTTAAATTTAAAGGGTTTGTAAGATCAACAGCTGGTTATATTTCAGATATTTTGTCGAGGAATTTAATAAGTTTTAAATTAAGATGGTTAGTAAATTCCGGAAAAAAATCTGACCCTTTTGATTGTTATAATTTTTTAATTGATGTACATAAAAAGGAGAGAGTAGAAGCTATTTATTTTTTTTTACTAGGTGATTACGGACCTAATGATAAAAATCATGCCGCCACTAATTTAGATTTTCAAGCTCTTATAAAAGGTATTTCAGATTATTCTAAAATTGGAATTCACCCTTCTTTTGGTTCAAATAAAAATATTCATCAATTAAAAATCGAAATCAGCAGATTAGCAAATATTATTCACAATACAATTACTAAAAGTAGACAGCATTATTCTATGCTTAAATTCCCTCAAACGTATCAAAATATATTATCTGCAGGTATTTTAGAAGATTTTTCAATGGGGTATACTAATTGTAATGGGTTTAGAGCTTCTTATTGTTTACCTTACAAGTGGTATAGTCTAGAAAATGAAGCAGCTACCCCTTTAACAATTAATTCGTTTTGTTTAAATGAAAACACGCTAATTTATTTTTCTAAAAAAGAAAACAAATCGTTAAAGGAATTAGCTGAGCCATTAATTACTGAAGTAAAAAAATATAACGGCAAATTAGTTTCTGTTTTTCATAACGATTCGTTTAGTGATGAAATAAAAAAATTTTACATCGAGTTTATTAAACTTGCCAATAGTAAAAATTAAATTAAAAATGTATACTATAAATCCCTAACCAAAATTATTCTTAAATAATATTACTTTTACTGAAAAATAAATTATAGATGGCATTAAATTTAAAAACCTTAGCTACCAGAAGCCTAAGTGCTGCAGTATTTGTAGTGCTTTTAATTTCGAGTGTTTTATGGAATTATTTTACTTTTTCTGCTTTTTTTTATATTGTTTCTTTGATCGGATTAATTGAATTTTATAACATCGCTGAAAAACTTGACAGCAAACCTTTTAAAATTGCCGGCCTTACATTTGCTTCTATTATTTATCTGATGACCTTAAATTACAGCCTTTTTGGGTGTAATGTTTTTGATGAATTTGTAATAAGTAAGCATCAGATTTTTTTATGGCTTTTAATATCGGTGATATTTTTAATTCCTGTCTTTGCTTTATTTAGTAATAGAGCTCCTAGTATAAAAGATGGTTTATTTACAATGTTTGGAATATTTTATTCTGTTGTGCCATTTGTAACTTTAAATTTAATGGCAAGTCAAAACAATCAATTTAGTCCGAAGTTAATTCTTGGAATTATTTTTTTGATTTGGAGCAATGATACATTTGCTTATTTGGGAGGAAGTTTATTTGGGAAAAATAAGATGATTGAGCGTATTTCTCCAGGTAAAACCTGGGAGGGAACAATTTTTGGTGTATTTGTAACTTTTGTGATTAGTTTTATTTTTAAAAATTATTTCGAGAATGAATTTGGATTATTGTGGTTGATTTTTGGATTTTTCGTTCCGGTTTTGGCAACCATTGGAGATTTAATAGAGAGCATGTTAAAACGACAAGCTCAGATTAAAGATAGTGGCAATATTATGCCAGGACATGGCGGTGTGCTTGATAGATTTGATAGTTTAATTTTTGTAGCACCAATTGTATTTATTAGTTTAAATCTATTTAAAATAATTAATGGTTAAATAAACAGTATCAAATTATATTTTTACTGTGTGTACTCTGTTAATTGGAATTACCATTCCTTGCTTTAAAATAATCCTTTTATCAGTTATGCCCCAAACCGTGGTCTCAATATATTTAAAGGAATTATCGTCTTCAAAATAAATTTTTATTTTAGTGTGTTCCAGATTTCCGAGTGTTAAAGCTCTATTTAGAGCCGCTTTTCTTTCTTCTATTTTATTAATATCTGTTAGCACTTCTGTGGCAGGAAATTTTAAATGTTCAACAGCTTCTTTTTCGATTAACTCAAATTTGTTTGATAACATATTATGATGTTTAGGTTAATAATTAGAGAACACTTCTTGTTAAAACGAATAAAAAAATAAAAGGTTTCAGTACTTATTATAAATTTGTTTTTTTAGTGTTTTATATAATTCTAGAGCTTTTTGACTACCAATTCTATAGGTAAAACCATCATTATCTATTAATTCAATAAATTCTTCGCCGCTGGTATAAAATCTAATAGTACCATTATTATGAAGGTTATATACGGCTCTTCTCAATACATTTTTTTTATAACGGCTTTTTCGCACTGAAACTATATTTTTCAAATCAATTTTTACTTTTCTGGCAGTCCAAAATCCATCTAAGGTCATGTATTCATTAAATACTTTAGTTTGTATATGTAAGATATATGTTAAACCTGTAGAAAACATTAATAGGCAAATGCCAATTATAAAAAAAATTATACCTGAATTATTAATGTTTTGTATTGGGTACGAGCCAATTGAAACAAAAGACAGTCTTACCGGTTTAGGGTTTTCGCTCCAATAGTATGCAATAAAACAAAACAGTGTAATTATTGAGCGAATTAGAATACTTAAGCGGTTATGCCCCATGTATTGTTTTTCTTCAAATAATATATTGCTTTTATTCAAGTAAGCTTAGTTTTAAAATTTTTTCAGAACAATTATTTATTTTATACCTATTGTCAGATCTATAGCCAATTACCCAAAGAATATCCCCATTTCCATTTTCGAGAATTTTGCAATTTTCTTTTTCAATTGCGTTCAATTTAATGTCTTTAATAAAGTCACTTACCAATTTAAATCCTTTCAATCCATACGGATTGAATTTATCACCATTTTGTTTACTTCTAATAATTAGGGGGTAAATTAGCTTTTCTTGCTCAATGATTAATTCTTTAGAACTAAAAACTTTAGGCGTCTTAATTTTAGATATTTTTAAGAAATTAATTCTTTTTAATTCTTCACTAGAATTTATAATAATTGGTTGAAAGTCATGGGTGTTTTTTTGTTTAATAAAAATAAAATCTCTGTCAATAATTAAAGTTTTCTTTTCCGAATAAAATAATTTTCCTGTTGCCTTATTTTCTTTTAAGTTAGCTGTTATATCATCTATTTGAGAAGAATTAAAACCATAGGGTTTAATTATATAATTTAGAATGGTTTTAATGTATTTTTCTTTTTTTAAAAGGTGCTTTTCAATTAAAATTTCTGATTCTTTTATCGAAACAATTGTATTAAATTTTTCGAATATGAAGTCGTTTACGATGTGGCTTTCTTCTTTAAAATTTGAGATGTTATTAATTAAAGTAGTTTCAAAATGAGGATGCAATTTTTTTAATTCCGGAATAATTTTTAGCCTTAAAAAATTCCGCTCATATTTAGTTTCAAGGTTACTTTTATCTGACCTGAATGTAATATTTTCTTTTTTAAGATACGCAAGTAGGTCGTTTTTTGAAAAAATTAATAGGGGTCTTACGACAGAATCTTTTTTTTCAGCAATGCCTTTTAACCCATTTATTCCTGTACCTCTCAATAAATTTATAAATAGTGTTTCAATGTTATCGTTGGCATGATGTGCGGTTAACAGATATTTTATTTTATTTATCTTTAATAGATCATTAAACCAATTGTACCTTAATTCGCGTGCACCCATTTGAACGCTTATTTTTTTGTCTTTACAATAACGATTTGTATCGAATTGAGTCGAATAAAATACTACACCAAGTTTATCTGCCAGAGCTTTGCAAAAAGCTTCATCAGCATCACTCTCCTTATTGCGTAATTTAAAGTTACAATGGGCCATCCCAAAAGTGTATCCGCTATTCTTAAGTAAATAAGCCAAAGCTACAGAATCTGCGCCTCCGCTGATAGCAAGCAATAACTTATCTTTTTTGCTAAAAAGTTGATTTTTTGCTATGTTTAATTTGAATTTTTGTAACACCATAGCAAATGTAATAAAATGGCTACATCAAAGCATAATGCTGATGCATCTTTTAAAATAACTAATTACATTGAAAGTTTACCTGAGTGGAGTCAGAAAATTTGTATAAATCTCAGAGAAATAATCCTTAGTTGTAATCCGGAAATTATAGAGGATTGGAAATGGGGACCTAATTATTATCTAAATGGAATGGTTTGAGGTTTTTCTGCTTTTAAAAAGCATGTAAATTTTGTTTTTTTTCAAGGTTTTTTGTTAAAAGATAAGAAGGAAGTTTTACTTGGAACCCCCGGCAATCTGCGTAACCGACATTTGAAATTTACAGACCATTCGCAAATAAATAAAAAAAAATTACATGAATATTTAAATGAGGCTATAAGTAATTACAAAAAAGGTGAAAAACTTATTCAAGCAAAATATAAAACAATTATTTTGGCTATAGATATAAAAAATAAATACAAAGCGTCAAATGTTTTAAATTATTTTGATTCTTTGGCTTATTCACACAAAAAAAAGTATATAAATTGGATTGAAAGTGCAAAAAAAGAGGAAACTCGCATAAACCGTATTGAAAAATCTATTGAATTGCTATTTTCTAAACAAAAATTGAACGAAAAATATAAAAAGTAACAAAGTTAAAATTGCTTGCTTAACTTTGCAGTGTAATTGTAAAAATTTAAAAATGGCTAAAAGTATTACATTGGTTGGGGCAGGCTTAGTTGGCTCCTTATTGTCAATTTACTTATCAAAAAAAGGTTATAAAGTAAATGTATATGAGCGCCGTCAAGATATGCGCAGAACAAATGGATATGCCGGAAGATCAATTAATTTGGCATTAAGCGATAGGGGATGGAGAGGCCTTGAAGGTGTGGGAATTGCCGGCGAAATTAAAAAAATTGCAATCCCAATGTATGGTCGTTTTATTCATCATAAAGACGGAACCAATGCTTATCAGCCTTACGGTAAAGAAAATCAAGCTATTTATTCCGTATCTCGAGCAGATATTAATATGAAATTGATGGATTTGGCCGAGAAACATTCAGATATTAAATTTCATTTTAATAAACGATGCACAAATATTAATCGCCAGAATCTTGAGTTAACATTCGAAGATAATGATTCAAAAATCATAGAAACAGTTCATTCCGATTTAATTTTTGGAGCGGATGGTGCTTTTTCTGCTTCTCGTTTAAATATGCAGTTAAATAGTGATAGATTTGAATATAAACAGCATTATATAGATTGCGGTTACAAGGAGTTAGTTATTCCGCCTAGCGAAACTGGGGACTTTTTATTGGAAAAAAATGCGCTTCATATTTGGCCAAGAGGAAGCTTTATGATGATTGCACTTCCAAATCCCGATGGAAATTTTACATGTACCTTATTTTTACCATTTGAAGGAGAAAAATCATTTGCGAATTTAAAAACTAGAGACGCAGTTAAACAATTTTTTGATGAAGAGTTTTCTTCTGCTGTACCTTTAATGCCAACCTTATTAGACGACTTCTTTTCTAATCCAACATCATCGCTTGTTACTGTAAAATGCTTTCCTTGGACTTTTGATAATAAAATTGGACTAATTGGCGATGCTGCCCATGCTATTGTGCCGTTTTACGGGCAAGGAATGAATTGTGGATTCGAAGATTGTGTGGTTTTAAATGAACTTATCGATAAGCATAATCATGATTGGGATAGTATTTTTCCTGAATATCAAAATTTAAGAAAGCCAGATGGCGATGCTATTGCAGATTTAGCTATAGCAAATTTTGTAGAAATGCGGGATAAAACAGCAGACCCTAAATTTTTATTGCAGAAAAAAATAGAAGCAAAATTTTCGCAAAATCATCCGGATAAGTGGATACCACTTTATACTATGGTAACATATTCACCAAATATTCGCTATAGTACTGCTTTAAAAGAAGGTATTAAACAACAAGCTATTATGGATGAAATTATGGCTATGAACGATATCGAATCGTTATGGGATTCAAATGAAGTTGAAAAAGAAATATTAAAACATTTGTAAATTATAAATTTGTTTTTAATTAAGATTTATTAAATAAAAAAAGTTACAATTAAAGTTTATTTTATCTTTCAAGGTTTTATGAATAACAATAAGTTTATTGATGTAGAAAAAATTTTGAGGCAAAAAGCAATAAAGCTTTATAAATGGTTACCGCGTTTTGCGTTAAATTGGTTGAAGAAAAAACTTCACGAAGATGAAATAAATTCAGCCATGCTTTATTTAGGAAGTTATGAGGGCCTAGAGTTTAATTCGGAAGGATTAAAACTTTTAGGGGCAAGTGTTGAATCTGTTAACGGACATTTTATTCCTAAAACCGGCAGAGTTACTGTAGCTTCCAATCATCCCTTAGGCGGTTTGGATGGTATGGCTTTAATTAAAGCTGTAGGTGAAGTAAGACCAGATGTTAGATTCCTAGTTAATGATGTATTAAAAAATTTAAAGAACTACGGAGATGTTTTTGTTCCCGTTAATAAAGTTGGTGCAACATCTGCTGCTTCATTAAGATTAATGGAAGAGTTATTTCGATCAGATAATGCAATTTTAATTTTCCCATCTGGTTTGGTTTCAAGAAAGCAAAATGGTTTAATTCGTGATTTAAAATGGCGAAAAAGTTTTGTTACGCAGGCAATTGATCATAACCGAATGGTGCAGCCTGTTTTTATTGAAGGTGAGAACTCTAAATTCTTTTACAATTTTGCAAAATGGCGTAAGCGTTTAGGAATAAAGGCAAATATTGAAATGTTGTTTTTACCTGACGAAATGTTTATGGCAAATAAAAAAACAATACGAATACATTTCAGTAAACCTTTTAATGCCAACCTACTTGATAATAGCAAAAGCCAAAGGGAATGGTCAGAACTAATATATAAATACATTTACTCACCAGAATTTATGAAAGGTATTTCTTTTGAGGACTACATTAAGTTGTAATTAAGTTTTGTTTAATTAAAATTTAATTTTAGTTTTAAAAAAAAATAAAATATGAAAAAAAATTTACTAATTATTTCTGCATTCACATTGTCAATTCTGGGTACTACAGCTTTTATTAAAAGTAGTAATGGTATTGCCGGAAAAACAGGAGCACCTGGCGAGCAAACATGTTCAGGGTGTCATTCTGGTGGACAAGGAGCAACTACTGTTTCAATTAGCAGTATACCTGCATTTGTCTCTAATCAATACATTCCAGGACAAAGCTACACTGTAAATATTACCGTATCTTCTACAGCTTTATCGGCTTTTGGTTTTGGTTGCGAAATTTTAAATGGAACCACACAGGCAGCAACTAATGCCGGAGTTATTTCCTCCATTGCAGGCTCCTCACAAATTTTAAATAATGGTTCAAAAACCAATGCTACTCATATCTCTGCCTCAGCTGGCTCAGGTTCACCTTCAAGTAAAACATTTAGTTTTAAATGGGTAGCACCTACTTCTGGAACAGCCGCAATTTATGCAGCTGGTAATGCCGTAAATTCTAACGGTGGTACATCCGGAGATATAGGCAATTCAACTTCATTAATTTTAACCCCTAATTTATCTTCAGGAATAAATGCTAATACAAAAGAAGTTGTTAATTTAAATGTATATCCTAATCCAATCGTGGAAACAATTAATCTTCAATACGTCTTATTAAAGTCGGGTAATGTTAAGGCAAGTATTTTTGATATTCAGGGAAAAGAAGTAGATGTTTTAATTGATGAAAATCAAATGACGGGTAACTTTAACAACAACTATAGTGTTTCTAAGTCCGTTAAGTCTGGTGTTTATTTTATTAAACTTTCAGTTGATGGTAAAATAATGACTCAGAAAATGATTATCAAGCAGTAGAGATCAATATTTTTTCAATTTAAAATAAAAACGGGAAACAAATAGTTTCCCGTTTTTATTTTGTAATAATTTAAATTTATTCTTTAATTAATTTAAAGTTGATTAAGACCATTTTAATTTCTTTTTTAAATATGAAAAAGAAAATGCTACCAAGTAAAAATAATTGAATAATGTAATGCCAGATATTATATTCAGGGAACAAAATGAATTGAAATACATTAATTCCGATATAAATAAAAGGGATTACAATAATTTTAAAATAATTAAACTCGTATTTAAATACTGATCTTGTAAACAAAACAGAAAAGAATACTTGTAATATTTTAGTAGCTAAACCGGCATAAATTGCGCCCATTAAACCAAAATTATTTACAGCAACCAACGTAAGTAAAATTTGAAAAATGGCACTGAACCCAAATATTTTTAATAAAACATTAATTTTTTTTGTAAATAAAATCGTAGAAAGATAAAAATTAAGAATACTTCTGAGCGCATAGCCAGCTGATAATATCCCAATGTAATTTTCGCTTTTATAAAAATCAGAATTATTAATAATTATTTTATAGATTATTGGAATAAAAATGCAAAACAGGATTAATTGAATTATGTTAATTGCCGTAAAAACATTAAAATAACGATTGCTTTCTTTAGTTGTTTCAAGTGTTTTATTTTTATTCCATATGTCATAAAGTTTTGGGAAAATTACCGCAGATAAACTGTTTTGTAAAAATTCTATCCCAAAAAAACATTTTAATAATAAGTCGTAGGTATTTAAATCAGCTTTAGAAATATAGGATTGTAAAAAATAACGGTCAATTTGTCCTAAAATCCATCCACAAATAACATAAAAAACATAGGGTGAGCAAAATTGAACAAGTTCGTTTAAAAATTTACCGTCAAATTTAATTATACCGTTTTTTGTAAATATGTATTGAGCAATTAAAAATATAATTAAACCTGAAATTAAACGGCCATACATTGGACCAATTATGGTTCCGGGAAAAAGATACAAGCCGCCAATGGAAATTATTATCGTTGCAAAAAAATTAATAATATTTGAGATTAAAAATAATTTTGCTTGTTTCAAATAAATTAAACAAACTGACGATGCTTTAAAATAGGAATTGAAAAAAGCAGTTAAAACAGACAAAAAACCGTACGGCCAGAATTCCATGTTTAAATCAGATTTATAAATCATTTTAAACAAACTATCTCCAAAAAAAGCAGAGATTGACAATAATACAATACCAATTACTAAAAGTAAAATTGAAACCGTTCCAATAAATTTTTTTTGATTATCAGGCTCATCATTTAATTGCGTGTATTTTATTCCAAAATAAGACTCTATTGAAAAAGAAAATAGAATTTGAAATAACAGTGAAACACTAATGTGAAATAAAACCTGTGTGTATAACACATCGGTTAAGAAATTTGTATAAAAAGGCAATAGAATTATTCCGGCAAGCATGGGTAATGCTCCCCCTATAGTAAATACTATTGATGATTTTAAAAACGATTTACTTATCATTGGTAATTGATATTCGGTTTAACGCAATAATTGTATAAATTTGTATAATTAGAGTCAAGTTTTAACAGGCATTGGCGAAAACTTATTAAAAATCGATTTTTAAAATGAAAAATCAAGAAAATTTAGCTTCAAAAGAACAAGTTGAAGAATTTTACAATTCATTTAAAGAACACCAAAAAAAACTAGGTGTTAATATTCGTCACCGTACTATTTTTAAAAATCTTAAAAAAGCCGGACTAAAGACAGATTCAACTGTTTTAGAAATTGGCTGTGGAATTGGTACTGTAAGTAGTTTAATAATAAATTACATTAAATCAGGAAAATTTGTTGGGGTAGATATTAGCCAAGAGAGTATAGAATTAGCACAAAAACTATATGCTAACTATAATAATGCAGAATTTGTTGTTAATGATATGTCTGAATTTAGTCATAAACAAAAATTTGATATTGTTGTATTACCTGATGTACTTGAACATATTCCGGTTGAACAACATCATAATTTATTTAAGGTAATAAGTCAAGTAACAACATCAGATGCGGTTGTTTTAATAAATATTCCGGAACCTAATTGTTTAAATTGGGCACGAAAACATCATCCCGAAAAACTACAAATTATTGACCAATCTCTTAGCATGCAAGATTTATTAAATAATACCTATCCGCATGGATTTAAATTGTTTTCAATGAATTCTTATTGTTTGCAATACACAGAGCCAGATTACACCTGTGTTGTTTTAAAAAAGAATATGGAAAGAGATAATTATCAAATAAAAACTAAACTGGCTTTAGGTGCCGAAAATTTTATAAGTAAACTAGGTTAATGGATGTTTTTTTGTTTAGTAATTTTTTTCCTTACAAAAAGGCCGAACCTTTTTTAGTAAACGAATTTAAATATACAAATAAGCATGCTAATAGGATTACAATTTTTACGTTGTATGGAGCTAAGCAAGACAGTTTAATTAGCCCATCAGAAAAGATTAACTTATTAAATCCAATTTTTTTAACTAGTAATAAGAAGAAATTATTTATCAGTGGCATTTTTAATTTATCTCCATTTAATTTTCATTTGATAGAGTTTTTTAAAAAGCAACTTTTTCTATTTCCTAAAAAATTATACTGGTTTTTTATTAGTATTTTAGTTACTCGAGCTAGTTTATCTTCTAACTGTTATAAAGATTTAATTACAGAGATTGAAAAATCAAAAGCTCCTGTTTTATATTTTTATTGGGGCGATAATTTAAGCTGGCTTATTCCATATTTGAAAAAACAAATACAAAACAAGAATTTAAAAATTGTAATAAGATTGCATGGTTCCGATTTGTACGAAAACATTAAGAGTAATTACGCTCCTTTAAGAGAAACAATTTTTTCAGTTGTGAATTTAATAGTTCCTATTTCTGAAAATGGACAAAACTATTTGAGTCAAAAATATCCGGTGTTTGCAGATAAATTGTATTTGTCTCGTTTGGGTGTGTCAGATAATGGATTAAATCCTCTTTCCAATGGAGATATTTATCATATTATTAGTGTTTCTAATTTAGTTGCATTAAAGCGTGTTCATCTAATTTTTGAAGCCTTACAGCAAACAAACTTAAAAATTGTTTGGCATCACTTTGGAAACGGCCCACTTATTAATACGTTACTTGAACTCGTTAAGTCAAAAAGAACAAATCTTGAAATTAAATTTCATGGTCACGTTACCAATAGTACTTTAATGGAATTTTATAGAAAACAACCTATAAATTTGTTTTTAAATGTAAGTTCAACCGAAGGATTGCCGGTTTCAATAATGGAGGCAATGTCTTTTGGAATACCTGTAATTGCTACAAATGTTGGTGGAACTTCAGAGCTGGTTAGTAATAAAACTGGATGTTTGGTTGATGAAAATTTTAGTGTATCCGAATTAACAAATAAAATAGAGTATATTTTAAATTCTTCGGAAATACCTGAAATCAGAAAAAATTCCCGAAAGTTGTTTGAAGAAAAAGTTTATGCCGAGAAAAATTATGAGGAGTTCTATATAAAACTAAAAGCCTTATTTTGATAATTTTAAAGCTGTTTATTTTAATTATCGATCTTCATCAGAATCATCAAAATTAAAATCATTTCCATCTAAATCCTCTTCGCTACTTTCGTCATCAGACTCATTTTCTTCACCTTCTTCTCCCTCTAAAGAATCTAAATCAGAATCTTCAACGCCTTCTTCTCCTGTGTCAATTGTTTTATAAATTTCTTCATCTTCCAATTCTGGTTCATCCAACAAGCCAGCCATTGCTAAATCAGGACTAAGTTCTTCTTTTGCCATATTGGTTTGTTTGTATTGTTTTGGCGATGTGCCAACGCTTTTAATGCAAGTGGGGTATATTATTTTAGGATTTTCATCAGTAATTTTTAGCATTTCAATTAAGAACGACCATTGTACATTTTGATCAAACACGTAAACAAAACGTTGATGTGGCTGTTCGATGAATTTTGCAATTTTAACATCCGACATTAATTTTTTAGGCTCAACTTTTTTTCTAATTTCTTCGCTATCCAAAGGTAGATCCTCTTTTTTATAGGTAATTTCTTGGCCCTTACGCCAATAATCATCGCTAACAAAAAATGAAGCTGAGTGTTTATTATCAAATTTAAAACTTTCCTGAATGATTGTATGAAATTGTTCAAATGTTTGCGATGATTTAATATCTATATCTCTATAAATATCTTCATTTTCTTCAAGGTAAACTCTAAAGCGGTAAACAGCCATTAATATTGTTTTATTTTAATTTTTTGTTTTATAAATTTCTGATTTCATCACACCTAATTTATTTAAAAAATGAGTAAATGAAACGCCTAATACGCCTAATCCATATTTTGAACTTCTGGCAAAATTAATTGAACTGGCTTCAGGGAAGTATTTAGTAGGACATGTAACCTCTGCAATATCAAATCCGGCATAAAAAATTTGAGAAATCATTTGGTTATCAAATACAAAATCGTCTGAATTAGCATGGTAATTAATTTTATTTATAACCTCTTTTGAAAAGGCACGGTAACCGGTGTGATACTCAGATAATTTTTGATTAATTAATACATTTTGAGTAAAGGTTAACATTCTGTTAAAGATATATTTATAAAGTGGCATGCCACCTTTTAAAGCACCTTTTCCTAAAATTCTGGAGCCAAAAGCTACGGGATATAAATCGTTAGCAATTAAATAACTTAAACTTTGAATAAGTTTTGGCGTGTATTGATAATCCGGGTGTAACATTATTACAATATCTGCACCTAATTTAATGGCAGTGTCGTAACACGTTTTTTGGTTACCGCCATAACCCTTATTTTTTTCGTGGGTAATAACATGTTTAATGCCAATATTACGTGCTACTTCAGCAGTGTTATCTTTACTGCAATCATCAACTAAAACAACATCATCTACAATGTCAAATGGAATTTCGTCGTAGGTTTTTTTTAAGGTAAGTGCGGCGTTGTAGGCAGGTAAAACTGCAATTATTTTTTTTCCGTTAATCATAAGTCAGCAAAAATAACAAAGTTTAGTTAATTTATAAGTTTAAAAATAAGTAAATTAATGTAATTTTAGCCATTATTGTGCCCTTAAAAAAATTACATAAATTAACGCTTAAATCGTTTTTACCTCCTTTTTTTGTAACACTTTTTGTAAGTGTCTTTCTGTTTTTTTTGGTAGAAATTGTTATTACCTATTTAGATGATTTTATTGGTAAAGGTTTGAGAACTTTTGATTTAGTTAAATTATTTACATATGCTTGGATTGCTATTATTCCACAATGTATTCCTCTTGCGGTGTTGCTGGGTTCAATAATGAGTTTTGGTAATTTGGCCGAAAATTATGAGCTGGCAGCTATGAAATCATCAGGCTTATCGCTATTTAAAATTATAAAACCTGTTTTTGTATTTATATTGTTTTTGGCGGCGGCAACCTTCTTGTTTAATAATTTTATTATGCCTGTAGTGCATTTAAAATTTCAATCGTTGCTTTATGATATAAGGCAGAAAAAGCCTACGGTAAATATCAAAGAGGGGGTTTTTTATAATAAAATTGAAAATTACACATTAAGGGTTGGTAAAAAATCTAATAATAAAGATACTTTAAAAGATATTTATATATATGACCATACCGCCAGACAAGGCAATACAATACAGATGTATGCCAAATCAGGTAAATTAACCACAACTGCCGATACGAGTGCCCTAGTTTTAATTTTAAAAGATGGTAATAGATATGAAGAGGTTTTAAATATGAATTCATCAACACCATATAAAAAGCCTTTGGCTCAACTTAATTTTAAACAGCTACAAGTAAATATTGAACTTCTTGATTTTAAATTAAAACGTACTGATGAAAGTCAATTTAAAGGCTATGAAGAAATGATGAATATATGGCAAATTGATTCTGTCGCCGATTCTACAAAACGAATGCTAACTAAGAGAATTGTTGAACTTAAAAAACAGTCAAATCAGTTTTTTTATGGCAGAACATCAAATTTTATTTATTTATCTAAAAACAAAAATTCTATATCAATTAAACAATTTTACGACAGTTTAAATAATTCAGATTACACCAGAAGTGTTGAAAATGCCTTAAATATAGCTAGATCAGCTTCAAGTTATATTGACTCAGCCATACAAAATTTTGAACTAGATAAGGCAACAGTAGATAAATTAAATATAGAATGGCATAAAAAAATTGTTGTTTGTTTTGCCTGTATTATTTTGTTTTTTGTTGGTGCTCCTCTAGGAGCCATTATAAAAAAAGGAGGATTAGGTTTACCTGTTGTAATTGCGGTATTCTTTTTTTTAGCCTACTTTATTTTAACCGAAGCCTATACAAGTTTGGCATACGAGGGAGAAATTAAAGTGTGGCAAGCCATGTGGATGCCATTAGTTATTTTTTTACCTGTAAGTGTTTTTTTAACTTACAAGGCAGCCAAAGATTCGGCTATCTTTGATATAACTGTTTATTTTATTTGGTTCGATAAATTATTTAAAAAGAAAAAAAGTGCTTAGTATTTTGCAACTATCTAATAAAGCTCCTTTTCCTGCAAACGATGGCAGTAGCATTGCCATCTATAATATGGCGCAGGGTCTTATTGAAAACAATGTTAAACTAAATTTACTAACAATTAATACCAAAAAACATTTTAAACCCGATGGCCAAGTTCCTTCTGAGTTTAAAGAAAATTCAAATTATATTTCTATTTATAAAAATACAAATACATCAGCTATTGGCGCATTAATAAATTTATTTACATCACATTCTTATTTTGTTTCAAGGTTTTATTTTAAAGATTTTGAAACTAAATTAGTGGATGTTTTAACTAAAAACTCTTTTGACATTATTCAATTAGAAGGCGTTTTTATGGCTGTGTACCTTAAAACAATAAAAAAATACAGCAAAGCTAAAATCGTTTTAAGAGCTCATAACATAGAACATAAAATATGGGAGAGGCATTTAACTAATGCAAAATCAAACCTTGTAAACTATTATTTAAAATTACAAAACAACAGATTAAAGAAATTTGAAATCAATGCTTTAAATGAGGTAGATGCTATTGTTCCAATTACAGATCACGATAATAATTTATTTAAAGAATTAGGTTTTAAAAAGCGTTTATTTACCTGTTTAACAGGCGTAAATGTGTTTAGTTATCAATCAAAACAAAATTTAAAAATAAAAACTAATACCATTTTTTATTTTGGCTCAATGGACTGGTTGCCAAATCAGGAAGCGGTAAAATGGTTTTTAGATAACTGCTGGAGTAAAATTTCTAAAACTGTTCCTGAAGCCAAATTTGTTATAGCGGGTAGAGGTATGCCTCATAGTTTTAAACAATTAAATTTGCCTAATGTATTGGTAATAGAAAATGTTGCTGATGCCAAGTCTTTTTATGAACAGCATCAAATAATGGTGGTTCCTTTATTGTCTGGTAGTGGACTTAGAATTAAAATAATAGAAGGTATGGCCTATGGTAAAGCAATTGTTAGCACATCAATTGGAGCAGAAGGGATTTATTGTAATCCACAAAAAGATATAATAATTGCAGATAGTGTTAACGATTTTTGTAAAGCGGTTATTGAACTTTTAACTAATCCGGAAAAAAGAATAGATTTGGAAAAAAATGCGACAGCATTTGCTTATCAAAACTTTGATAATAAAAATGTTGTTTCAAAATTAGTTCAGTTTTATAATACAATTTTGAATGACTAGCTGCTTTATTATACTTTTTTTTATTTCTGCATTTTTTATTTTGCAAACGTATTTGTTTTATCCCTTATGGATGCTAACATTTTCTAAAGAGATAAAAAATGAAACAGACGTATACACTTTAAATGATGAGCTACCCGAGGTTGCAATTTTAATTGCTGCATATAATGAGGAAAAGGTAATTGGTGAAAAAATCTATTCTGTTTTAAAAACAACTTATCCAATTTCTAAAATAACTATTTACATTGGTTCCGATGCATCAACAGATAGCACCAATCAAATAATACAGGATCTGCAAAAAAAATATACTAATATTAAACTAATCAATTTTGCCGGCAGAACCGGAAAAGCAAACATAATTAATTCACTATCTGTAACAGCAACTCAAGAAGTTTTTATTTTAACCGATGCCAATGTTATTTTTAAAGAAGATACCATTTTTAATTTAATACGTCATTTTAAAAATCAAACAAATGCCCTAGTTTGTTCAAATATTATAAAGGTTTCTGATTCTGATTTGGGCATTGCAAAACAAGAAAAATCTTATATTGTTATTGAAAACAAAATAAAACATGCCGAATATAAGCGATGGAATATAGTAATGGGGGCAGAAGGCGGCTGTTATGCGATAAGGAAAAATTATTATTCTCCTGTACCTAAAAATTTTTTCATGGACGATTTTTACATTACTTTAAACGTAATTGAAAAAGGTAAAAAAGTAGTTTTTGATAAAGATGCGGTTTGTTTTGAAGATGTTCCTACACAAGCTAAAGAAGAATTTAAACGTAAAATAAGGATTTCAATAGGCAATTTTCAAAATTTATTCAGGTACAAAAAATTATTATTCCCGGTTTGGTCAGGTATTGCTTTTTCATTTTGGTCGCATAAAGTATTAAGATGGTTAACTCCTTTCTTTTTAATTTTTTGCCTTATTTCTTCGGGAATATTGGCAATTTATTCTTCATTGTTTTTAGCTTTATTTTTAATTCAGGTTTTGTTCCTTTTATTCCCTTTAATTAATTTAATTGCTCCATTTAAATTTTCGTTATTTAAATTTATTAGCCACTTTTATTTGATGAATCTTGCTTTATTAAAAGGATTTTTAATGTTTGTTAAGGGAGTTGAAACCAGTATTTGGCAGCCAACTAAACGAAATGTATAAAAGATACAATTACATATTGTTTTTTAGTTTTTTGTTTTTGTTTTCGTTTGCGCAAAACAAGAAAGATAAAAGTATATCATCCGTAAACACACCTACCACTGCTCAAAAAACAATTACCATTAAACATGCTAACAGTTTGTCTTTTGATAAATTTAAAAGCAATGCAAAAATTTTAACCGGTAATGTTATTTGCGAACACGATGGTGCAATTCTAAATTGCGATTCTGCTTTAATTTTTGACGGAGAAAGCAAAATGCAGGCAACCGGTCATATACTTATAACTAAAGGAGATAGTATTACTGTTACTGGAGATAAACTTTTTTATGATGGTAAAACTAAATTAGCAATGCTTGAAAATAACGTTAAATGCATTGAAAAAGCTATGACTTTAACAACCAATCTTTTAACATTTGATGTAGGTAACTCAATAGCGAATTATTATAATGGAGGAACAATTGTAAATAAACAAAACACATTAGTTAGTAAAAACGGACACTATTACTCATCTTCAAAAGATATTGCCTTTCATTACGATGTCGAGCTTACAAATCCAGAATATAAAATGAAATCAGATACATTGCGATACAATACTTTATCAAAAACGTCTTATTTTTTAGGTCCGAGTATAATTTTAAGTAAATCAGATTACATTTATTGCGAAAACGGCTGGTACGATACGCAACACGAAAAAGCGCAATTTAGTGTTAATGCCTTGCTGGTTACAACACAACAAAAATTAACCGGTGACAGTTTATTTTACGATAGAAATGCAAAAATTGGAAGAGCCTATAGAAATATACGTTTAATTGATACTTCACAAAAATCAATTATATACGGTGGTTTTGCCGAATTTAAACAACTAAAATCAGAAGCTCTAATAACTAAAAATCCTGTTTACGCCAGAATTATAGATAACGATACACTTTTTATTGCAGCAGATACACTTTATCATAGAGATTTAGACTCTGTAAATAATTTTTTAAATGCTTATCATCACGTAAAAATATATAAAAGTAATCTACAAGCTAAAGCAGATTCAGCCTCTTTTAATACGAAAGATTCGTTGTTGCAATTATTCAGAAATCCTGTTTTATGGAGTAATAAATCGCAAGCTATTTCAAAGCTGATTAAAATTTTTATCGGTAAAAATTCCATTAACGGCTTTAAATTAGAAAGTAATTGTTTTTTAATTAATCAAGCAGACAGTATTGATAAATATAATCAGCTATCCGGACGAAATATTGAAGGTTTTATAAAAGCTGATACAATACGAAAAGTTATTATTTCAGGAAATGCTGAAATGCTTTATTTTGTAACCAATAAAAATAAACTAGCAGCACTTAATAAAACAACGTGCACAGAAATTAATATGTGGTTTAAAAATGAAGAGATTGACAGGGTTACTTTAAAACCAAATGTAAACGGAGAAGTTACACCATTAAAAGAGGTAACCAATGAAAGTTCTAAGTTAAAAGGATTTAATTGGCAATATGATAAACGTCCAAAATATAGATGGGATTTGCATCATAAACAAAGTAAATAAATTTTAAATAATTAATCCTTCAAGAATAGGGCTTTTAATTCTGTGGCTTCATCAGGTTTTAATCTTCCGGCGAGTATTAAAGATAACTGCCGCCTTCTTAAAGCACTTTCAAAACGTTTTTTTTCTAAATCTGTTTCCGGGATTAATTCAGGTACAGGTAAAGTAGAGCCATTTTGATCAATAGCTACAAACGTTAAAATTGCTTCGTTGCATTTTGTTTTTTCTCCTGTTACTGTATTTTCTACAAACACATCAACAAACACTTCCATACTTGTTGAAAATGCACGACTTACTTTTGCCTCAAGTGTAACCACACTGTTTTGTTTTATTGGTTTATCAAAAGAAACCTGGTTTATTGCTGCGGTAACAACAACTCTTCCTGAATGACGCTGTGAGGCAATTGCCGCTGTAATATCTATCCATTGCATTAATTTTCCGCCAAATAAATTTCCAACATGATTAGTGTCGTTTGGTAAAACTACTTCGGTATTTATTGTTAATGACTGCGCTGCCGTTTTAGCTTTCATAAATAGTGATTAAAATTCTGATTAAAATTAATCATAATACTTTATTTTTACGTTATGAATTTTTTATATATAAAAGCTTTACACATCATATTTGTTGTATGTTGGTTTGCCGCTTTATTTTACATAGTTCGTTTATTTATTTATTGTACTGATGCGCAAAAAACGGATGAAGTTTCTAAACCTATCTTAACTAAACAACTACTAATAATGCAAAAAAAGTTATGGTACATTATTGGTTGGCCGGCCATGATTGGAACTTTTATTTTTGGTTTTTGGATGATTTTTTTAAACATGGCTTATTATTTTGCACAACCTTGGATGTGGTTTAAATTGATTTTGATAGTCTTGTTAGCTATTTATCATTTTGAATGCCAACGAATTTTTAATGCTCAAAAAAAAGGTGTTTTTAACTATTCGTCTTTTAAATTACGTTTACTAAATGAGTTGGCAACTGTTTTTTTGGTGGCCATAGTTTTTTTGGTAGTTGTAAAATCTACCTCTGGTTTATTATGGGGTGTAATTGGTTTAATTGCGTTTGCTGCAGTTTTAATGCTAGCGGTTACTTTATATAGAAAAAATACTGCTAAGAAAGTTATTAATAACTCAGATGAAAGTGTAAAATAGTTAACTTATTTTTTGGTGTATATTTTAAAATAATTATAACAAGTTTTATTCTCGCTTAAATTCTTTCAACGCATCATCAAATAAAAGTTTAAAATTTTCTTCTAATTCTTTTTCATATTTTTTTAGAATAAAAATTGAATCATTAAGCATTATAGGATGTTTAATTCTGTGCGACAAATGAAAAAGAACTTTCTCAATACCACTTAATGTTGAGTAATTGTAATAAATATTATTTTTAATAACATATTGCAAAAAATCAAAACTGCTTTTTGGTAAGAATTGTTTATGAGCTGAATACGTGTCGTATACCTTTAAACTAAACTCATTTAAAGAACTATTTGAGTAGTTATTAAAATTTTTTGCCAAAAAATAATCAAAATAAATGTCAACTAGTATACCACTATAGCGTTCAAATCCATTATAAAATAGGCGTTTGCTGGCTTTAAAATTTAAATGAGAATCGGTAAACGAATCAATTTTTCGGTGGAGGTAAATTCCCTCAATTATTTGAGGCGAGTAATTTTTAAAATCATTTCCTCGCAAATGATCAGCAATAAAATTTCCAATCAGTAAATCTGAATTATTATTTGATAAAAATGCATGAGCCAAATAATTCATTTGTTACTAAATTACTTATTTTTATAGTATGAATATTTTTATTGCAGAAGTTAAAGATAAAACTGGAATTTTAACAAGCGATGAAAGTTGGCATTGTACAAAGGTTTTACGAAAAAAAGTTGGAGATTCAATTCGTTTAATTGATGGAAAAGGTAGTTTTTATGATGCTATTTTAGAAGTGGTTTCAGAGAAAAAATGTACTACTAGAATAGTTTCCGATCCAATTATTCAGCCTAAACGTAATTATTATTTGCATTTAGCAATTGCGCCAACAAAACAAATTGATAGAATAGAATGGATGATTGAAAAGGCTGTTGAGATTGGAATTGATGAGATAAGTTTTTTAACCACTCATAATTCAGAAAGAACAGTTATTAAAACCGAACGAATTCAAAAAATTATTGAAAGTGCAGTTAAACAAAGCCTGCAGTCTTACATACCTAAATTAAATGGTTTACTGTCTTTTAAAGAAATAATAAACTTAAATAAAGCTGATCAATGTTTTATTGCACATTGTCACGATTCCAACAAAGAAGATATTAAACAAATTGAATTTAAAAATAAATCGACTTTGATTTTAATTGGCCCTGAAGGCGATTTTTCTATAGAAGAAACTGATTTAGCTCTAAAAAATAATTTTAAAGCGCTTAGTATTAGCAGTAATCGTTTAAGGACTGAAACCGCCGGACTTTTTGTGTGTCAGACAGCTTCTATTTTATCGTAATTTAAAACAATAAGTTTTACCCTTTTAGTTTTGCCTTAATTTTCAATAGCAATTCTGAAGTTTCTTTGTAATCTTCCGGACTTAAATTTTCTTTTTTTGCTGATTCAATAGCTTTTAATGCCTCAGTTTCGGCCTCTTTAAAATATCCAGCTTTATATAAAACAGCCGCATAAGTATCAGTACACATGTAGTTGTTTTCAATTTCAACTGCTCTTTTAGCCATTAAAATAGCAGCCTCTAATTGTTTTTTATCATTTACATCTTCGTAAAAGCTCCAGGCCATAGAGTTAAGAGTCTCAGCATTATCATAATTTAATCTTAAAAACTGTGGTTGACTAACGGATTCATAATAAGCAGGTTTATTAAATTTCTTGTTTAGCTTTAATTCGGTATTATAGATAATTAGGTTGCTATATGGCCAGTTTAACTTTAAAAAATTAAGTTTTGATTTTTCATAAGCGTTTTTGTCAAACTCTTTTGAGTTTAAAAATTCAGAGAAAAAAAGAGTACCTGTATTTATGATTTTAGTTTCAACCGCCTTATTATATTTTAACTCAAATTCTTGGTAGTTTTTTATTAAATAATTTATTTCTCTTGAATTTACATCTGTAACATTATCTTTAATTAAATTCCAGTTTGTTTCATTAATTAAATTTTCATCTTTAACAGTTTTAAGATAGTTAGTTACACCTTCAGATGGACTTAAACAAGCGCCTTCCATTAGCTGAATATAAGCGCTTAATGTTTGTTCTGTTAATCCTGTTTTTTCATAACTTGTTTTTAAAGCAATAAAATTTTTATCTGTGCTTAAACTATTTTTTGCGAATGCTATAAATTCAGAACCACTCATGTAACCGGCAGTTCTGTGAACTAAATTGCCCTTGCTGTCGAGTATTAATAAGTTAGGATAGCAATTAACTTGATATTTTTTTGCGAATTCTATTCCTTCGCCTTTTTCCATGTTAAATTTATAATTTATGAAATTGGAGTTGTAGTAATTAGCTACAGTATCTAAAGTAAAAATATCCTTAGCCATTTTTTTGCATGGTCCACACCAAGTTGTATAAGCATCAACAAAAATTAACTTGTGCTCTTTTTCTGCTTTTTTTAAAACTGAGGAGAAATTACCGGGCTCAAAAACAATTTGTTTATTTTGTGCATTATAAAAACTTAAGACTGATAAGAAGACTGCTGTTAAAAATTTTTTCATCATTTTGGTTTATTGCTAAAATCAAATATAAAAAAATTAAAACAAAAGTTTTGATAATAGAAGTAAATGGGGTAGAGAACTTAATTTTTTAATTTTTATAGTAACGAAATTATGTCATTACTTAATGGATCTACATTACTAGGAAAAAATTTGACGATTTTACCATTTTCATCAATCAAATATTTACAGAAATTCCAATTAGGAGCAAGTTGATTGATACCATTTTCCTCTTTGTTAATTAACCACTTGTATAATGGGTGAGCATCATTTCCAACTACACTGATTTTGTCCATCATAAGAAAGGATACACCATAATTTTTAGTACAGAAACTTTTTATTTCATTATTAGTTCCGGGTTCTTGTTTACCGAAATTATTTGCGGGGAAGCCAATTAATACAACTTTACTACCATATTTTTCATGAAGTGCCTGAAGGTTTTTATATTGTGGTGTATAACCACATTGGCTTGCCACATTGATTAAAAGCATTTTTTTACCTTTAAATTTAGCCAAAGTAATTTCCTCACCGTCAATGGTTTTTAATTTGAAATCGTAAATGCTTTTTTGAGTCATTTTTGAATTGTTAATATTATCTTTTGGTGTTGCAGCGGTTAAAATAAATAATATTATGGAAACGCTAAGTAAACAGATGGTTAATGAAATAGATTTAATCATGATTAATTTTTATTGTTTAACAATGTTTGAATAAAATTGTTTATTTCACAGAGTTATCTACTTAAATAAAGATTACGTTCGCTATAAATATTTTGAAAATACTCGTCTTGCAAATTTTCAATAAAATAAATGGCTTCTCCTGTGCTTTTCATTTCAGGTCCAAGTTCTTTTTGTATTTCTGGGAATTTCTCATAGCTGAATACTGGAACTTTAATAGCATATCCATTTAGTTTAGGATTAAATGTAAAATCTTTTAGTTTTGCGCCCAACATTACTTTTGTGGCATAATTAACATAAGGCTCGCCATATGCTTTTGCAATAAAAGGTACAGTTCTACTTGCGCGAGGATTGGCTTCAATGATGTATACAGTTTCGTTTTTAATTGCAAATTGAATATTTAGCAAGCCAACTGTATTAAGTGCCAATGCAATTTTCCGCGTATGTTCTTCAATTTGTTTTAAAACATTTTCGCTCAAATCAAATGGAGGTAAAACGGCATAGCTATCTCCACTATGAATACCGGCTGGTTCAATATGTTCCATAATGCCTATGATGTGAACATTTTCTCCGTCACAAATTGAATCCGATTCTGCTTCAATTGCACCTTCTAAGAAATGATCCAGGAGTACTTTATTATCAGGTAAATCATTTAATAACTTTACAATATGTTGTTCAAGTTCTTCTTCATTTATAACAATTTTCATGCTTTGACCACCTAATACATAGCTTGGTCTAACTAGCAATGGAAATCCTAGTGATTTTGAAAGTTCTATACCTTCTTCAGCATCTTTAATAACTCCAAATTTTGGATATGGAATATTATTTTCTCTTAAAAGGTTCGAAAAGCTTCCTCTATCTTCGGCTAAATCTAAAGATTTAAAGTCTGTTCCAATAATTTTTATACCATACCTTTCAAGCTTTTCAGCAAGTTTTAATGCTGTTTGACCACCTAATTGAACAATAACACCTTCTGGTTTTTCGTGAAGAATGATATCGTAAATATGTTCCCAAAATACGGGTTCAAAATATAATTTATCTGCGGTACTAAAATCAGTACTAACTGTTTCTGGATTGCAGTTAATCATAATTGTTTCGTATCCCATTTCTTTAGCAGCCAAAACACCATGTACACAACTGTAATCAAATTCAATGCCTTGACCAATACGATTTGGACCACTACCTAAAATAACCACTTTCTTTTTTTCAGTCCGAATACTTTCATTTTCATCTTCAAAGGTAGAGTAGTAGTAGGGTGTTTTTGCTTCAAATTCTGCGGCGCAGGTATCTACTAATTTAAATACTCTATTAATGCCAAATTCGTTTCGTTTGGTATATACCTCGCTTTCAAGACATCTTAAAAGATGAGCTATTTGTCTGTCGGCATAACCTTTTTGTTTGGCATCATAAAGTAAATCTTTAGATATGTTGGTAATGTTGTATTTTGAAATTTCAATTTCTAAGGCAATCATTTCTTCGATTTGACTTAGAAACCACATGTCAATTTTTGTAAGTTTTTGAATAGTTTTGATTGAAATGCCAATTTTCATGGCATCATAAATCATAAATAATCGGTTCCAACTTGGACGTTCTAGAGCGTTTAGTAATTCTTGTTGATTCGTAATTTCTTTTCCATCAGCTCCTAAGCCGTTTCGTTTAATTTCTAAACTCTGACAAGCTTTTTGTAATGCTTCCTGAAAACTTCTTCCAATACCCATTACTTCGCCAACTGATTTCATTTGAAAACCAAGTTCACGGTTACACCCTTTAAACTTATCGAAATTCCATCTAGGAATTTTCACAATAACATAATCTAATGTTGGTTCAAAATAAGCAGAGGTAGATTTAGTTATTTGATTTATCAATTCATCAAGATTATATCCTATTGCTAATTTACTTGCTATTCTTGCAATCGGGTAGCCAGTTGCTTTACTGGCAAGTGCCGATGATCTTGAAACACGGGGATTAATTTCTATGGCTATAATATCCTCGTTTTCATCGTTACTAACAGCAAACTGTACGTTGCAACCTCCGGCAAAATTACCAATGCTGCGCATCATTTTTATGGCCATTGTTCGCATTCGTTGATAGGTGCTATCACTAAGAGTCATAGCAGGAGCTACAGTTATGCTATCTCCGGTGTGAACCCCCATGGGGTCAAAATTTTCTATTGAACAAATTATGGCAACATTATCATTTGCATCACGCAGCAATTCAAGTTCAAATTCTTTCCAACCTAAAACGGCCTTATCGATTAACACTTCGTGTATTGGTGAAGTTTGCAAGCCACGATTTAACAGTGCATCAAAATTTTCTTTTTCATAAACAACAGATCCTCCGCTACCACCAAGCGTAAAAGAGGGGCGAATAACTAAAGGAAATCCAAACTCTTGGGCAATACTTTTTCCTTCTAAAAATGATTTGGCTATTTTACTTGGCGCCATAGAAACTCCTATGTCGTTCATTCTTATACGAAACAAATCACGATCTTCTGTTACTTTAATGGCATCAATATCAACTCCAATCATTCGCACATTATATTTTTTCCAAATACCTAAATCTTCGCATTTAAGTGCAAGATTTAAGGCTGTTTGTCCTCCCATAGTTGGTAAAACTGCATCAATTTTATGTGTTTCTAAAATTTTTACAATTGATTTTACTTCGAGAGGTAATAAATAAATGTTGTCCGCTGTTACCTTGTCAGTCATGATAGTTGCGGGATTAGAATTAATTAATGTAACTTCAATTCCTTCTTCTCTTAAACTTTTTGCAGATTGTGAGCCAGAATAATCAAATTCGCAAGCTTGACCGATAATTATTGGACCTGAACCAATAATTAGAACATGTTTTATGGAGTTATCTTTTGGCATTTTTCAGAAAATCAATTTTTAATTGCAGCAAAGATAGCATTGGCATGATTTCTAAAAAAGAAAGATATTGACGAGATATTAATAAAAAACCCGAAACTGTTAAGTTTCGGGGCAAAATATTAGAAAAAATTAATTATTTCAAGAAAATATAATCTTCTTATTCTGGAGTATTGCTGTTGCCACTGTTACTATCGCTTTCTTTCTTGCCTTTAGCTTCGGCAACAACTATGTCGCGTTCATAGTGATTGGTGCCATTTAAGGCAGAAATTGCAGAGTTTGCTTCAGAATCATTTGGCATTTCAACAAATCCATAGCCTTTACTACGACGAGTTTCTTTGTCTTTAATAATTCTAACGCTAGTCACTTCGCCGTATTGACTGAATAATTCGCTTAGAGATTGTTCTCTTACTTTAAAACTGATGTTGCTAACAAAAATATTCATAATAAGTTTAAAAATTTTGTAATAATATAAAGGTAATTAAAAAATGTAAAATTCCAAATTTTTGTTAATTTTTTTAAAAACATTGGATTATTCTAAATTAAATATCATTTAGGACATCTTTAATTGTAAGATAAGTGTTATTTAGAACAATGTCATTTATGTCTTGTTTTGTGAACCATTTAACTTCCGTAATATTTTCTTCTGTTTGAGGAATCAAACTTTTATCATAATTAGTCTTCATATAGAACCAAAAAGTTTGTTTTAGTGCAAAACTATTTTTGTAGGGGTAAAGGTGAAAGGTTGAATGCAGTTGTTTTATGATTTTAAGATTTTTTACGGCGCATTCTTCTTCACATTCTCTAATTGCTGCATTTTCTATCGTTTCATTTTTATCTAATTTTCCTTTTGGTAAATCCCATTTACCTAAACGCTTAATACATAAAATTTTGTTTTTTTTTTCTATAACTCCTCCGGCAGCCTCAATATAATAGAAATTATTTTTAAAAAAATTGAACACATCATCAAAATTTAAACCTGATAAACTAATAGACTCTGAATTATTTACATCTAAAAAAGTTTTTATAATATTATTTAACTTTTCAAATTTAGTTGTGTTAATGATCTTAATTGTTTGATTATGTGAAGCTTGACTTTCATTTATTGAAAATGAAATAGATTTATCGTTAAAATATATTTTTTTGTTCATAAAAAAAGTGTGTTAAACTCTAAAACTAGAATTAAATTTGCGGCATGAACTCTTTTGATAATACCGCCTCTAAAGTTGCCGAATTTTTATTACAAATAAAAGCAGTTAAGTTACAACCCGAAAATCCATTTACTTGGGCAAGTGGGATCAAGTCCCCCATCTATTGCGATAATAGAAAAACACTTTCTTATCCACAAATACGAACGTTTATTAGACAGACCTTTGTTGAAACGATTAATAAAAATTTTGCAAAACCGGATGTGATTGCTGGTGTGGCTACTGGAGGAATTGCTATTGGTGCATTAGTAGCTCAAGAGTTAGGATTACCATTTATTTATGTGCGAAGTGAGGCAAAAAAACATGGTTTAACCAATATGATTGAAGGAGATATTGAAAGCGGTCAAAATGTTGTGGTTATTGAAGATTTAATTAGCACAGGCGGTAGTAGTTTAAAAGCTGTTGAGGCATTAAGAGATAAAGGCTGTAATGTAAAAGGTATGGTTGCAATTTTCACTTATGGGTTTGAAGAAGCAGAAAAAAATTTTTTAAAATCAAAGTGTAATTTAAAAACGTTAACTGATTACGATTCTTTAGTTAATACAGCTTTAACTAAAGATTATATTTCTGAAAAGGATATTAAAAGTCTTAATCAATGGCGCTTAAATCCTCATTCTTGGCAAAATAATTGAAAAAAATAATTTAAACTTGGCTGCCTTTACAATAGTTAGTGATACTAATAAAACGCATTCGACGCTTGAAAATCTATTTGCTTTTCTTAGCGATTTTAAAAATTTTGCTTCAGTTTTACCTGAAGATAAAATTGAAAATTTTACATATACTGCTTCCGAATGTTCTTTTAACATTAAAGGAATAACTCCAATGATAATTAAAAAGACTGATTCAAAGCCTTATGAATTTATATTATTTTCAAGCGAAGGTTTAGCAAAATTCAATTTTAGTTTAAAAGTTTATTTCACAGGAAAATCTTCTGAAAAGGGAGAATGTAAGGTAGAATTAATAGGAGATTTAAATCCGTTTATTAGGGTAATGGCCGAAAAACAATTGACAGCTTTAACCAATACAATGTCATTAAAATTATCGGAATTAATTTTAGATTAAACAATTATGAAAATAAACGCTGCAATTCAGTTGTTACCTTTAAATACGACTGATGAAAAGTATTTAATAATAGATAAGGCAATTGAATTAATAAATAAAAGCGGTTTAAATTATAAGGTTTGTCCATTTGAGACTGTTGTTGAAGGGGAATCCGATAGTGTTTATGATTTAATTCAAAAAATTCAACTAGAAATGTTAAAAAGTTGTTGTGAAGAATTATTGTTAAACATAAAAATACACGCTGCTAATAGAGATTTAACTTTTCAGGAAAAACTACAAAAATATCAATAACCCGCTTTTTGAGAATTATAAGCATTAAATGTGCCAAGTGCTTTTGCAAGTAATTGATTATTTCTGTTTTCACAAAACACATCACAACTTATTACCAAAATTCTATTTCCTTTTTGTTCAACTTTTGCTTGGGCAATTAGTTTATCATCTAAATATGCAGGCGATAAAAAATTTAATTTATATTCAATTGTGCTAACTACTTTATTTTCTTTATAAACGCATGACAAACCGGCAACACCCAATGCTCCATCTATTAAACTTGAAATTACTCCACCATGAGCTGCCTGTGGTGTTGCTAAGTGATTTTTAGAAATGGTTAAATAGTAATTTACATTGCCTTCTGAAATAATTTTAAAATCCATACCAATTAATTTACCAAACAAATTGTTTTCGATATATTTTTCAAGTAATACGTCTGTTTGATTATTCATATAAATTTCTTTTAATAAAGTAATTGGTTTGCCAATTCATTAAAATCAATTCCATCAAAATTCCCACTACTCATCATTAGTAAAACACTATCGTTCATTTTTTTAGACGTTAAATAATCAACCACATCTTTACTTTTTGTAAACACTTTAAGATCATTTCTGTTAAAGGCTTTTAAAACTTGTTCTTCAGTAATTTCTTTTAGTTTTTTATGTGAAATGGTATGAGGATTAAAATATACAATAGCTTCGTCGGCTAAATTCATTGAACCATTGTATTCATTTAAAAAGTCTTCATTTAAGCTGCTAAATGTATGTAACTCCATACAGGCAATAATATGTCTGTTTTTAAATTGTTGTTTTACTGCATCTGTAGTAGCTTTTAATTTAGATGGAGAATGAGCAAAATCTTTATAAAAATTAAAACTAGTATTTTTATGAACTAGTTCTAGTCGCTTTGCTGCGCCTTTAAAAGACTTAATGGCCTCATAAAATTGTTCGTCACTTATTCCTATAGTGTTACAAACTTGTTTGGCTCCATTTAAGTTCATTAAATTATGATTTCCAAAAATTTGTAATGGGATTTTTTTATTGTTTGTTAGTAGGTAACTAATGCCATCTATAATTTCATTTTCAGGAACAGTATAAGCTATTGTTGTAATAGATTCATTTGTAGTTTTTTGACATATCTCATTAAGTACTTTGTCTTCCTTACAATAGATTAATGAACCTTGTGGTTCTATTAAATTAATAAACGTTGTAAATTGTTCAACGTAATTAGCAAATGTTGGAAATACATTTATATGATCCCAAGCAATGCCGCTTAAAATGGCAATATTTGGTTTGTACAAATGAAATTTTGGTCGACGGTCAATTGGCGAAGCTAAGTATTCATCCCCTTCAATAACAGCATATTTGGAAGAATTGGTTAAATTAACCATTGTGTTAAATCCTTCCAATTGGGCACCAACTAAAAAATCAGTTTCAATTTTGTGAAAGTGCATTACATGCAATATCATTGCTGTAATTGTTGTTTTTCCATGACTTCCGCCAACTACAATTCTTGTTTTATTTTTTGTAGCTTCATATATATATTCCGGATATGAATATATTTTCAACCCTAATTCTTTTGCGCGTATTAATTCAGGATTATCTGCCCTGGCGTGCATTCCAAGAATCACAGCATTAATATCTGCCGTAAGTTTTTCCGGAAACCAGCCAATTTCAGCCGGTAAAATTCCTGCATTAGCAAGTCTGCTTTTACTTGGCTCATTAATTTCGTCATCGCTTCCTGTAACTTTAAATCCTTTTTCATGAAGAGCTAATGCCATATTATGCATTGCGCTTCCTCCAATTGCAATTAAGTGTACTTTTTCCATACCCTAAAGATTGGTTTTTGTTGTGTGTGATTTTGTATTAAATAGAATTTATTATGCACACAAAATTGTTTATCTTTCCAACCTATTCTAAACGAAATTTTATGCAAAAAAAAATTGTAAAAGTTGGTAATATTGATTGTGGTTCAAATGAATTGTTTTTAATTTCTGGCCCTTGTGTTATTGAGGATGAAAGTATAATGATGAAAACTGCAGAGAAATTAAAAGAAGTAGGAGAAAAATTAAACATTAAAATAATTTATAAATCAAGTTTTTTAAAAGATAATCGCAGCAGTTTAAATTATTACGATGGACCAGGTTTAGAAAAAGGAATGAAGATTTTATCTAAGGTAAAAGAACAATTTGGTTTTCCCTTATTAACTGATATTCATGAAAGTTATCAAGCGGCAATAGCCGGCGAGGTGTGTGATGTGTTGCAAATTCCGGCTTATTTATGTATGCAAAGTTCGTTGTTAGTTGCGGCCGCTAAAACGGGTAAAGTTGTTAATATTAAACACGGGCAATTTTTAGCACCCGATAATATGAAACATCCTTTACAAAAATGCATTGATGCCGGCAATGACAATGTTATTTTAACCGAACGCGGGTATGTGTTTGGATATAATGATTTAATTGTAGATCCAAGAAGCTTTTTTCACATGAATAATTTAGGTTACCCTGTAGTATTTGATGTAACACATTGTGTGCGTAAATATGGTATTCCTAGTGCCGATGCAAAAGGTGGAGCCAGAGAATTTTTGCCGGTTTTGAGCAGGGCAGGAGTTGCCAGCGGAATAGATGGTATGTTTATTGAAACGCATCCTGAACCTTCAAAAGCATTGTGTGATGCAGCTTCTCAGTTATGTGTTTATGATTTGGAAGAATTTTTAAAACCAATAATTGAAATACACAACGTTGTTAAAAAATATGTTTAGTCTAAACTTGAACTAAATTATTTTATTTCTCTTAACCAGGTAAGTATAAAGTATATTATCAAATCCTTTATTAATATCTGCTTCGATAAAGTCAATTTTATATTGTCCGCATTTTAGTTTTAATAAATCTTGAAATTTACTGATAGATTGCTGGTATTGTTCTTTAATTTGAATAGGATTAAGTTTAATTTCTTCACCACTTTCTAAATCAATAAAATGGTAGGGTTTATTTTCAAATTCAAAATTCAGTTCTTTGGACTTGTCAACAACGTGAAATAAAATAACCTCATGTTTTTTATATTTTAAATGTTGTAGGGCAGAAAATAATTCTTCATTTTCAGAATCGTTTTCAAACATATCGCTAAAAATAATTACCAACGAGCGTTGATGAATTATTTCTGCTATTTGATTTAACGTTTTTGCCGCCGAAGTAGATTTATTTTCAAAGTTTTTATCAAGTAATTCCTCAAGAGTATTATAAATTAATTTTTGTTGTAGCGGGCTACCTTTTGGAGAAATATGATTAATAATCTTATCATCAAATAAAGTTAATCCAAACGCATCGCGCTGTTGTTTAAGCAATTCACAAAGTGCGGCGGCAGAATATATGCTAAAATTTAATTTATTATTCTCTGTTTCTTTAGGAAATTGCATACTTGTTGAAACATCAATTACAATTTGACATCTTAAATTAGTTTCCTCTTCGTAACGTTTTACAAATAATTTTCCTGAACGTGCAAATAATTTCCAATCTATATGTTTTGTACTCTCTCCGGTGTTGTATAATCGGTGTTCTGCAAATTCAACAGAAAAACCATGAAATGGACTTTTATGAAGTCCTGTTATAAAACCCTCAACTACTTTCTTTGCAAAAAGTTCTAATTTCTTAAACGGTTCTATTTTAAATCGGTTTATTGGCATATCTATCTCGTAAAATTAACCTCAAATTTTTATTAATAATCATAAATTTCTGATTATTTTGCTGATTGGTATTAGTAAATAAATTTAATGAGTGAATTTAAATTGGTTTTAAGAAGCTACAAGATAACAATTAAAGGAAAGGTTCAGGGTGTTGCATATCGTTTTAATGCACAGGCTATGGCTCACAAACTTAATTTAACTGGTTATGTTAAAAATCAGTTTTCTGGTAATGTATTTGCTCATGTAGAGGGTAAAGAAGAGGATATAAATAAATTTATAGACTGGTGTTATTTAGGTTCAAGGCTTGCAAAAGTTACCGAGGTAGATGCGGAAGAAACTGATTTTGTTGGATTTCAAACTTTTGAAATAAAAAAATAATTTATTGTTTTTGAAATTTTTAAGAAATGACTATAAGGTCTCTGTCATTTATTATGTAAATTTACTTCTTATGCAAAGAATCAGATTTAGTTTATTTTTTTCAATTATATTTTTTTCCGTATTTGGTCAAAAGCAGGTTATTGATAAGGTTATAGGTGTTGTAGGCAAGTACCCGATTTTATTGTCTGATTTGCAAAATGCTATGCTCGAAAGAGAAAAACAAGAATCAGGCATCAGTAAATGTAAAGCATTTGAAATGTTGGTGTTTCAGAAATTATTGGTTGCACAAGCGGATAGAGATAGTGTTACCGTAACTGATGCCGAAGTTGACAGAGAATTAGACCAAAGAATGTCTTATTATATACAGCAATTTGGTAGCGAGGAAAAATTAGAAGAGTTTTACGGAAAACGCACTAATGTGATTAAAGATGAGTTAAGAAGCGATGTTCAGGAACAATTGCTTGCTCAAAAAATGCAAAGTAAAATTACCGGAGAAGTTAAATTAACACCTGCAGAGGTTAGAGTTTTTTTTAACTCTATTCCAAAAGATAGCTTGCCTTTAATAAATTCTGAGCTCGAGTTACAGCAAATTGTAAAAAAACCAACCTATAGCCCGGAAGCTAAATTAGAAGCGAAAGAATTACTTGAAGGTTATCGTAAACAAGTGTTAGAAAAACCCGAGAGAATGAAAACACTTGCTGTGCTGTATAGCGAAGATCCTGGGTCTGCTAGCAAAGGAGGGTTTTATGCTAATGTAGCTAGAGGTGTTATGGATCCTGCTTTTGAATCAGCTGCTTTCAGACTTAAACAAGGAGAGGTTTCAGAAGTTTTTGAAACTTCTTACGGGTATCATTTTATTCAATTAATCCAAAGAAAAGGCGAGTTATTGGATTTGAGACATATTTTAATTATACCAAAAATGTCTAACGCTGATTTTTATCAAGGAAAAATTATATTAGATTCTATTTATTCTGAAATAAAAAATGGAAAAATAACTTTTGAAGATGCCGCAAAAAAATATAGCGATGATAACGATACTAAATTAAATGGTGGATTAATGATTAACCGCAATACCGCCAGTACAAAATTTAGTAATGAGGATTTAAATATGATGGATCAAAATCTTGTTGTAACGCTTAATGCAATGCAAATTGGTGAAATTAGTAAACCCATGCAGTTTATGAATATGTCTGACGGAAAACCTGCATTTAGATTACTTAAATTAAAAAATAGAATAGATCCGCATACAACAAATTTAAAGGACGATTATCAAAAAATTGCTAATATGGCTAACGCCGATTACAACAAAAAACAAGTTAAAAACTGGATAAAATCAAAATCCAAAATAACGTATATAAAATTAGATCCTGAATTCATTTGCACTTTTGAAAATCAATGGACCATTAGTAATTAAATATTGTAAACTCAGTAATAATGGGTTTAAAAAGTAAAAAAAATACTTATTGGTACTGTCAAGTTTTTGGTTGGTCTTTTTTTGTTGTTTTAAATTTTATATTTTTCAGACTAACCTACAAAACCACCTTAACGGATTATATTTTTTATTTTCTTTCGATTCCTCTTGGAATACTTATTTCGCACTTATATAAATTAACAATAGTTAAACATAACATATTAAGGTTAAAAATTCCTATCCAGCTTTTCTTAGTATTATTTTTTAGTTTTTTTAAGGCTGTTATTTTTTTCTTTATAGCCTATCTTTTTTCTTTAATTTTCTCAATTACGGATACTCAAAATAATTTTATTTATATTTTAACTGCCATTATAAATTTAACTGTAGTATTTTGTTTATGGAACATAATTTACTTTGGTTTTCATTATTTTAAAAATTATAAACTCAGCGAAATAAATTCGTTAAGGTATTTAGCTGCAAATAAGGAATCAGAATTAAATAATCTTAAAGCTCAGTTAAATCCTCATTTTATGTTTAATAGTATGAATAGCATTAGGGCTTTAATAGATGAAAATCCATTAAAGGCAAAGGAGGCAATTACCAAATTGTCAGGTATTTTGCGAGCTACGCTTTTATTGGATAAGGGTAAAGAAATTAGTTTAAAAGACGAATTAAATTTAGTGAAAGATTATTTGAAACTTGAACATATCAGATTTGAAGATCGCTTAACTTATGAATTTAAAATTTCAGATGAAGTTTTAAATTATAAAATACCTCCTTTTATTATTCAAACTCAAGTTGAAAACGCCATAAAACATGGTATTTCTAAATTACCAGGAGATGGTTTTATTTTAATTGAGGCTTTTGAACGTAATGAAATATTAATAATTAAGGTAATTAATTCAGGTAAATTAAATCTTGAAAAATCATTAACAGGCCTTGGTTTTAAAAATTCCGAACAACGACTTTTATTACTTTATGGCAATGATGGAAAAATTAACATACAAGAAATAGAGAATAGGGTAATTGTAGATATAAACATACCTTTAAATTAGGCTATTTACCATTTGTAAAAAAAATTAGACTCAATAATCTTATATAATTATTTTCGATAAAAAGTATAATTATAACTACAATTTAATATGAAAGCAATTATTATTGACGACGAGAGACTGGCGCGTCAGGAATTAAAAAATTTACTTTCCAATTATAAAGAAATAGAAATTGTAGCCGAATGTAGCGATGCTAATCAGGCAAAAAACAAAATTTTAGAATTAAAACCGGATATAATTTTTTGTGACATTCAAATGCCTGGCAAAAGTGGTTTAGAATTGGCTGAAGAAATTTCAGGAACCATAGATGTTGTATTTATTTCAGCTTATGATGAACATGCTATTAAGGCATTTGAATTAAATGCTTTTGATTATTTATTGAAACCTGTGCAACCTAATCGCTTGGCAGAAACTATTAAAAAGTTACAAATTAAGGAAACAGCAATTAAAGTAGATAACAATTCCCCTTTATGTAAAAACGAAACTGTTTTTATTAAAGATGCCGATAAATGTTGGTTTGTTGAATTAAACAATATTAGATTATTTGAATCAGAAGGCAATTACGTTCGTGTTTATTTTGATAATTTTAAGCCTCTTATATTAAGAAGTTTAAACAGTTTAGAAGCCAGATTAAACGAAAAAGAATTTTTTAGGGCAAGCAGAAAACATATTATTAATTTAAGTTATATCAGTAGTGTCGAATCTTGGTTTAACGGCGGTCTAAATGTTAAATTGAAAGATGGCAAGGAGATTGAAATATCGCGAAGGCAAGCCGTGAGATTAAAAGATTTATTGAGTTTATAATAAAGAAATAAAATGTAATAATAATTATATATTTTTAGCGTTATAATTAGGGTGAAAAAATATCTATATTTTATACTAGTTTTCTTTTCTTTAACTGGATTTTCTCAAATGGGAGGTCTCGGGTCTTATCGTTTTTTAGAAATTCCTATGACTGCCAACGCAGCTGCTTTAGGCGGCAGCAATATGAGTATTTGGGGAAATGACGTTAATTTAATTTATAGCAATCCTGCATTATTAAATGCTACTATGACTAAACAATTGGCTTTAAATTATAGTAATTATGTTGGTGATTTAAATTTTGGTTATATAGCATACGCTCATCATTTAAAAAAATATGGAAGTATTGCCGGCGGAATTCAATTTTTTGATTACGGGAAATTTGTTGGTTATGATGAATTTGGTATTAAAACAAAAGATTTCACCGCAAATGATTATAGTATAAATTTAAATTATGCCAGACCTTTTGAAGATTCTTGTTTCAATATTGGTGTGGCCTTAAAAACAATAATTTCTCAATATGATATCTACCAATCTCATGCCAGTGCAATTGATTTTGGAATAACTTATCACAATAAAAAAAATTTAGTAATCAGTTTGTTAGCTAAGAATATTGGCCATGTATGGAAAGAATATACACAAATACAAAATCAAACCTTGCCGCAAAATGTTCAATTTGGTGCAAGTTATAAAGTTTCTAAAGCGCCATTTAAGATATTTATGGTTTATGACCAATTATTAAAATTAAATTTAAAATACATTAGTCCGATTGATACAACTGGAAAAACAAATCCATTTTCAACTAATGACACACCGGTTGATTCAACTAAATTTCAAAAATTTGGAAATCGGTTTAGTAACCGAAGTGATAATTTTATGCGTCATATCACTTTTGGAACAGAAATATTATTAACGAAAAATTTTAACCTGCGTATTTCCTATAATTACCGCCGCCAACGCGAAATGACTTTACCCGACAGACGAGGTGCCAGCGGATTAAGTTTTGGATTTAATTTGAAAATAAAGCGATTTGGGTTTTCTTATTCATTTTCAAAAATGGCTTTTCCGGGTAATTCAAGTATTATAGGTTTATCTATCTTACTGTAGTATTTTTTTACTTTTCATCAGATTATATGAGGTAAAATCATTAATGTTTTTCTCTTCTCAAATTCTTATATTTATATAAGTAAAAAAGGTGAAATTTATATTAAATAATGTACTAATTATTTTGATGCTATTTTCGATTAAAAGTGTCAATTCTCAATGCTCGTTATTTTATTTTTTTAGCAACGATTTTAATTGTACAACAAATCAAGCTATCGCAAATTTTACAATTACCGGTGCAACAGCTCCTTATACTTGTACATTTGTTAATACTGCCAATAATTCTACTGTTGCAATAGGCTCAACGGTAGGAAATACAGGTACAGTTACAGGTATGCCTGTTGGAAATTTTAATGTTTACATTTCTTCAGCAAATAATTGCACTACAAGTACCTCTTTTCAGGTGACTATTCCTTTTTCATCCGCAAATGTTGTATTTACTAATACAAATGTGAGTTGTTTTGGCGGAACTAATGGCGCGTCGTTTGCTACGGTTAACTCATCTTTTTTTACGGTGCCTTTCACATTTACCTGGTCAACAGGTTCTAATTTACCTTCTGCTTCAAATTTGTTGGCGAATAATGTTTACAGCGTTTCAATAAAAGATTCTAAAGGCTGCATGGTTACCAATACAACAAGCTTGACAGAGCCTAACCTCATTACGAGTAGCATTAACAATACTTTGGTTCCATGTTTTGGAGGGACGGTATCCTCTGGAATTTCATCAAGCGGAGGTGTATCTCCCTATACTTATTCAGTAAATAATATTGGTATTATTGGAAGTAACGCAATATTAACTGCGGGTATAAAAACTATTTTAACTAAAGACTTTAATGGTTGTATTGCAACAAATACAGTCTTTGTAGATCAGGTTTCGCAACCAATAATAAATTTCACTATAACTAAACCAAGTTGTCCTGGTAAGAGTGATGGGACCATTTCAAGTACGGTTACTTCAGCACCTTCTCCATTTTCCTACACCTGGCTACCGGCTATTTCAAATACATCAACTATATCAAATTTACCGGTAGGTAATTATACTTTAATTGTTCAGGATGCAAGTTCGTGCGTTACCAAAAGTGTGGCTGTAGTAATACCTGCAACAAGTATGTCTACAGGAGTAGTTACTAACCCCGAAAACTGCAGTGCGGTGGATGGAAGTTCAACATTGACAATTAACGGCGGAAGTTTACCATTTACATTTACTACCCAGCCAAGCATTGGAATTCATAATAGCAATGTAATTACTTCATTATCCACCGGTAGTTATACAACTTTAATTACAGATGCTAATAATTGTAGAGACAGTATAATATTTAATATTTTAAATCTAAGTACGGTTAGTGTTTCTGTGGGCTCATTTACGCCTGTTTTATGTTACAATCAGTGCAATGGAGCTATACAACTATCAGTTCAAAATGCTGTGATACCAATAACTTATAGTGTTTCAAATACACCAACTACCAGCAGTAGTTATATTAACAGTTTATGCCCCGGTTTTTATAATATCAAGGTTATTGATGCCATTGGTTGTCCTGCAACAACTACAATAAATCTCTCTTCGCCACCTGTTTTTTCGTATTCGGCAAGTGCACCTACTTCTGTTTGTTTTGGAAAGTCAATTTTTTTGCAGGCTTTTGCCAGTGGAGGCGCAGGTGGATATAACTATGTTTGGAATCCAGGAAATATTTCAGGACAGGGAATTAGTTTAGTTCCAGCTGCTACAACGGTTTACAGCTTAAATGTTTTTGATGCTAACGGTTGCACATTGGCACCTTACCAGCTTACGGTAAATGTAAATCCGCCAATTTCTATTAACATTAATAATTCATCTGTTGGTATTTGTCCCGGATCAACCGCCCAAATTACACCTACTATAACCGGTGGCAACGGAAATTACTCGTTTAATTGGCAGCCCGGAAATATTAATTCAGAATCGATTTTTGTTCAAAATATTTCTGTTCCTTTTTATACATTAAGTGTAAACGATGCATGTGGTTCGCCTACAGCAATAAAAATTATTCCAATTAATTTATTTCCAGAAATAACACCTTTGTTTACTGTAACAGATACATTAGGTTGTGAACCTTTTTGCGCTTTGTTTACAAATACAACACCAAAATCTAGTAATGCCATTTGGAATTTTGGAGATAAGCCTTTTGAAAAACAAGGTAACGTTACAAATTACTGTTACTTAAACTCGGGTATTTACAATGTTAAATTAACTATTAACGACTCAAACAATTGTAAAACATCTGCTACTTATTCTAGTTTAATTAATGTTTTAGCTAAGCCTATTGCTGATTTTAAAACTAATCCAGAGGTTGTTACAACAAATAATTTAGAAAATGTTTTAATTGAAAATGCGTCTTCAGGGGCTACAAGTTATTCATGGAGTATAAACACCTTATTTGTTTCACAGGAAAAAAATTTTAGTTATTCCTTTAAAGATACAGGATGTTACATTATAAAATTAATTTCTGAAAATGAAAACAATTGCATAGACGTTTCTGAAAAACAAATTTGTGTAGTCGAAGGATTTAATTTTTATATGCCTAATAGTATTACAACTAACAATGATAAACTAAATGATGTTTTAATTCCTAAGGGTACGGGCTGGACTTCAAAAAATTATTTATTTGAAATTTATAGCCGTTGGGGTACCAAAATATTTAATACAAATGATTTTACGCAAGGATGGGATGGAACTTATCAGAATAATGTATTTTTGCCTTTAGGAGTTTATTTTTGGAGAATAATAATTACTGACAATCTTGGTGATGAACATGAATTAAAAGGTTGTGTTACTGTATTTAATTAATTGAAATTTATTATAAAAATTACAATTAGAATATTTTCATGTTTTTTATTTAATTTTGATTAAATAATTAAACAAATGGATAATAACTCATTTAAAAAATTACCAAGATTTGTTCCAAAAGAAAAAACATTATTTTTTCCAACATTGCAAAAAAGGGTAAACGATTATTTTAAAGAAAATAATATTTCTAAAAACGCTAATTCTAATATGGTAATAAAAACAATAATTTTATTGTTATCATTTATTATTCCGGTATTAGCCATTAATTTGTTTTTATTAGAACAAGGAGCAGTTTTAATACTGTATTCAATTATGGGATTTTCATTGGCTGGTATAGGAATGTCTATTATGCATGACGCCAATCATGGAGCCTATTCAAAAAAACAATCGGTAAATAATTGGCTGGGCTATTCATTAAACCTTATTGGCGGGATGGTTTTTAATTGGAAAATACAACATAATGTACTTCATCATACTTATACTAATGTGCACAAGGTTGATGATGACATTGCTGACAAATTAATTCTTAGGTTTTCACCTCATTCTCCTCCAAAAAATGTACATCGTTTTCAGTTTATTTATGTGTTTTTCTTTTATTCCATATTAACACTTTACTGGTGTCTGGCCAAAGATTTTATTCAATTTTTTAAATATAAAAAAGAAGGTACTAATAGGTATAGCTCAAAAGAAAATGCAAATTATTTTATCAGTATGATTCTGCTTAAATTGCTTTTTTTCTCATATACTATTGTTATGCCTGTTGTGTTACAGGGTTATTCTTTAGTGTTAATATTGGTTGGGTTTTTAATAATGAATGCAATTGGCGGCTTGGTTTTAGGAATTATTTTTCAATTGGCTCATTCTGTAGAAGAGGCGGAGTTTCCTTTACCAAATAGTTTAAATGAAATAGAAAATGAATGGGCTGTTCATCAATTAAAAACTACAGTTAATTTTTCACGCGATAGCAAATTTTTATCATGGTATCTTGGCGGTTTAAATTTTCAAGTTGAGCATCACTTATTCCCAAATATATGTCATGTACATTATCCTGAAATTTCTAAAATAGTTGAAGAAACAGCAAAAGAATTTAATGTGCCATATCATAGTTCTCCAACTTTTATGAAAGCATTTGGCTCTCACCTTAGAATGCTTAAAAAATTTGGTTATAAGTTTGAATTTGATTTAGCAAGAATGTAATTTCAATTTTTTATAAAAAATCCCAACCTTTTTATTAATTATTTAGGTTGGGATTTTGTTTTTATTTTAGTACATATCTTACACCAATTGTTAATCCAGCTGTTGAATTAAGTGTATTAGCGCGAGATGGAGAACCTGTTCCGCCATTTGTAATTACAGGACCATCATTTATATGTGCATTCATATTTGTGTTTTCTGCATTAGTAAAATCATAATCATAACGTAATAATGCATCTAGATAAAAGTTTTCTGCGAGTTTAATACCCACACCGGCAACGGCAACGGCGCCAATATTTAAATCTTCATATGCACTTTTTTGATTACTTATAATATTATTGCCATCTTTATCTTGCAATTTAGCATCCATTAATATTCCAGCTTGCGGACCAATTTTACCAATTAAATCAATGCTTTCAGATACATTGTAACTGTAAACAAACATTAAAGGGATTTTAAGATAATCAGTTCGTTTAAAACGTTCTACCCCTGATATTTTATAGCTCTGTCCTTGCATTGAATACAACGCATCTAAACCAACACCACCACCATTTGAAAATAAATACATTCCACTTACTCCAAAAGAAGAGTTATACGTTTGCAAATATTCAAAGTTACTATTGTTTTGATCATCTTTATTAAGTAACCAGCTTGTTTGAGGTGTAGCTTGAATTCCGATATGAAATCCTTCCTGAGCCATGGCTTTATTTGTTGATGCTGTTATTCCAGCAGCAACAATTCCAATAGTTAAAATTATTTTTTTCATAATTTGTTTTTTAGACCTGTTATTAGTTTTTTATCAAGCAACAGTTTAACAGGAAACAAAACCGCAACTTGAATTTTTTTTATTCATCTGTTTACATTTCAAAATTAGATTGGTCATGAATAAATAGGAATGATATGCATCAAAGAGCATAATGATGTTGAGTACACTAATAAAATTGAATTAATATTTATAGATAGCGCAGAGAAACTTTAATATCTTTACAAAATGAAGATAGATAAGTACATTAGTTTGTCGTGTTTTATTTCTCGCAGAAAAGCTAATGAATTGATTGATAAGAAAAAAATTAGTGTAAATGGAATTATAGTAAAATACAGCTATGAAGTGAAAGAAAGTGATGTTGTTTTATTAGATGGAAAACAATTAACAATAAAAAAATACGAACCAACCTACATTGTTTATAATAAACCAAAAGGAATTATTTGTACTTCTGAAAAAATAGAAGGAAATATAATTGATGCTATAAACCATGAACAGAATATATATCCAATTGGGAGATTAGATAAAGATACCGAAGGATTAATATTACTGACAAATCATAGCGAAATAATTGATAAAATAGCCAATGCTGAATCTGGTCATGAAAAGGAATATGTAGTGACCTTAAATTTACCTGTTCGAAAACAATTTTTAAAAGAAATTGAAGAGGGTGTTTTATTGAAAGGCGAAAAAATTAAAACAAAACCTTGTGTAACAAAACTTGAACCTAATACTAAACGTGTATTTAGAATTATTTTAACCCAAGGTATTAACAGACAAATTAGGAGAATGTGCAACGCATTTGATTATCAGGTAATAAAATTGCAGCGCGTTAGAGTAATGCATATAAATTTAGAAAAGCTTAAACCAGGTGAATGGCGTAATTTGAATGAGATGGAATTGAAAGCGCTATTTGAATCAATTGAAAATTAAATTTTATTGTTAATAATAAATTGATTAAACAAAAACTCTGCTTTATCTTTTTCATTCATTGCAGCTGCCCTTTCCATGTTCCAATGCTCGGGCTTTTTGTTTTGTTTTTCTTTATCGTTTTCAATTCTATCTATTTTTAAATAGGCATTAATTAAAATATTAATTATTTCAAACGCTTTATTGTCTTTAGTATTTAATAGTTCTAGTAAAACATTTCTTTTTTTAAAAGAAACCAAATTTGCATTAGGAATGTTGAAATGGTTTGCAACTTTGTAAACATTTTCCATTATGTTTTTTTTAGTTTCTTCGGTCATGATTATTATTTTTTTGTAAAGTTAGTTATTACAATAGTCTTATTAAGTATTTATTTCGTTAATGTTAATTTGATTACCGCATTTAAAATGTTTTTCGGGGCAGTTTTTAAATCCATGTAATCCGCAAGGCCTGCAATTTAAATTTGATACTTCAATAATTTTTGAGTTATCAGATAGGGGCCCAAAGCCAAAAGAAGGCACAGTAGATGTGAAAAATGCGGTTACAGGAGCATTAACAGACGAGGCTAAATGTAATGGGGCACTGTCATTTACATAATTCATTTGAGCATTTTTCATTAAAGCACATGATTGAAGTAAACTTAATTTTCCGGCAAGCATAACAATTTTTGAATGGCTCGAGTGACTTATAATTTGCTCACATATTTTTTTATCGTTTGGTGCACCTATCAAATAAATTGTTGTATCTGGATTTATTTTATTACATAGTTCAATCCATTTATTTATTGGTAACTGTTTAGTAAACCATACCGAGGCCGGAGCAATGCAAACAAAAGGTTCTGATTGATATGGTTTTATAACTTCAAAATCTGTTCTTGATGGATAAAGTTTAGGTTTTATTATTTTATTATCAGTAAACTCTTCAATTAATTGATTATATCTTTCAATTTCGTGCTTACCATTACCAATTATGTGTTTTACATTGTAATTAAATAAAAATGAAAATGGATTTTGTTTAAAACCGCTTGTATGTTTTGCGTTTGAAAAACCTGTTAAAATTCCCGAGCTTGCATAGCGATGGCAATTTATTACACAATCGTATTGATTACCTCTGATTTTAAATAATAAATTAAATAAGTTTTTAAGTTTATTTTTATTCTTATTCCAAATTATAACTTCTTTTAAAAACGGGTGATTTTCATAAATACTTTCGTTTCCTTTTCTTACCAATATTGTTATTGATGCCGTTGGAAAAAAAGTATGTAATTTCTCCAGTAAACTGGATGCTAAAATGGCATCTCCAATAAATGCGGTTTGAATAACCAATATGTTCTTAAAATTAATCACTTATCCGTGTATTGTTTCTTGTTTCCCGTAGTGTTTTAAAATCTTAGCTTCGTGCTCGAGCCATTGTAGCCAACGAGCGTTTACATCTTCTATGTGATTGCCATATTTTCTGGCAAAAGATAAAAACATGGTGTAGTGATTGGCTTCGCTTATCATAAGTTGCCTGTAAAATTTTTTTAAATCACTATCAATCAAATTTTCAGATAAAATTTTAAATCGCTCACAACTTCTTGCTTCCACCATTGCTGAAAATAAAAGCCGGTCAATTAACGCAATTTCTTTTATGTGACCTTTTCGCATAAATTTATATAATTCAGCAACGTATTCGTCTTTTCTTTCATAGCCTAATTTTAATCCACGTAATTTAATTTTTTGATGAACCATTTCAAAGTGCGTGAGCTCCTCTTTTGCTAAACTCAGCATTTCATCAACTAATTCGGGATGATACGGGTAACTTATTAAAATAGAAATAGCATTTGTGGCTGCTTTTTGCTCACAATAGGCATGATCTGTTAAAATTTCATCAATGTTTTTTTCTACAATATTTATCCAACGTGGATCTGTTTCCAGTTTTAAGCCTAACATGTTGTTAAAATTTAAAAGTGGAAAGGTAACAATAAAAAAAAATATTTAATATTACAGGGTGAGTCAACTTGGAAAATTATATTTATTACCCGTTCCTATATCTGAAGAAGTATCTAATTTTATACCCCATTATAACTTTGATGTAATAGGTAGGTTAAATAATTTTATTGCTGAAGATGCCAAAACAGCGCGACGTTGTTTAAAATGGTTTGGATATCCTAAAATTGAAAATGCCCAAATAGTATTGTTAAATGAACATACAACAAACAATTCAATACCGGAATTATTAAATCCGTTATTAAACGGTACTGATGTTGGATTAATGAGCGACGCAGGTTGTCCCGGAATAGCAGATCCCGGCGCTGATGTTGTTAGTTTAGCACATAAATACAATATCGAAATTGTACCGTTAGTTGGTCCAAGTTCAATTGTATTAAGCATTATGGCAAGTGGTTTTAACGGTCAAAACTTTGCATTTAATGGATATTTGCCTATTGATAAAATTCAACGCTTAAAACGAATAAAAGAGTTAGAATTATTGGTATTAAAAAATGGTCAATCTCAATTTTTTATTGAAACACCTTATAGAAACGACCAATTATTGAGTCTTTTATTACAAAGTCTATCTCCTCAAACCATACTTTTTATAGGGAAGGATATCACAAGTAAAAATCAATTGGTTAAATCAAAATCTGTGGCTGAGTGGCGCAAAATTAATAAACCAGAAATTAACAAGGTTCCTGTAGTGTTTGGGATTTATAAATAATTTAATTCCTATTTTCTAAATTACAAAAGAATGACTTTTGAAAAAATAACAGTATTAAAAATACGCTGTTAAAAACCATATTTTCTTTTTTAAATAGGTAATAACTTAAATCTTTATTTTGTACAAAATGAATATTTTAATTTATATACAATCAAAGCACAATCTTATATTTAAAATTTTGGTTGTTTTAGTTTGTGCTCTTATTATTTCAATTATAATTCCTGACAAGCAGATAAAAGGACATAGGGTTGGAGCATTTGATCCTGTTTGGGCTTATGAAGATTTAATTTCAGATAACGATTTTTTTCTCAAAAAGTCTCAAAAAGAAATTGATAATGAAAAACAAAAAATTGAAAGTGAAACGCCTTTGTTTTTTGAAAATAATGACGCAGAAAAATTGGTTAAAAAAGCAAATTTTGAACAGTTAAAATTTAAGAATAAAAAAGCTTATTTAGTTTATAAACCAATTTTTGACAGCATTTTTAATACTGGAATAATTGAAACTATTGATACCTCTCAGCAAAAAATGCCAATTTTAATAATTAATGGCAATTATGCAGAAACCAATACTTATAATCATTTTTTTAATATTGGTACTGCCACTGAATTTATTAATAATGAATTAAAAAAAATTAATGAAACAGATTTTTTTAAAATTAATTATGATAATTTTTTATTCGTAAATTACTATTTAAATAATGAGAAGACTGCATTTTATTTAAAGTCAACTTTGGATAAAATTTCGAATTATAAAAGCATCATATTTAAAGGGCAAACTATTGCTAAAAAAGGCGAAGCACTTACAAATAATAAGCGTTTTTTAATTAATCATTATTTTTATTTGGACAGTTTAAATACCATAAATTCTTTAGTGAAACAGTTTTTTAAATATATGTTAGTTTCTGTTTTATTAATGCTCTTGTTTGGTTATTTGTATTTTTTTCGGAAAATTATTTTTGGTCAAAATAAACAATTTGTTTTTTTGTACTTAGTTATACTGGTTTCTGTTTTTGCAAGTTTTGTTTTTTCAAAATACGGACTTTTGATACTGGCTTTACCATTTGCTTTGGTGCCAATAATGGTAAGAGTTTTTTTTGATAGTAGAACAGCATTATTTACCCATTTAATTGTTGTATTGATCTGTAGCTTTTTCATGGCAGATAAATTTGAATTTATTTTACTGCAATTAATTTCAGGGATAGCAACACTTTTTAGTGTTGCAGAAATGAGAAAAAGGCAGCAAATTGTTAATGCTGCGTCATTGGTTTTTTTATTTTATGTTTTGGTGTTTTTAGGTTATAATGTATCGTTTGGTACTCCTGAATTAGTTAAAAAAATTAGCGTTTATGTACCTTTTGCAATAAGTTCAGTTTTGGTTTTGCTGGCTTACCCAATTATTTTATTAACTGAAAAAGTATTTGGATTCATTTCAGACTTTAAATTATTAGAATTGTGCGATCTTAATCAACCTCTTTTACGTAAGCTATCTCAAGATATTCCAGGAACATTTCAACATAGCTTACAAGTTGCAAATTTGGCTGAGGAAGCCATTTATTATATTGGAGGAAATACGCTTTTGGTAAGAACTGGAGCCATGTATCACGATATTGGTAAATTAAAAAATCCAAATTATTTTACCGAAAATCAATCAAAACAATATAGTCCTCACCAAGAAATGGATCCGTTAGAAAGTGCAAATATTATACTTAATCATGTAATTGAGGGGGTAGAAATTGCAAAAGAAAATAAGTTACCTGAACAAATTATCGATTTTATAAGAACTCATCATGGGACAACCTACGTTGGTTATTTCTTATCGATGATGAAAAAACAAAACGATATAAAAAATGTTAATGAAAACGAATTTCGGTATCCTGGACCAATACCATTTAGCAAGGAAACAGCAGTTCTGATGATGGCTGATGGGGTAGAGGCAGCATCGAGAAGTTTAAAAGTTCATGATGTTGTTTCAATTAATGATTTAGTAGATTCTGTTATTGATTATAAAATTAGTCAAAATCAGTTTATTAATTCAAATATTACGTTTAAAGATATTACGGTTATTAGGAAAATATTTAAAAAAAGGTTGATGAATATTTATCACGCCAGAATTGAATATCCTCAATAGATTTTCTTTCAATAATGGTTTAAAATTTCTACATTTGTTACATATCTATGAAAAACTGTATATTATTTTTTTCTTTTATTTTGATTCTGTCTTCTTGTAAAATTTTCAAGTCAAATTTAATGCTTAAAACCTCTAAAGAATTTACTTACGATAAGTTAGTAGATTCTTTAGGAAAAGTTGATTATAAAATAGCTTCAAATGACGCGATACAATATAAAATTTTCACAAATGGTGGTTTTAAACTTATAGAGTTAGCTACAACAGCTTCTGGGGCTTTTAGGAATGACCTGGATGTTATTGTAGAGAGTGATGGAACAATTAAAATGCCACTTATAGGTAAAGTTCAAATTGAGGGGAAAACAATTAAAGAAGCTGAAAAAATTTTGGAAGAAAAGTATGCTGAATTTTATGTGAGTCCTTTTGTAACATTAAAAGTAATAAATAAACGAGTGGTTGTTTTTCCTGGTAATACAGGACAGGCTAGGGTAATAACTATATTAAATAATAACACAACAGTAATGGAAGTTATTGCAAATGCTGGAGGAATTCCTGAAGAGGGAAAAGCTTATAAAGTAAAATTAATACGAAATAACTCAAACTCTGAACAAAAACCTCTTGTTTACTTGATGGATTTGTCAAAGATTGATGGCATTGCAATGGCCAATTCAAAAGTACAGGCTAATGATATAATTTATGTTGAACCTAGATACAGACCTCTTAGAACTATTGCATTAGAGTTTGCACCAGTAATAACTTTGTTGACTACAACTTTTTATTTCATACAGTTTTATAATTTAAGAAACTAATCTAATGTTAACTCCCCAAGAAGATAGTCAAAATCAACTAAAAGATATTACTGATCGTTTTCAATCTAATTTTGATATTGGCGTTATTTATCTTTTGTTCAATAAAAGTAAAATTTTAATCGCACTTTTTTTCTTATTGTCTTTTTTAGCAACATTTCTCTACCTAAGATATAGTCAACCTGTATTTGAGTCTAAGGCTGTTATTCAAATAAATAACTCAAATCAAACTGATGATATATTAAAATTAAATTCTTTTGAGAATACCAACGATATTATGGCTGAAGCAATTGAGCAAATTAAATCTAGGGTGTTTTTGAAGAGGGTTGTTGAAAAATTGGATATTGGAGTAAGCTATTATAGCGAAGGGACTTTTAAAAGTAATGAATTATATAACTACTCGCCTTATTTAATTAAAATAAATCCCAAAAATAATTCATTATATAGAAAAAAAATATATGTTGAATTAAATAATAATTTAAAATCTGGAATTATTAAAATTGGAAATAAAGCCGAGAAATTTGAAATTAATACTTGGTTAAAAACCACTGATTTTGATATAAATGTTTACATTAATCCTAATTTAGATGAGTTAAGTGTTAAAGCCACACTAAAAGAGAATAAGTTACTTTATTTTATTCTTACAGATATCGATAATGTTACCACAAATTTACAATCTAAACTAAACATAAAATTATTAAATGAACAAGCTAAAACTATTTTAATTAAAGTTCAAGATGTAAATTCAGATAAGTCAACTGATATTGTTAATGCTATAACAGAAGAGTATTTAAATTATGATGTTGAAAGAAAAAGTGAAAGTTCAAGAAATATTTTGAGTTTTATTGACGCTCAATTAGGGTCTGTATTTAATGATTTAAAAACAACTGAAGGTGAGCTACAGAAATTTAAAAAAGAAAAAAACTTTACTGAAAAAGACATTCTTGTTAATTCTGAACTAGTTCGTTATACAACAATTGAAGATGAGTTACTTAAAGTTGAGATGGAGGAGAAAATAATTAATGAAATTCAAATCAACATAAATAAAAATAAAGGAATTGATATTTATCAGTTAATTTCATTAATATCTGGTACTGAGTATGAAGATTTAATTAAAGAATCAACACAATCAATTCAGAAGTTATTATTGGATAGGGAAAATTTGTTATATACTTCTACACCTAATTCAGAAACGGTTAAACAATTAAATTATCAAATTGAAACTCAAAAAAAGTTATTATTAGAAAGTTTACAAGCTGTTAAACTCAGGTATAAGACGAAGTATAAAAATTTACTAGAAAAATCATCTGATTTTAAAACTAAATTTAATCAGAAGCCTGAAGATGAAGTTGAGTTTTCAAGACTTAGTAGACTTTATTCAATAAGTGAAAAGTATTACACTTTATTACTTGAGAAGAAAACTGAATTTTCAATATCGAAAGCCGGTTATGTGTCAAAAAATATTATTCTTGAAAAGGCTTTAAATTCTGGGGTAAAAGTTTCTCCAAATAAGTCTAATTCAATTGTTATAGCATTACTTTCAGCAATACTTTCCTCCTTATTACTTGTATTTACTCGCTATATTTTTCATGATAAAATTTACTCATTAAAAGATATTACAAGATATTCTAGAGGTGAAGTTTCTTTATTAGGAATTGTGCCGCAATATCAAAGTGACATTCCAATCTCTCAATTAGTGGTTGACAAAAATCCAAAGGCACTTATTGCAGAAGCTTTTCGAACTATAAGAACAAATCTTAATTTTATTGACAACTCCCCAGGATCAAAAATTTTGTCAGTTACATCTACAATAAGTGGTGAAGGAAAAACATTTGTAGCTATAAACATAGCTGGTATAATTGCTTTTACAGGAAAAAAAGTTATAATAATTGACTTAGACATGCGTAAACCAAAAATACACAAAGGCTTTGGTGTTCCTAATATTAATGGAATGAGTACAATATTAACAGGAGTTGTAAAATTAGAAGAATGTTATAACAATAGTCAGTTAGAAAATTTAAAATTTATTACTGCCGGACCAACCCCTCCAAATCCGTCTGAACTCATTTTAAGCAATAAATTAAAAGAAGTTATTGAAACATTAAAAAAAGAATTTGATTTTATTGTTATAGATAATCCTCCTGTTGGGTTAGTTACAGATGGAATTGAAACTACCAAAATGGCTAATTATCCTGTTTATGTGTTTAGGGCAGGTTATTCTAAAAAAATGTTTACTCAAATCTTAGATAGGTTAAAGAATGAGTCAAAAATTCAGAATTTATCCATTGTACTTAACGATGTTGATGTAAGCAGAAAAATATATAGTTATAATTATGGTTATGGATACGGTTACGGATATGGTTATGGTGGTGGATATTACAGTGAAGAAGAAAAGTTCAAGAAAAAAACTAAAAAAAAGTTTGATTAAATGGAAATAATTGAAACAAAGTTAAGTGGATTGATAGTAATTAAGCCTAAAGTTTTTGAAGATGAGCGAGGTTACTTTTTTGAAAGTTACAATAAAAATTTATTAAAAAACGCAGGCTACGATTTAAATTTCGTTCAAGATAATCAATCTCTTTCTCACAAAGGGGTTTTAAGAGGTATGCATTTTCAGAATGAACCTCATGCTCAAGGTAAATTAGTAAGGGTGATTTCGGGGTCAGTTTTTGATGCCGTAGTAGACATTCGTAAAAATTCACCAACTTTTGGTCAATGGTTTGGGGAAGAGTTGACATCAAAAAATAAATTAATGATGTACGTGCCACCGGGATTTGCTCATGGTTTTTTAACATTAGAAGATAATACGATATTTTCATACAAATGCACTAATTTTTACAATAAGGCATCCGAAGATTGTTTAATTTGGAATGATCATGATGTTAATATTAACTGGAATTTTGAAAACCCACTACTATCAACAAAAGACTTAGAGGGTAAAACTCTTAGTAACTTAAATAGTTTTTTTTAATATGATTTCCGAGTTTCCTATTATATTATTTTCACTGTTTTTTTTATGTTTTATTTTTTCTTTGTTAATAAATCATATTCTGTTAAAATTTGCTCAGACATTGGGCGTTCGAAATAAAGAAGAAAACCAAGTTAGATGGAATCCTAATGTAAAACCAGCAATGGGTGGAATTTCATTTTTTCTTATCTTTTTAATTGATTTTATTTTTATTTTACTTTTACCACATGAAAGTTTCGGGTTTAATCTTCAAATTCTTGGAATTTTAATAGCATCTACATTAGCATTTTTAATGGGTCTTGCCGATGATGCCTATAATACTCAACCTTTACTAAAATTTTTAACTCAGATTTTTTGCGCATTTATTATTATTTTCTCAAATCATAGCATTACAATTTTTCAAAATCAATATTTAAATTATTTAATAACTGTATTATGGGTAGTAGGTATTATGAATTCAGTAAATATGCTTGATAATATGGACGGAATTACTACCATTGTATGTATAGTTATTGCTTTTTTCATTATTTCAATAAACATTTCTTTAAAGTTTACCGATAGTTACATTACAGTTTTAAATGTGGGTGTAGTAGGTGCTCTGATAGGTTTTTTAATTTATAATTTTCATCCTTCAAAAATGTTTATGGGTGATACAGGCAGTCAGTTTTTGGGTTTGTTTTTTTCTGTAATGGGAATAAATAATTGTTGGAATTCAACAGGAAATATTAGCAACGTTCAATTTCCTTATATAAATATATTAATTGTTTTATTGGTTTTTTTAATTCCAATAACAGATACTTTTACTGTTGTATTTAATCGGCTTAGAGCTGGAAATTCCCCATTTGTAGGTGGTAAAGATCACACAACGCATCATTTATTTTTTAGAGGAATTACAGAAAAACGAATTGCTACTTTATATTTTTTTATTGCTTCAATTGGTGCTATGATGGCGTATTTACTAATTGTTAATTTTAGTGAGACATTATTTTTTATAGCCCTATCATACGTCATATTGGTTTTTAGCACTTTGTTTTTAAATACTATTGTTAGGAAAAAGTGATATTAAAATAAATTATTTATTCGTGTTTATTAAGCAAAATTTCTACTCTTCGTTTTTTCTATTTTTCATTTCCTTTATAGCAATTTTTCTAATTGTTAAACTATTTTTTACAGATATTGAAATTAACTCATTTACTTATATAAATAATAATGCAAATGTTTTAGGGTTAAATGTCCCCGCAAATTTAGAGTTCTGTGGAGAAAAAATCCCTCCTAATAGTATGAAAATAAAAGACGGATTAGAAAGAGAATTTTTTAATGATAACTATTGGAAATCTAATTATAAAGCCTTGTTTGAAAAAGCAAAAATTTGGTTTCCTTATATTGAACCAATTTTAAAAGCTCAAGGAGTTCCTAATGATTTTAAATATCTTGCTGTGGTAGAAAGTCATCTCTCAAATATTGTATCACCGGCGGGAGCAGCAGGTTTTTGGCAGTTAATGCCATTATCCGCAAAAAATTATGGATTACAAGTTGATGAATGTATAGATGAGCGATTTGACATAGAGAAATCTACACTCGCTGCTTGTAAGCATATTAAAGACGCTTATAAGGTTTTTAATAACTGGACCTTATCAGCAGCTGCATATAATTTAGGAATAGGAGGAATACAAGCGGCGTTGAATAAACAAAAAAGTGACGATTATTTTGATCTTATATTGAATACAGAAACAGGAAGCTTTTTATATAGAATATTGGCTTATAAAACATTATTTTCAAATCCACAACATTTTGGAATAAACACAAAAAAATTAATTTATAAAACTAAACTTCCAGTAAAAACATATTTTATTGATACTACAGTGAACTATCTTTCAAGTTTGGAAAAAGCTTTTGGGTGCGATATTGCAACTGTTAAACTATTTAACCCCTGGTTTATCGGAGAAAAATTACCAAATACTGATTCTTATTCTTATCAATTTAAAATTCCTAAGTACCCGAATAAGAATTATTCAAATTACGGAGCAGATTTAATTAAAAAGAATAATGATCTAAATCGAAGTGATACTTTAACAAAAAATAAAATTCAAGATAGTATACAAATTAAATAATTTGAGGTTTTTATTGATGAAAAAATGGATTAAAGTCAGTGGTTAAGTCTTAATTTATAGTTAGGATAGGGGTAATCAAATTTAATTTCGCTCAAGGTATTTTCGTTTAATTTAGTGTTGTATTTAAAATAAATATTGCAATTGTGTATTGGTAAATAATTTATGTGATTTATAGACTTTGTTACATAAAAAGCAACTAACAAAAAATGAGATTCTGTCGGTTCAATATTTTCTATAATATTTAAATACGTTAATGATTTTCGGTATTTTGCTATTTTATCAGCTTGTTTTTCGTTAACTATTCTAATAACTGTATTTTGAATTTTGTTTGGTAATTTAATATTTGGGAAATCGATGTGTTTTCCAATAAACAAAGTGTCAAATTTTATTTTTTCTTTTTTGTAAATAGCATTTATGTATTCACCAATTGCAAGAGAGTATAATTTAATTTGCTGATTTTTATCTGATAAAAAGTTTGATTTCCAATTAACGAATAATGAAAACATTAAGAGTAATAATTTATTCATTGGTATTTTAAAGCAATGTTTATTTAAGACATGTTTACTTTTACCTATATAGGTTTAGTTAAAAATAAAACTCAAAAAAATATTAAAATAACATTTCTTTTTTGAGCTCATTTTCAGTCAAAAATTTAAAATTATGAAACAATGAACCTCCGCAACCTCCTGCTAAATGTCTATAACCTACAATAGTATCATTTGCAGTTTGAACAATTTGAATTATAATAACAATTTCAGATAATTTAGTTAATGGATTTGTTATATAAGCTAGTTTAGGTAAAGACATGTAAAATGGTTTAATAACACTATTTTTCTTTTCGCCATAATGAAATATTGCTGTTCCATTGGTTGTTTCTTCGTAGGTAGGCAATCTGTCATTTACAACAGGTATTTTTTTCCATGATTTAATGTCTACAGGAGGGAAATTTTTATCGTCAGGGCAATCAAATTCTTTTATTATTTCACCATTATTATAATAGCCTTTAGTGTTATTGTATGCCTCGGAAGAATATTCAACTTTTTGTTTCGGTGGATAAACAATTTTATTATTAATAGATACGTTACTTGTTTTATTATCATTACACGACATGATGAGACTTAAAGAGGTAAGTACAACAAAAAAATAATTATTTGTTTTCATTTGTTTTAATGTTTTCTAAATTATTTTTTTATTGTACTACTAGATAGCAGAAAATCTAAGATGTTTTTTTGTAGTTATTATTTAATTAAAAACGGGCAACAAACCATAGGTTTTTCCAAATTCGAGCATTTGAGTTTTGAAATCCTTAGGATATTCTATTCTAACATTTATTATTTTTTCATTTTCATAAACAGGCACCAATTTTGGTTGTATAAAGCCAGCATAAGGAGCGATATTTAGATGAGAATAGCGTTCTAAAACTTCATTATGTAAAGATTGATCAATTTTAACGCCATAATTTTCAATTAAATTTTTACCGGCTGTATAATCACCCTGAGATTTTATACGTTGGATTTCTCTTAATAAATCACCGAATAAAACCCTTAATTTATTGTAATCGTTTACAACAAAATAAGTTTTTCCATTTTCTACTTTTTTCTCAATTACATTTTCTTTTGAACCTTTTTCAAATACCCATGCAGCCACCATTTTTCTGTTACGCATGTGAGCTTCTTCTATGTCTTTACCTGGCTTAATTCTAGATAATTGAACTATTAAACCTTTTGTGATGTACTCGTCATAAGCCGCTTTACCATAATCTAAAGATGGCATTACTCCAAGTTCCACTAATTTTGAATCCATAAGGTAGTATAGTGCTACTAAATCTGCACGTCCTTCTTCTAATGCGCTTGCATAATTTTTAAGTGTTTCATGAGGTTGTCCAATTCCTGGCTCTATAATGCCGCTGGCATGACCTATTACCTCATGCATATCGGTGTGTAGTTTATCAGCTAATGAAGCATAATTTTTTACGCGTTCTTTAATTTCATCATTATAATAAAATTCGTTTACCACATTAGCTCCTGCAGCTTGCTCATAGGCTTCCACAATATTACCAAGGTTAACTGATTTACTGCCTTTCTTTTCCCTTATCCATTCGTTGTTAGGAAGGTTAATGCCAATAGGAGTGCTTGGAGCAGCATCGCCACTTTCAACAACTGCATTAATTACTTTGGCTGAAATACCTCTAACATTTTTCTTTTTGTGTTGAGGCATTAATGGAGAATTGTCTTCAAACCATTGTGCATTTTTTCCGATAGTGGCAATTCGTTTGCTTGCTTCAAAATCTTTAACGGAAACTACAGATTCAAACGAACCTTTTTTTCCTAAAGGATCTTGATACACCTCAATAAATCCATTTACAACATCCACAGAGCTTGCTGTGTCATTTACCCAAGCAACATTGTATTCGTCAAAATCTATCAAATTTCCGGATTTGTAAAATTTAACCAGTTTTTCCAATGCTGTTTTTTGGTTATTGTTTTCAGCAACAGTAATTGCATTTTCTAACCAGTAAACTATTTTTTCAATAGCAGGGGAGTACATTCCACCAACTTTCCATATTTTTTCTACAAGCTTACCATTTTCTTTTACAAGTTTGCTGTTTAAGCCATACATAGGATTTTCGTCACTGTTTTTGTTTACCTGTGCGGTATAAAAATCAAGAGCTTCTTGTTGATTAACATTTTCATAAAAATTAACCGCCGAAGATTTTACTAAGTCGGTTTTTGGGTCTAAACTAACTTTTTTGGCGGCAATTTGAGGATCAAAAATTTGAGTTGCAATTAAATTTATAAATTGTGATTTAGTTTCACCGTTACTTAAAGGCAATAATGACTCATTAATTTGATTAGCTAAACTTATAAAATAATCTCGACTACATTCAGGTAAAATTTTATCCATATTATAATGATGATGAATACCATTACTAAACCAAACACGTTTAGCATAAACAATAAATTTTTGATACTGCTCATCTTCTTCATTGCCATTGTAATTAGAGATAATAGCTTCTAAGGTTTTACGAATGGCAAGGTTGTATCTGTAATTTTGGTCATAAATTATATCTCTACCACAAAGTGCCGCTTCGTGTAAATAAAATAAAAGTGTTTTTGTTTGCAGCGGCATGTTATCAAAATCTTTTACATTATAGCGTAGGACTCTTAAGTCGGCAAATTGCTCTGCTACAAATTCAAAATTTTCTTCGCTTTGCTGTTGAGTTACAGTATCTGTTTTAGAGGTAATTTTAAGATTAGCCAACTCATTTGTATCAGAATGGCAGGCGCTTAATAAAAGGGATAGAGATGCAATTTTTAAATAATTTTTCATAGTGTATATTATTAATTATAATTTTCTGTTTACGAATGTTTAAATTTTAATATCTTTTGGATAACAAATAAAATGTTTAGTTACGGTTTTGCTTAAACTTTGAATGTTAAGTTGATCGCTAGCTTCTGCAACATCTATTAACTGACCGTTATTCATTAAAATATTAATGTTAAAGTTGTTTGCGTTATACGCACTGTTGTTTACACTATCTGTAAATACAAAGTAGGCGGCTTCTTTACGGCTAATTTTATATTGTTCACAAATTTTATCAAGTAATTTATTTTTGTAAGAAACCGAAATAACGTTGTTTTGGATTTCAATTTTATACAATTTTCTGTTTAATAAATTTGTACATAATTTACTGAGTATTTTATCATTGTTATCTGCCCATACTTTTAGTGATGCAACAATATCATTATCATCTAATTTTGAGAATTTATCAAGTAATGATTCATCTTTTTTAAAATCATTTTCGGTAAAATTATTAGTTAAAAACAAGCTAAAGGTAGGGGTAGCAAATAAATTTATTCCTTGAGCAGAAATTTCTTTTGCTCGTTTTAAAATATTTACCAATAATGTTTCTGCACTTAAAACGGTTTTATGCAGATAAACTTGCCAATACATTAAACGCCTTGCAATTAAAAATTTTTCTATGCTATAGATAGCTTTGTTTTCGACTACTAATTCATTTTTTACAACATTAAGCATTTTAATAATTCTATCGCTACTAATAACACCTTCGCTAACTCCGGTAAAAAAACTATCGCGTTTTAAATAGTCTAAACGGTCCATATCTAATTGCGAACTTACCAACTGATGTAAAAATTTTTTTTTGTAGTTGTTATTAAATATTTTTATAGCCAAAGTTAATTTGCCTTTAAACTCTTTATTTAGTTTATCCATGAATAAACTGCTAAGCGTTTCGTGATGAATACTTTTTACAATACTGTGTTCGAGAGCATGTGAAAATGGGCCATGCCCTATGTCGTGCAATAAAATAGCAATCAATACAGCTTGTTCTTCATCTTCGGTAATTAAAACTTCTTTTTGCTTTAGGGTTAAAACTGCTTCCTGCATTAAATGCATGGCTCCAATAGCATGATGAAATCGAGTATGCAATGCACCAGGATAAACCAAATTGGTTAAGCCTAATTGTTTAATTCGTCGTAAACGCTGAAAATAGGTATGATTAATTAAGTCATAAATTAAGTCGCTTGGTATGGTTACAAAACCATAAATTGGGTCGTTAATTATTTTGCGTTTATTCAGAGGCATTTAATCTTTAAAACTTTCAAATTAAAATTAGTTAAAATATATAATAGAGCTAAATTTACCACGTTATTTGTAATAAAACCACTATAATAATGGATAAAATTAAAATTCTTTGGGCTGATGATGAGATAACTCTTTTAAAACCACACATCTTGTTTTTAAATGAAAAAGGTTATGATATAATAACAGCCATTAGTGGTGACGAAGCGCTTGATATTGTTAAAGAAAATAAGAACTTAAATGCAGTATTACTTGATGAAAACATGCCAGGTTTATCGGGCTTAGATACGTTATTAAAAATTAAACAAGTTAGCAAAGATTTGCCTGTAATAATGATAACCAAAAGCGAGGAAGAACATATTATGGATGACGCAATTGGCGGAAAAATTGCGGATTACCTTATTAAACCTGTAAATCCTAATCAAATTTTACTATCGCTTAAAAAGGCTTTAGATAATAAGCGTTTGGTAAGTGAAAAAACAAATACAGATTACAGAAAAGAATTCGGGCAAATAGGAATGACCATTAATGATAATTTAAGTTGGCAAGATTGGATTGATATTTATAAAAAAATTATTTATTGGGAAATTGAGATGGATAAGCTTCAGGACAAAAGCATGCTCGATGTTTTAAAAATGCAGAAATCTGATGCCAATAATCAGTTTTTTAAGTTTGTTGAAAAAAACTACATTAACTGGTTAAATGGTAAAAGTCAAAATGCCCCAACCATGAGTCACACGCTTTTTAAAAATAAATTTTTAAAAGAGCTATCTAATAATGAAACTGTATTTTTAATTGTAATTGACAATTTGCGTTTAGATCAATGGAAGGTCATTCAACCGTTAATTCAAGATTATTATAAGGTAGAAAATGAGGATGCCTTTTTTAGTATTTTGCCTACAGCTACACAATATTCACGTAATGCTATATTTAGCGGATTAATGCCAAGCGAAATGGAGAAAATGTTTCCTGATTTTTGGTTAAACGATGACGAAGAGGGTGGCAAAAATATGCATGAGGAGACTTTTTTACAAGCTCAATTAAAACGATTAGGCAAGGATATAAAAACCAGTTATAATAAAATAACCAATTTTAATGCCGGAAAAAAATTGTCAGATAATATTAATAATCTGCTTTTAAATAAGCTTAATGTTATTGTCTATAATTTTATTGATATGCTTAGTCACGCCAGAACTGAAATGGAGGTGATTCGTGAACTGGCAGAAAATGAAACCTCCTATAGAAGCATAACTTATAGTTGGTTTGAACATTCACCATTATTTGACATCATAAAACAGTTAGCGGCAAAAAAAATAAAAGTGGTTATTACAACCGACCATGGAACTGTTCATGTTAAGGAACCAACAAAAATTGTTGGCGATAAAAACATTAATACAAACCTACGTTATAAACAAGGTAAAACTTTAGATTACAACCCTAAAGAGGTTTTTGAAATAAAAAATCCCACCGATGCTTTTCTACCAAAACAAAATCCAAGCACCCGTTTTGTTTTTGCTAAAGAAGACAGGTTTTTTGCATATCCAAATAATTTTAATCATTACGTTAATTATTATAAAAATACCTTCCAGCACGGTGGCGTTAGTTTAGAAGAGATTATTATTCCGTATGTTGTTTTAACCGCAAAATAAGTTATATTATTTTTACTAGTAAGTAATGGAAATTATATTAAAACATGAGAGCGAGCTTAAAGAGGTTGCAAGGCAAATTTTATCCTTAGATGAAAATTCTAGAATTTTTTTAGTTGATGCACCAATGGGTGCTGGTAAAACAACGCTCATTAAGCAGCTTTGTAAAGAATTAGGAAGTAATGACAATTTTGGTAGTCCAAGTTATTCTATAGTAAACGAGTATAGTTATTCTAATGGTAAAATTTATCATTTTGATTTATATCGCTTAAAAAGCGTTGATGAATTATTTGATTTAGGTATTGAAGAATATTTAGATTCGGGTAATTATTGTTTTTTTGAATGGCCTGATCTAATAGAAGAACTTATAAAAATCAGTTACAAAAAAATAAAAATTGAGGTAGATACGGTTAATAATATTCGCTACATTCGCATTACTAACAACTAATTAATGCGTTATTTTTATTTAAGTTTTGTATTTTCTGCTATTTTTTTTAGTGGTTTTTCCCAATCCGATAGCTCAACTAAAAAAACATCAAAATTATATGTTACATGGGGTTATACTAGGGCAAACTATAGTAAAAGTAGTCTGCACTTTAAAAATTCTTCAGGAGATGCTTTTGTAAAAGATGGACCAATAAAAAATTATGATTTTACAGTTTATGATGTAACTGCAAATGACAGACCCGACTTTGATAAAATAAAAGATGTTATCAATATTACCATTCCACAGTTTGTTTTTAGAATTGGTTATTCAATAAATAGAAAGTGGGGAGTTGAATTAAGTTATGATCACACAAAATATGTGGTAAATGATTGGCAAAAAGCCAGAGTTAAAGGTCAAATTAATGGTTATGCCTTAGATGTTGATACCATATTGAATCCGTCTAATTTTTTACATTTTGAACATACTGATGGAGCTAATTTTTGGATGGTAAATGCAGTTAGATCAATTCAATTTTTTAAGCCCTCAAAAAATCTGATTGCCTCGGTGGTTTTAAAGCCCGGAATTGGAGTAGTTATTCCTCGAACTGACGTAACTTTATTTGGAGAACGTTTAAACAATAATTGGCATGTTGCTGGGTGGATAGTTGGTTTTGAGACCGGAATAAGGATTGAATTTTTGAAAAATGGCTTTTTTGAATTTGTTGGTAAAGGTTCTCACGCCAATTATACCAATTCTTTAGTTTTAGGAAAAGGCAACGGTCAGGCAAGTCATAAAATATTTACAGGCCAACTTACGGCAACAATTGGTTTAAATTTTGGTTTAAAAAAATAAGCCTCATTCCTGAGGCTTATTTTAATTTTTAGTTGAAAGCATTTATTCCGGTTACATCCATACCGGTTATTAGTAAATGTATGTCGTGAGTTCCTTCATAGGTAATTACACTTTCCAAATTCATCATGTGACGCATAATAGGGTATTCACCAGTAATTCCCATTCCGCCATGAATTTGACGTGCTTCGCGAGCAATTGATAATGCCATGTGTACATTATTTCTTTTTGCCATGCTTATTTGAGCAGGGGTTGCACGATTTTCATTTTTAAGAACACCTAAACGCCAGGTAAGCAACTGTGCCTTGGTTATTTCAGTAATCATCTCAGCTAATTTTTTTTGAGTTAACTGAAACCCTGCAATTGGTTTACCAAATTGGATTCTTTCTTTACTATAACGAAGTGCGCTATCATAACAATCCATGGCAGCTCCTATTACTCCCCATGCAATTCCGAATCGTGCACTATTTAAACAACCTAACGGCCCTTTTAATCCTTTAATATTAGGCAATAAATTTTCTTTTGGAACTTTGACATTATCGAATACTAATTCACCGGTAGCACTGGCTCTTAAACTCCATTTTCCGTGGGTTTCTGGTGTAGTAAAGCCTTCATAACCTCTTTCAACAATTAATCCACGAATCTCTCCGTTATCATCTTTTGCCCAAACAACAGCTATATCAGCAAAAGGTGAATTACTAATCCACAATTTAGCACCATTAAGAAGGTAATGATCGCCTTTATCTTTAAAATTAGTAATCATGCCGGCAGGGTTACTTCCATGATCTGGTTCGGTTAAACCAAAACATCCCATTAATTCGCCTGCGGCTAATTTTGGTAAATATTTTTTCTTTTGTTCTTCGCTTCCATAGGCATAAATAGGATACATTACTAAAGAGCTTTGCACAGATGCTGTTGAACGCAGTCCACTATCACCTCTTTCAAGTTCTTGCATAATTATACCGTAAGATATCTGATCTAAACCGGGGCCTCCGTATTCTGCAGGAATGTAAGGACCAAAAGCACCAATTTCGGCTAAACCTTTTATCCATTGCTTTGGAAAAGTAGTAGTTTGACAGGCTTCTTCAACAATAGGAGTAACTTCTTTTTTAACCCAGGCGCGGGCTGTATCGCGAATCAATTTATGTTCATCGCTTAATAACTCATCCATTAAATAATAATCGTGAGCTTGAAAATTATCAGTTGCCATAGTTTTTTTGGTGCAAATTTAACAAATAATGAATCTTAATTTTAAAATTTAAATTAAACTTTAATTTATTTCGGTTATAAATTTTTCGAGAGGAATTCTTACTTTTTTTAGTTTTACAAGCCAGTCATTTTCGTCATCTCTGTATCCTATAGGAAGTAAAACTACTGAACGTAATCCTTTTTCTTTTAAGTTTAATAGTTCATCCAGCTCTTTAGCTTTAAAACCTTCCATAGGTGTAGAATCAACTTTTAATTCTGCAGCGGCACACATTGCCATGCCTAAGGCTATATAAGCCTGTTTTGCTGCATGTTCAAAATTTGTCTCAGGGCTCTGAGATTTTACCATATTAATTAACATTGTTCTGTATTGATCGGTTGCACTATCCGGTAAATTACGTTCTGAATTGTTTCGTTTAAAAACCTCATTTATTCGTTCTTCTGTATAATTATCCCAAGCTGCAAAAACGATTAGATGAGAGCAGTCTGTAATTTGACTTTGTCCGTGAGCAATTGGTTTTATTTTTTCTAGTAATTCTTTATTAGTAATAATAATAAGTTTAAACGGTTGTAATCCTGATGATGTTGGGGCTAATCTGGTGGCTTCGATAATATAATTTAATTTATCGGTAGGAACCGTTTTTCCATTCATCTTTTTCGCGGCGTAACGCCAGTTTAAGTTTTCAAGTAATGACATAATTTTTAATATTTATTTAGTAACAAGCTTTAAAGGTATTGGTTTAAAAATAATAGGTACAATTTTAAAAAGCTTTGTTAATACCTATCATCCATCTTAATTGTATATAATCTTTTTCTGCGTATGGCAATCGGTTAATAAAAAGTGGTGCATCCAACCGAATTGTAAGTGGTTTAATGTTGTAAAGCTGTCCAAATCTTGTAATGCTAACAGTAGTGCCAATACCTGCATCAACTAAAATATCGCTCATTACATTAGCTTTATTAGAGGGTGAAGTATTGATTGTTCCGGCATCGCCAAAAATGTAGGGTTGAACTTTAAAGCTGTTTTTTAAAAATTTAGGATTTAAAAATTTAAATAATTCACCAAATTCAATTTCGGTATTAAAGGAAGCACCGGTGGCACCTTTGTAATTATAAGAAAAAGTACCATCTTCATTTTTTTGTGCTAATAAGTAACCTGAATAACCTCTTAAATTTAATCCACCGCCTGCAGTAAAGTGATTTGTTATGTTACCATAATTCCCATAATTAGAAGGAATGAAACCCATGGAGCGCGTATATTTATTATCCATTAACTCCTCATTATTTGCGCCTGCAACAAATAGCATTGATTCTGATGGTAAGTTATTTCCAAAACCAATTTGTCCAAAGACACGTGTATTAATGTTTATTTTGCCGAGATCATTTTTATTTACGGTACTTATGGTTGCTGCAGAATAGTCGTAATCATTTGTAAACGCTGATGTTCTGATATTAATTAAAATTGTGCCATTACCTTTTCTGTACTTGTAGTTATGCTCTAATCCAACATGTAAGGCGCTATTTAATTTACGGTAACCCCATTCGTTGTTGTTAATTAAGTATACTATATCTTGAGGCATATCTCTTAACATTGCTTTTAAATGCGTGTATAACCTAGTTTTATTGTTGTTACTTTTCTTTTCTATTCCAATTGTTCCTGCATCTAAACCATCTAAGGATTTTAATTGTAAATAAACATTGGCTTTTTTAATGTAATTATTGAGTGAGGTTTTATAGTCAAAAATAAATGAGATTTTATTGTAGCTATTTATTTTTATGGAGCTATCCATTAACGACTGACCTATACCACTACTTAGCCAAAAACCTAATTCAAAAACATGCTTTGTTAGTAAATAATCTCCCGATAAAACGGCTCCAAATTTTAAGCCGTCGTAACCATTATACCAAACACTTGGTCGAATTTTCATATCATAATGTTTCCAGTTTGGCGGGTTATATATTTTAGAATCAAAGCGAAGATTTAGTTTGTGGTGTTTTACATTATTTGTCATATCAATGTCTGCAAGACGATAAGAGGGGTCAATGATTACATTTTTTATTTTTGAATCAATATTTAAAGTGGCAGTATAGGTGGTTTTTAATTTTGGTCCCCATCCAATCCAGCGAGGAAGAGCATTGGCACTTGTTGGTTTCTCGAACCAGGTATTTGGAATATAATAGTGGCGAGCTGAATCATTTTTATCTATTACTACAAAATCCAGAGGCATTTGCATGGTTCCTTTACGTTTAAACGTAATTTCGTAATTATTATTTTTTTTACGTTTGATTCTGCCAATTTTATAATCAATAGTTTTTGTTGTTTCCAACCACTGATCAAAAAACCAATTTAAATCTACACCGGTATATTGTATAATTGAATTTCTGAAATCTTCGGGGTATGGGTGACAAAATTTCCATTGTTTAAAATATTGTTGCATGGCTTTATCAAATAAAGCTCTGCCTAAAACATATTCTAAATTTTTTAACATGACCGCTGTTTTTGTATAAACTTGACCATATCCGCCGCTATGTCTTATCCCGCCATTAAAGTCATCGCTGTGGGTATTAATTGGTAATTCTTCATTCCTTATTACTGTATTGATATAATATGAATTGTACATTTCATCGTCAATAACACGTGCGGCTTCAGTGTATTTTTCAACATAATTACTTTTTGGTTTAGGTTCTAAAACTATTGGTCCATCAATAAATTGATAAGTATCGGCAGTATAAAATTGTGTAAAGCCTTCGTCTAAAAATGCACGGTAATTTTCGTTAGAGCCTAACATGCCCTGAAACCAATTATGTGTCATTTCGTGTATTAATAATGTTCTGTAATTAGGATCAAACCCGCCACAAAGAGTTAACATGGGGTATTCCATACCATCTTGGGCATCGGCAACAACCATTTTTGGGTGGTGATAAGGACCAATATTAAAAGAATTTACCTCTATAATTTTTGCAATATAGTTAGCGCAATTATACCAGCCTGCGGCATGAGGTTCTTGAACTAAAGCAATACATCTTACGCCGTTCCAGTTGGTTTCGCCTATGCGGTAGGTTGGGTCAGTAGTTAGTGCAAAATCATGAACGTTAATTGCTGAAAATTTCCACGTTTTTTTTGAACCATCTTTTTTAATAATCAGTGATGGCTTAGAGTTAAAAGGTTTATTAAGGAAATTACTGATGTCTAATTTTTTTCTTAACGAATCAGGTAAAACTTCTTTTTCATTTAAAAGTGTGCCTGTTCCTTCGGTAATGTAGTTGTTTGGTAAAGTCATTTCCACATTAAACGAACCAAAGTCGCCATAAAACTCATGGTCCATATGTTGATCGGTATTCCAACCAAATTTACTGTCAATAACTGTTATTCGCGGATACCAATGCACAATATCATAATGTTTGTAACCAAATGTTTTAAACAGTTTCATTCGGTTTCTAATAGCTTCAGTATCAAAATAAGTTTTAAAATTTAAATTAAATGTAATGGCTTCTCCCGATTTTAAAGGAGTGGGTAAGTATACTTTTAATACTGTATTATCTAATTCTGTTTTTAATTCTTGACCTTTTACAACTATTTTTTCTACAAGTGTACCAAGACCTTCCGCTCTGTATTTACTAAATTTAAGGTTGTAGCCGTTATTTTTATACAAGTCGGCAGCGTAGGAGTTTTTGGTTTGCGCGTTATTGTATAAATTAAAATAAACAAACGAAATGTCGTAGGGTGAATTATTCCAATAAATGAGTTCTTCAGAACCGGTAATAATATCTGTGCTATCATTTAATTCTGCTTTAATATTGTAATGTACATCTTGTTGCCAATAACCTTCATGAGGCTTTCTGTTTTTCCAATATAAAGGGTTAGTTGCAGACCTATAGTCTATGTATTCATTTTGAGAAAAAGATATGCTACTCAAAAAGATAATTATGATTGTTAGATTAAATTTATTAGAAGTCAAAAAATTCATAGCTATTAAATTTATAAATGTTGAAGTAAAAAAATATCAATTATTAAAAGGCTTAAATTACTAAATAGGTTTTATTGTTTGTATGCTTAGAAGATGAACTTTATTACTAAAAAGCAATTTTTTGAGATCAAAATTTATTTTATTTCTTGTAACGCTTTTACCAAGCTGTCTAATTCTTGAGTTGTGGTAAAAACATTTGGCGTTATTCTGCAACCTTTAACACCTTTACCATCAATTGCAACTGTATATATATTATACTTTTTAAATAAAATTTCAGCTAAATCTGATGGTTTAATGTTTTTTACGCCTACGTTTGCAATGGCGCATGAGCGGCTTGCGTCTTCGGGCGTATTTAGTATAATATGAGGCAAGTTTCTTACTTTATTTGTCCAGTAAGTTTGTAAAAATCTTAAACGTTGTTCTTTTCTTTCAGGACCTATTTTATTATAAAAATCTATAGCATCAGAAATGGTTAAATCTGTATGAACAGGGATAGTTCCAGTATGGTTTAATCTTAAAATATCGTCTTCTTTTTTGTCGCTTTCAGCAAAAAGTGGCCATACATTAGGAATGTGTTGTTTTTTTACATAAAGTAATCCTGCTCCAAGAGGAACACTTAACCATTTATGTAAGCTACAACCATAAAAATCACAATTTAAATCAGGGATATTAAATTTTATATGTGCAAACGCATGAGCACCATCAACCATAACAAGTACATTTTTAGAATGGGCCATATCGCAGATTTTTTTTACGGGCAAAATTTGTCCGGTAATATTAATTATGTGGCATAGCATTAATAATTTTGTTTTAGGTGTTATGGCTTTGGCATATAGTTCAACTATTTCATCGTCAGATTTAGGATGATTTGGTATATCAATAATTATATTTTTGGTATTATATCGTTTAGAAATTTGATTAAACATATCTAACATAGCACCATAATCTTGATTAGCCATTACAGCCTCATCGCCAGATTTCCAGTCAAGTCCGGAAATTATCATATCAAGAGATTCAGTGGTGTTGCGAGTTATTATTAATTCATCAGGATTACAGCCTGCCACTTCGGCAAGTTTTGTTGCAGCCTTTTTTTTATTTTCAAACTGAACGGTTCGCATATAATATGCTCCTTGTAAATTAACTTGATTAATATGACCAATGTATTTTTGGAGAACTTCGTTGGGTTGAATGCAGTAATAACCGTTTTCTAGGTTAATAAAATCGCTATTTAAAGTATAGGCTTCGCGCATAGAATTCCAAAAATCCTCATCGTTAATAAGTGCAATCGGAGTATTACTTTCATCTGAATCTATTAACTTACCAAATACCGAATAATTAATCATGCCACTTAAGCTAATTAAAGATGCTTTTTTTAGAAACGAACGTTTATCCATATTAAAATAGTTGATTAATTTATGATGTTAATCTAAACATATTTATTTTAAAATATAAATACACATTCTAAAGTTATATTAACAGTGTCAGTTACTTTTTACTACTTTTAGTTGTTGTAATTACAAGAAAAGAGATTTAAACAAATGAAATTTTCCGAATATCACATTGCCCCCGAAATAAAAAAAAGTATAGAAGAGTTGGGTTTTAAACGGCCAACAGATATACAATTTAAAGCCATTCCATCAATTTTAAAATTAGAAGATGTTATGGCAATTGCCCAAACCGGAACCGGTAAAACCGCTGCCTTTGCTATACCTGTAGTTAACTTACTGTTTAACCGAAAAAATAGAAATAAAACAGAAGGTATAAAATGTGTAGTTATGGTTCCTACGCATGAGTTAGCTATTCAAATAACTGAAGTTTTTGAAACTATTTCTAAATATACGAACATTAAAATTGCCGGAATTTACGGAGGAGTTAGTCAAGATCCTCAAATAAAAAAATTAAATGATGGAGTAGATATCATTGTAGCAACACCTGGAAGATTATTTGATTTGGTAAGCCAACGATTTATAAAATTACGCTCGGTTGAAATTTTAATCTTAGATGAAGCCGATCATATGCTTGATTTAGGTTTTTATAAGGATATAAAAGAATTAACAACATATATACCTCAGCATAGACAAACCCTATTTTTTTCGGCAACCATTAATGAACATATAAAAGATTTAGCCTATAGTTTAGTTAAAAATCCAATTCGAATTCAAATTTCGCCTAAAGACCCGGTTTCTAAAAATGTGGATCATTCTGTTATTTTCGTTGGAATGGACGATAAGCGTTTTTTCTTAGAACGACTAGTAAACGAAAATCCGGAAAGTAAAATTTTGGTTTTTGTAAGAACAAAAATCAGAGCAGAAAGGGTTTATTCAGCAATGCAAAGAGTAGGCATACAAAGTATTACAATGCATGGTGGTAAAGATCAGGAAAACAGATTGCTTGTCATGAACAAATTTAAAACGGGAGAAATTAAAGTATTAATTGCAACAGATATTAGCGCTCGTGGTGTTCATATCGATAATGTAGATTATGTTGTTAATTATGATTTACCCGATAAGCCCGAAAATTATGTACATAGAGTTGGCAGAACGGGCAGAGGAACACAGAAAGGAAATGCTGTAAGTTTTTGTTCGCCCGAAGAAAAAACTATTTTAAAAGAAATTGAATTATTTTTAACTAAACCAATTAGAATATTAGATGTAGATAAAAATGATTATAAAGAAACTTTATTGTATACAGAAGACACTACAGATAACTGGAAATTATTAATGAGAGAGGCCGAAAAACAAGAAAATATACAGAAAGGGAAAAAGTTTAAAAAGAAATAACAGAGACTTATTGAAAAAAACAAGAAAGCAAACTAAATTTTAGTTTGATTTTTTTACCCAGGCATTTGGGCATTTCTCTTTAATGCTATTAAGATTTTCAACGGCTTGCTCTTTGGTTTCATAATCGCCGTTACATACCATAAACATTCCTTTTTCATTTTTATCAGAAATAAAAGCGTTTACATGTTGGGCGTTTAATTTTTCTATCATGCGTTGAGCGTTTTCAAAAACAGAAAAACAACCTAAGACTACTTCAAAATTATTAGGTGAATGCTTTTTAGATTTAGCAACAGTTGCCGCAATTAAATCAGATGGTGTATTGTTTAAATTATCTATAACTTTTACTGCTAATAATTTATTGTTTCCAATTTCAATACCGGCAATTCCGTTCGCGTCTGTTATATATTCTGTATTTTCCTTTATCGTATTTGCAAGATTTAATTTAGAGTAAATATACGGAGTATATATAGCATTATTACTTGTTCCAAAAACGGCAGATTTTAAAATCCCGGTAATTTTTGTATTTGTGATAACTAAGGCCAATAAACTAAATATTGTTACCAAAATCAGGCTCGGTACAATTAACTGCCTGTAATTTTTTTTCTTAATGACAACATCGTTATTATTAATACTATCATTCAAAACTCTATCAACAAATTCAGATTCTTTTTTGCTTTTATGACTTTCTTCGTTTGCAATTTCAATTAACGAAATTGGTGTTAATCCAAAACTATCTATTAAAAAATTAGTATCGAGCTGTGGTTCAAAGCAAGTATTGTTTTCAAAATCTAAATAAAAAAAACCTAATCCATCTAATGTTAATCTTCTGCGGGATGCTAAAACACTTTTACAGTATTCAGAGAAATCAATCAAATTACTTAAAGCTTCACTTGAAGTGCAGTTTAGTTTTTGTTGCAACCAAGTTGCCAAAATACCATCATTTTGCTTTAGGTGCGAATTAAAACTTAAGGTTTTGCAAGGTGGTAATAATAAACTACCTGAATTTGAAAAATGAGATGGGCTTGATTTTAATATGAATCCGCCAAATTCAGGTAAAACCAAATAATTATGGGAGAACAGTTGATCTTTTATCCCCTTAATAATTATTTGTTGAACGTTCATTTAAATTAACTAAATATGCCTTAAAGTTAGTCAAACATAAGTTAATTTAAAAGCTTTTGATTTAAATACTTATATAAATTTATTTTGACAATAATTTACTGGATAATGTTATTTTTGTAGTTATATGAATACTAGAGTTAGGCACCTGATTATTGTTTTTTTTCTTTTTAATGTTCAGTTATATTGTTTAAGTCAAAATACAGATTATACTTGTAATGAGATAGTTACTAAAAGTTTAAAGTCAATTAAAGAAATAAAAAGTTTAAAATATCACTTAAAAATTACCGAGAGAGGTAAAAAAGGATTTAATTATTATGAGAGTAATGTAAAATTTAATAGAAACCCTAGGTTAATTTATCTTTATATTAAAGGAATAGAGTTATTGTGGTTGCAAGGTAAAAATAACGGCAAGGCTTTAGTAAAACCAAATTCATTTCCTTTTTTTAATTTGAATTTAGACCCAATGGGTAATTTAATGCGTCAAGACCAACATCACACTTTAAATGAAATGGGTTACGATTATTTTGCTTCGGTTATTGAGTATAATAAAAATAAAATAGGCGATAAGTTTGATGAATTTTTTAAGTTGGCTGGAGAAGAAAAAATAAATAATCGTAATTGTTACAAAATAACTATTGATAATAGAGATTTTGGTTATGTTAATTATACAATCGGTAATAATGAAAGCATTACATCCATTGCCCGTAAATTTTACATTTCGGAATACATGATACTCGAAAAAAATCCAAAGTTTAATGATTATTTTGATTTACTAAATAAAGGGGATGTTATTAAAATTCCTACTTGGTATTGTAAAACTGTAGTAATGTATATTGATAAACAATATTTTGTACCTGTAGGTTTAAAGATATTTGACGATAAAGGATTGTTTGAAGAATATAATTATCACTATTTACAAGTAAATCCAAAGTTTGCAGATGCCGAATTTACAAGAGATTATAAAGATTATGATTTTTAATTTTAAACCTTAACAGTATGAAAACTAAATTATTAGCATTATTTATTTTAAGTATTGTGTTAATTTCGTGCCAAAAGAAAAAAGAACCTATTAGCCCTTTGTCGCTAGGGCTAGATTACTACCCTAAAACAATTGGTAAGTATGTGATTTATAATGTTGATAGTACAATTTTTAATAGCTTATCTCAAACAACCGTTTCAATTAAATATCAAATCAAAGAAAAAATATCGGAAGTTTTTATAGATAACGAAAACAAAGAAGCATTGAGATTAGAAAGATTTATAAAAAAATATAATCCAGTAAAGCCATATGACAGCATACCATGGACAATTAAAGAAGTATGGATGGTTAATGCCAACGATAAAAGTATTGAGGTTGTTGAAGGTAATGTAAGATACTCTAAATTAATTTTTCCTGTTAAGCAATATTCAGAATGGAATGGAAACGCAAAAAACACTATTGGCGAATGGATGTATTCTTACGATTACATAAATAAAACTGAAATAATTGGCACAACCGAGTTAAACAATGTGCTAATGGTGAAGCAAAAAAGTTTAAAAACACTCATTTCATATCAAAATTATATAGAAAAGTATGCAAAGGATATAGGATTGGTTTACAGAGAAATAACCGATATTACTTCTAATAATATTTTGCCAAATATACCTATTGAAGATAGAATTGAGGATGGCGTTATTTACAAACAAACTTTTATTTCTTATGGTTATGAATAAAAAAAAAATATTTTTCGTAGTTAATTTATTTCTTCTTTTAAATTTATCATTTTCACAAATTAAATACTGGGTTAAATTATCCGACAAGAATGGATCACCTTATTCCATTTCAAACCCTTTGGCTTTTTTATCAAACGCATCTATTCAGCGACGAATCACCTATAACATACCGCTTCATATTACAGATTTACCGGTAACACCTGCCTATATTAATCAAATAAATGCTGTTTCGGGGGCAACTGTAGTTTATGCATCTAAATGGTTAAACGGTTTAGTAGTATCGGTTACTAACACAATGGTTTTAAACACGATAAACTCTTTTTCTTTTGTTTTAAATTCGTCATTAGTAAATCGTTTTAAATTAGATATTCCAAAAATTACTGAACCGGTAGTCAACGAAGACAAAGAAAACTTAAGAACAAATTTAACCAGTACTTTTAATTATGGTGGCTCTTATTGGCAAACAAAACAATTAAATTTAGATTGTATTCATAATCAAGGATTTAGAGGTCAAGGAATTACAATAGCCGTATTAGATGCTGGTTTTCTTAACGCAAATACCAATCCGGTTTTTGATAGTTTGTTTAATAGGGGAGGAGTTTTAGGTACCCGTGATTTTGTGTCTGGAGGAACTAATGTATATGATGATGACGCTCATGGAACTATGGTGTTGTCTTGTATGGCAGCTATCAAGCCAAATGTTATTATGGGATCTGCTCCCAGGGCTAATTATTGGCTTTTACGAACCGAGGACGCTAATACCGAAAAATTAGTTGAAGAATACAATTGGATAAGGGGTGCAGAATTTGCTGACAGTGTAGGCGTGGATATTTTAAATACATCACTAGGTTACACAACTTTTGATAATCCATCGCAAAACCATACTTTTTCAACATTAAACGGAAAAACAGCTCCAATGAGTATTGCTGCAAATTTAGCTGCCAGAAAGGGTTTGTTAGTTTTAAATTCAGCCGGAAATGGAGGAGGTAGTTCCTGGCCAAAAATAAGTATTCCTGCAGATGCAGATAGTATATGCACTGTTGGGGCTATTGATAGCTTAAATAATGTAACGAGTTTTAGCTCAGTAGGTCCAACTGCGGACAACAGAATAAAACCAGATTTACTTGCCCGAGGAGGTAATGCTTGGGTTAGCTTGGGCACATCCGGAAATTGTTTTCAAGCTAATGGTACATCGTTTTCTTGTCCAATTTTAGCAGGAGCAATGGCATGTTTTTGGCAAGCACACCCTACTTTTAGTAGCTATAAAGTTTTAGATACGTTAAAAAAAACAGCTTCAAATTTTTTAGCGCCAAATAATTCTAAAGGTTGGGGAATTCCAAACATGTGCGCTATACCAACTTCTATTAGTGAAAAAAGTATGACTGATAAAATTAATGTTTATCCAAATCCATTTAATACTAAACTAAAAATAACTAAAGTAGATTCTGAATTGAAAACAATTAAATTTCAGATTATTAATGTTTTAGGAGAAGTAATTAAAGTTCATTATTCGTTTATAGAAAATAATATAATTGAATTTGATTTTTCTGATGTATCAAGTGGTATTTATTTTTTTCAACTAAATACAGAAAAGGGTATTGTTACAAAAAAAATAATTAAGCATTAATTTAATGGACAATCAATCTCAAAAATCTGCCATAAATAAAATTATAATAGTAGCTGCACTTGGTTATTTTGTAGACATATATGATTTGGTTTTATTTGGTATGGAAAGGGTTGCTAGTTTACAAGAAATTCTAAAACCAATTTATCCCGATAAAGCCATAAGAGATTTACATGTAGCTTCAATTGGATCAAGTTTATTGAGCTATCAAATGATAGGCATGTTAGTTGGCGGAATAGTTTGGGGAATTTTAGGCGATAAACGAGGGCGGTTAACCGTATTATTTGGTAGTATTTTGGTTTATTCTCTTGCTAATATTGCAAATGGTTTTGTTAATGATACATTTTGGTATTCGATATTACGCTTTGTTTCGGGGTTTGGTTTGGCAGGGGAATTGGGTGCTGGCATAACTTTAGTAAGTGAAACTATGAAAAAGGAAGATCGCGGACTTGGCACAACTGTGGTGGCTTCTGTTGGTTTGTTTGGCGCTGTAATTGCAGGTTTAACAACCATTGCTTTAAATAATTGGCGAATGAGTTATTTTATTGGTGGTGGTTTAGGCTTACTTTTATTATTTATGAGAATTGGTGTTTTTGAAAGCGGTATGTTTACCAAATTAAAAGAAGATAAAACCATAAAAAAGGGAAATTTCTTTTACCTTTTTTCACATCCAAGTTTATTACTAAAGTATTTAAATATTATTTTAATTGCTGTCCCTGTTTGGTTTGCAATGTATTTTTTAGTTCAATTCGCACCAGAAATGTGTAAGGCTCTTGGCATGATTGATGCACCCAAAGAAGGAAAAATACCAATTATGGTGGCATATATTGGAATTACTATTGGTGATGTTGCAAGCGGTTTGCTAAGTCAAAAAATACGTTCACGAAAAAAAGTGCTGTTCTATTTTATTACGTTAACTCTAATATTTACGATACTTTATTATTTTTTTGCTTCAAAATCAATATTAATTTTTTATACAATTGTCCTTTTTTTAGGGTTTGGCACAGGATATTGGGCAGTATTTATGAGTAGTGCATCAGAATTGTTTGGAACCAATATAAGAGCCACAGTTACTACGACGGCTCCAAATTTTGTTAGAGGATCTGTTACGTTAATGGCCTTAATTCATTCTAATTTAAGAAGTTACATGAGTTGGGTTAATTCATCAGTGTTAATTGGAATTGTTGTATTTATTTTAGCCTATTTTGCTTGCTATAAATTAGAGGAAACGTTTGCCAAAGATTTAAACTATAATGAATAATGAAAACAACGCTTGTTATAGGGGCATCTCAAAATCCAGAAAGGTATAGTAATAAAGCTATTTTAAGTTTAATTAAGCATGGTTTTACGGTTGTTGCTTTAGGATTAAAAACCGGCGAAATTAATGGTATAAAAATTTTAAATAACAAACCTCAAATTTCTAATATTGATACAGTTACACTCTATATAAGTTCAAAAAATCAAACTGAATGGATTGATTATATATTAGATTTAAACCCAAAACGTATCATTTTTAATCCAGGAGCCGAAAATGATGCGTTTTTTAATAAAGCCTCAAAAAGAGGTATTGAATGTTTAAATGCCTGTACTTTGGTAATGTTAAGTGTTGGAACTTATTAAAAAAATTATGCAAATCAGTTTAAAAGAATTTTCAGAACTCACAGTTAATCAACTATTTGAGATTTACAAGTTGCGCAATGAAGTGTTTATTGTAGAACAAAATTGTGTTTATCAGGATGTTGACGATAAAGATTTGAAATCGAAACACCTATTAATTACAATTGAAAATATTCTTGTGGCATACGCTCGAATTATTCCTCCCGGAATAAGTTATAAGGAACCTGGAATAGGAAGGGTAGTGGTTAAAAAGGAATTTAGAGGTAATAATTACGCAAAAATTTTAATGAAATCTTGTTTAAGTAACATGTTTGAATTATTTAAAAATCAAGATATTATGCTATCTGCGCAAACTTATCTCATAAAATTTTATTCGGATTTAGGTTTTAATATTGAAGGTAACGAATATTTAGAGGATAATATTCCACACATAAAAATGAGATTTAAAATTATGTAAATCTTTAATTTAAACTCCAGTCTATTGGAGCTATATTATGTTCAAGTAAATAGGTATTAGTTTTACTGAAATGTTTGCAACCAAAAAATTTGCCTCGAGCTAATGGCGATGGATGTGCCGCAGTCAAAACTAAATGTTTATCTTCATCAATTAAGTTTAATTTTTCTATGGCATAATTACCCCATAATAAAAATACAACATGTTCTTTTTTATCGCTGATAGCTTTAATAAAGGCATTTGTATAATTTTGCCAACCAAGGTTTTTGTGACTTCCTGGTTTTCCTGCTTCTACAGAAAGAACAGCGTTTAATAACAATACTCCTTGTTTTGACCATTGTTCGAGATTTCCAGATCTTGGCATTTCAAATTGTGGTATATCTGCTTTTAATTCTTTAAAAATATTTCGAAGGCTTGGTGGTATTTTTACAAAGTCAGGAACAGAAAAACTTAATCCATGAGCTTGATTTGGTCCATGATATGGATCTTGACCAAGAATGACTACTTTTATTTTTTGAATTGAGCAAAGGTTAAAGGCATTAAATATTTCGTATAAAGGAGGCAATATATGCCTTGTTTGATAATCATTATTTATTTTATTCCCAAAATTTATAAGTTCTTCATCTGAATATTTTTCTTGCAATATTTCTAACCAGTCTAATGAAAGTTTTTCAAAAATCATGTTAACTTTAAATTGTTATTAAATAATTCTATTACCTCAGTTTTAATCTGTAAAAGTTTAAAACTATTACTAAATTTACGTATAACTAAATCACTATGAAAAATTTAATTTCTTTATCCATATTTGTAATAGTTTTTACTATTTTTTTATCTTCTTGCAAAAGTCATGAGAAGTGCCCGGCTTATTCAAAAGCTAACCATATTAAATTAAAGGCAGTTTAAATTGAAGATTATTTTTTATTATTCTCTTAGTTTATTTTTTCTATTTAACATAATGTTAATTATATATATTTTATATTGACCGAATTTTACTGTTAACTTTTAGTTATTTCAACCCTGTCAATATAAACTGAACGTTTTGATTCCAAATTTTTACTAAATAGCAAAATATTGTTAATGGTTGTTATTGAAGGCAAATATAAATTCGTCTTTATCTCTTCTTGATTTGTTTGCTTTTTTACTTTAGATTGTTTATCGAGACAATTTGGGTAAACTTTTATCATAGGCAATTAAATAAATTACATTTTATTTTATAAACGTTTAAATTTTAAATTTATTGCCAAAAAAATATGTATAAAAAACAAAACCCACAACTCGTGTGGGTTTTGCTCTCAAAAAACTAAAAACCATGGCGTGATTTTTAGTAACCCAAAATAAACATTAGTTAATTTGGGGATTTCTTTTTAGACTTATTATTTTTTAGCGTCTAATTTATCTTTTAAATCAGATAACGCAGAAATATCACCTAATGTTGTCTTTTCTTGATTATCTTTTACTTTTTTAACAGCCTTTTTACTTTCTTCAAAGTCAGCTTTTTTAGAAGCTTTTTCAGCTTTTCTTGCTTCGTCTTTCACTTCTTCATGTAAACGTGCATGAGAAACTACGATGCGTTTAGCATCTTTACTGAATTCAATTACTTTAAAATCTGCAACTTCTTCAGCTTTTAAAGATGTTCCATCAACTTTATTTAAGTGACGAGACGGACAAAATCCTTCAACACCATATGTTAAACCAATTGTAGCACCTTTATCATTTACATTTAAAACAGTTCCGCTATGAACTGAATCTAATGTGAACACCGTTTCAAATACATCCCATGGATTTTCTTCTAATTGTTTGTGCCCTAGTGATAAACGACGATTTTCGCCATCAATTTCTAAAACTACAACTTCCATTTTCTCCCCAACTTTGCAGAATTCACTTGGGTGTTTAATTTTTTTACTCCATGATAAATCAGAGATATGCACTAATCCGTCAACACCTTCTTCTAATTCAACAAATACACCAAAATTGGTAAAGTTACGAACTGTGCCAGCATGCTTAGATCCTTTTGAGTATTTCTCTAAAATCATATTCCATGGATCAGGAGTTAATTGTTTCATACCTAAACTCATTTTGCGTTCCTCGCGATCTAGAGTTAATATAACAGCCTCAACTTCTTGTCCGATTTTAACAAATTCTTGAGCACTACGTAAATGCTGACTCCAGCTCATTTCACTAACGTGAACTAAACCTTCAACACCTGCAGCAATTTCTATAAATGCACCGTAATCATTTATAACGACTACTTTACCTTTTACATTATCGCCAACTTTTAAGTCGGTACTTAAGGCATCCCATGGATGAGGAGTTAATTGTTTTAAACCTAATGCAATACGTTTTTTATCGTCATCAAATTCTAAAATAACTACCTGAATTTTCTCATCTAATTTAACAATTTCTTCAGGGTGGTTAATACGACCCCAAGATAAGTCAGTTATGTGAATTAATCCGTCAACACCGCCTAAATCAATAAACACACCATATGAAGTAATGTTTTTTACAGTACCTTCTAATACTTGACCTTTTTCTAATTTAGAAATAATATCACGTTTTTGTGTCTCTATTTCAGCTTCAATTAAAGCTTTATGCGACACTACAACATTTTTAAATTCGTTGTTGATTTTTACAACTTTAAATTCCATTGTTTTACCAACATAAACATCGTAATCACGAATTGGCTTAACATCAATTTGAGAACCCGGTAAAAATGCTTCAATCCCAAAAACGTCTACAATTAAACCACCTTTTGTACGGCATTTAACAAATCCTTTAATGATTTCATCTGAATTAAGCGCTTCGTTAACACGATCCCAACTCTTGTTTGCACGTGCTTTTTTATGTGATAAAATTAACTGGCCGTTACTATCTTCGGCGTGCTCAATAAATACTTCAATTTTATCGCCTAATTTTAAATCAGGGTTATAACGAAACTCCGAAAGAGCAACTACTCCATCTGATTTATAACCAATATTTACAACTACTTCACGATTGTTTTTTGCAACAACTGTTCCTTCAATAATTTGAGCATCTGCAATTGTGCTTAAGGCTTTTCCATACAATTCATCAAGCTTTTCTTTTTCAGCCGACGTATAGTTGTCTTGTTTTTTACCTATCGAATTCCAATCAAAATCCGCATTTCCTACTAAATTTTTTTCTGACATTTTATTTTACTTGTATCAAACTTTAAGACATAGTTTGAGAGGTTAAACATTATTATTTATTAATCGTTTTTGTCTTACTAAAACGGGTCACAAATATACTTAGTTTTTATTTTTAATGAAGTAAAATAGATTTATTTTAAATTGTTGATTTTCAGTAATTTAAAATAAATTGATCAGAATGCCCAAAAATACGAGCATTTAGGCATTAAAACCAAAGAAAAATATAACAGTTGCTCTTTGAAAAATGAGCCTGCCGAAGCGTGCACAAAAATGTCTGGTCGAGCGAAGTCGAGAGCAGATTTAGAATTACTTCTCCACTTCGCTCTAAGTGACGGTAAGCAATGTGAAAAATATAAATTAAAACTAGTTGAAATATAGAATTGAGATTTGGTATTAGGTCAGTAATGACAAAGAATTAAGTCATGAAATCTCTTAGAAAAAGTTAATCATTACTCAAAAATAAAAAAGCCTTGAAACTAATTTCAAGGCTTTTTTGCGGACTGGACGGGACTCGAACCCGCGACCTCCGCCGTGACAGGGCGGCATTCTAACCAGCTGAACTACCAATCCGTTTTCCCAATTTTAAATCGGGAGTGCAAATTTAAGTTTTTTATTTTATCTAACAAATTTTATTTAAAAAAATTATGCGTTTAAAATTTGTTGTGCGTGATTAGCAGTATCTACTTTATTTATTACCTCTTTAATTATACCATCTGGCCCAATAATAAACGTAGTTCTTATTATACCATCAAAAATTCTGCCCATAAATTGTTTTTTACCCCAAACATCGTAGGCCTTCATAATTTTATGGTCTACATCTGCCAACAATGGAAAAGGTAATTCATATTTAGCAGCGAATTTTGCGTGCGATTTTTCATTATCTGCACTTACACCAACTACAGCGTAATTACTTTTATTTAAGAGTTTATATTCATCTCTTAAACTACAGGCTGTTGCTGTGCATCCTGGAGTATCATCCTTAGGATAAAAATACAAAATGATTGTTTTTCCGGTCAAACCAGTTAATGATATCGTATTACCCCCCTGCTCTTTGCATTCAAAATAAGGTGCTTTATCGCCCGCCTTTAAATGTGTTTGGTGTGCTGTAAATTTTACAGATTTAACCGATGTTTTTTTAGCTGCTTTTTTAACGACTTTTTTAGGTTTAGCCTCTGTAGCTATTTTTTTTACTACTTTTTTAACTGATTTTTTTGTTGCTTTTTTTGCGGGAGATTTTTTTGCCATTTTGTTTTAGTTTTAACTCTTGTGTAACACCTAATGTTATATTTTGTTTTAAAGCTTGTTTATCGTAAAATTTACAAAAAAATTTAATGGCACATTCCTCGCACTTCGGATTTCTTGCTAAACAAACGTAGCGGCCGTGTAAAATTAGCCAGTGATGGGCTCTTGGCACCAAATGCTCGGGGATAAACTTAATTAATTGTTTTTCTGACTGTAGTGGATTTTTAGCATTTGTGGTTAAGCCTATTCTATTGCTTACCCTAAAAACATGCGTATCTACCGCCATGGTTGGTTTTTCAAAAATAACAGATGCTATAACATTTGCCGTTTTTCTTCCAACTCCGGGTAATTTTATTAACTCATCTACTTCTCCCGGAATTTTATTCTGAAAATCATTTACAAGCATTGTAGCCATACCAACCAAATGCTTAGCTTTGTTGTTAGGATAACTTATGCTTCGTATATAAGAAAAGATTGTATCAGAACTTGCCTTGGCCATAGCTTCGGCAGTTGGATAATCTTTAAATAGTTTGGGAGTAATTAAGTTTACCCGTTTATCAGTACATTGAGCGCTTAAAATAACTGCAACTAATAATTCAAAAGGATTAGAATAATTAAGTTCGGTTTCTGCAAGACCAACATTTGTCTCAAAATAATTTAGTACTTGTTTATAGCGATCTTGCTTTGTCATTTTTTAAATGTAAATTTAGTTTATTTACAAAGTAATATACCAACTAATCACTAATTTTGTTCAGTAATAATTTTATGAATTATTTGTTCAATTATAATCTATTTTTAAAACAAGCTATAGTTATACTTTGTTTAATAACAATATCTTGTAACAATAGTATTGATAATGAAAATCGAAACAAGCA
>JBIJCO010000055.1:0-13656 GCA_044344665.1 Bacteroidia bacterium | reverse complement strand
AAGCTTAGTGCAGCTAATGCTTTGTTTGATTTTTTAAAACCAATTATTGCCACAGGAATAGATATGGCCACCATTGATAATTTTATCCATAATAAATAGTCGTATTTTCCGCCAAATGGTAATTTGGTTAATAAAAAAACACCTGTTAAAAGAAATAAAGTACTGATAATCATTTCAGGCACTTTGATTTTTTTTGAAAATTTACCTAGCAAATCATTTTTATTGCTCAATAATAAAATTGTCTTAATTACATAGATTAATAAAAATAAAGTAACAACTAGATAGTGTAAGTGTAATATACCTGTATTCATAATGTTTTTTATGGTAAAAGTAATAATAATTGCCTTATTAAAAAGTAAATTACATATAGTAATTTTGTTTATTCTGTTTAAATTTGAACTTATGGGTTAATTATTTTTAACCAAATAAATCAATACTAAAAATTATTTTTTTAATGAAGAGCAGATATTTTATACTCATTGTAATTTTTTCACGACTTAATTTTTTTGGACAAGCTACTTTTCCATCAAATGGCGCACCCTTTAATACGCATAATACATATGCTTTTATTAACGCTACCATTTATGTTGATTATGAAACCGTAATAAAAAATGGAACATTATTAATTAAGGACGGTATAATATTAACCGCAGCACAAAATGTTACTGTTCCAAAACATGCTGTTGTTTACGATTTAAAAGGAAAATTTATTTATCCGGCATTTATTGATTTGTTTTCAGATTTTGGTATTGTAGAAAATAAGTCCAATCTTAAGCATTCTCATGTTGGGCCACAAATGGAAAGCAATGTTAAAGGTGCTTATGGCTGGAACCAGGCCATTAAAGCAGATTTTGAATCACATAAGAATTATATTTCGAATAAAGAAAAAAGCGATGATTTAAAAAGAGCCGGGTTTGGAACAGTTTTATCATGTTCTAAAGATGGTATAGTTAGAGGTACAGGAGTTTTAATTAATCTAAGTAATAAAAAAGAAAATGAAAATATAGTTGTTGACAAGGCAGCATGTTTTTATTCTTTTTCTAAGGGCTCTTCAACGCAGGATTATCCAAGTTCACTTACCGGTAGTATTGCCTTGTTGAGACAAACATTTTATGATGCTGTTTGGTATGCGCAAAATGGGAACAAAACAGAATATAATATCTCGCTGGAAGCATTTAATAAAATAAAAGAGTTACCTAGTGTTTTCGAAGTTAATGATAAATATACCGCGTTGCGTGCAGCAAAAATTGGTGAAGAATTTAATGTTAATTTCATTGTTAAAGCAGCAGGTAATGAATATCAACGTATTAAAGACATCCAAAACACAAACTTAAAATATATATTGCCTTTAAATTTTCCTGTGGCATACGATGTTGAAGATCCTTTTGATGCTGAAGCAATTTCTTTGGCCGATTTAAAACATTGGGAATTGGCACCAACTAATCCGGCTGTTTTTGAAAAAAATAATATACCATTTTGTCTTACGGCAAGTAATTTAAAAGATAACGCTCAATTTTTTAATAATCTCAGAAAAGCTGTAAAATTTGGGTTGTCAGAAAAGATGGCATTAAAAGCCTTAACGGTTAATCCGGCTGTATTTATTAATGTTAAAAATAAATTAGGAGCATTAAAAAAAGATTATTACGCTAATTTTTTTATTAGTAATAAATCTATTTTTGAAAGTGATGCAGTAATAATGGAAAGTTGGGTAACCGGAGAACAAACTGTATTTTCTGATATTCATTCTCCAGATTATAGAGGGAATTATGAATTGACTTTTTCAGATAAAAAGTATAAAGTAAAGTTTTCAGGAGAGGCGAGTGCTCCTCAGGCAAAAATTATGATGGATACTATTCGTAAAAATTTTAATTATACTTTTTCTAACAACCTTATAAATTTTAATTTTTTAATTGATTCATTAAACTTGCTCCGCGCATCTGGTAATTATAATTTTGGTATGAAATTATTTCAAGGTAAAGTGCAATTATCTGATGGAAATTGGTCAGATTTTAAAATGATTTTTGAATCTACCATTGATACCATTTCAAAAATTAAGAAAGCAGACAAAAATGAAAATTTAAATTTAGGAAAGGTCACTTATCCGTTTGGAGCTTATGGAAAAACTTTAGCTGATGAACAAGTTGATTCCAAAAAGCCAGCTGATAATTTGTTATTGATTAAAAATGTAAATGTTTGGACAAATAAAACTGATTCGGTGTTGTTAAATTATGACGTTCAGATAACACAAGGTAAAATTTCTAAAATCGGAAAAAATCTAACTATTTCTGATACTTCAAAAAATAAAATTATTGACGGAATGGGCAGGCACCTTACTCCCGGTATTATAGACGAGCATAGTCATATTGCATTAACTGCAGGTGTTAATGAAGGTACTCAGGCAAGCAGTGCTGAGGTAAGAATGGGTGATGTTATTAATCCTGAGGATATAAATATTTACCGTCAGTTATCAGGAGGAGTCACCTGCGCTCAGTTACTTCACGGGTCTGCAAATCCAATTGGCGGTCAAAGTGTACTTATTAAATTAAGATGGGGAAACTCAGCGGAAGGATTAAAATACAACAATGCAGATGGATTTATAAAATTTGCTCTCGGAGAAAATGTTAAACAAAGTAATTGGGGTGATTATAATTCTGTTAGATTTCCTCAGTCAAGAATGGGTGTAGAACAGGTTTATAATGATTATTTTACAAGGGCAAAAGAATATGATAAACAGTGGAAAGAGTATTTAAAAACAAATCCAAAAGATGCTGAGAAAAATAAACTAAATGTACCGCGTAAAGATTTGGAACTGGAAGCACTTGCCGAAATTTTAAATAAAAAGAGATTTATTACTTGCCATAGTTATGTTCAAAGCGAAATAAATATGTTAATGCATGTGGCAGATACTTTTGGTTTTAAAGTGAATACGTTTACGCATATTTTAGAGGGTTATAAGGTTGCCGATAAGATGAAAGTTCATGGTGTAAACGCTTCAACTTTTTCGGACTGGTGGGCCTATAAAAATGAAGTTATGGAAGCAATTCCTCAAAACGCTGCTATCTTGACTAAAATGGGAGTGAATACTTCTATAAATAGTGATGACGCCGAAATGGCTAGGCGCTTAAACCAAGAAGCGGCTAAGTCTGTTAAGTATGGTGGTTTAACAGAGACTGAAGCCTTAAAATTGGTTACCTTAAATCCTGCAAAAATGCTACATATTGACGATGAAGTTGGTAGTATTGAAGTTGGTAAAACAGCTGATTTAGTTTTGTGGTCAGACAATCCATTAAGTGTATATGCTAAAGCTGAAAAAACGATTATTGATGGTAAGATTTATTTTGACAGAGAACAAGACGAAAAACTAAGAGAAGAGATTAAAACTGAAAGAGCCAGAATAATTAAGAAGCTTTTACAAGAAAAACAAAAAGGCGGAAAAGTTGAAAGGGTGAGGTCAAAACAAGACAGATTGTATCACTGCAACACGATTGAAGGGGTAGATGAAGAATTAACAGGTCACAGATAAACAATTTCTATTAAAAATTATGACATTAAATTTTAAAATAAAACAGAGCTCAGACAAAATTTTATTTTTTGGTTCAAAATTTGCGTGTAAACTTTTTAGTTTTTTCGTATTTATCTTGTTTTTAAATAATCTTAGCGCGCAAAAAGTCCATACTCATGTAGCATTTATTAATGCTACAGCTCATGTTGGCAATGGAAAAGTTATTGAAAATAGTTTAGTTGTTTTTAATAATTCTTTATTTGAAGTTGTAGGTAGCGTTACAGGAATAAGATTAAATCCAAGCGCATACGATACCGTAATTGATTTACAAGGTAAACATATTTATCCCGGCATTATAAATACCAATAATATATTGGGTTTGCACGATGCAGAAGCTGTTAGAGCTACCAGAGATTTTTCGGAGGTTGGAAACGTTAATCCGCATATAAGAGCCCTAATAGCATACAATACCGATAATATGATTGTGCCTACGGTTAAAACTAACGGAATTCTTTACACACAAGTAACTCCTCGTGATGGTTTAATAAGTGGATCTTCGTCTTTAATGGCACTCGAAGGTTGGAACTGGGAAGATGCAGTAGTGTTAAAAGACGATGGTATTCATTTAAATTTTCCTAAAACAACAAAAAGAAAGTTTTCTGAAGAGGATGGGTTTTCAGTTTCGAACAATAAAAATTATGTTTCAGAGCTCAATTATTTAGAGAAATTTTTTTTAGATGCTCAGGCTTATTGCAGTTCCGAAACAGGTAGTGAAAAAAACATAAGATTTGAAGCCATGCGTTCAGTTTTTAATGGTCATGCTAACTTATATTTACATACTGACAAGGCAAAAGATATTATAAGCGCAATAAATTTTTCAAAAAAGTTTAACATTAAAAAATCGGTAATTGTTGGTGGTAAAGAATCATATAAAGTAACCACTATTTTAAGGCAAAATAATATTCCTGTTATGTTAAATCGCGTTAATGATTTACCCGATAACTCAGATGATGACATAGACATTGTTTTTAAAACGCCATTTTTATTGCAAAAAGACAGCATTTTATTTTGTTTGCAATTAGAAGGAGATATGGAGGCCATGCAAAGCCGAAACTTGCCTTTTAATGCTGGTGTGGCAGCAACATATGGTTTGTCAAAAGAGGAGGCACTCGCCAGTATAAGCTATAATGCAGCTAAAATAATAGGTGTTGAAAAACAATTAGGTACACTTGAAGAAGGAAAATTAGCTTCATTTGTTGTGAGTGACGGTGATATATTGGATATAAAAAGTAATAACATAATTTTGGCTTTTATTGCCGGTAAAAAGGTTAATCTTAATAATAAACAAACCGAATTGTATTTAAAATATAAAACTAAGTACGGTATAAAATAAATTTTATGTTAGAAAACAAAGTAGTAGTAGGCATTTCTCAAGGAGATATTAACGGAATAGGTCTTGAAGTTATTTTAAAAACATTAATGGAGCCTGGTATTGCTGAAATATGTGTGCCGGTTTTATTTAGCTCACAAAAAACAGTTTCGTATTACAGAAAAGTTCTTGGCTTAGAGGATTTTAATTTCAATCCAATGCGCGATTTTTCGCAGTTAAATCCAAAAAAAGTAAATGTTTTTATTTGCTATGAAGAAGAAGTAAATATTGAAATGGGTAAGTCTTCTGATATTGGAGGAAAATATGCTTATTTATCGTTAGAAAAAGCAACTCAAGCATTAAAGGAAAATAAAATAGATGTATTAGTTACCGCCCCAATAAATAAAAGTACTATTCAGAGCGATAATTTTAAGTTTATTGGGCATACCGAATATTTAGGTTCAAAATTTGAAGGGCAACCGTTAATGTTAATGTGTTCAGAAAGTGGTTTACGCATAGCTCTTGTTACAGGACATGTATCAATAAAAGAGGTTGTTTCAAAACTCAGCATTGATGTGGTTACCGAAAAAATTAATCAACTTCATCAATCTTTGATAAAAGATTTTGGAATTCGTAAACCAAAAATAGCTGTTCTTGGATTGAATCCACACGCAGGCGATAATGGGGCAATAGGAAATGAAGATAAAGAAATAATAATTCCTGCGATTGAAAAAATTAAAATAGATGGCTTAGTTTACGGACCTTATGCAGCAGATGGTTTTTTTGGAAATTCAGTTTATAAACAGTTCGACGCTGTTTTGGCTATGTATCACGATCAAGGACTAATTCCGTTTAAAACATTAGCGTTTAACGAAGGTGTAAATTATACGGCAGGTCTTAATGTTGTCAGAACCAGTCCCGATCACGGTACAGCTTTTGAAATTGCCGGAAAAAATGTGGCTAGCGAACAATCATTTAAAAAAGCAATTTATACAGCAATTGACATTTTTAAAAACAGAATGTTGTATAACGAAATATCCACTAATCCTTTACCAATTGGGGTTATTAAGAAAGAGCGATAATACTTTGGTAAAAAAACTTTCTTTGGGGCCTTCTCCTAATCTCACTTAACATATTTTAACTACTTCAAAATCTTCCTGAGTACCTTACGGTATTAAATTTGTCTGTTATTCTAATAAACTAGAGTTATGATAGATATTAAGGAAATTAATGAACGTATTCAGCAAGAAAGCGCTTTTGTAGACATGTTAAATGTTGAAATGGACAAGGTAATTGTTGGTCAAAAAGGCATGGTGGAGCGACTTTTAATAGGTTTACTAAGTAATGGTCATATTCTTTTAGAAGGTGTTCCTGGCTTGGCAAAAACTTTAGCCATTAACACGTTAGCAAAGTGTGTTGATGGTCAATTTAGCCGAATACAATTTACGCCGGATTTATTGCCAGCTGACGTTATCGGAACTCAAATTTATAACCAAAAACAAGAGGCATTTTCAATTCGCAAAGGTCCTATTTTTGCCAACTTTGTTTTAGCCGATGAAATTAATCGCGCACCGGCAAAAGTTCAATCTGCACTCCTAGAGGCTATGCAAGAGAAACAAGTTACAATTGGTGACCAAACATTTAAATTGCCAAATCCATTTTTAGTTTTGGCAACTCAAAATCCTGTTGAGCAGGAAGGAACTTATCCTTTACCTGAAGCACAGATGGATCGTTTTATGTTAAAGGTAGTTATTGGTTATCCAACAAAAGAGGAGGAACGTAAAATTATAGCATCTAATATTAACCCTAATGGTATGCCTCAGGCAAATTCTATACTTTCCACAGATGCAATTATTAAAGCGCGTTCTGTTGTGAAAAATGTATACATGGATGAGAAAATTGAAAGATATATTGTTGACATTGTGTTTGCTTCTCGTTTCCCAAAAGACTATAAGTTGCAAAAATTTGAGGGTTTAATTTCTTATGGGGGTTCTCCACGCGCAAGTATAAATTTGGCTTTAGCGGCAAAAGCCTACGCGTTTATTAAACGCCGTGGTTACGTTATTCCTGAAGATGTTCGTGCAATTTGTTCAGATGTTATGCGTCACCGTATTGGTTTAACTTATGAAGCTGAAGCGGAAAATATTACATCTGAAAATATTATAACAGAAATATTAAATACCGTTGAGGTGCCTTAGTTGTTTTGCATAAAAAACGAATAATAAATTAGTGTTAATTACATCTGGATTTTTAAATCAGTTAAAGTGGAAACCGCCGAACTCTTAAAAAAAGTTAGAAAAATCGAAATTAAAACGCGAGGATTAAGTCATCAGATTTTTTCAGGTGAATATCATAGCGCTTTTAAAGGAAGAGGAATGGCATTTTCTGAAGTAAGAGAGTATACCCCCGGTGATGATGTAAGGACAATAGACTGGAATGTTACTGCAAGATTTAATACACCATTTGTAAAAGTTTTTGAAGAGGAAAGAGAATTAAGCGTTGTACTGATGGTAGATGTAAGTGCCAGCGGTGCTTTTGGAACAAACAAACAATTTAAACAAGATTTAATTACCGAACTTTGTGCGGTTATTGCATTTTCTGCAGCTCAAAATAACGATAAAATAGGTGTGATATTTTTTAGCGACAAAATAGAAAAGTTTATTCCGCCTAAAAAAAATAAATCGCATGTGTTGCGTATTATCAGAGAGTTACTTGAGTTTAAGCCTCAAAACAAAAAAACTAATCTTGAATTACCGCTTAAATACTTAACCAACGTCATAAAGAAAAAAAGTATTGTTTTTCTTATAAGCGATTTTTTTACTGAGTCTAATTATAAGGACGCATTAAAAATTGCAAATAAAAAACATGATTTAATTGCTTTACGAATTGTTGATAAGGCAGAACGTGAGCTGCCTGACATAGGATTAATTAAACTAAAAGATAATGAAACCGGAAATGTTATTTGGGTTGATACAAGCGATAAGTCATTCAGAAAAAAATTCGCAGTTAATTACTTAAAATTTGAAGATGAGTTAAAAGATGTATTTAACAGAAGTGGTGTTGATGCCACAAATATTATTACTCACGAAAATTATGTTAAACCTTTAATGAACTTATTTAAAAATAGATAATAAATTTTATACCTCGGATTTTAAACTAAACCATAATTGAAAAGTTTTAGATACATATTTCTAGTTTTAATTTGTTGGGGCTTAAAAAGCAAGCTTTCAGCGCAAATTATGGCAGATGCGGTTTTAGATTCAACTAGAATCCGAATTGGCGAACAAGTAAAATTAGATTTGTATTTAAACTATCCAACTTCAGAAAAAAAAATAAAAATAGAATGGCCTGAAATTGGCGACACTATTACTGGTAAAATAGAAGTAATTTCTGTTTCAAATATAGACACTATTGAAGGCGATAAAAATAGTCTCGGCATTTATCAACAGCATAGGCAAATTGTCATTAGCGCTTATGATAGCGGTTATTTTGCAATTCCGGGATTTAAATTTATTATTAATGGCGATTCAACTAAACCGTTAATAACACAAAGTCTCTTTTTGGAAGTTCATACAGTTCCAACCGATACCAGTGCTACAAAGCTAAAAGATATTAAACCCTTATTTGACGAGAAATTTAACTGGAAATGGTATTTGAGTTACATTTATTGGACTTTAGCTATTTTAATAGCAATTGCTGCAATTGTTTTAACTACAATATATTTTACTAAACGCAACAAACAAAAATTAATTGAACCTGATAAACCTAAAGTGCCACCTCATCTGACTGCATTGGCAGCATTGGAAAAAATAAAAGCAGAACAAATTTGGAAAGAAGGTTATATAAAAGAATATTATTCATCCATTTCAGAGGTACTGCGCTTGTATATTGAAGAACGTTTTAATGTTAACGCACTTGAAAGCACTACCCTTGAAATTATGAAAGCCTTCAGAACGCAAGTTGTAGATAAAATAAGTAAAGAAAAATTAGAACAGGCATTAACATTGAGCGATTTGGTAAAGTTTGCCAAACTTTCTCCTATTGATGACGAACATAAATTTACTTTGCAAAACGCATTCGATTTTGTTAACGGAACAAAACGTGAAGAAGAAATTGTTATTGATGAATCACCAAATCAAAATGAATTAAACAAGTGATAAATTATTTTAACGATATTCAATTTGCCGAAAAACAATGGTTCTGGTTAATGGGATTATTGCCTGTTATGGCGGTTTGGTATTTGTTTAGAATAAAAAAACATGAAGGAGAATTTAATTACTCGTCTTTTGCACTTTTTAATAAAATAAAAACTTCACCAAAGGCAAAATTAAGACATTCATCATTCATATTAAGGTTGTTTGCAACGGCACTAATAATTGCTGCGTTAGCAAGACCTCAATCGCGCAGTAGTTGGAAAGACAGCAAAACCGAAGGGATTGATATATTGTTAAGTTTAGACGTTTCATTATCTATGCTTGCAAAAGATTTTAAACCAAATCGTATGGATGTGGCAAAAGATGTGATGATTGATTTTATTGATGCGAGACCAAACGATAGAATTGGTATGGTTATTTTTGGTGGAGTTGCATTTACTCAATGTCCATTAACAAGCGATCATAAAGTTTTAAAAAATATGTTTCCGCAAGTTAAAGCCGGTTCTTTAGACCAGGGAACAGCAATTGGTTTAGGTTTAGCTACAGCTGTAGCTCGAATTAAAGACAGTAAAGCCAAGAGTAAGGTTATTGTTTTTGTAAGTGATGGGGTAAATAATGTGGGTGAAGTTGCGCCGCTTACAGCCGGAGATTTAGCTAAAACTTACGGAGTTCGGGTTTATTGTATTGGTGTAGGATCAAAAGGTAAAGCACTCCAACCTGTTGCTATTTATGCACCTGGAGAATATGAATACGATTATGTAGATGTTGATATTGATGAAAAAACAATGACGCAAATTTCTGAAATGACAGGTGGAAAATATTTTAGAGCAACTGATAAAGAAAGTTTGGTAAACATCTACAAGGAAATTGATAAAATGGAAAAAACCATTACCAGTGAAAAAAGTTTTACCAACAAAGCAGAGCACTTTTTACCATTGGCATTGGCTGCTGCCGTATTATTATTGTTAGAATTTATTTTACGTTTTACTTTTTTTAAAACTGTACCATAAATGTTTAAGTTTGAACATACCATCTACTTTTATGCATTTTCGGCGCTTCCATTAATGCTGATTATTGTGTTGTGGTATTTTATTTCTCGTAAAAATAAATTAAAACGTTTAGGCGACGCAGATCTTGTTAAATCATTAATGCCTTATGCAAGTAATCAAAAGCTTATTATAAAAATTTGTTTGTTTTTTTTAGCGTTCAGTAGTTTAATTATTGCATTATGTAATTTACAAACCGGAAGTAAGTTAACAGAAGTAAAGCGAGAGGGTGCAGATATTATTGTTTGTTTAGATGTAAGTAACAGTATGTTGGCTCAAGATTTAAGTCCCGACAGGTTAACAAGAGCAAAATATGCCTTAGAAAAAATGATTGATCGGCTGGAGGGTGACAGATTAGGACTAATTATTTTTGCAGGCGAAGCCTATGTTCAATTGCCAATTACAACAGATTACAGTGCCGCAAAATTGTTTTTAGAGTCAATTAATCCAGGCATGGTTCCGGTTCAAGGAACAAACGTGTCTGATGCAATTAAAAAAGCAACCGAATCATTCAGTAATGATGAAGGAAAAAATAGGGCGATTATTTTAATTACAGATGGCGAGAATCATGATTCTGAAGCTATTCAGGCAGCTGAAGAAGCCGGTAAAAACGGTATAATGATTAATACAATAGGCATTGGTTCTGTTAACGGTGTACCTATTCCTCTCATTGAAAACGGGGTAGTTAAGGGTTACCGAAAAGATAAAGAGGGCCAAACAGTAATTACTAAATTAAATACCGAGTTGTTAAAATTAATTGCGTCAAAAGCTAACGGCGTATTTGTTCAGGCTAGTCAGGCAGATATTGGTCTTGGTCCGATTTTAGATAAAATTTCCGATTTAGATAAATCACAACTTGAAAATAAAATGTACACAGATTATGAAGATCAGTTTCAATGGTTTTTAGGTTTGACTTTAATTTTATCTACAGTAGAGTTTTTTATTTCGCGACGAGTTAGTGATTGGTTTAAAAAAATAAATTTATTTGGTAATGCTTCATAGAAATTTAAAATATTTTTTTCTTAGTGTTTTAATTTGGTTGTCACAAATTATTATTGCGCAAAAGGATGCCAAAAATATTTATGATGGCAATAAATTATATAATGCGGGAAAAACTATTGAAGCTACCGAATATTACAGGGAAGCATTAAAAATAAATCCAAATAATCAAAAGGCGTATTTTAATTTAGGAAATGCCCTTTATAAAAATGCACTCCAAATAAAATCCAGTAAAGAAAGTTTTATACAAGGCGGCAAAAAAATTACCCCCGACTCTTTAGCCGGTTTAGTTTTTGATGAAGCTGCACAAAGTTATGCGCAGGTAGCAAATACAATTTCAAATAAAGATACATTACATCAAGCATGGCATAATATAGGTAATTGCTATCTTCAAAAAAAAGATTATCAGCAAGCCGTTGACGCCTACAAAAAATCTCTTAAGTATAATTACAAAGATGAGGACACACGTTATAACCTTGCTTATGCTTTAAAAAACATGCCTAAAGATAAAAAGGGTGGAGGCGGAAGTAATAATCAAAATAAAGAAGAAAAAAAGGACAACAATAAAAATGCCTCGCCTCAGCAGAATCAAATGAGCAAAGATCAGGCAGAACAATTATTAAAGGCTTTAATGAATCAGGAGAAGAAATTGCAAGATAAACGAAAGCAAAAACAGGAAGATGCAGGGAAAACCTCTGTAGATAAAGATTGGTAATTAGTAATATAATTAAAATGGCTATTAATAAAATAAAAATGAAATGGATGCTTTTAATGGTATCGTGCTTTTTTGTTTTTAATGCAAAATCTCAGAGCTTTTATGCCCAGGTAAGTTCTAAAAAAGTACAGGTGGGTGTGCCTTTTGAATACTCTGCTGTAATTACCGTTAATGCGTCAAACTTTACCCCTCCAAATCTAAAAGATTTTGATATTGTAAGTGGTCCAAATCAAAGTAATAGTGTGCAATATAATAATGGTGTTATGTCGCAACAAATAGTTATTTCATATGGTTTAATTGCCAAAAAAGAAGGCAAGATAACTATTGGAGCGGCAAGTATAGTTTCAGGAGGGCAGAAGTTAGAAACTTCTCCAATAACTATTGATGTTGTAAAAGGTTCAGCTAGCGGAAGTCAAAATTCCGGCAACACTTCTGACGACCAAAAATACAGTACCAAGGTAAATAGCGGCGATGTATTTATTAGAACAGGTATTAATAAAACAAAATGTTACATAGGCGAGCAAGTCATAATAACACAAAAAGTATATTCTCGATTACAAATTGTAGGATTTCAAAAGTTCGCGCAGCCGACTTATGATGGATTTTATTCTCAGGCCCAGGAATCCGAAAGCAAGGGGCAGGCAGTAGTTGAAAACATTGATGGAATAAATTATTACACCTACGAACTTTTTAGAAGTTCTGCTATTGCAAATAAATCAGGGAAAGTTAGTTTAAACGTTATAGATGGAGAGGTTATTGTAAGAAAGCCATCCAATTCTAAACCTAAAAATATTTTTGAACAGTTTTTTGGAACTGCTGCTTATGAGGATGTTCCTGTTTTGGTAAAAAGCAAACCAATAAGCGTTGAGGTTCTTAGCGTTCCCGAAGTGGGAAAACCTGCCAACTATAATGGTGCAGTTGGCGATTTTTCTTATAATGTTTCAGTTACAAGAAAGGAGTTAAAAGCGAATGATGCCTTTAATCTAAAAATGACAATTAGCGGAAAGGGAAATATTAAATTGATAGATGCGCCTAAATTGAATTTACCCGAAAGTTTTGAAACCTACGATCCAAAAATTACGGAGTCGGGCAATTCTAAAGTTTTTGACTATTTAATTATTCCTAGAAATGAAGGAGAGTATAAGCTAGAAAATTTAGATTTCAGTTATTTTAGTTTGAATTCAAAAAAGTACATTATCATTCCTGCAAGTGATATTAAAATTAATGTACTTCCTGCTGACCCTAATAGCAAATCTGCGCAGGTTTATACTCAACAAAGTGAAGTTAAGGAAACAGAAAACGATATCAGATATATTAAGAAAGGAAACTTTGAATTAGTTAAAACTGAAAATGAATTTTTTAATTCAATTACCCATTTGTTGCTTTTATTTTTACCACTGGTAATTTTAGTTTCGGGTTTGTTTGTAAGAAGAAATTACATTAAAAATAATAGTAACGCTGTTGTTGTAAAAGAACGTAAAGCTGCTAAATTGGCCAAAAAACAATTGCAGTTGGCCGAAAAATTAATGCAACAAAATAAAAAAGATGAATTTTACACCGAAATACTAACGGCTTTAAATAGTTACTTAGGTAATAAACTTAATATACCGGTGGCTGATTTATCTCGTGAAAAAATTGTATCGGTGTTAAATCAAAAACAAATGGAAGAGCTTATCATCTCAAAATTAGTTTCAACTATAAATAATTCTGAATTTGTTAAATATGCACCCGGAGCAGTTAGCGAAAATTTAACACAGGTTTATAAAGACACAGTAGATTTGATTGCAGACTTAGAAGAAAAATTAAATAAAAAAGTGTAAAATTTTATTTGCAAGCAAGGTTAAAATTAAAGCCAACAAAAAAATGAAACA
>JBIJCO010000022.1:0-44469 GCA_044344665.1 Bacteroidia bacterium | reverse complement strand
AAAGCGTAAGCCGGTGAGAAAGCTGATTTTTGTATCTCGCAAAGCGCTTAAATCAGCAGGCTTAAAAGCAAATTAGATGTTAGAAAAATTCTATGAAGACTTGATTTTTGCTCCACTTTTTATCAAGAAAAAGTGGAATAAAAAATTTTATCTTATTGTTATTTCATTCAAGGTTAGTAAATGATGCTTAAGCAGGTTTCGACTTCGCTCGACCTGACATCTAATATTTACAATTCGACAAGCTCAGTGACTATAACCTTTGTGGCTGAAGGGCTAGAAGCTAATAGATAAAATAATTTTAACTATATAATGATTATTTCGCCAAGTTAACCTTTAAATAAAAAGTTTACTGTTGGCTAAATAAACTTCAGCTTATTTGAATTAAGTAAACTCAAGAAAACTAATTAAGGAGAAACTAAATTTAATGACAAATTGAAATAATAACTTCCTTTTAAGGAGTTTTCCATCAGATAAGGCTTATCGGAAATGGTTTTATAATTATCACCTTCGTCGATATTAAATTTGTAATTTAAACGGTATCCTGCCTGTAAACTTAACCAGATGAATTTATACACGCTAAATTCATACGTTAATCGCGGTCTTATTTCGCTTCGGTGCAACTGAACATTGTTGTATGGCAAATTATACTCTTGTTTAAACTTAACTAATGCATAAGAATTTCCTTCTACCTCAAAACCTGCAAACAACATATTTCTTGCATTAATGGTATATCGCAAGTTTGCACGGGCTGGCAACAACATTTCAATACCCCAACTTTTATTTACAAACGTATAGTTGTATAAAATAACCGGTAAATAATTAATGCCACCACCTCGATAAGTGCGCGTAACTCCAAATCCGTATTGTAAACGTTCGTGAGGTTTAAAACCAAAAATGGCAGCACCTGAAATTTTTAAATAATCAGACTGAAATTCATCAATACCAGAGGAACCATTTGCATCAAAGCTAGCCTGAGCAATGATAAAATGTTTTTCGTTTAATGGTTTAAACAAGGTAGCGTTTGCGCCATAAGATCTCAAGCCATATTTAGTCAATGTATTATTTAAAGGATGTAAATAATTAGAAGCGTCTTGAAACTGATACTTAAAATCGAAGTAATTAACTCCCAAATTTAATATCATCTTATTGTTAGAAATTACGGGGAAATTTGCCGCAAATCGGAATCCATTATTATAATTGATAGTCGACTCGCCATCAAAATAATTACTGATAGTGTCGCTTGTTAAACTATTGTTTCCGACAAAATCATATCCGATTGAAATCAGTTTAGCCGGACTTAATCCAACTATTTTTTGGCTACAATAACGCTTTATTTTTGATGAAGTCGCCTCCACATCTGCATACTGAGAGTAATCTTCTTCCTCAACTTTAAGCGTATCTGATTTAACCTGAGCAAAACAATGCGATAATGCACCAAAACTTAGTATAAAAAATAATTGACGCATAATTATTTAGCTTTTAACATAACGCGTTTCCAGATGTCTGTTCTTCCAAATAACTGAACACCAATGTATCCTCTTACGTTCAAAGTATTATCATCTTCAAGCTTAATCACACAATTGTAATTATTTCCATTTTCAGGATCATAAATGGTACCACCATCGTATTCAGAACTGCCTTTATAAATGAATCCCAATAAATTATTCATTCCGAGTAAAGGTGTATTTTTTTTACCTTCGTCAGGATTATTTTTATCAACCTTTTTGGTGCCATCAGGATAGTTAGGTTCTTTTAACCAAACAATTTTTCCGCCATATTTATCACCATACTTTGTTACTCTTACACGGGCTTTTCCACTACCTACCTCCCAAACTCCAATAATTTTATCTGCCTCTAATGCAGCATTAGTTTCTTGCGCGCGTAAAACATTAATTGTTATTAGAAATCCTAAAACAAGTGTTGCTATTTTTTTCATGATTTTTTTTATTTAAATAATATTTTCAGAAATACAATATACAGAATATTTCAAACTATTTTAATGAATCTAATTTAAACTTATATCTTATCACCTTGCAAAGCATAGGGCCATAAATTTGTCTCAAACCATTCTTGCATCAAAACACTTCATTAGATTTCTTCTAACCTAAGGCATTCGTAACAGCTATAGAAACATGTAAACCCGTTTTTTTAATTTTGCAGTAGTTTTAAAAATGCAAAGGTTTTATTATTGTATTTACTTGCAATCATTGTCCGTTTGCGAAACTTTATCCTAAACGATTAAACGATTTAAATTCAAAATACAAATCATTAGGAGTTCCTTTATTAGCAATAAACTCAATGGATACATTAATTTATGAGGAAGAAACTTTTGAATTGATGCAAAAAAAAGCTAAATCTGAAAATTTAAATTTCCCTTATCTGTATGATTCAAAACAAATTGTTGGTAAAAACTTTAATGCAGAACATACGCCACAGGCATTTATAATTTGGAAGGAAAACAATAATTGGATTATAAAGTATAGCGGCGCAATAGATGATAACGGAGAACATCCCGAAAAAGCAAATTCATTTATTGTAATTGCATTAAAAGAACTGCTTAATAATAAACTAGTTTCAACACCGGAAACAACCTCTTTTGGCTGCAAAATATTTTACAGAAAATAAACATTACTAAATAAAAAACCTCAGAAAAACATCCTGAGGTTTTTTGTTAAACTAAAATTAAAACAAAATTTAAGCCGTAACTTCAATACTAGGTGCGGCAGCTAATATTTCATCATTTGCAGCAGAAGCATATTGTTCAAAATTCTTAATAAATGACGTCGCTAAATTTTGAGCAGTTTGATTGAATAAATCTTTATCCTTCCATGTATTTTTTGGTTCCAAAATTTCAGCAGGAACATTTGGGCAAGATTTAGGGAAATTTAATTTAAAAAATGGTGTTACTCCATATTCAACATTATCTAATTCTCCGGCTAAGGCCGCTGTTATTAATGAACGCGTGTAAGATAGTTTAATTCTACTTCCTACGCCGTATTTTCCACCAACCCATCCGGTATTAAGCAACCAAACATTTACATTGTTTGTCTTTAATTTTTCGCCTAATAATTCGGCATATTTTGTAGGGTGTAATGGTAAAAATACTTTTCCGAAACAAGCTGAAAAAGTTAACGTTGGTTCAGTAATTCCCATTTCTGTTCCGGCAACCTTCGCTGTGTATCCACTTATAAAATGATACATGGCCTGGGCTGGAGTTAATTTTGAAATTGGAGGCAACACGCCAAAAGCATCGCAGGTTAAAAAGAAAATATTTTTTGGGGTGTAACCAACAGAAGGAGTCACAGCGTTTTCGATGTAATTTGCAGGATAACTAACACGTGTATTTTCAGTTTTTGAAATATTACCATAGTCAACAGTTGTAGTGCCTTCGTGAAAATTAATATTCTCTAAAAGTGAACCAAACTTAATTGCACTAAAAATTTGAGGTTCTTTTTCTGCCGTAAGGTCAACACATTTCGCATAACAACCACCTTCAAAATTAAAGACGCCGGTATTAGACCAGCCATGCTCGTCATCACCAATTAATTTACGATTAGGATCGGCACTAAGTGTAGTTTTTCCGGTGCCTGACAAACCGAAGAAAATAGCGGTATCACCCTCTTTACCAATGTTTGCAGAGCAGTGCATTGGCAACACACCTTTTTCGTGTGGCAGAATATAATTTAATACTGCAAAAATTCCTTTTTTAATTTCGCCGGTATAGCCGGTTCCGCCAATTAAAATAATTTTTTTTGTAAAATTAATTATCGCAAAATTATGCTGACGCGTACCATCAATTTGAGGATCTGCTTTATAACCCGGTGCATTAATAATTAACCACTCGTGCTTAAACGATTTTATTTCATCGGTAGTTGGTCGCAAAAATAAATTATTTGCAAATAAATTACTCCACGGGAACTCATTTACAACACGAATATTAATTCTGTATTTAGGGTCGGCACAGGCGTATGAATCACGCACCCAAATTTCTTTACCACCTAAATATGCAAGCATTCTATTATGCAATATTTCAAATTTATCGGCTTCAAATCTGTTGTTTACATCTCCCCACCAAACACTGTCTTTTGTGTTTTCATCAATAACAACAAACTTGTCTTTTGGCGAGCGGCCGGTAAATTCGCCGGTATCAATTGCCAAGGCACCAACATCTGTTAAAACGCCCTCACCTCTTAAAATGGTTTCTTCAACCAATTCGCTTGGGTGTAGATTCCAATAAGCCATTTCAACATTTGAAAGGCCAATTTGTGCAACTGAAGCACCGTCTGCTCTTAAACCTATTTCGTTCATTTTGTGATTTATATTTTATTACGTTGGTAAAGTTAAAAAAAAAAACGGCCTTAATAAAACCGTTTTTCCACAATTAATAGCAACTAAAAGCCATTTTATCTAATTGATACTGAGACTAATTGTCCTGTCGCTGCAATTTTTTTCAACCGCTCAATAAAATCGTTTTTTTGAGATGCATTTAATTCTGTTAAAGGTAAACAAAGTCTTCTCTCTCCTTCTCGACCAATTATTTTAGATGTATGAGCAACTTTATTTTCATTTATTAAGGCCATTACCTTATCAAACGCAGCGCCGTCAATTCCTGATGCATAACTCCCAAAAGCAACCTCAACAGCACATGATTTATCTGTTACCTCGTTGTAAACAATTGGCTGAGTATCTGATTTTGGTGTTGATTCAGGTACTGAAACCTGATCTTTTTTTGTTTCGTTTACAGTTGTTGTAGTTTTTGATTTTGTTTTACAAGAAGTTAAACCTAATAAGATAACACCGCCGTAAATAAGTAAGTTTTTCATATGCTGATTTTTAAATGTAAATATGCTAATTAATACTTTTAGAATTGAATTATTTTTTAATTGCCGAAATAGATAAACATATCCATCCTAATACAAATAACATGCCACCAATAGGTGTTACAGGTCCTAAAAATTTTAACCAATCAGCTCCAAATAAATTTCTGGTACATAAAAAATAAAGAGAGCCGCTAAATAAAATTACGCCGTAAAAAAACAAATTATAAGCCCAGTTTAAATATTTATTACTGAAATTTAATTTTAAAATGGCTACTCCTAGCATAGCAAGAGTATGATAAACTTGATATTTTACAGCGGTATCAAAGCCATTTAACTGATCTGGTGAAATTAAACCTGTTTGTAGTTTATTTTTTAAACCATGCGCGCCAAGAGCGCCAAGCGAAACTGAGATTGCCCCAGAAATTCCGATTAAAAGCAGCTGCTTAGGAAGATTATTTTCTTTTAGCACTTTATATAAAATTATTTTGAAAAGTTTTTGTAATCTATCTTTTAGTTTTTAGTTCTTGTAAAATTTGTTCATCAGATTTTCCTATGAATTTTAAAGCCCCTCTAGAACTTTTAGCCCAATCGCTAGTTGGAAAATCTTTAATAATTGTTTCGTAAATTTTTTTTGCTTCATTTTCATTATTCAGATAAGTTGATTCATCATATAGTTGAGCTAATAAGAACAACGCTGCTGGAAGATGTATGGATAAATTATGTTCTGAAATACATTTTTCGAGTACCAGTTTAGCTTGAGGAATATTATTTACTGATACCGCCACCTGTGCAGTTTTAATAAGATAAATAGGGCACACACTATCACTACCACAATAATAGGCAAAGTCGGTAAACGCTTTTATGGCTTTATTGGCGATTTCGGTTTTAACTTCCATTTCGGTTAGTAAAACGCTATCCATTTTTTTAGCTTCACGCAATAGTTTAGCACAGTCGTACAGATATAATTTATTAGCAACAACTGCAGAATCAGAAGTCTTTTTTTTATTAATTGAATCGTCCTTATTTACCTGGAACGATTTTTCATCTTGAGAAGAAGAACACGACGTAATTAAAAATAATATGCAAAATTTAATGACTAAACTTTTCATGATAATATTTAATTATTTTTTTGCTTTATAAACCCTAATTTTATAATCAGCTGTTATTTTACCCTTTGATATATCGCTTAATTTCCCTGATATTAATTTTCGTTTAAAGGGATTAATTATATCAGTAAATAGTTTTCCTTCAATATGGTCATATTCGTGCTGAATTACCCTTGCAATTATACCATCATAAGTTTCTCTATATTTAACAAAATTTTCATCAAAATATTCAATTTCAATTTTTGGTTTACGTAAAACATCTTCTCTTATTTTTGGAATACTTAAACAACCTTCACTAAATTTCCATTCAACACCTTCCTCGTTTAAAATTCTGGCATTAATAAAAACTTTTTTAAACGCGATCAATTCTTTTTTTTGAGCAGGTGTAAATTCATCATCCTCTTCGTCGTCGTCACTTTCGGCAAAAGGGCTTGTATCTATTACAAATAATCTAATTGCTTTTCCAATTTGGGGTGCAGCTAATCCAACACCACTAGCCTGATACATGGTTTCGAACATGTTTTTAACTAATTCATCTAAACGTTCGTAGTTTGAATTAATTTCCTCCCCTATTTTTCTTAAGACCGGATCTCCGTATACAACAATTGGTAAAATCATTTTTTGCTAAAGATTAAAGTTAAGTTACTGAAATTAATTTCTACCTGCTATAATTTGGTGCCTCGCGCGTTACAACAACATCATGCGGATGACTTTCTTTTACGCCTGCTGCAGTAATTCTTATAAATTTTGCCAGCTGTAGTTCTTTCAAATTTTTGGCACCGCAGTAACCCATCCCGGCTCTAAGGCCGCCAATAATTTGATACATTATTTCAGTCAAAGTTCCTTTGTAAGGCACTCTGCCACTAATTCCTTCAGGAACTAATTTTTTAATATCATCTTCTTCTTCCTGGAAATAACGGTCTTTACTGCCTTTTTGCATAGCTTCTAAAGAACCCATGCCGCGGTAAGATTTAAATTTTCTACCTTCAAAAATAATTGTCTCGCCAGGACTCTCTTCTGTTCCGGCAAACATGCCACCCATCATTACTGTGCCTGCACCCGCCGCTAAAGCCTTTACAACATCGCCTGTAAACCTAACACCGCCATCTGCAATTAAAGGAACGCCTGTGCCTTTTAATGCTAATGCTACATCTAAAACAGCGGTTAATTGAGGTACTCCTACACCAGCTATAACTCGTGTAGTGCAAATAGAACCAGGACCAATTCCCACCTTTACGGCATCTGCTCCTGCTTTTACTAATGCTAAAGCCGCTTTACCGGTGGCTATATTACCAACTACAACTTGTAAATTTTTATGCTTCTTTTTTACTTCTTTTAATTTTTCTATTACGCCTTTACTATGACCATGTGCTGTATCAATAATAATTGCATCAACTCCGGCTTCAACCAAAGCATCTACACGTTGCAAGGTGTCTGAAGTTACTCCAACCGCTGCCGCAACACGTAATCTACCCATATCATCTTTACACGCATTAGGGCGTACTTTTATTTTAATAATATCTTTATAAGTTATTAAACCTACCAGCTTATTAGACTTATCAAGAATTGGTAGTTTTTCAATTTTGTGTTCTTGAAGTATTTCTTCTGCCTGTTTTAAATTAATTCCCTTTAATGCTGTTATAACTTTTGGGAATTTAGTCATTACGTTAACAACTGGCTTTTTTGCGTCTTTCTCAAAACGTAAATCACGGTTGGTAACAATGCCCAATAGTTTATTGCTCGAATCAACCACAGGTATACCGCCAATTTTATTTTCAGCCATTATTTTTAACGCATCGCCAATTGTTGCATTATTGTGCATAACAACCGGATCTAGTATCATGCCACTCTCGCTTCTCTTTACTTTTCTTACCTGAGCTGCCTGTTCATCTATACTCATGTTTTTATGTAATACCCCAATGCCGCCTTCTTGGGCAATTGCAATTGCTAATTTGTATTCGGTAACTGTATCCATAGCAGCAGATACAATAGGTGTGTTTAATTTTATATTTTTTGTAAACAATGAGCTAATGTTTACATCGCGAGGTAAAACTTCAGAATAATCAGGAACTAACAATACATCATCGTATGTTAAGCCTTCATTCACAAATTTTTGATTACTACTATTGCGGGTAGCCATAGAATTGAACTTTAGGTGTTAAAATTCGTGCAAATATAGTGATTTATTTTGAAAAATATGAGATTCTATATTTACGGGAAAGCGCGTAAATCAACAAAAAAGATTAAAGATTTTTAGATTTTCTCTCCATTAAACTATTGTTTAATTATATTGTTTACCTTGTGTTTTTAAAAATTACGTTAAGCCTAAAAACATGATTGAAGAAGTTATTTTAGTTGATGAATCGGACAAGCCCATTGGCACAATGGAAAAATTAGAGGCTCACGAAAAAGGCCTTCTGCATCGCGCATTTTCAGTTTTCATTTTTAATAGTAAGGGTGAATTATTGTTGCAACAACGGGCTTTATCTAAATATCATAGCGCAGGTTTATGGACAAACTCATGTTGTTCACATCCCCGACCAAATGAAGATACACTAGATGCCGCCAACAGAAGGCTGATAGAAGAAATGGGATTAAACTGCGCTCTTAATTATAAAACTCATTTCATTTATAAAACTGTTTTTGACAATAGCTTAACCGAACACGAATACGATTATGTTTATTTTGGAAATTGTTCTGAAGAGCCTCATATAAATAAAGACGAAGTTGAAGATTATATTTGGCAACACCCAGACAAAATAAGAGAAGAAATTAAAACCCAACCAGAGAAATTCACTTCTTGGTTTAAAATTGCCATGGAAAAACTATATCAGTAATTTTATTTAATACAGCAATTGGTCAACTGACCATGCTTCAGGTTTTTGATTAAACAATTGTTTGGTAGCCGACCAAACATTTTTAAATAAATCTGAGTTTCTGTAGTTGTTCAAGCAGGTTTCACTCTCCCAAATACTATATGTAAAAAAAATCTCCGGATTATTTTTATCTTGTAATAACTCCACATGCGAACATCCTTCAAAACCTTTTATTTTTTTCCAATTAGTTTCAAAAATAGTTTTAAAAGCCTCGCAATTCTCGGGTTTAAAACTCATTTTTACTATACGCTTAATCATTAAATTCTATAATTAAATTAAACTCAAATTTAGTACCAATATCTCTGGGACAAAGCATGCTTAATGCACTTTTTCCATTTACAGCAACTTCCAAATAACCAAAGGAGTTAAATAAAACTAATGGCTGGCCCTGTTTTACCTCATCATATGTATTCACAATTTCCTTAATACGTTTTCCAGGTAAGGAAATAGTAAAACCTCTGTTCCTTCTAATTTCGTTAAAATACTTTTCGGTAATGTTTGTGATAATGTTCCCAAAATCATCCACGTAAATACCCTTGCCTCTTAATATATTTCCATCAACATAACTTTCAAATTGGTAGGCCTTGTAATAGTCATTTGTTGGTATTGCAATGTCTTCAATACTTTTTTTTGTTATTAAATGAATTGCAGCATCCACAAAAATATCCTTAAGAAAAAAATGATGCTTGTCATTTTCGCTATAGTATAACTGATAAACCGGCTCATTAAACCCAGCGTCAATTAATGTAAACAGACCATTATCAGGGCAAACAATATATTGTTCCTTATACTTTGCAATTAAATATCGTGTGTTATCAATATTATTTGTTTTGTGTAAATTATTCGTGTCTGAAATAAATTTTACACCTACCAAATGAACTGTTCCAGACGGGAAATAGGCAAGAGCGTTTTTTAAAATGAATGCAGTATCAGAAATATTATTATCCTTAATATCAGCACTTAAATCTATTATTTTTACTTCCGGCAACTGAGTAATTAATTTTACCTTAACAATTGCTAAGTATGGGTCGCGATAACCCAAATCAGTTGTTAATGTTACCATATTCATTGTTCAAAAGTAATTAATATTTAAAGGGCTAATTTTTTTAAACTTGACGAGAGATTAACAGGTTTATAAACAATATTACCTGAAAAACGGAAGACCTACTATGAACGAAAAAATAATTACCCTCGAAAGCGTTGAGCCTGTAGAGATTTATGGTGTAAATGACGTTAAACTAACAATTATCAAAAAATATTTCCCAAAACTTAAATTAATTGCAAGGGGTTATTCACTAAAAGCAATTGGAGATAGTAACGAAATTACCCGCTTTGAAAAAAAACTTGAAATGCTAGTTGATCATTATCATAAAACCGGCATTTTAACCGATATTGTTATTGAACGTTTGTTAGGTCAAACAGGCGATAATATTTTAGATAACAAAGAAGAAATTGCAAGTACAGATATAATTGTATTTGGGAACAATGGATTAATCATAAAAGCCAAAACAGAGAATCAACGAAAAATGGTGAGTGCAATCGCCAAAAACGATATGCTCTTTGCAATAGGCCCTGCCGGAACGGGTAAAACCTATACCGCCGTTGCCCTAGCAGTTAGAGCCTTGAAAAACAAAGAAGTAAAACGAATTATATTAACCAGACCAGCAGTTGAAGCGGGAGAAAATTTGGGTTTTTTACCGGGAGATTTGAAAGAAAAATTAGACCCATATATGCAACCACTATACGATGCTTTAATTGACATGATTCCTAACGACAAACTAAATCAATACATCGAAAACAGAATTATTCAAATTGCTCCACTTGCATTTATGAGAGGACGTACTTTAGATAATGCGTTTGTGATTTTAGATGAGGCTCAAAACACTACCGAAAGCCAAATGAAAATGTTTTTAACCCGAATGGGTGCAAATGCAAAATTTATTATTACTGGAGACATTACACAAATTGATTTACCAAGCAAACAACCAAGCGGATTGGTTCAGGCAATACGCTATTTGAAAAAAATTGAAGCAATAAGTATAATTGAATTAGATAATACTGACGTTATCAGGCACAAACTAGTAAAAGCAATTATTGAGAGTTATGAAAGTAATAAGTAAACAGTGAAAAATCAAATCATCTACTAGCGCTCATCAATTATCTGATCTGCCTTAAAACCTTTAGTGTCAAAAACAAATACAGGATCTAAAATTTCAAGATTTGATTTTAAGCTTTTAATATCATACACGTTTTGCCCTCCGTCTTTCATAATCATTACTAATTTAGCCACTTGTTTTTTTGCTTTGTCAACATAAATTTTTACTGTATGAAATTTTTTCTTTTCAGGTTTTACAGAGGGATATAAATCTATAACATGACAAGCTGCAACACCAATTTTTTCTTCTTTATCATATTTGAATTTATAACCAGTTTCATACAGTGTAAATATTTTACTCGGATTTAATTGGTCGTCATTTTCTGCTTCAAAATTTTTAATAGTTACTTCTTTAGCGTCTTTATTAAAATTCCATAAGGTTTTTCCGTCGCACACAATCGTATTCCCAGGAATTTCAAGTTTAAACTTATTTCCTTTAATTTGAACCTTGCCGGTTTGCTTTTCAACTACCTTTTTTTCCTTATTTAAAAACGAAAGGGTGTAATCGGCTGTAATTGTTTTATATGCCTTGGTTGTTTTACTTAAATCATCTAAAATGGCTTTTGCCTTTGGGTCTTGATCTTGAGCTTTCATTAAAATTGAAAGGCAAACAAATAATAAACTAACTATTTTTTTCATAACATTTGGGTTGCAAATTTAATACCAAATAAGATAGCATAAACGCTAAAAAGTTTAATTACACTTATCGGTTTCTTAATTTTTGTAAAATTTCTTCTAAATGAGTCATGTCTTTAATCAACACATCGCGAGCCTTGCTGCCTTCAAACCCTCCAATAATTCCCGCGGCCTCAAGCTGATCAACAATTCGTCCTGCCCGATTATACCCTAATTTTAATTTTCGTTGTAAAAAGGAAGCACTACCTTGTTGAAACTGTACCACTAATTTAGCGGCATCGTCAAACATTTTATCGCGTTCGCTTAAATCAACTTCGCCTGCACCATCCCCTCCATCTTCACCAACGTATTCAGGTAATAAAAATGCACTTGGATAAGCTCGCTGATTACCTATAAATTCAGTTATTTTCTCAACTTCAGGTGTATCCACAAATGCACATTGAATGCGGATAAGATCGTTACCTGTACTTAACAACATATCGCCTCGTCCAATCAACTGATCTGCTCCACCAGAATCTAAAATTGTGCGGCTGTCTATTTTGCTGGTAACCCTAAAGGCAATTCTTGCCGGGAAATTAGCTTTAATGGTACCTGTTATAATGTTTACCGATGGCCTTTGTGTTGCAATAATTAAATGAATACCAATTGCTCTTGCTAGCTGCGCCAGACGCGCAATTGGCGTTTCCACCTCTTTACCGGCTGTCATAATTAAGTCGGCAAATTCATCTACCACCAAAACAATATAAGGTAAAAATTTATGACCGTCGTTTGGGTTTAATTTACGATTTACAAATTTATGATTGTATTCTTTAATGTTGCGCACCTGAGCATCCTGCAATAAAGCATAACGGTTATCCATTTCTATACACAGAGAATTTAAGGTATGAATAACCTTAGTGTTATCTGTAATTATTGCATCTTCAGAATTAGGTAACTTAGCTAAAAAATGACGTTCAATTTTATTAAACAAGGTTAACTCTACTTTTTTAGGATCAACTAATACAAACTTAACCTGCGAAGGATGCTTTTTATAAAGCAATGAAACCAAAACTGCATTTAAACCTACCGATTTCCCTTGACCGGTAGCACCCGCCATTAACAAATGTGGCATTTTTGCCAGGTCAGCAATAAAAATTTCGTTACTAATAGTTTTACCTAAGGCAATAGGTAATTCAAACTGAGAATTATTAAATTTTTCTGAAGACAAAATATTACGCATTGGTACCATTTCCGGATTTAAATTAGGAACCTCAATACCAATAGTTCCTTTTCCGGGAATTGGAGCAATAATCCTAATGCCCAAAGCAGCCAAACTTAAAGCAATATCATCCTCCAAATTTTTTATTTTACTTATACGAACACCCGCTGCCGGAACAATTTCATATAAAGTAACCGTTGGACCAACTGTAGCAGTTATTTTATCTATTTCAATGCCATAATTTTTGAGTGTGCTTAATATTCTGTTTTTATTGGCAATTAATTCTTCCTGATTTACTTTACTGGCTGTATTACCATAATCGTTAAGCAATTCAAAACCCGGAAACTGGTATGAACCCAAGTCTAATGTTGGATCGTATTCACCAAATTCCTCAACTAATTTTGCTGCCTTATTTTCTTCCTCCAAAATAACAGGCTCTTCAACTGTTTTTCCAATTTCAAATTCGGGCTCATCTTTTTTTATTGTCTCCTCCTTAGTTTCTATTGCACCCGATAATTCTATTTTATTGTCTACATGCAACAGTTCATCTGGCACTTCTGCCAAATTACTTATTACCTCAAATTTTGTGTCCTCAACTTTTTCAACTTCAGATTTAGTAATGACTTCAAAATTCAATAATTCAGCTTCTTCCTCAGGCGAAATTCTGTTTTCCTTTATTTCATTAAAAGAATTATTAAATGATTTTGGTTCTGTTTTAATTTCGCTGTCAATTTCATCCTCAATTTGTTCATCAGCTTCAATAATAGGTTTTACAGGTAGTTTAAATGAAAAATTAAATACTAACACCAAAAATATTAATAATGAAAAAACTAATAAAGCAAGTAAACCGGCACTGCCAACAAAACCTGATATTTGCTCATTAATAAATAAACCATATGCGTTTAAATTTGGTAAGGTATCATGCAAAAAATAATCAAGTAATAACGAACTCCATACTAATATGAACAACCACTTAGCGTTAAATGAGCTTACATTAATTAATTTTTTTTGTATAAGTTTTTGTAAACCAAACAAAAATAAAACAGGTACAATAATGTATGATGAAACTCCAAAGCCTTTATACATAAAAAAGTAAGAAACAATTGCACCTACTTTACCCAACCAGTTTTTTACAATTGTTTCGGGTAAAAATAACTCATGATAATCTCCAATTACAGCTGTATTATCGACGTCCCAGGTATAAAAATAAGATGTAAACGCAATAGCAAAATAGCCGGAAAACATAATTAGAAATAAACCAATTATTTTTTGACTGCGCTCATCGTTATAAATTAATTTTATTTTTTCATAACGCTCTTTAATGCTTAATTTTTGCTCCTGTGTTTTTTTTGAATCCGGTTTCTCTTTTACAACATTAGATTTTTCGCCCGACTTAGTTTTAACTTTCTTTTCTTCCGATTTAATTTTTTCCTTTACAGGCTCATAATCTTCAATAGCTTGATTATTTAATTCTTCAACACTATTTTCGGTTGCAGTTTTTTCCCTGAATTTATTCCGTTTTTCGGTACTCATTATCTTTTAAAAGTAATAGAAAGCCGCTTGTTTTTAAAAACGCTTTGCCCAATGTTTTAAACTATAAGTTGTTAATCAATTTATAATTGTTTTAAGTTTATAAATTATATAATTTAACTAAATGAAAAAGCTTTATTTAATTTTATTTTTAGCAACTCTTGGCGCAATAAATAGTCAGGTAATTGACAGCGCCTGGATATCGAACAATTACACTAAAACAGAAACCTACATAAAAATGCGTGACGGTATAAAACTGTATACCTGTATTTATGCGCCAAAAAACTATTCAGAAAAACACCCATTTCTAATGATGCGAACGCCCTATTCGTGCTCGCCTTACGGAAAAGATTTATTTTCTACCAGATTATATAAAACACACTGGATAAACTACATTAAAAAAAATTATATTATAGTAATGCAAGATGTTCGCGGCAAATACATGAGCGAAGGCGAATTTGTTGATGTTAGACCTTTTAAAGAAAACAAAAAAAATAATGAAACAGATGAAGCAAGCGACACTTATGATGCTATAGATTGGCTGATTAAAAACATTCCTAATAACAATGGAAATTTTGGTGTTTTTGGAATTTCGTACCCTGGCTTTTATAGCACTATGGCGGCACTAAGTAATCATCCTGCTTTAAAAGCAGTTAGTCCGCAAGCGCCGGTAACCGATTGGTTTATGGGAGACGACTTCCATCATAATGGTGCATTTGCTTTAATGGATGGTTTTAGTTTTTATTACTCATTTGGAAAGCCACGCCCAAAACCAACAACTAATCATGAAAAAGGATTTGATTTTCCTGAAAAAGATAATTACAATTTTTATTTAAAGCAGGGCGCATTAAAAAATTACAAAAAGTATTTAGGAGACAGTATTATTTTTTGGAACGATTTAATGAACCATCCAAACCTTGACAATTGGTGGAAAGAAAGAAATGCACGAAAATATTGCAATAACATTAAACCTGCCATATTAACTGTTGGCGGCACATTTGACGCAGAAGATTGTTATGGCGCATGGAATTTATATAAAGCCATCGAAAAACAATCCGTTAATACAACTAACAAACTTGTAATGGGTCCTTGGTTTCATGGTGGCTGGCATAGGGGTAACGGTAACCATTTAGGAAATGTAAGATTTGGCAGTAACACCTCTGATTTTTACCAACAAAATATTGAAGTTCCATTTTTTGATTTTTATCTTAATAACAAAGGAACTGATAAAAATATTGCCGAAGCAAGCGTGTTTTTTTCCGGTGAAAACAAGTGGAACTTTTTTGAAAACTGGCCGCCTAAAAATTACGAGAGCAAAGCAATCTATTTAAATCAAAATCAAAAATTATCGTTTGAAAAACCTGCACAAGCTAAATCATGTTCAAAATACATAAGCGACCCAAACAAACCTGTGCCCTATACTGAAGATGTGCATTTAAACCGAACAAGAGAATATATGAGTGATGATCAAAGATTTGCAGCAAGAAGAACCGATGTCTTGGTGTTTGAAACAGATTTACTTACCAATGACATAAAAGTTGGAGGCACCGTAACTGCTGATTTAAAAGTAAGTCTCTCAACAAGCGATGCTGATTTTGTTGTGAAAATTATTGATGTATTTCCTGATGATTTTACTTACGATTCGAGCTATTGCTGTAAAAATCAACTATACGATACCGAAATGAGCGGTTATCAAATGTTGGTTAGGGGAGAAATTATGCGTGGTAAATTCAGGAATAGCTTTGAAAAACCAGAAGCCTTTACTCCTGAAAAAATTGAAACTGTAAAATTTGAATTGCCTGATATTGCGCACACATTTAAAAAAGGGCATAAACTTATGATACAAATTCAGAGCAGTTGGTTTCCATTATTTGACAGAAATCCTCAACAATTTGTAGACATTTATAAATGCAATGATTCAGATTTTATTTCGAGCGAAATAAAAATTTTTCATCAAGCAGATGCGTCATCTGTCATAGTTTTACCTATTTTAAAAAATTAGGCCTAACTTTAAAATATAATGCAACAAATCATAATATACAGCCTAGTTATTTTATCAATTGCTTTTTTAGGATTTAAATTTTTTAAACCCGGCAAAAAGAATAAATGCGATAAAAATTGTAACTGCAGTTAATTTAAAAGTTAATTAATTATACAATGAAGATTTTTTCAGCAGAGCAATTAAAACAAATTGATGAAGACACTATATTAAACGAACCCATAAACTCAATTGATTTAATGGAGCGTGCATCATTGGCTTGTGTTAAGCGCATTATTAAATTAATAAATCCTGAAGACAAAATAATTATTTTTTGCGGCAAAGGAAATAACGGGGGGGATGGTTTGGCTATTGCACGCTTACTTTTGGAACGAGGATTTTTGTGTCATGCCTATGTTATTAATTACACCAATACATTTAGTAAAGATGCAGAAGAAAACTACAATAAACTTAAATCTGTTTATTCAACTAATGTATCAGAAATAAATTATTTATCAGACTTAAAAGAAAAAATTACCACTACTAATTTCATAACTATAGATGCATTAATAGGCACAGGCATAAACAAAGCTATAACCGGCTTACTAAAAGATGTTGTTTTATTTATTAATTCAAATTTTACAAAAGTAATAAGCATAGACGTACCAAGTGGTTTATTTATTGACAAAACTTCAATTGAAAATGATAGCATAATTTGCTCAACATTAACCTTAACGTTTCAGTTCCCAAAATTGGCATTTCTACTTCCACAAAATCAAAAATATGTTCCGGAATTTGAAATACTTAGTATTGGATTAAATGAAGAAGCAATAAATAAACATTCTTCAAATTATTATTATATAACCAAACAAGATGTTTCTTCCTTACTTAAATCAAGACCTAAATTTTCGCACAAAGGAAACTACGGACACGCCTTATTGATGGCCGGAAGTAAAGGTAAAAGCGGTGCAGCCATAATAAGCGCAAAGGCCTGTTTAAGAAGTGGAGCAGGTTTGTTAACAGTTCATTCAAACAAAAACACAGTTAACGCATTAATCAATCACTTACCTGAGGCAATGACTATTTCTGATAGCAACACTGATTTTATTTCTGAAGTAATTAATCCTGAAAAATATTCTGCAATTGGCTTTGGGCCAGGTGTTGGCAACGAAAATGAAACTCAAATTGCATTAAAAAAAATATTACAATATTATACCGGCAAATTAATTATTGATGCCGATGGATTAAACATATTGTCAGACAATAAAACCTGGTTAGATTTTTTACCACCTGAAACTATTTTAACTCCACATCCAAAAGAATTTGAACGATTAACAGAACAACATGAAAATGATGTTGAAAAACTAAAATCACTCAAAAATTTCAGTTTAAAATACGCGTGTATTGTTATATTAAAAGGTGCTCATTCCGCAATTGCGTTTCCTGATGGTAATGTTTATTTTAATTCGAGTGGAAATCCGTCATTAGCAAAAGGAGGAAGCGGAGATGCATTAACCGGAATAATATTGGGTTTATTAAGCAGAGGTTATTCTGCGCCTCAAGCAGCATTAATTGGTACATTTATTCATGGCTATGCGGCAGATATTTACGTTAAGAAAAAAAGCATGGAAAGCGCTTTAATTAATGATATCGTTGAATTATTGCCAAAAGCGTTTAAAAAATTAGAAGTTTAAATAATCAGAAATTAAAAAGTTCTTATTTCGTTTCTTGATTTTTCTCTTTATAAATAAAATTAATTCTGATCTCGTTATCCTTTTTTAATTCCTGAACTTCATCCATCAAATCTTCATCAAAATTTTCTGACAGTTTATCAATTTCTTCATTATCCTCCTCCTCTTCTCCCCAATAATAAACTTGGCGCTGAGGACCTTCTTTTCGATAATTATAAGCCACTAAAACTCCGGCCAATGCACCAAATAAATGCCCCTCCCAACTTATTTCAGATTTCAAAGGAAAAATTCCCCACATAATACTGCCATACAGAAACACAACCAAAGCTGACACAACCATTAATCTGAGATGCTTCCGAAACACCCCACTAAAAAATAAAAAGGTTGCCAAGCCATAAATTAAAGTACTTGCTCCTATATGATATATTAAATTTACATCACTGTTTCTGCCTCCAATCCATAACCAAACGCCACTAACTAACCATATCCAAATAAATGTGGCCTTTGCGATTTTTTTATAAAAATAAAATAGCATAGTACCTAAAACTAAAATAGGTAAGGTGTTTGAAAAAACATGTTGAATATCGCCATGAATAAAAACAGAAGTTATAATTCCAGTGATTCCCGATAATTTTCTTGGCAAAATTCCATAAGCCGAAAAATTAAATTCATTTAACCGTTCAATTATAAAAACTACCCAAGCAATAAACATAAAGAGCAAAGGATAAAAAACAGAATTTAATAATTGTTTAACCAGGTAATTTTTCATTAATAAAGTGGCGTAAAATAGGTCTTTAAAAATGCGAAAAACAACTAAATAAAAAGGTTAAAAAAAGAGAAATAAAATTATTTGGCTTGAACAACAGGGACCATAATTCTGGTTTGCCATTTTGCCTCATCTTTTTCAAAAGAAGGGTCAGTAAGATAAAATTCACGCATTGGTCCGGTTTGCATTAATTTAGTTGCCGTCAAATATTTTCTAATTTTGTCGTAAGCGGAAAACAAATGTTGGTAAGGACCATAAAAATTAAAAATCAACATTGGTGTGGCTTCCAAAATAACAATTTTAGACTGTGTTGGCTGCTTTTTAGGAATTTCTTTTATTGGTAAAACGCATTCAAAAATAAAATTAGAAGTATCATTATTATATGTTAACATGCCGGGCATACCATTTGAAACTGCATTCGTTAAATTTAAATCCTTTTCCAGAATTTTAAAAGCTTTTGAAATTCTGGAAGATACTTTACGCATAGGTGCAGAGTCGGTTTTACACAACGTAAGCATTTCAGGGACAAAATAAACACCTATTATTCCGGGATTATTGTTTATTGAATTAAAGTCAAGAATCTTAAGTTTTGGTTGTTGAAGCAACGTATCTTTTTTTGTTTTTTCAGCTACATTAAAATCATTTTTCTCATTGCATGAAAAAACAATAATTGAAATAACAAAAACTAAACCGCTATTTAAAATTAATTTTTTCATTAAACAGCTAGGTTGTTTTTCCGGGATAAACATTTAACGCTTGTTCCAAACAATTCATAGCTTTTTTAAGATCTTCAATCTTTAATACATAAGCAATTCTAACCTCATTATTACCCGCACCTGGTGTTGAATAAAAACCTGTTGCAGGCGCAAGCATAACTGTCTCGGAATTAAAATTAAAATCTTCTAATAGCCACTGACAGAATTTATCTGCATTATCTATTGGTAATTCTGCTATACAATAAAAAGCGCCGCTTGGTTTAGGGCAAAAAACACCATTTATTTTATTTAGAGAATCGATAACAAAATCTCGTCTTGCAATATATTCTGTTTTTACTTCAGTAAAATAACTTTTTGGTGTATCTAACGCTGCTTCTGCGCCGATTTGACCATAACTTGGTGGACTTAAACGTGCTTGTGCAAATTTTAAAGCGGCTGACATTGCATCTTTGTTTTTTGTAATCATAGCTCCAATTCTTGCGCCACAAGCACTATAACGTTTACTTATTGAATCTAATAAAACAACATTATTTTCAATACCATCAAGGTGCATAACACTGATATATTCTTTGTTATCATAACAGAATTCGCGATAAACCTCATCACTTAATAAAAATAAGTCGTGCTTTTTTACTAAATCACGCAATGCTTCTAATTCCGATTTAGTATATAAATATCCCGTAGGGTTTCCAGGATTACAAATCATTATTCCTTTTGTTTTTGGAGTAATTAGTTTTTCAAATTCTGAAATCTCAGGAAGGGCAAAACCATTATCAATATAACTTCTAACCGGCTTAACAACAACATCGGCAGCACAACTAAAGCCATTATAATTTGCATAAAACGGTTCCGGAATAATAATTTCATCGCCTGGATTAAAACAAGTAAGCATTGCAATTTCAATTGCTTCGCTACCTCCGCAAGTGATTAGTATATCGTTATGGTCAACGTCAATATTATATTCTTTATAATAATTACATAGTTTTTTTCGATAACTTTCATTTCCTGCGCTGTGACTGTATTCTAAAACATTTATTTCGGCATTTTTAACCGCATTTAAAAAAGTCGATGGTGTTTCAATATCTGGCTGACCAATATTTAAATGGTAAATTTTTACACCTTTCTTTTTCGCTGCTTCTGCAAATGGCACCAACTTACGAATTGGTGATGCTGGCATAACGGTTGCTTTTTTAGAAATTATAGGCATAACTTAAAAAAATTTTAAATGTATTAATCTCTGAATTTACTCTTTCCAAATGATCTCTTTCTTTCTCCGCTTCCACTGCCGGAATCGCTACTTCTGTTAAAAGAACGCTTCTCTGAACTTCCGCCAAATGAAGATGAACTTCTCGGACGTTTAAAACCACCATCACGCTTCTCACCTCCTTTATAACCTCCGCCGCTTCTGTTGTATCCACCACTTCGTTTTTCTCCATCCCTATTTCCGCCTTCTCTGCTTCCTCCTCCATCGCGCATTTTACGATGGCTAATTTCTAAGGATACTTTTCTGCCATTAAACTCAACATCTTGCGAATTAATTGCTAAGAAATTATCAACGAATTTGCTTTCTGTTTCAAAAAATGAAAAACTATTTTTTACGTCAACATTAAAAACCATTCGGTTATGAATTTTAACCAGGTCGCATAAAAAGTCTTTTATGCTGTTAGGATTAAATCCATCTAAATTACCCATATTTATAAAGAAGCGTGTAGTACGTCCGTTACCAAAAGCTCCGTCAACAGATCCTTTTCCATCTTTACCTAAATTTAAATCAGGTGCATTTTGATAATAATTATAAAAACGATTAAACTCTTCGCTAATAAGGCGTTTAATGATTTCCTCCTTACTCAAATCTTTTAATTCCTCGTAAATTTTTGGGAGAAATTTTTCAATTTCTTCATCCTTTACTTCAACATCATGTAGTTTATGTACCAAATGAAACAATTGCTTTTCACAAACATCAACACCGGTAGGCACATTCATTTTTTCAAATTTATTTTTAAGAATGCGCTCAATATCTTTTATCTTACCTGCTTCTTTAGGTGAAACAATTGCCATGGCAATTCCGCTTTTACCAGCACGACCTGTACGACCTGTACGATGTGTATAATTTTCTACATCCTCAGGTAAATTGTAATTAATAACGTGCGTTACACTATCAACATCTATTCCACGAGCTGCTACATCTGTTGCTACAAGCATTTGCAAAGTACGATTTCTAAAACGTTTCATTACAAAGTCTCTTTGTGCTTGAGAAAGATCTCCATGCAAAGCATCTGCACTATAACCGTCTTTAATAAGAGACTCTGCCACTTCCTGAGTTTCTGCTCTTGTGCGACAAAATACAATTCCAAAAATTTCGGGGAAATAATCAGCAATACGTTTAAGCGCCAAATAACGTTCGCGAGGATTTACAACATAATATATATGTTTTATATTTTCTGCGCCTTCATTTTTTTTGCCGGTTGTTATTTCAATCGGGGTACTCATGTAATTTTTGGCAATGCGTTCTACCTCTCTTGGCATAGTAGCGCTAAACAACCATGTATATTTCTCTTCTGGAGTTTCAGATAAAATAGCATCCAAACTATCTTTAAATCCCATGTGAAGCATTTCATCAGCTTCATCTAAAACAACAATTTTAACTGTGTTAAGATTTACTGCTCTTCGCTCAATTAAATCTACTAACCTTCCTGGAGTTGCTACAATAACATGTACTCCACGTTTAATATCTTTGATTTGATTTTCAATACTAGCGCCACCATATACGGAGGTAATTCCAAAACCACGCATGTATTTGCTGTAATTTTTTAAATCGTTAGTGATTTGCACACAAAGCTCACGCGTTGGAGATAAAATAAGTGCTTGCACTTTTTTATTATCCAAATCAATATTATTTAAAATTGGCAGTCCAAACGCTGCCGTTTTTCCTGTTCCTGTTTGTGCAAGGGCCACAACATCGCTAAGAGATTTACTTAACTGAGGTATAGTTTGTTGCTGAATGGGAGTTGGATTTGTAAATCCTAAATCGTTAACGGCTTTTAACAGGTCGTCGTTAAGACCTAATTCTTGAAACGTCATTTTAATTGTTTTAATTTATACATTAACTACTAAAAACACCCCGCAGTTAATGTACAATGCCAACAATAATGGCGGGAGGATTTTTAAGACGGCACAAAGATAGTTATTTTATTGTAATAAAAAAGTTATTACAACTTTTTAACCATATAACCAGCTTAATTTTATATTTTTGCAATGCAATTATGAATCATCATTACGCAATAATAATGGCTGGTGGAGTGGGCACAAGGTTTTGGCCGATGAGCACCACCCAACACCCAAAACAATTTTTAGATATACTTGGCACAGGCAGCACCTTGTTACAGGACACATATAACCGCATGCTTAAAGTTTGCAAAAACGATAACATTTATGTGGTTACCAACTCCATTTATTTTGACTTAGTCAAGCAACAGCTACCTAAACTCATTAAAGAAAATATTTTGCTTGAACCTTCAAGAAGAAATACCGCACCTTGTATTGCCTATGCTTCTTACAAAATTCATAAAAAAGATCCAAAAGCTATAACAGTTGTTGCACCAAGCGATCATTTAATAAAAAAAGAAAATACATTTGTTAAAGCAATTAAATCTTGCTTTGAAAAGGCAGAAAAAGAAGACTGTTTAATTACTTTAGGTATAAAACCTACCCGCCCGGATACCGGCTATGGTTACATTCAATACATAGAAAGTGATCTTGATGAAAAAGACAAGCGAATTTTTAAAGTAAAAACATTTACCGAGAAACCAGATAGCGATATGGCCAGCTTTTTTCTAAAAAGTGGTGACTTTTTATGGAACTCCGGCATATTTGCATGGAGCACCAAAAGCATCATTGCTGCTTTAGAAAAACATGATCCGGAATTGGCAAATGTATTTAAAGAAGGCTGGGATGTTTATAATACAAATGGAGAAAGAGATTTTATAAACAGAGCTTATAATGTTTGCAAAAATATTTCCATCGATTTTAGTGTTATGGAAAAAGCTAAAAATGTTTATGTTAGGGCAAGTATTTTTGGTTGGAGCGATTTAGGCACATGGGGGAGCTTGTATACTCAAATCCCTAAAGATGATAATGAAAACGCTTTGGTTGGCAAAAACATCATAACTTATGACTGTAATAACTGTATTGTTCAGGTGCCAAAAGAAAAGCTTATAGTTTTACAAGGTTTGCAGGATTATATTGTTGTAGAAAGCGAAGGCATTTTAATGATTTGCAAAAAACAAGATGAGCAACAAATCAGAAACTTTGTTAACGATGTGAAAGTTAAAAAAGGAGAAAAATTCGTTTAAATTGGCATATAAATTATATTGAATTTTATTTTTTTTTATTCTAAATTTGTCTTTGTAATACAATTAATTTTTTAAATTATTTATATAAACCATCAAAAATGAAAACACGACTAATTTTTCTTTTAAGCTTTTTATTAATAAACCTTCTAACATTTAGCCAAAAAGTAAATCTGGTTATTTTTTCCGAAGATGGCGACAAATTTTTCGCCTTTGTAAATGGTATCAGACAAAACGATAAAGCCGAAAGTAATGTTAAAGTTACAGATGTAACCCCAAACATTAGTTTAAGGATTGAATTTGAAGACAAAACTTTGCCGCAATTAAAGCAGAGCATGGCTTTAGAGCCAGGTTTTGAACACACCGCCAAAATAAAGCGCGACATGAAAAAACAATTAAAACTTCGTTATTTTGGTCAAGTACCTCTTGAAGAAGCTACCACAAATAATGTTCCAGTTGTAGCCTATCATACCAGCGAAAATGCTGTAACAGACAATTACAATACATCTACTCAAATTGGTGGCACAAACACATATACTTCAACTACAACCACAACACAAATTAATAACTCTAATCAAAACCCTAATGATGTTTCAATTAATATAAACTTAGGCGGAGCCGGTTTAAACATGAATGTAAATGGTTTAAACAACAATAACAATTCAAATATACAAACCACAACTTCTACAACTGTATCAAGCAGCTCAACATCAACTTATAACGAACCAAGAAAAATAAATAGACCGTCTTCATCTAATCAAACACAAGTTGAACCTGTTGCCACAGTTGCAGGTTGTAAATCAGCTATGTCAGCCGCAAACTTTGATAAAATGAAACAATCTGTAGAAGCAAAGCCATTTTCAGATACTAAAATGAGTACAGCAAAAGTTGCTACAAAAAATTCTTGTTTATCAGCTAATCAAATAAAAGAAATATGCGCACTATTTAGCATGGATGAAGACAAATTAACCTACGCAAAATATGCTTATGATTTTTGTGTAGATAAAGCAAATTATTATCAAATTGGCGATATTTTTTCGTTTAGTACAACCACCGATGATTTTAACGAGTTTTTAGAAAAGCGTTAATCATTTTACGTTTTAATTGGTTGATTTAATTTCATGAGCAAAACTTAAAATGATGTTTAAAAAATTAACCATAAAAAAAGTTGGGATATTGCTTTTGATTTTATTAATTGTAATACAGTTTTTTACAATTGATAAAACCACTAAACCAACAGATGGTTCCAAAGATATTATTGCTCTTACCTCTGCCAATCCAGAAATATCAACTATTTTAAAAACATCTTGTTACGATTGCCATTCAAACCAACCCGTATACCCTTGGTACACAAACATAGCACCTTTATCTTGGTGGATAAAACATCATATCAAAGAAGGAAGTCAAAATCTTAACTTTTCTGAATGGGGTACTTATTCAAAAAAAAGAAAAAACCATAAATTAGATGAGTGTGCCGAAATGCTAATCGAAAACGAAATGCCACTAACCTCCTACACCATAATACATAAAGAAGCTAAATTAACCGTGGATCAAAAAAACCTTTTACTAAATTGGTTTTATTCATTAAAGGAGCAATAATATTTTTTATCTGGCATTTATTATTTAAAATATTTTTTTAAATAATTTTTTATATCGAAGTAAATCATTAGTTTTGACACCAGTTTTAATGGTTGCATCTTCTTGCAGCTAACAATCAAAAAAAATTAATTTTAAAACCAACACATAACATTATTAATTTTCTTTATGTTTCAAGCACTTGAATTATCAGCTAAATCTTTAATTGAATTAAAAGAGATAGCTAAATCGTTTTCAATAGATACTAAAGGTTTAGCCAAACCGGATATTATTTTAAAAATTATAGAAGTACAATCGCAAAAAAATGAAGCAGGTATTGAACCGGCTCAAAAAATTGCGAGAGCTCAACCAAAAGAAATGAAAGAAAAAAGACCACGTAAAATCGTGAAATTAGAACCATTAATTGAAGATGTAAAGCAAGAGATAACAAATGTTCCAATTGATGACGATATCAATCCTGAACCAATTATTTCTATGACGGTTTCTGAAACTGTTGAAGAAAAATCGGATACTATTACAGCTATCCCGGAAAATGTTACTACTACCAATGAAGAAAGTACAACAACTGAAGCACCTGTTGAAGAAACAGAGCCTGTGAAAAAACCCGAAAAAGTATATTATAATTTTGATAATATTGTTTTTGCAACAGGGGTTTTAGAAATTATGCCCGATGGTTACGGTTTTTTGCGCAGTTCTGATTACGATTATTTAAATTCACCTGATGATGTTTATGTATCTCAATCACAAATTAAATTATTTGGTTTAAAAACAGGGGATGTTGTAAAAGGCGGCGTTCGTCCACCAAAAGAAGGTGAAAAATATTTCCCATTAATTAAAGTTGAACAAATAAACGGACGAGACCCAGGTTTTGTGCGTGATCGCGTTATTTTTGATTATTTAACTCCTTTATTTCCAAACGAGAAAATTAAACTTACAGGTCACCCTCAAGAAAACATGAGTGTACGTGTAATGGATATGTTTTCACCCATCGGTAAAGGTCAACGCGGCTTAATTGTAGCCCAGCCAAAAACCGGAAAAACTGTTTTATTGAAAGATGTTGCTAATGCAATTGCCTACAATCATCCTGAAATTTATTTGATAATTTTATTAATAGATGAACGCCCGGAAGAGGTAACCGACATGGCGCGAAGCGTTAAAGCCGAAGTTGTTTCAAGTACATTTGACGAGCCTGCCGAAAAGCATGTTAAAATTGCAAACATTGTGTTAGAAAAAGCAAAACGTATGGTTGAATGTGGACACGATGTGGTTATCTTGCTAGACAGCATTACTCGCTTAGCACGTGCCTATAATACTGTTTCGCCTGCAAGTGGTAAAGTTTTAACCGGAGGTGTTGATGCCAATGCTCTTCATAAACCAAAACGCTTTTTTGGTGCCGCACGTAAAATCGAAAATGGCGGTTCATTAACCATTTTAGCTACCGCCTTAACAGAAACAGGTTCTAAAATGGACGAGGTAATTTTTGAAGAGTTTAAAGGTACCGGCAACATGGAATTGCAATTAGACAGAAAATTATCTAACCGACGAATTTATCCGGCAATTGATCTTTTAGCTTCTTCAACCAGAAGAGATGACTTATTAATTGATAAAGAAACTTTAACAAGACTTTGGGTGCTTAGAAAACATTTAGGTGATATGAACCCTCAGGAAGCAATGGAATTTTTATTGGAAAGATTGCGTCGTACACAAACTAACGAAGAATTTTTAGTTAGCATGAATGGTTAATTACCCTAAGCATATTTTATAAACAAATGAACAGAACAGCTTTTTATTACGGTATTGCCTATAGCCTTGTAGTTATTGCTTTTAAATTATTTATTTTATTAGGTGGTTATTCATTATCAAGTTTCGGATATTTTTATTCAGGCATTACTAGCGTGCTCTTAATTATACCGTTTTATTTTTTTGCTATCAGACGAGTAAGAAATAATAATGATGGCATTATTGGCGGAAGAGAAGCCGCTAGAATAAGTTTAACCATTTTTGCAATTGGAGCAATTATTATTAGCACTTACAATTATTTTGAATTTGAATTCAGCGGAAAGGCAATGGCTATTAATTATTATAACAGTGAACAATTCCTGACTTTTTTAAAATCTCAGACTAAGATAAAAGCTGATGACTACCAAAAAATAATTGCCGAACAAATTAAAACTGCAGAAGTTTCGGCATTTAAAGCCACCACCGGCAAATTATTTTCGTATATGTTTATTGGTTTATCAAGCGCATTTATTTTATCTGCCGCTATGAAAAAATCAAAATAGGTTTTAAATTTTCGACTTAACAAATCGTATTATTCAAAATTTGTTCGTGTAGTTTAACGATTAAAATTTGTATTAATTTATAATGATGAAATGACATCATTAACCAAAAAAAATTTACAATATTTTAAATACATCTCTATATCAAAGCGTATACTATAATATTTTGAAAAGAAATTATTATTTGCTAATAGCCGAATAAACACTTATGTTTTCTTAGCAATAATTACCTTATTAAAGATACTTTTCCGCTTCGTAAAACTTTTTTATCGCTGCCCTTTTCTATGCTTTCAATACGATAAATATAAAGTTCTTCGGGACATAAATTTCCTTTATATCGTCCATCCCACTTTGAATTTATGCTGTTACCATTAAAAACAGTATTATCGTATTTATCAGTAACAATCAATTTAAAATAGCTGTAATCGCACTGCAATACCGGATAAAAATAATCGTTTCTGTTATCGTCATTTGGCGTAAAACTATTAGGCACCATCATTTCACAATCGCATACTTTTAATTTTACTCTAACGCTATCAACTTGTTCTCCGCAATTTTTATTTTCTGTTTTAACCCAATACAAGCCTTCATTAGTTACCGCTATTGACGGAGAGGTTGAACCTGTATTCCATAAAATTTTACTGCCCGGATTTACTTTAACAGAAAGTAATTTATTTTGTTCGCTTAAACAATAAACCACTTCACTATTAAATCCTACAGAAGCTCCCGGAAAAAATTTAATCTTAACTGTATCAATTGAACTACAGCCTAAATTTGAAACTTTAACCCAGTACGTTCCTGAATTATCAATTTTAATTTTTTGAGATTTTTCATTGGTGCTCCACTCAAAACGTGATCCTGAATTTTTAGCATCTAAAATAAAAGATTTTACATTACACAAACTAGTGTCTCTTAAATTTAGTTTTGGCTTAGGATATATTTTAACTACAGTGCTATCAAAATAAACGGCCTTACCTGTATTTACTTTTAAATAAATTTTTTCGAGCGGACTTTTAATTTTAATTTTTTTGGAATTATAAATGATGCCTAAACTTTTTCCGCGCCACTCGGTATTAATACTACCCTCGAAATTTTGTTTTAACTCTACTATAGCACTATCCCCAATACAAAAGGCAGTTGTATCAGGCAATAAATTATTTTGAGCAAATAAATTTAATGCGACTAAAAAAAATAAATATGTTAATGTATTTTTAATTTTACTGTTCAAGTTCAATAATTATTTTAGTTCCAGATTCATTTGTGTTTTCTACCGATTTATCTATCATTGTAACGCGCTGACCTTTGCCGGTAAGTTTGGTATTAATTTCCAAAATATTATTAATGGTGCTTGTTCCTAAAGATTTATGACCTGTTTTTGCATGTTCTTTTGCTTTATTTAACCCAATGCCATTATCTTCTATTACAATTACTAATTTTGAAAGGCCTACTTTTTTAAAACTAATACTTAATTTACCGTTTGCTTGTTTAGGCAAAATTCCATGAATTATACAATTTTCAACATGAGGTTGTATAATCATATTAGGAATTTTAATTTCGTCTGCCTTTAAATTCTCATCAATAGTAATTTCAAAATCAAATTTATCCTTAAATCTTTCTTTTTCTAATTCTAAATAATAGTTTAATCTCACAATTTCATCATTTATTAGGATATCACTTTGAGAGGCTTTTTCGATAATCATTCTTATTAATCTTGAAAATTTAGCGAGGTATTCGCTGGCTTTTAAACCATTATTGGTGTTAATATAATTTTGAATTGATGTTAACGAATTAAAAATAAAGTGTGGACTAAGCAAAGCGCTCATGGCCTGATGTTTTAATAAATTAATTTGTTGTTCTTGTTTTAAACGCCTGGTTGCTTTTGCTTTTACACGGTTTACCCAAAAAAGACTTGCGCCACTTATTATCAGCAAAAACAAGGCAGTAATTATCCAGTAAATTAATTGTGTTTCGGTTAGTTTAGCTTCCTTTTTTATTACTATTTCTGTGCTGTTACTCCAAGATATATTATCGATAGAAGTTGAAATTTCTATTTTATGTTTTCCGCCTTCAAGCATACCAAGGTTAAAAGTGGTATTGTCAATTATTTTCCATTCGCCATTATTTTTTCGGTATCTATAAAATTGTTTGCCGGGTTTATTGTAATAAGGGCTGTAAAAATTAATAGACACATCGCCTTGATTTGATGTTAGGAAAATTGTGTCATTACTAGCAAAATAATTTTTACCATCAACGTATACATAATTAACCTCCACAGGCTTTAAAACAGTATTAAATTTATTAATCTCATCAGCCTCTGCAAAAGAAATACCTCTTGCTGTTGATATGCAAATAACATTATCGGTAATGCAGATGTCGTTTATTGAGTTGGAAGGTAATCCACTTGCTTTATTTAAAATTTTTATCGGATTAAATTTGCTATCACATATAAAAACACCATCAAGGGTAGCCAACCAGATTTGATTATTAATTGATTTAATTTTTTTTACGCCGTTTAATCTCAAATTTCCGACTTGTTGTATTAATTTTCTGGAATTAATATCTGTAATACCTGCCTCATGGGCTGCATATAGCTTACCATTAATTTGAGCAATATTATTTATTTTATAATTTAATTCGGGCGAAACAATGTAATTATACTTTTTAGTGATAAAGTTGTAAATAAAAAAACCTGTGCTAGTTGCAATATAAAGGGAATCGCCCTGCTTAAATAAATCGTTTACCGAAATTCTGTAATCAGGAAAAGAAATTAACGTATCTATTGTTTTTGATAAGTCTTCATTACATAATAGAATGTTGGCCTGCCAGTCTGCCACCACATTGTTTTTGTTTTCAATTGGTAAAAACTGTTTTATAATAACCGGTTTTAATTTATATGTAGTTGTTAAGTCAGAAATAATAGTTGGTGTAATATCAAACTGATTTCGTTTTGAATAATACAAAATTCCGTTTAAGTCATTAACGGCATTAATTGGTTCTGCAATGTATTCATCGGGATGAGATAAAATTTTGCTTTGGTAAGTATTAATGTTTAAGGCAAATAAACCATTGCTTGTTGCAGCAAACATCATGTTTTGTTTTAAATACACCTGATTAACATTAAGAACTTTGCCTTTGTAATTAAAACTAACGGCGTTAAAAAAACTATTCTGAATAAAATAAACACCGTCGCTATAGGTTCCTACCCAAATATTTTTTTGGCTGTCTTTATAAATACAATTTATTAATGTTGGCGGAATACCAAGCAGATTAAATATGTCATAAGTATAACCATTTTCATATAAATATAAATTTTCTTCCGGGTAAGCGGTAAACCAAATTCTGTTGTAATCATCCGAAATTAATTTGGTAATACTCTTTTCACCACCTAATAAAAAGGTGCTGCCTTTTGTTTCATATTTGGGAACAATTTCTTTTTCAATTTTAAAATTATTTAAAACAATTAACTTTCCTGAAGCGCCAACAATAAGTTTACCATCTTTTGATTGAGTAATACAATTAATTTTAGTATACTTTAAAACATCTAATTGTTTATGGATTCCCGAGGTTACATCATAAATCCCATTGCTTCTTCCAACGAGTATTTCATTATTAGTAGTTTTATAAATACAAAATGCCTGATTTATTTCGCTTTTATTGTTTTTAAACTCATCAGGAAGTATGTTGCCTGTTTTTAAATCAATTATTATTAAACGAATTTGAGAGGTGAGCAGATAAGCGAATTTATCGGTAATAATAAAGTTATCGGCATTGTTTGGGTAGGTTAATTTTTTATCGAAATCATATTTTTTGGTTCTTAAATTATAGTTGGCTATACCTTCATTTCTTATTGATAAAAGTAATTCATCCTTATTTTTAATTGAAACATTTAGTAAAGCATTGCTTTTAAGACTATCAATTTTTAACTTATCAAAATTATACCCATCGTAAACATAAATACCATTTTGAGTGGTAAAGTAAATTAAGCCATTTTGATGTTGATCAATGCTAAAAATATTAGAGTTATTTAAACCTTCTTCGCTACCTAATTTTTGAAAATTAAAAGTAGGGGTTTGCGCTTTAATTGAATTTAAAGCAAGAAAAAAAATAATATATTTAAAAAATGTTTTAATGCCTGAAGTACTTTCAAAAATAATGGACTAAAAAATCAAAAACTAAATTAAAAATAATTGTTATCTGATTATTTAGGTGAAACCGATTTTGTTTTTATAAATTCTGAAAAATCCTGAATGCGCGCTTTACTAACTTGAACATGAGTGCCATCGCTTAAAATAAGTTCTCCTCCCTCATTATTGCTGTACTCTTTAACATAATGCACGTTAATTAATGCTGACCTATGTATTCTAAAAAAATCTACAGCAGGTAAAATAGCTTCAAATTCTTTAAGGGTTTTACTGGCAACAATTTTTTTCTGCCCATTCAAATACAAATTAGTATAATTATCACTGGCTTCAAGCCAAACAATGTCCTTAAAATCAACTAAGGTAAATCCTCTGCTATGACTTATAAGCACCATGTTTTTATCGCTATCTGCTTTTTCTTTTAAAGCAACGTGCTTGCTTTCGTAATGTTGAACAACCTTACGAATAGCTCCTTGCAACTCGCTTAACATTAATGGTTTTAACAAATAATCAATTGCGCCTGCTTTAACTGCAGTAATACCATGCTCGCTGTAAGCGGTTAAAAATATCACACAAAAATCTCGGTTATAAATGCCTTCCAACATCTGAAAACCATTCATGCCAGGCATATTTATGTCTAAAAAAACCACATGAGGCTTTAGCTCCTGAATTTTAGCTTTACCTTCAGGTCCACTGGCTGCCTCTCCTACTACTTCTATTTCACTACAATAATTTTGAAGCATGCTGCGTGTATTACTTCTGCTGTCTGCTTCATCATCAATTATTACGGCGGTGTATTTTTGCATAGCTCTATTTTTTTACTAATCTAACTATATAATATTACTTAAATTTTTCGACTTATTAAAGCATGTATTTTAATGAGCAAACCTAAAAATAAATTAATAGTTTATGCCGAATTATTTTTTCAAAAAACAGAACGCTTTTTGGATGTAACTTAAAAACAAAACGTGCCCAAAATCTTAATGACTTTGAGCACGTACATAAATTATATTGTAGCTAAAAATTTAATTTTCTTTATTTTTTAAAGAAACCTCGTTAGCGATAATTTCAGTAATGTACTTTTTTTGCCCGTTTTTATCGGTATAATTACGGGTAGTTAGTCGGCCTTCTACACTCACATAACTTCCTTTTTTTAAATCGGCTTCAACCTGCTCGGCAATTTTACCCCATGCTGAAATATAGTGCCATTGGGTATCTTCGGCTTTTTCGCCATTTTTTGTTTTGTACTCTAATTTTGTAGCCATTGAAAAACGCGCCACTTTATTGCCGTTATCAAAATTTTTAATTTCCGGGTTAGCGCCTAAATTTCCGGTTAGCTGTACTTTGTTGGTTGTATTCATATATAGTTTAATTTAAGTTTTAAGTTTGGTTTTAGATTTAAGCTGCTTTTTGGTAAGACACAAATAATTCGTTGGCTATAATTTCAGTAGTGGTTCTTTTAACACCGTCTTTACCTGTATAACTGCGGTTAAACAATTTACCGTCAATGGCTACCTGAGTACCTTTGCACAAGATGCGCTCCGCAATATTTGCCAAACTACCCCAGGCTGTAATGGTATGCCATTGCGTATTGGTTACTTTTTCGCCGTTTGAAGTTGTGTAGGTTTCGTTAATGGCAATAGCAAATTTTGCTAATTTACTGCCGTTATCTAAAATTTTTACTTCCGGGTTGGCGCTTAATCGCCCTACCAATTGCACGTGATTTTTGATGTTCATCATGGTTGTTTTTTTTATTTGTTATTACTTATTTATTTTTCGGTTTTAAAATTGGTTTGCCTTAAATTGACAGTGCAAAGTTGCGACTAGAGAAAAAATTTAGTTGGTTTTTAATTATTTACATTCGTGTAAAAACAATTGTAACCATTTGTTGTCGATTAATTTTTAGGTAAGTAATTAGTTTACATTATTTTACATTAGCACAACCGAGAATAAGAAAATATAACTTATTTTAAGATTATCATTCATATAAGTTAGTAATAAGCCGTTTAAAAGGGACAGAAAACAATTCTTTTAACTCAAATATTTTGTAAGTTTGAAGATAATTGAGGGTTGAAAAATATGTTTAACATAATCGAAATAGACAGAAGTAATCTGACAATAATGGGAGTTAAATTTGCAGACTTGAAAACCTTAGATAGCACTGCAAACGCTTTGGGTAGTAATATGTTTGAAGGCTTTAAACCTACTCCAAAAGGAATTGAAATCATAAGAGACTATGTTACAGGCAAAATATCACTAACAGAACTTGTGGCATTTGCCAAACAAAAAGCCTATGTCTAATTCTTACAAATACATAGACCCTGACTTCACCTACACTGACCCCGAGACAGGACTTTTAAGGAATCTACAAAACATAACAGACCAAGAAGTATTACTTTTTGTTGAGAGTAGTGCAGTAACAAAAAGACTTCAAGAACTTTACGAACACCCGATAAAAATCAATGGTATTGACAGCCTTTTTGAAGTTCATAAACATTTATTTCAAGATATTTACGTTTGGGCCGGTAAAGTAAGAACTGTTAACATAAGCAAAGACGGTAAACCATTTTTTGATGGTGAAAGATTTGATATGGGATTTAAGTATATTGATTATCTGATTAAAGGCTACAAATTATTGAACAATGCAAATCTAAATGAGATAGCCGATAAATTGGCTGAAATTTTAGATAACGTCAACTACTTACATCCATTCAGAGAAGGAAATGGAAGAACACAAAGGGAATTTTTACGCCTATTGGCTTTGGAAAAAGATTTGACTTTAAATCTCAACCCGCCAGATAACAAAAATGTTTACGAACGATATATGAAAGGAACAATTGAAAGTGACCTAAAGACATTGACAGATTTGATTTTTGAACTACTAACCTCAGAAAAATAAAAGTAGTAAAATGTAAAACTGTGTTGCCAACAATTATAAAAACCTCCTAATAAACCGATAGGCAAACGATAAAATGAAATACAAAAATATACGAGAAGAAGAATTAAAAAATAAAGTTGGTGCAGATTGGTTTAAAATCTACGACACAACAGAAATTCTCGGCAACATTGATTTTACCGTTTTCCCAAAACAATCCGATATTTTCGGGCGAACTCCACTACTTTGGGCAGAAGCAAAAACGGGCGACTTTGATGTACCAACCATGTTTGTGCAACTCATTTTAACAATAGGTAAAGCACGTACTTTTGACAAAACCTTGCCGCCTGCGTTTCTTGGCGCATTCGACTTTAAAAAAATGGCTTTTGTGCCCTACATTAGCGTGCAAGATATTTTTTACTTAAACGACTTTAATTGGAACGTAACGCCAAGCAACCAATCCACAAAAGAATTTAAACTCATTTACGAGCGTGTAGAAAAAACGCTGAAAGAAAACACTTCGGTTTACGATTACGAAAAAGACGAAAAAGAACTCAAACATTTTATTGCAAACAACATTGCAAAAGCATCTGAAACCGCTAAAATTAAAATTGATAAAAACAATTTTATTCCAATTTACTTACGTTGGCTTGAGATTGTTAAACCAATTATTGACGTTCATTGGGACGAACTTAAAAAAGCAAGCATTTTAGATAGCGACTTTTATTTGGCCGACCTTTTTGTGGACGACAAAGACACCAATAAAATTGATGATGATAGTTCAATCAGAGATAGTTTATTTGTAGTTTTCCAAAATCAAGGATATAAAATTGCCAAAGAAAACATTAAGCAAATGTTTGATGCTACTATCAACATTCGTAACAAAGAAACCTATCAACTTTTTTGGAAACGCTACAAACGCCCTCCGATAAAAGAATTTCAAGAATACATTATTGAGCGAAGAGATTTATTGGTACCTCAAGATATTAGAGAACGTAAAGGCGCGTTTTTTACGCCACGGCAATGGGTTGAACTTTCGCAAAAATACCTCACGGATTATTTGGGCGAAAATTGGCAAGACGATTATTATGTTTGTGATTGCGCCGCAGGCACAGGTAACCTTTTGGCGGGTTTAACTAATAAATACAACATTTTTGCCAGTACGCTCGACCAAGCAGACGTAAAAGTAATGCACGAGCGAATTGAACATGGCGCAAATTTATTAGAAAATCATGTATTTCAGTTTGATTTTTTGAATGATGATTTTACCAAACTGCCACAAAGTTTACAAACCGTTATTAATGATGAAGAAAAACGTAAGAAGTTAGTCATTTATATTAATCCTCCCTATGCAGAAGTTTCCAGTAAAGCAGAAAAAGGAAAGGTTGGTGTAAATCAAACCAACACACATGTTAAATATGGCTCAATATTAGGTACAGCAGGACGAGAATTATTTGCCCAATTTTTAATACGCATTTACAAAGAAATTAATGGTTGTTTAATTGGTAATTTTTCAACACTAAAAATTTTCAATGGTTCTGCATTTCAGAGTTTCAGGAATAATTTCAAAGCAGAATTTCAAAAGGGATTTATCGTGCCTGCATATACTTTTGACAACGTAAAAGGTGATTTTCCGATAGGTTTTAAAATTTGGAATACAGAAATAAATTCAAATAGTGATGAAATTCAAATTGACATTTATGACAAAGAAGCAGATTTCATTGGTATAAAAAGATTTTTCTTTTCTCACGAAAAAAGTCAATACATAAACAAGTTTATTTCTGTTTTCAAAGGAACTAACGAAAAAAATGTTGGTTTTATGGATGGAATTAACGGAAACGATTTTGCACACAATAACATTGTTTATATCATAAACACAAAGGAACAATTACCAAATCCCCGTGGTATTTGGATTAACAAGGACAATTTAATTCCTGTTGCAATTTATTTTACTGTTCGAAAAGTATTTGCACATACTTGGATTAATCATAATGACCAATTTCTAAATCCAAACGAAAAATGGAAATCTGATTTTAAATTTCAAAATGATTGTTTTACTTTTTTATTATTTCATGAAAAAAACAACATACAAACAAAATTTGGCATCAACCATTGGATTCCTTTTACAGAAAAGGAAGTAAACGCCAAAGAAAAATTTGCCAGTAATTTTATGACGGATTTTATAAAAGGCAAATTAAAAACAGAAAACGGAGCAAACTTGTTTGGCAACGAAACTACAGACAACAAACCGATTGAATTTTCGGAAGAAGCAAAAGCAGTTTTTGATGCAGGCAGAGAATTGTGGAAGTATTACCATTCGTTTAACGCTATAATTCCAAACGCAAGTTTATATGATATAAGAGAATTTTTTCAAGGCAGAAACGCGCAAGGAAGAATGAACACAAAAAGCGATGATAAAACATACACCCAACTTATTGCAGAATTAAGAAATAAACTAAACCTGTTAGCCGACAAAATAAAACCTAAAGTTTACGAGTACGAATTTTTGAAAGAATAATAAAACGGCTGGTAACAAAGGGTAAATAGCTATTCATGCAGAGTTAAAGTAAATGCTATGCGCCAAGAAATAATAAAAACGAGCATCTTAAAGTAAACCCATGACCTAGGTTTAAACAAATTTATGATAACTTCATTTTAACGTAATTCACCTCAATACCAAATTTTAATGGAACCCTTAAAAGAATTATTTAATAAAGTATTTTATACTCATTTGGCAGAAGAATTAACTAAGGCCGACAAAACTTTTAAAGGCTCCAAATTTATTAATGAGCTTACTAAAGATATTGAACCTCTCTCGCTAAATCAACGCTTAAGAAAAACATCTATAGTATTAAAAACACACTTACCGGATAATTACAAAAGCGCTATTGAAATACTGATGAAAGTAATTCCCAATACCAAATCCGGTTACACTAATTTGGTGTTTCCCGATTACGTGGGCTTATTTGGGCATGATGATTTTAAAACCTCCATGCAAGCCCTTAAATTTTTTACTCAGTTTGGCTCATCTGAATTTGCTATCCGCGAATTTTTAAAACGAGACTTTGAAAAGACAATTAAAATAATGGAATTATGGGCAAACGATAAAAATTACCATGTGAGAAGACTTGCCTCTGAAGGAAGCCGCCCTCGCCTGCCCTGGTCGTTTAAGTTAGATACGGTAATAATAAATCCAAAAAGCACCAATCTAATTTTAAACACGCTAAATTCTGACACTGAATTATATGTAAAAAAATCTGTTGCTAATCATTTAAACGATATTGCAAAAGATAATACCTCGCATATGTTAGAGTTAATTTCAACCTGGCATAAAAACAACCAACATACTGCCTGGATACTAAAACATGCCAGCAGAAACTTAATTAAAAAAGGTAATTTAGATTCGTTGCAATTTTTTTCTTTTGAAAAAGAACCAAAAATAAGCATAGAGAATTTTAGAATACTAAATCCAAAACTAAAATTAGGCGACTCATTACATTTTGAATTTAATTTAAGCTCAAAAAAAATAAATGATCAAAAACTCGTTATTGATTATAGTATTCATTATCAAAAAAAATCCGGTTCGTTATCAAAAAAAGTATTCAAACTAAAAGAAATAGTCTTAAAACCAAAAGAAAAAATAAGCGTTTCAAAAAAACAATTATTTAAAGATTTTACAACCAGAAAACATTACCCGGGTACACATTATTTAGAACTGCAAATCAATGGTAAAACAATTCAAAAATTATCTTTTGATTTAACCACAACATGAATAAACTAATTATTACCGCCGACGATTTTGGTGTTTTTCCTTCTATTAATGAAGGTATAAAAACAGCTATTTTAAAAGGTAAAGTAAATTCAGTTGCATGTATTGCAAACTATAAAGACTCTCTTAAAAACGTAAAACAACTCATAAACGAGGTTGGCAATAAAGCAGAAATTGGTTGCCATTTAACCATATCATCGGGGAAACCCCTAACAATTAACCAACACGACATTTTTTGCAAAGGCGAATTTTTTAATTCATTCGGCAACCTCAACATTGATGGCCTTGAAAAAGAAACCGATTTATTAGAAAAAGAATTGAAAGCACAACTGGAAATTTTTTTAGACAATGGAATTAAAATCACAAATTTAAGCTGTCATCATAACACATTAACCTTTACAAAAAAACTGTTTAATGTTTATTTAAAATTAGCGGCGCATTATAATTTACCCATTCGCTCGGTAAACATTGTTCCAAAAGGTAAAGACAACACCTACCGAAAAATTTTAAATTTACTTTTACTTAATAATGTTTCTAAAAATAAATTAAAAGAAATAAGAGACTTTGGTAAAACAATTCACAATGAAGTAACCAATTTTGAATCTAAAATAAATACACCCAATATTTTAGAGAGTAGTCATTATGGACCATTGCCGCAAGCAGGTTTACTGGATTTATTTAAAGAACTAGAAGTTGCAAAAAAACACAAAGCGCTAACTAAATTTTTTAAAAAAATAGCAAAAGAAGAAACTATGTTTGCCGAATTAATGGTACACTTAATCAGCAGCGATTTATATTTACTTGAAGAAGATGATGGAATTGATTATCCAGGAATAGACCAAGATTACTTTGATAGCAGACAATTAGAATACTTTTCTTTAATGTCATTTAATCTGTCTGTATTTCCAAATATTACATTAGCTTCTTGGAAAGAAATAAATGGCAGATAAAAAACAACCAATAATAAAACCTTCAAGTTCGTTATTACAACTCACTTTTAGCTGTTCATAAAAATTCTTTTACATTAATTTATGCATTTGTTTTGCTTAATAAATTATATAGATTTGTGTATATAAATCAAAAAACAAAAACAATGGCAAAAAAAGCAGTGAAAAAAGCAGCTCCTAAAAAAGCAGCTAAAAAAGCGGCTCCTAAAAAAGCTGCAAAAAAAGCAGCACCTAAAAAGGCAGCTAAAAAAGCGGTAAAAAAAGCAGCACCTAAAAAAGCAGCTAAGAAAAAAAGAACCAGCACTCCCGGAGTAGGTTTAAATAAACCTCTTACACCCAGTGCAGCTTTAGCTGAAGTTGTTGGTAACAAAGCCATGCCACGTACCGAAGTAGTAAAAAAACTTTGGAACTATATTAAAGCAAATAAATTACAAGACGCAAAAAATAAGCGTATGATAAACGCTGATGCTAAATTAAAACCAATTTTTAGTGGTAAAGGACAAGTTTCAATGTTCGAAATGGGCAAACACTTATCAAAGCATTTGAGCTAAATTTTAATTCAAATTTTTAAAAGCCCTCAACAAACTGTTGGGGGTTTTTTTATGCCTTTAATTATGTTATTTTAATATAAATTATCTTCATGGTTAAAAAATTAATCACAATTGCTTTTGTGCGTTTTGGGTTATTTACCTAAATTTAATTCATTACTTAAAACTTATTTAAATTGAAAAATAAATACAAATTACTACTGGCAATAATTTTTATTAATCTCAGCTTCTATGCTCAATGGACGTTGAAAATAAGCAGCAATGTTGAATTACGCACTTGGAAATTAACTACCGAAGCCGACAAAGAAGAGGTGGGTTTACAAGGCGCATCAATTGTGCTTACTGAAGGAGCTAAGGTAATTAGCCAATCGCAAAGTCAGGCTAATGGCGATTTTCAAGTATTGGTTCCGGCAAACGGCGAATTTATTTTAACCGTTTCATACCCGGGCTGCAACACTAAACGCTTTGCTATTAATACAAAAAATGTTCCTGAAAATGTTGGAACAGAAAATTATAAACCAACCTTTGGCATTGGTGGTTTTATTATGGCAAAACCATTTCCGGGCATAGATTACTCCGGATTACAAGAACCTCTTGTTAAAGTTGAATACAAACCAAAAGGAAGGAATTTTGACCATGATGATGCCGTTACAGACAATGGATTAAATATTGTCAGAAAAATTGCAGAAGCCGAAAATATTTTAATTGAAAATTTTTGTTCTACCAATAGAGATGGAAATGTTGCTCTGGCTAAACCAGATTGCCCGCTTGCCAAACAACTTTACGAAAAAGCCATCAGCCTTATCCCTAAAGAAGAATACCCAGTCATTCAACTGGCAAAAGTTGGTTTATGTTTAAAAGAAAAAGCTGAGGCAGAAAAAAAAGCAGCAGAAAAAAAAGCTGAACAGGAAAAATTAGAACAAGAAAAATTAGCGAAACAACAAGAAAAAGAAAAAAAGGAAGCTGAAGAAAAAGAAGCTGCCAAAAAGAAAGCCGAAGAAGACGCCATTGCAAAAGCCAATGCTGAAAAAGAAGCGGCTGCAAAAGCTGAGCAAGAAAGACTTGCAAAGGAAAACGAAAGGAAAGCTAAAGAAGAAAAAGAAGCTCAGGAAAAATTAGCTAAGCAACAAGAAAAAGAAAAAAAGGAAGCTGAAGAAAAAGAAGCTGCCAAAAAGAAAGCCGAAGAAGACGCCATTGCAAAAGCCAATGCCGAAAAAGAAGCGGCTGCAAAAGCTGAGCAAGAAAAAATTGCAAAGGAAAACGAAAGGAAAGCCAAAGAGGAGAAAGAAGCTCAGGAAAAATTAGCTAAGCAACAAGAGAAAGAAAAAAAGGAAGCTGAAGAAAAAGAAGCCGCTAAAAAGAAAGCCGAAGAAGAAGCCATTGCAAAAGCTAACGCTGAAAAAGAAGCTGCTGCCAAAGCTGAACAAGAAAAAATAGCTAAAGAAAATGAAAGGAAAGCCAAAGAAGAAAAAGAAGCTCAGGAAAAATTAGCAAAACAACAAGAAAAAGAAAAAAAGGAAGTAGAAGAAAAAGAAGCTGCAGCTAAAGCTGAACAAGAAAAAATTGCTAAAGAAAACGAAAAGAAAGCCAAAGAAGAAAAAGAAGCGCAAGAAAAATTAGCTAAACAACAGGAGAAAGAAAAAAAGGAATCACAAGAAAAAGAAACTGCAGCTAAATCTGAACAAGAAAAAATTGCTAAAGAAAACGAAAAGAAAGCCAAAGAAGAAAAAGAAGCGCAAGAAAAATTAGCTAAACAACAGGAGAAAGAAAAAAAGGAAGCCGAAGAAAAGGAAGCTGCTAAAAAGAAGGCTGAAGAGAAAGTTGCTGCAAAAGAGAATGAAAAGAAAGCCAGACAAGAAAAAGAAGCACAAGAAAAATTAGCTAAACAACAGGAGAAAGAAAAAAAGGAAGCCGAAGAAAAGGAAGCTGCTAAAAAGAAAGGCGAAGAAGAAGCTATCGCAAAAGCTAACGCCGAAAAGGAGGCTACCGCAAAAGCTGAGCAAGAAAAAATTGCAAAAGAAAACGAAAATAAAGCAAAAGAAGAAAAAGCGGCGCAAGAAAAATTAGCTAAACAACAGGAGAAAGAAAAAAAGGAAGCCGAAGAAAAAGAAGCCGCTAAAAAGAAAGCCGAAGAAGAAGCCATTGCAAAAGCTAACGCCGAAAAGGATGCCGTTACTAAAGCTGAACAGGAGAAAATAAATAAAGAAAACAGCGATAAAAAAGCAATTGCAGATGCTATAGCAAAGGCTAACGAAGAAAAAGCAAAAGCAATTAAGGAAGAAGAAGAAAAATTAGCAAAAGCCAACTTAAATAGAGCAGAAGAAGAAGAAAAAGCCGCCGCTGAAAAAATTGCTAAACAAAAAGAGGAAGAAAAAAAATTAGCTGACAAAAAAAATGAGCCAATTAAAGAATCTACCACGAAAAATGATGATTCAAAAAATCTCACACAAGAAACTGCAAACCAAAATAAAACTGGGGTTAAAATAAAACCAAAGTCTGCTGAACAAATTGAGGAAGAAAAATACGATGCCAAAAAACGTGAAGCCAGAGCAAAAAGGATAGCCGAAGAACTCAAAAAACAACAAGAGGAAGAAGAGAAGGAATTAGCTGAACAAGAAAAATTAAGAAAAGCTGCAAAAGAAAAAAAGGAAAAGGAAGAACTGGCAAAAATTGAAGAAGAAAAAAAGCAGAAAAAAGCAGAAGACGACTACCTCGCTGAACAAAGACGGAAATTTGAAGCTGCCAATACTGACGAAAAAGGATATATGATTGAAGGTAATTCAGACCATATAACCCGACGCGTTATTGGTGCCGATAATTACAAAGAAACAATTAAAAAAGCTGACGGATTATTTAAAATGAAAAGATATACTGAAGCTAAACCTGTATACGAAGAGGCTTTAAAATATAAACCTAACGATCCTTACGCTACAAAAAAATTAACCGACATAGAAAAGTTAATGGCACCTAAATAATTAAATTTTGAAAAGCTAACATTTAGTTGACGTTGAGTAATTCAATGTCAAAAATTAAAACAGAATTTGCGGGGATATTTCCGACAGATTTATCGCCATAACCAAGAGCTGAAGGAATTAACAAAATACCCTTTCCTCCTTTTTTAAATAAGGGAATGCCTTCTTGCCAACCTTTTATAACATTATTTAAATTAAACGTAACTCCTGCGACTGCGCTTTGATCAAACACTGTACCATCTTTTAACGAACCTTTATAATTTACCGTTACATTAGAATTAGCGTTTGGCTGAGCACCATTACCTTGAGTGGAAATAACATAATATAAACCGCTGCCAGTTGCAGTGGCATTTAATTGATTGCTTGAAATATAATCGGTAATAATTTTTTCGTCTAATTCGGCTTGAGTTGCCTTGTTCTTCTTTTTACAAAAACTAAAACTTAAACTAATAATTATTAAAATAAAAAATTGTTTTGTCACCACGTTATAATTTTAAATTTGTTAATTCTCAACAAAAAAATAAAGTATGACAAGTTATAAATTTTTTATTTTCTCTTAGAAATTTTATTTAAGGAAATGCTTCGCTGAAGATTGCATTTAAATCTATTAATTCCGGCAGATCTGGTTTTTTGATGTTTGGTTTTACAAGACTCAACGCGTTTACGCCAAAGTTTATAACTGCTAAACTTAAGGTTAGACTTCATTAATGCTTTTACTTCACTTTCTTTCAGTCCAAACTGAAACTCAATAGCATCGAAAGGGGTTCGGTCTTCCCACGCCATTTCAATAATTCGGTCTATATCAAACTGACTTAATTTTTTTTTGGTTTCTATTTCCTCATCCAGCATGTAAGCCAAAGGCGAGGGCAAATCGCTGTAGTAACAATATGTATTAATGTCTTTGTCCATTCAACTCATCTTAGCATTTGTACTATTTGTATAATCAAACAACCATCGGTTGATTTTTATACAATACATCGTATACCCCATTCCACAGATTTATTCGTTTTTGTAAAGATTCTATGGTGAATTGTTCTGCTTCTTTCCATAAATTTTCATCAGTTCCACACAAGCTTTCGGTCATTTTTAATGCTAAATGACTATGGTGGTCACCATCAATTTCTATATGTCGTTCTAAATAATATTTAAATCCAGAAATACTATCAGGAATATTTTTATGAATATCATTTATTAACGAAACAAACATGCCAGGAATTAAATCTTCCCTTCCAAATGTAAAAATAGATGCTTGTAAATACGGTTTTTTACTATTAATTACTTTAAATGTAAAATCGACAAATTCAGCGGCCTGCTTCGGAACCTTAGCATACAAATAAGCTTTTTCAAGACTACCTGTTTGCTTAAGTTCAATTAAAAAATTATTGATTTGTGAAATATCAGCACCACATTGATTCATAGCTTGTAGGTACATTTCAAAATGGCTCATTCTAATTCCTTCATTATTTAAATCAGACTCCTCACCAACTACAATTTCATTAATCAAAAATCTGGTTTCTGCATTA
>JBIJCO010000021.1:0-44913 GCA_044344665.1 Bacteroidia bacterium | reverse complement strand
TGTCGGATTATAGTCCAAGTGGCGAAGATAATTTGCCTTATGCCACTGCAAACGGCATGCCGGCATGGTTTACTTTAAATATAAGATTGGCTTATAATTTAACTAAGCAAATTAGAATAAATGCAGGCTGCGAAAATATTACTGATAATCGTTACCGAGTTTTTGCCAGCGGAATAAATGCACCCGGCAGAAATTTTATATTAAGCTTAAGATATAAGTTTTGATGTAATTATTCTTTATATTAAGGCCGAAGATTTCTTCGGCTTTTTTTATATAAATACAAAGCCAATTCTAGTAAACAAAAAAAGTATGACTACAGCCTTTGCTAATTTAATTGATGCTCAAAATAAAGCCATAGAATTGTTTAACTCAATTCAAAAAAAAGAATTAATTGTTCCGGGTAAAACGGAAAAACAATTAAATACAGAAATATATGATTTAGCTTTTAAATTGTTTGGTATAAAAAAATACTGGCATAAACGGATAGTTAGGTCTGGTAAAAATACGTTGTGCCCTTATAAAGAAAATCCACCTGATTTAGTTTTACAAAATAATGATATTTTATTTTTTGATTTTGGACCAGTATTTGAAAATTGGGAAGCAGACATTGGTAAAACATTTGTACTTGGTAACGATACCTTTAAACAAAAGTTAAAAATGGATGTTGAAAAAGCATGGTACGAGGGAAGAGAATTTTATTTAAAAAATAAATTTGACATTACAGGATCAGACTTTTATAATTATACTAAAAATTTGGCCTTAAAATACGGGTGGGAATATGGAAATCATCATTGCGGACATTTAATTGGTAATTTTCCGCACGAAGAAATTATAGGTGAGGAAATAATAAATTATATTCATCCTGAAAATAATTTAAAAATGTATGAGCGGGATAAAAATGGCAACGAGCGATTTTGGATATATGAAATTCATTTTGTCAATTTTGACAGAGAGATTGGAGGTTTTTTTGAACAATTATTATATTGATTGCAAATGAAATTTTTTACAAGTTTTGCCTTTATTTTTTTTACCATAAATGCGTTATTGTTTAATTTTAATGAGCGCAATCAAAGTGTTTCTTCTCTTTATTGTGATAGTATCCCTTCAATAAATAAACAGATAATTGTTTTTGTGAAAAACAATATTGGTAAAAAAGTTGGTAGAGGAGAGTGCTGGGACTTAGCTAATGAGGGACTGAATTTTGTTTCTGCAAAATGGGATGGAGAATATAATTTCGGAAAAGAGATAAAATACATGAATGAATGTGTTTTTCCTGGTGATATTGTTCAGTTTAAAAATGTGGAATTAAATTACAAAATTGGCGATAATCAATTTATTGAAAAACTCTCTCATCATACCGCTATAATTTATACAGTTAAGTCTAAAGGACAATATATAATAGCAGACCAAAATACCGGTAGGTCAGGAAAAAAAGTTGGGTTAAGCCCTTTTAATTTAAATGATATTACAAAAGGAAAAATAAAAATATATAGACCAATTAAATAATTTAATTGATTGGTTTACTGAAAAAATCAAGAAGTATTAATTCTTCTAATGTATATCTTTTCCCTTCATATAAAGCCACAATCCAGGCATCTTTACATCCTTTTTCTACAGCTTTTTTTCTTATTTTTTCAGAATCATTTAAGTTATTAATATTATTATTTATTGTAAATCGAGTGATACTATCAGGGTATGATTTTTCTTCAACATTGCCAATTGCATCAAATTTTTTATGCTTAAAATTATTTGGTTTTTTGTAAGCTCCTATTTGAACAACAAATGTTAATCCGTTGGTACAATAATTGCCAGCAATTTCAAAAAGTTGAGAGTAATTTTCTTTAACATTTAACGATTTACCTTTTAGATTGGATAAATCGAGAATGATTGTATTATTGCAGGGCTGAGGTTTAATAGTTTCATTATTTCCGCTTACTCCATTAGTTTGTATTCCTGATATAGCAGGATTTGATAATGCAGAATCCTTCATTTTAAATTCAAATTTACCTGCAGTATTTTTTTCAAGGATTTGAAAATTACTTAAATTACAATCAGATATTTGAACTTTGGTATTAAAATTAAAATTGGGGTCATTTTCTTCTAAATCAAATAAATAATTTTTTTCATTTTCTAGATTTTTGAAATTAAATTTTCCTTTGTTTGTTGTGATTATATAAAATAAAAATCCATTGGTTTTATAGTCGTATACATTAAGCTTTTTGTTTGCAATAGGTTTTTTGTCTGCATCAAAAATATACCCACAAGAAGAAATTTGTGAATTAATTTCATTTACTAGATTAATTTTTGAAGTAGCTAGTAACGAATCTGCTATTCTTTTTTTTGCAATTTCAGCTAGCCTTTCTGGACTTGTAAAATCAAAATTCAATATCGTTTCATTAAATTCAGTTAAATGCCTTAAATCAATTTCTTTTTCAAATGGTTGATAATTGCTTAGCGAAACTATTATACGGTATTTAAATCCCGGATTTAAAGTGGTCATAAAACTACCAGTTTGTGAATTGGAATAACATGAATTGTAATTATAATATAAAGTGTTTTTTTGATTTTCAATATCGTATTCCTCATATTTAATAACATCTATTTTTGCTTCAACTGATTTTTCATCGAGTGTTATTTTCCCCTTAATTAAAGCAACAACAGGAATTTCATTAGACATACCAGGAGTAAGCATGTAAATATCATTTCTGCCATAGTTTTCCAAATCTCCTCGATTACTGCTAAAATAGCCAACATTCCCTTTTGCGTTTAAAACAAAATAACAATCGTCTTCAGGTGAATTTAATGGCAATCCCATATTTTTTGGTTCGTTCCATGTCAAATCTGTTTTTTTTGAATACATAACATCAAAACCTCCAATACTTGAGTGACCTTTAGAACTGAAAAATAACGAGATACCATCTGGATGTATAAACGGAGCGTCTTCATCGAAAGAGGTATTAATTTTTGGCCCTAAATTTCTTGCAGGCCCCCAATTCCCATCTAGATATTCGCTACACCAAATATCCTTACCTCCATATCCACCAGGACGTTCGCTAGAAAAATATAGATATTTGTTATCTGATGAAATAGAGCAAGACCCTTCCCAATATTCAGAGTTGATATTTTTATTTAGGAAAATTGGACTTGAAAATTCGTTACCCTTTAATATGGATTGTTTTATATCCCCTGCATTTTTATCGTCACTGTAGTAGGTAAATAATTTTTGTCCGTCGCTAGAAATTCCTATAACAGCATCATTACCTTTTGTATTGATGTTTTTCAGAGAAATAGGTTCAGAATACAGGGTATCGTTTAATTTGAAGGAAGCAAAGGCATCTTCGCGATAACTTCCAAATACCGGATCGGGATTTAAGTGTGCATTTAATTTACCACCTGTGCTTAGATTACCAACATAGGTATAAAAAATTATAGATTCATCGGGCGTAATTACAGGTACGTACTGATCTTCTTTTGAATTAATAATTTTGCTTAAGTTTTTTACAATAGCATTGTTTTTTGATGTTAATTGTTTTTTACCATTTTCACAGTTTTTAATCAAAATATCACATTCTTTAATCCGTTTTTTATCCTCTTTATTTCTTACGTCTGCTGTTTCTACTAAATATTTATTAAAATATTGAATAGCTTCATCGAATTTATAATTCAGCAAATAAGCTTTTCCCAGGTAAAAATCTGCTTCAATAATCTCTTGATTATTTCTTAAATCTGTAAAAATTTCAATTGCTTTTTGTTTCTTGGCGGTATATTTTAAGTAACAAATACCTAATTCAAATTTGTATTCAACATCTTCTGGGTAAAGATTACAAAGTTTTTCAAATTTTTCGGATGCTAATTGAAATTCACCCTCGTACATGGCATCATAGGCATCGTTTTGTAATTGTTTTTTTGATTGCGCTAAAACGAAATTTGAGGCGAAGAGGATGATTATTATGTAAAATTTAAGAACAAAATCCTTTAACATGTTTAACTTGATTTAATAATAATCAAGTTTGTAAATAATGTTGTATTTTAATTAAGAAATAATTAAACTTATTAAAATAAGAATCTTAATAAGTATAAAAATTAATTTCTACCAATTACATTTACAAGCAGGGCTAAAAAAAAAGGAGGTATTCGGGAGGGTTGACTGCAGATTGTCTTGTTGATTTTGAGGAATAAGAATATTTCTTAAATCCATTGATTTTAGTTTGGTTAATTTTTTTAAAGATTCTGGAAAATTATCCAGATTGTTGCTCCAAAAATCGGCAATTTCTAAATTTTCTAAATCGCCAAAAGAGTATGGAATTCGACTTATTTCGTTTTGATTAAGGTTAATGTATTTTAGATTTTTTAATTGCCCTATTGTGTTTGGTATACTTTCCAAACCTGTTTTGCTTACTATTAAGTATTGTAAGTTGATTAATTTAAAAATAGAATCGGGGAGTTCTTTAATTGAATTTTTGCTTAAGTCTAGATATTGTAAATTTTTAAATTGCAGAATAGTATTGGGAAAACTCTTTATTTTTTTTTTTCTTAAAACAAGTTTTACCACACTGTCTGGATTTTTAACAGCACTATCGAGGTCAGAATATTCTTCGTGTACAGCTAAAGCAAGAGAGTCTAATAATTTAACTTGAGCGAATGAATTAATGTTACAAGCTAAAATACTTGCTATAATCAGAACTGTTTTAAATAACCTAACATGTGTGTCAATTTTTAAAGTCATTATACCTCTTTGATTTATTATAAAATTAAATAATTAATGATTAATTTTTCTAACTAATTATTTTATTTCAACTTAAAAATGATAAGCAACTTTCTTTATCTCTATTTAATTGTAAGACTAAATCGTTTAAAGAGTTAAATTTTATTTCGTCTCTTAATCGTTTTATAAAATTAATAGTTATAGATTTTGAATAAATATCCTGATTAAAATTAAAGATATTTACTTCTAATTTTAAATTTTGATCGGCATCTATCGTCGGATTATGGCCTATATTAAGCATGCCAAAATGGTTTTGAGAATCGAGAATAATTTCGACGAAATAGACCCCAATTTTTGGGATTAATTTATCGTCGTTTTCTATTTTTAAGTTAGCGGTTGGGAAACCTATTTCTCTACCTAATTTTTTTCCCGCTACAACTCTAGCTTTTAAAGAATAAAAATGACCTAGTAAAAAGTTGGCTTTTTCAATATCTCCTGAAATTAACGATTTTCGGATGTTTGAACTACTAATAGTAATGCTGTCAATATCTTCTTTTGCAATTTCTTCAACCTTAAAGTTATAATTTGCCTCGTGTTTTTTTAAAACGTTTATGTCGCCTAATCTGTCTTTTCCAAACTTGTGATCGTAACCAATTATGATATACTTTACATTAAGTTGTTTAACTAAGATGGTTTTAATATAATCATCAACATCCATTTTAGAAAAAGCTTCATCAAATGGGTAAACTACTGTACAATCAACCTTGTATTTGGCAAGTAATTCTAATTTTTCGTTTGTTAGAGTAATTAGTTTTAGGTCGGTTTGTTCAGGAAACAGTACTTTTCTTGGATGTGGTTCAAATGTTAAGACAACAGTTTTTAGTCCTGACGATTTTTTTAATTCAACTAATCGATTTAAAATTTTTTGATGCCCTAAATGAACGCCATCAAACGTTCCAATAGTTAGAATTATAGGTTTTTCAATTCTAAAATGTTTGGTATTGTTTATTGTTAGCACGCTGCTAAATTAATTCAATTAATTTGTAAAATGCATTTTAAGTTTATCTAATTGTTACATAATTATTCAAGGCTTTTAGCATAAATATGATTTTTGTAAACATATTTAAAAGAAGCTCAAAAAAGTTTGAGTTTGTTGTTAAAAATCATTTAATAAATTCCTTTTTTTTGTTTACTGATAATCAATTTAACACTATATTTGCGCTCAAATTTTAAGAAAACAATCTCATGTCTAAACAAATTGGCAAAATTGCTCAAGTTATTGGTCCTGTTATAGATGTTCGTTTTGATCTAGCAGGAGGCAAGTTACCTAATATTATGGACGCTCTGGAAGTTGTGAGCGGCGATAAAAAAATTATTTTAGAAGTACAACAACATACCGGAGAAGACACTGTGCGTACCATTGCAATGGATAGTACTGATGGTGTTTATCGTGGAATGGAAGTTATTGGTACTGGTTCTGGTATAACTATGCCTACTGGTAATAAAGTAAAAGGTCGATTATTTAATGTAGTTGGTGAGGCAATCGATGGTATTAATACGATTGACAACGCCGGTGGAAAATCAATTCACCGTTTACCACCAAAATTTGAAGATTTATCAACTGCCACAGAAGTATTATTTACCGGTATTAAAGTTATTGATTTAATAGAGCCTTATTCAAAAGGTGGAAAAATTGGATTGTTTGGTGGTGCAGGAGTTGGTAAAACAGTATTAATTCAAGAACTAATCAATAACATCGCTAAAGGGCATTCAGGTTATTCTGTATTTGCCGGTGTTGGTGAGCGTTCAAGAGAGGGAAATGATTTATTAAGAGAGATGATTGAATCTGGTATTGTAAAATACGGAGACGCTTTTAAACATTCAATGGAAGAAGGCGGATGGGATTTAAGTAAAGTTGATCTTAAAGAATTAGAAAAGTCGCAGGCAACTTTTGTTTTCGGTCAAATGAATGAGCCTCCTGGAGCCCGTGCTAGAGTTGCATTATCAGGATTAACAATGGCTGAATTTTTTAGAGATGGTGATGGTTCGGGTCAAGGCGGTAGAGATATTTTATTTTTTATTGATAATATTTTCCGTTTTACTCAAGCAGGATCTGAAGTTTCTGCATTATTGGGTCGTATGCCTTCTGCAGTAGGTTATCAGCCAACTTTAGCATCAGAAATGGGTGCTATGCAAGAAAGAATTACCTCTACTAAAAATGGATCTATTACCTCAGTACAAGCTGTTTATGTGCCTGCCGATGACTTAACTGACCCTGCTCCGGCAACTACTTTTTCACACTTAGATGCAACAACAGTATTAAGTCGTAAAATAGCCGAATTAGGTATTTATCCGGCTGTAGATCCTTTGGATTCTACTTCCCGAATATTATCCTCAACAATTTTAGGTGACGAACATTACAATTGTGCACAAAACGTAAAGTCAATATTACAACGTTATAAAGAGTTACAAGATATCATTGCAATTCTTGGTATGGATGAATTAAGTGAAGAAGATAAATTAGTAGTTCACCGCGCCCGTCGTGTCCAAAGATTCTTATCACAACCTTTCCATGTAGCCGAACAATTTACTGGCCTTAAAGGTGTTTTTGTGAGTATTGAAGATACCATTAAAGGCTTTAACATGATTTTGGAAGGCAAGGTTGACGAATATCCAGAAGCTGCTTTTAATTTAGTTGGTACGATCGAAGAAGCGATTGAAAAAGGTAAAAAGATTTTAGCAGAATCTAAATAATATAAACTGATTCATAAATTATCGGATAAAAATTCAAATAAATATGAAACTTGAGATTATTACACCGGAAAAAAAACTTTTTGATGGTTCAATTAAATCTGCCGTATTTCCAGGTACAGAAGGTAGTTTTGGGATTTTAAACGATCACGCACCGTTGATTGGAACTTTAAAAAGTGGAAAAGTTGAAATTATTGATGATAATAATAATAAACTTGATTTTGATATTACCGGTGGTGTAGTCGAAGTGTTAAAAAACAAAGTAATTGTGCTAGCCGGTTAATTTTTATAATTTACAATCATTAATTAAGCGAAGATTTTATTAATCTTCGCTTTTTTTTTAAGCGACTATTTTTACTACTTTTAAATATGAATGTGACTGATAAGCAAAAAATATCTGTAAGTATTTTTAAACTAGGGATATTAAACGCCATAATTTGTTTAAGTGGTTTTACTCTATTGTTTTATATAGAAAATTTGAAATTTGATTTTACAATTATTCTACTTTCATGCTTTATTTGTTTTACAACAGGCTTTTTAATTTTATATTATTTTTACTACGTAACTATAACACGAAAAGTAAATTCACTTATCGAAAAAATCAGAAAAAAATTTTTAAATAAGGAAATTCCACAAAAGCAGGATCAACTAGAGGAGGAAGATGGACTCATTAAATTAGAAGAGAAAGTTGATGAATTAATAGAGTCAAGGGAACGAGAATTGAATCATTTTCAAAATTTGGATAGTTATAGAAAAGAATATTTGGGTAATGTTTCTCATGAATTAAAGACACCGGTTTTTAATATTCAAGGGTATATAGACACCTTAATTAACGGAGGATTAGAAGACGATACTATAAATTTAGATTATTTAAAACGTGCTGAAAAAAGTATTGATAGATTAATAAATATTATTGATGACTTAGAAACATTGACGCAACTTGAAAGTGGTGAATTACAATTAGACAAAGACAATTTTGATATAGCCTATTTAATAAAAGATATTTATAAGGCAATGGAACTTGCAGCATCAAAGAAAAATATCAAATTATTGCTTTCAAAAAAATATGAAAAACCGGTTAATGTATTAGCCGATAAATTTAGAATAAGGCAAGTTTTGGTTAATTTAATTACAAATAGTATAAAATATGGTAAAGAGAATGGTTCTACCGAAATCTCATTAAATTATTTAAATGACGATGTAGTTATCGAAATTAAAGATAATGGTATGGGCATAGAAACACATCATTTACCAAGATTATTTGAAAGATTCTATCGTATAGATAAAGGTAGGAGCCGTGAGCAGGGCGGAACAGGACTTGGTTTAGCAATTGTAAAGCACATAATTGAAGCTCACGAAAAATCAATTAAAGTTGACAGCGAATTAGGGAAAGGTACAATTTTTACATTTTCGTTAACTGCTAGTCACTAAACTGGATTATTTTCTTAAATAAAGTCAATATGATGGTAAAAAATAGTTTCTTTTATTGCTAAACTTATCTATTATTAGTAAAATTGCAAAAAACTTTTTAAGATGGCCGAAATTCATATTACAGGAATAAACTATATAGAAATTAATACTCAAGAGGGGTTAGAGTTTAAGTATAAACCAGATGTACCAAAGTTAAAATTAGTTGGTACTATTTTAAATGCTGAGAGCGAAGACGAAGAGGACGGTGTTTTATTTTTAACTCAAAAACAGTTAAATCAAGTGTTATTAAATAAAGATGTTGATCTAAAGTTAATTGACGACAGGTGGACTTTAAACAAGCCCTTAACAAAGGAACAAGTTAAAAAAGTTGGTCTTGTTGACGTTGATGCAGAATATCTTGGGGCTTCCGGTCAATTTAAATTCTACGAAGCTGTAAAGGTTTCTTAATTACCATTCTGCAGGTCCGTATTTTTTGGTTATTTTAGATTGCGGAAAGGTCATAAAAAAGAGTTGATCAAACCAAAATAATAGTTTAAAACTATAAGTAGGCGAATTTAAATTTTCGCCTATTTTTTTGTTATTTTTTAATGCAAATCTGTAGGCAACATCAGCACCTAAACCAAACCACTTTACAATTTTATATTGAACAGTTATGCCTGGTTCGTATAAAAAGAGAAAATATTTTTTATCGCTTTTATTTAAGGAATAAGTTTTATTAATTTGCCACCAAGATAATCCTGTTCCGGCTTGAATGGGTGTGCTTAATTGCCAACGTTTTGTTTTATAAAATACAAAATCTATATAGTAAAGCAGATAAGTTAATTTTAGGTATTTAGAGATTGTATCTGTTTTTCCGTTTCCGTTTTGTAAATAAAAATTTTCTTTTACATCCGATTTTAGCCAGTTTATTCCTCCACCAACTCTTAATTTACGTTGAAAGGCAACCCCCAATCGTAATCCTGAAACGCTTATAATTTGATTGTTTATAAAACTGTTTCTTGATTCAAGGCGCGCATCTATACTTGATTTATTCTTAAATACCTCGTGTAAGGTGTCTAAAAACTGGCATTTAAGAAACATGCTGCAAAAAACAAAAAACAAAATAAATATCTTTTTTTTCATTCTCTAACAAAATTAAGTTTATAACTCTTTTTAATACAATAGTTTATTCAATTGTTTCAACAACGGACTTATAGTAATTTTATAAATTAATGTTAGATACGCCCATAGAATATTTAAAAGGTATTGGTCCTCAAAGGGCAGAAGTTTTAAAAAAAGAATTAAATATTTTTACCTATTATGATTTGTTGCAACATTATCCTTTTAGGTATGTAGATAGAACCAAATATATTACTATAAAAGAAGTTTGTGACGATAGTCAATTCGTTCAAATAAGAGGTGTTATTGATCGATTGGAGGTGGCTGGACTAAAGCAAGCAAAACGTTTAATCGTATTTTTTAGAGATAATACTGGGTTAATTGAATTAGTTTTTTTTAAAGGCTATAATTGGATGGCTCAGAAATTACAGGTTGGACCAGAATATGTTGTTTTTGGTAAACCAACTTTTTTTAAAGGAAAACTAAGCTTTGCGCATCCTGATATTGATTTAATAAATGGTAATTTTTTAAATCAGCAGTCCGCTTTTCAGGCAGTTTATAATTCATCAGAAAAATTAAAAATAAAGGGATTAGATAGTGAAGGAATAAGAAAAACAATAAATAGTTTATTACTTAATTTAAAAACAGAACATATTGAAGAAACCTTGAGTAATGATTTAATGACCGATTTTAAATTGATTGACAAATTCTCTGCACTTAAACAGATTCATGTACCAACAAATTTAAATGAATTAACCCAGGCTCAAAAGAGATTAAAATTTGAGGAATTATTTTACATACAATTAAAATTATTAAAGTTAAATAAAGTAAGATCAGTAACTGTAAAAGGTTTTGTGTTTTCAAAAGTTGGACAATTATTTAATGATTTCTTTAATAACTATTTACCTTTTAATTTAACAACTGCACAAAAGCGAGTATTAAAAGAAATAAGACTTGATGTAGGCAGCGGTAAACAAATGAACAGGTTGGTGCAGGGAGATGTAGGCAGCGGTAAAACAATGGTGGCGTTAATGAGTATGTTGCTGGCCATTGATAATGGTTTTCAAGGATGTTTAATGGCTCCTACTGAAATTTTAGCGCAACAACACGCAACAACATTTAAGGAACTTTTAATGCCATTAAATCTTGAAGTATATACTCTTACAGGCTCTACAAAAACTAAAGAAAGAAAATTAATTCATGAGAAATTAATTAGCGGAGAAATTAAAATTTTAATAGGTACACATGCCTTAATTGAAGATGTTGTTAGATTTAATAATTTAGGCTTGGTTGTTATTGATGAACAGCATCGTTTTGGGGTTGCGCAGCGAGCAAAATTAAGAGCGAAAAATAAATTTCCGCCACACATGTTAATCATGACGGCAACGCCTATTCCTCGTACACTTGCAATGACATTATACGGAGATCTTGATACGAGTGTAATAGACGAATTACCGCCAGGAAGAAAACCAATAAAAACATTACATTTCATGGAAAATCATCGTTTAAGAGTGTATGGTTTTATGAAGGAGCAAATAGCATTAGGTAGACAGATTTATGTTGTTTATCCGTTAATAAAAGAAAGCGAAAAAATGGATTATCAAAATTTACAACAGGGTTTTGATAATGTTCTCAACGAATTTCCTCCGCCTAAATATCAAATCAGTATTGTTCATGGCAAATTAACCAACGAGCAAAAAGAAGTGGAAATGAAACGATTTGTAAAAGGCGAAACCCAGATAATGGTTGCTACCACGGTGATAGAAGTTGGTGTTAATGTTCCAAACGCAAGTGTAATGGTAATAGAAAGTGCCGAAAGATTTGGACTTTCTCAATTGCATCAGCTTAGAGGTAGAGTGGGAAGAGGGGGAGACCAAAGTTATTGTTTGTTAGTTACAGGTTATAAAATCGGTGCAGATAGCAGATTACGCATGGAAACAATGGTAAGAAGTAACGATGGTTTTGAAATTAGTGAGGTTGATTTAAAATTACGTGGCCCAGGCGATATTGAAGGTACCCAACAAAGTGGTGTAATGGATTTAAAATTAGCTAATCTTGCGCAAGATGGTCAATTATTGCAGCTAGCCAGGCAAGCTGCCCAAAACATATTAGATGAGGACATGAATTTTGACTTACAAAAAAATAAAGTTTACGAAAGACAACTTGTTTTAAAACAAATGAATAGGCCTAATTGGAGCAAAATTGGGTAACTAAAAGTATGATGTAAGATATTCCTAAATAAATTAACTTTAAAAAATGATATGGAAGTAAAAGATAGTAATGGAATTTTGTTAAAAGATGGAGACTCAGTTCATTTGATAAAAGATTTAAAAGTAAAAGGTTCTTCTCTAGTTTTAAAACGCGGAAAGCAAATAAAAAATATAAAACTTACAGATGATATCGATGAGGTTGATTGCCGTGTAGATGGAAGCAACATTGTTTTAAAAACGTGTTTTCTGAAAAAGAGTTAGTGCTGTTTTACTTCTTATTGAATCAAATAAAAAATAGTTTACTCGAGTAATAAAAGTTCAAAAAGTTTTTTTTGTTCTATTTCTTTTACTTCTCCAGGTTTCATGTCACCAAGCTCAAGATTTTCTATTTTGGTTCTGATTAATCTTTTACAGTCGTGCCTTACCGCACTGCACATTTTTCTAATTTGTCGGTTTTTACCTTCAGTTAAAATAAATTCTAACCATGATTGAGGCAATTCTTCTCTAAATGCATGTTCTCTTTTTGCTAAATTTTCTGGTTGCTCAATTAAGTTTACCTCACAAGGTAGTGTTTTATAAATTCCTTTTTGTTTTACAATTATTTCTATGCCATTACGAAGTTTTATTAGCGAAGGTTCTTCAATTTTTTTTTCAACCTGAACTATATAATTACGTTTATGTTTTTTTGAAGGATGAAGTAATTTTTTTGTTAAAGTTTTATCATTTGTTAGAATCAGTAATCCCTCGCTATCATTGTCAAGTCTTCCAACTGCATTGGTTCCTTCAGGAAATTCATAATTTAATTCACCTAATTTACGCTGTTTATAAGGGCTAATAAATTGAGATATCATTTTATAAGGCTTATAAACTATAAAATATCTATTCATTAAAAATTAGTTTTTTGTGGCCTGGAAAAACAATTTATTTTACTTCTTAAAAACATAATTTAAAACTGTTGCAAGTCTTATACCTGCTTTTACTAACTGCTTTTTGACGATTATTTTATTTTTATCTATATAATCTTGATTTATTTTATCCTTAAAATCATAAACAGTTGTCAGAAGGTCTCTTGATTCGTACATCCATGTTTCAATATTTAAAGTTTGAATTTTATTTTTTTCCTGACTTGACATTTCATTTGCCGTTATAAAACAGTCGTTTAAGGTAATGTTAGCGTCATTAATTATTTCGGAATCCCAAATGGCGTGCAGATTAGTTTCTTTATTAAGAAAAAATAATTTAATACTATTTCCGCCTTTGTCTTCACCGTATCCGCAATGTAAAGGTTGATGTATATCGCCAACTAAATGAAAAATAATTTTTAATGCGGTATGAATCGTAAAGAAATCTTTTTGCCCTTTTTCCTTTAATTCGTTAATATATATTTCTAGTTCATTAATTATTTCCGGATTTTTAGTTTTAACGTAGGTTTTATCTTTTTCAATATTTAAGTAATGCCAAGGTTTCATATAATCGTATTTTTTATCGGATTTTATTTCGTCCATCCAAACGGAAGCATCTTCAAAAGTTATATTACCCAAATATTTTTGTACTGAATCAATCACTGGCTTTTCTAAACATTTTTTTGCAAAAGAGGCAATTATTTTATGTCCCTTACTTCCCCAAGCCATAGAAAAAAAGGGTATGATTAATAAAATAAAAATAGCAGTCAAATTTTTTTTCATATAGGTTTAATTTGGTTTAAAATTAAGGATTTTTAAAACCTTCAAATTTGTAAAGTAATTTACTTTATAAATAAAAAACCCTGATAATATTATCATCAGGGTTTTTAATGGAACTTTTTGAAATATAAACATTAATTTGTTTCTTCCTCAACCTCTTCTTTGGTTGCCATTAAACGTTCGTATTCTTCTTTACTTCCTACAACTAATTTTTCATATTGACGTAAACCGGTACCTGCAGGAATTAAATGACCAACTATTACATTCTCTTTTAATCCTAATAAGGTATCAACTTTACCATTAACAGCAGCTTCATTTAATACTTTAGTAGTTTCTTGGAAAGATGCCGCGCTAATCCAACTATTAGTTTGTAATGACGCACGCGTAATACCTTGCAAAATAGGGTTAGCTGTTGCAGGAACAGCGTCCCTGGCTTCTACAGTTTTTTTATCTCTACGTTTCAATAATGAATTTTCATCACGCAATTTACGAGCAGTAATAATTTGGCCGCGTTTTAATTCAGCACTATCACCTGGATCTAAAATAACTTTTTTACCAAATAAGTTATCGTTTTCAGTCATGAAGTCGCCTTTGTTAATTAATTGTTGTTCCAAAAAGATTGAATCACCTGGGTCAACAATTTCAACTTTACGCATCATTTGACGAACGATAGTTTCAAAATGTTTGTCATTTAATTTTTGACCTTGTAAACGATATACCTCTTGAATTTCGTTTACCAAATATTCTTGTACAGCTGTTGGACCTTTTATTGATAAAATATCGCTAGGACTCATAGAACCATCAGATAATGGATTTCCGGCTCTAATAAAGTCGTTTTCTTGAACCAAAATATGTTTACTTAAGTTGATTAAGTAACGACGTTGTTCTCCAGTTTTTGCTTCAACAATTACCTCGCGATTACCACGTTTAATTTTTCCAAATGAAACAATTCCATCGATTTCAGATACAACTGCAGGATTACTTGGGTTACGAGCTTCAAATAACTCTGTTACACGAGGTAAACCACCTGTGATATCTCCGGTTTTGCCAGTAACGCGTGGGATTTTAACTAAAATTTGTCCCGGCTCAATTTTTGAACCCTCATTAACAACAATGTGGGCACTTACAGGAATGTTATATGTTTTGAGTGCTTCGCCTTTTTTATCAATGATTCTGATTAATGGACTCATTGTTTTATCTTTACTCTCAATAATAACTTTTTCACGGAAACCTGTTTGTTCATCTGATTCTTCGCGATAAGTAATGTTTTCTTTAATATGTTCATATTCAACATTACCACCAAATTCAGAAACAATAACAGCATTATAAGGATCCCAATCGCAAATTAATTCGCCTTTTTTAACCTTATTACCTGATTTAATATATAGTTGAGAACCATAAGGGATATTACCTGTAGTTAATGTAATACCAGTATTATTGTCAATAATTCTCATTTCTGTGGAGCGACCAATAACTACATTAGCCTTTTTGCCATCAGGATTAACACGTTCTACAGTTCTTAATTCATCAATTTCTATAATTCCATCATATTTTGCTTCCAACTTAGAAGAAGCAGCTATATTTGAAGCTGTACCTCCAACGTGGAATGTACGAAGTGTTAACTGAGTTCCAGGTTCACCGATTGATTGAGCGGCTATAACACCAACTGCTTCGCCTAATTGTACTAAGCGACCATTGGCTAGGTTACGACCGTAGCATTTTGCGCAAACACCAACTCTGCTTTCGCAAGTTAATACTGATCGAATTTCTACAGATTCAATTGGAGACTTCTCAATTAATGAAGCTACATCTTCAGTAATAATTTCGCCGCCTTCTATAATTAATTCTCCGGTAGTAGGATGGTAAACATCATTAACTGCAGTACGACCTAATATACGGTCATAAAGGGTTTCAACAACATCATCATTATTTTTTAATGCTGTCATGTTTAATCCTCTCAACGTGCCACAATCAGTTTGATTAATAATAACATCTTGAGCAACGTCAACTAATCTACGAGTTAAATATCCGGCATCGGCCGTTTTTAATGCCGTATCAGCCAAACCTTTACGTGCACCGTGTGTTGAAATAAAGTATTCTAAGATGGATAAACCTTCACGGAAATTAGATAATACAGGATTTTCAATAATTGAAGCTGTAGTATCACCCGCTTTTTGTGGTTTTGCCATTAATCCACGCATTCCACTCAACTGTTTAATTTGTTCTTTACTTCCACGGGCTCCTGAATCTAACATCATAAATACAGGGTTAAATCCTTGACGATCTGAACTTAATTTATCTAAAACTTGCTTTGTTACTTTAGAATTAGCATGTGTCCAAATATCTATAATTTGATTATATCTTTCATTGTTAGTAATGAAACCCATGTTATAATTTCCAACAACTTCATCAACTAAAGCCTGAGACTCTGATATTATTTTTAATTTCTCAGCTGGAATTTGAATATCACCTAGGTTAAAAGATAATCCGCCTTTAAAAGCTGTTTTAAATCCTAATTCCTTAATATCATCCAAGAATTTAGCTGTTTTAGCCATTCCTGTTTTCTTTACAATCATTCCAATAATGTCACGTAAAGATTTTTTTGTTAATAACTCATTGATGTAACCAACTTCATGAGGAACAACAGTGTTAAAAATTACTCTCCCGACAGAAGTATCAATAAGTTTAGTAACTAATTTATCACCTTCTAAAGCGTTAGTAATTTTTATTTTAATTTTTGCATGCAAATCAACACTTTTCTCATTTAATGCAATAGTTACTTCCTCAGCACTATAAAAAACCTTACCTTCTCCTTTTACAGGATCATTTGGTAAATTATTTTTTGTTTTGGTTAAATAATATAGGCCCAAAACCATGTCTTGTGAAGGAACGGAAACAGGAGCTCCGTTTGATGGATTTAGAATATTGTGCGAGGCAAGCATTAAAATCTGAGCTTCTAATATTGCAGCGTGGCCTAAAGGTAAATGAACTGCCATTTGATCGCCGTCAAAGTCAGCGTTAAAAGCCGTACAAACCAAAGGATGCAATTGAATAGCTTTACCTTCAATTAACTTTGGTTGAAACGCTTGAATACCTAGTCTGTGCAATGTCGGGGCTCGATTTAACATTACAGGATGTCCTTTAAGAGCATTTTCTAAGATATCCCAAACAATAGGCTCTTTTTTATCAACAATTTTTTTAGCTGATTTAACCGTTTTTACTATACCACGCTCAATCATTTTACGAATGATAAATGGTTTAAACAATTCGGCCGCCATATCTTTTGGTAAACCGCATTCGTGCAATTTTAACTCAGGGCCTACAACAATTACGGAACGAGCAGAGTAGTCAACACGTTTACCTAATAAGTTTTGACGGAATCGACCTTGTTTTCCTTTCAATGAATCCGATAATGATTTTAACGGACGGTTACTATCTGTTTTAACAGCATTTGATTTTCTTGAGTTGTCAAATAATGAATCAACAGATTCTTGTAACATACGTTTTTCATTACGCAAGATTACATCAGGAGCTTTTATTTCAATTAATCGCTTTAGTCGATTATTACGAATAATAACGCGTCTATATAAGTCATTTAAGTCAGAAGTTGCAAATCTACCACCATCCAAAGGTACTAACGGACGTAATTCAGGTGGGATAACAGGAACCACTTTAACTATCATCCACTCAGGACGATTAACAACATTTTGGTTTGCCTGACGGAAAGCTTCAATAACTTGTAAGCGTTTTAAAGCTTCGTTTTTACGTTGCTGAGAAGTTTCGGTGTTTGCTTTATGACGAAGATCATAAGACATATCATCTAAATTTAATCGAGATAATAAGTCTTGAACTGCTTCGGCGCCCATTTTAGCAATAAATTTATTTGGATCAGTGTCGTCTAACAAAGCGTTATCTTTAGGAAGAGTATCAACAATGTTTAAATATTCTTCTTCAGTTAAGAAGTCAAGGTAACTAACACCATTTTCTGAAGCGATACCTGCATTTATCACGACATAACGTTCGTAATAAATAATCATATCTAATTTTTTTGTTGGAAGTCCTAATAAATAACCAATCTTATTTGGCAACGAACGGAAATACCAAATGTGAGCAACTGGAACAACTAGGTTGATATGTCCCATACGTTCACGACGCACCTTTTTCTCAGTAACCTCAACACCGCACCTGTCGCACACAATTCCTTTGTAGCGAATACGTTTATATTTTCCGCAATGACATTCGTAATCTTTAATAGGACCAAATATACGCTCACAAAATAAACCATCTCTTTCTGGTTTATATGTTCTGTAATTAATAGTTTCTGGTTTTAAAACTTCACCGCTTGATCTACGAAGAATAGTTTCCGGAGAAGCTAAGCTGATGGTAATTTTTGAGAAATTTGATTTTTGTTTATTATCTCTTCTTAATGCCATGTTTATTTTTTTCTTTTACATTAATTAATTTAGTTGATTTTACTATAAATTAAAATTAAACTCCCTTCTAATTAATTGAGAAGGGAGTTGTTAAATTAATCCATTGTAATATCTAATGCTAAGCCTCTTAATTCGTGTAACAATACGTTAAATGATTCTGGTATACCTGGAGCCGGAATATTATCTCCTTTTACAATTGCTTCATAAGCTTTTGCACGACCCATTACATCATCTGATTTTACGGTTAATAACTCCTGTAACACATTAGATGCGCCATAAGCTTCTAGCGCCCAAACTTCCATCTCTCCAAAACGTTGACCTCCGAATTGAGCTTTACCACCTAAAGGTTGTTGCGTAATTAACGAGTAAGGTCCGATTGAACGAGCATGCATTTTGTCGTCGACCATATGACCTAATTTTAACATGTAAATTATACCAACTGTTGCAGGCTGATCAAATCTTTCTCCTGTGCCACCATCATATAAATAAGTACGGCCAAATTGAGGTACGCCTGCTTTTTGGGTATATTCATCTATTTGTTCAAGGGTAGCCCCATCAAAAATTGGAGTTGAGAATTTTAAACCTAATTTTTCACCTGCCCAAGCCAACACTGTTTCGTAAATCTGTCCTAGGTTCATACGCGATGGTACACCAAGAGGATTTAATACTATGTCTACAGTAGTTCCATCTTCTAAAAATGGCATATCTTCCTCTTTTACAATTCGGGCAACAATACCTTTATTTCCATGTCTACCGGCCATTTTATCACCTACCTTAAGCTTACGCTTTTGAGCAATGTATACTTTGGCTAATTGCACAATTCCTGCAGGTAGCTCATCACCAACAGTAATTTGGAATTTCTCACGTTTATATTTCCCTAAGAAATCATTATATTGAATTAAAAAATTATGTAATAAACGTTCAATCTGTTCATTTTTATCCTTATCTGTTGTCCAATTACTTGGATTTACTTCGCTGTAATCAACTCTTTCTAAAAGTTTTTGAGTGAACTTGGTACCACGCGGAATAACTTCTTCTCCTAATATATTTGTAACGCCTTGTGAAGTACGACCATTAACAAGAATAAATAATTTATCAACTAATTTTAATTTTAAGTTGTATATATTTTTTTCGTGTTCTGTATCAAGTTTTTCAAGTAAAGGTTTTTCTTCTGCTTTTGCTTTTTTATCTTTAATTGCTCGAGAAAAAAGTTTTTTATCAACAATAACTCCTTTGATAGATGGCGAAACGCGTAATGAAGCATCTTTAACATCACCGGCTTTATCTCCGAAGATAGCTCTAAGTAATTTTTCTTCAGGAGAAGGATCTGTTTCACCTTTTGGGGTAATCTTACCTATAAGAATGTCTCCTTCTTTTACATCAGCTCCTATACGAATAATTCCTTTATCATCTAAATCTTTAGTCGCTTCTTCACTAACATTTGGAATATCGGGAGTTAATTCTTCCATTCCTCGTTTAGTATCACGAACTTCTAAAGAATATTCATCAATGTGAATAGAAGTAAAAATATCTTCACGAACTATTTTTTCATTAATAACGATAGCATCTTCAAAATTGTATCCCTTCCAAGGCATGAATGCTACTTTTAAATTTCTACCTAAAGCTAATTCTCCATCTTGGGTTGCATAACCTTCACACAATACTTGTCCTTTAGAAACTTTATCGCCTTTTTTCACGATTGGTTTTAAATTTATGCAAGTACTTTGGTTAGTTTTTTGAAATTTAGTTAACTTGTAAGTTTTAACATCTCCTTCGAAGCTGATCAATTTTTCTTCATCACTTCTATTATATCTAATGGTAATAGAAAGAGCATCTACATATTCAACAATACCATCACCTTCTGCATTAATCAGAACTCTGGAATCTTCAGCAACACGAGCTTCTATTCCTGTTCCTACTATTGGGGCTTGAGGGCGCAATAATGGAACTGCTTGACGTTGCATGTTTGATCCCATTAACGCACGGTTAGCATCGTCATGTTCCAAAAATGGAATTAATGATGCTGCAATAGAAGCAATTTGATTTGGAGCTATGTCCATCAAATGAATTTTTTCGGGCTCTAAAATTGGGAAGTCACCTTCGTAACGAGAGGTTACTTTTTGTGTTTTAATATTTCCTTTTTCATCCAGTTCAACATTTGCTTGTGCAATATTTTTTTGATCTTCTTCTTCAGCAGTTAAATATATTACGGGTTTATTTATATCTAGTTTTCCGTTTGTAACTGTTCTATAAGGAGTTTCAATAAAACCAAGTTTATTTACTTTTGCATAGACACATAACGATGAAATCAATCCAATATTTGGGCCCTCCGGCGTTTCAATTGTACATAAACGACCGTAATGAGTATAATGTACGTCACGTACCTCAAAACCAGCTCTTTCACGAGACAAACCTCCTGGCCCGAGCGCAGAAAGACGACGTTTATGCGTTATTTCAGACAAAGGATTAGTTTGATCCATGAATTGAGACAATTGATTTGTACCAAAAAATGAATTAATTACAGAAGACAATGTTTTAGCATTTATCAAATCTGTAGGTGTGAATACTTCATTATCTCTAACATTCATTCTTTCTCTGATGGTACGAGCCATACGAGCTAAACCTACACCAAATTGAGAAAATAACTGTTCTCCAACTGTACGGACGCGACGATTAGATAAATGGTCAATATCATCAACATCAGTTTTTGAATTAATTAATTCAATTAGATACTTAATAATTAGAATCATATCTTCTTTAGATAAAACACGAATATTCATGGGAATATCTAATCCTAATTTTTTATTGATTCTATAACGGCCAACTTCTCCTAAGTCATAACGTTTGTCAGAGAAAAATAATTTATCAATTACTCCTCTTGCAGTTTCTTCATCAGGTGGTTCAGCATTTCTTAATAAGCGATAAATAAACTCAATCGCTTCTTTTTCTGAGTTTGTAGAGTCTTTTTGAAGAGTATTGTAAATAATTGCAAAATCTGCGGTATTTACATCTTGTTTATGCATAATGATAGATTTTACTCCAGCATCAACTATAAAATCAATGTGTTCTTCCTCCAAAATCGTTTCACGATCTAAAATTACCTCATTTCTTTCAATAGACACAACTTCTCCGGTGTCTTCATCAACAAAATCTTCAATCCAAGTTTTTAGCACTCGAGCAGCTAATTTTCTACCAATTTCTCTTTTAAGTCCGGCTTTTGAAACTTTTATTTCGTCAGCTAAACCAAATATTTCTAAAATTTGCTTATCACTTTCAAAGCCTATTGCTCTGAGTAATGTAGTTACGGGTAATTTTTTCTTTCGATCAATGTAAGCATACATAACATTATTAATGTCAGTTGCGAATTCAATCCAAGAACCTTTAAATGGAATAACTCTAGCGCTATAAAGCTTAGTACCATTTGCGTGGCGGCTTTGACCAAAAAATACTCCAGGTGAACGGTGTAACTGAGAAACAATAACTCTCTCAGCCCCGTTTATTATAAAAGAACCTTTTGGAGTCATGTATGGAATAGTACCTAAATATACATCTTGCATAATAGGTTCAAAATCTTCATGTTCAGGGTCTGTGCAATAAAGATATAATTTAGCTTTTAATGGCACAGAATAAGTGAGTCCACGCTCAATGCATTCTTCTAGGGCATATCTTGGTGGATCAATATAATAATCCTTAAATTCTAACACGAAATTATTTCGAGCATCAGAAATAGGAAAATTTTCAGCAAACACTCTGAATAAACCTTCTTTTTTTCGGTTTTCTGGTGTTGTTTCTAATTGAAAAAAATCTTGAAAAGATTTTACCTGAATGTCTAAAAAATCAGGGTATTCGATTGGAAATTTATTTGACGAGAAATTTACTCGTTTTTGAATTTTTGTACTTGCAGCCAAGGTTATTTGAGGTTTAAATAATACAATTAAGTCTTTCCAAATTTACCTGTTTAATAAAAAACAGGTAAACGGTTTTTTTAATTAAAAAAACCGTTTACTAGTATTGTTTACAGAATTATTTTATTTCTGCTTTTGCGCCAGCTTCTTCTAAAGCTTTTTTGATTGCCTCAGCTTCTTCTTTACCAATGCCTTCTTTAACAGCTTTAGGAGCACCGTCAACTAAATCTTTGGCTTCTTTTAAACCTAATCCAGTTAAATCTTTAACAACTTTAACAACACCTAATTTTGCTGCCCCAGCTTCAAGTAACATAACATCAAATGATGTTTTTGCAGCAGCAGCTTCACCGCCACCTGCACCACCTGAAACTACTACTGCTGCAGCAGCAGGCTCAATTCCATATTGATCTTTTAATACTGTAGCTAATTCTTGTACTTCTTTAACTGTTAAGTTTACTAATTGCTCAGCAATTGATTTTATATCTGCCATTTTTATTGTTTTTTAGTTTTATTATTAATTTATTTAATTTTTTTGATTGTTTTTACATTTTTATGCCGCAGTTTCCTCACTGCCTGATTTATTTTCTAAAGCACCTAAAACTCGTTTAATTGGAGATTGTAATAACATAATTACATCTGCTATTAATTCATTTTTAGATTTTAAAGCAACAAGCGCATCTAATTGATTGTCGCCAATAAATACCATCTCTTCAACGTATGCCGCTTTTAAAGCCGGTTTAGATCCGTTTTTTCGAAATTCTTTAATAATTTTAGCCGGCGCATTAGATGTATCGGTAAAAATTAATGCAGTTTCTCCTTTTAAAGCTGGTATTAATTCTATTAGACTTTGGTTGTTTGCTTTTTCAATAGCTTTTTTAAGCAAAGAATTCTTAACAACTGTTACTGATATTTTTTTATCGAAACACAGTTTGCGAAATGCATTTACTTTTTCAACAGTTAATGTAGAACAATCTGCTAAATAGATTTTATCGTTGGCATTTAATTTACTAACTAAATTATCTATTACTTCTGTTTTTTCAGTTTTATTCATTTTAGCAGTTTTTTAGTTTAATAATTTTGTGTCAATTATAACGCCTGCACTCATGGTGCTGCTTAAAGTAACAGATTTTACATAAGTACCTTTAGCAGACGAAGGCTTAAGTTTTATAATAGTTTGGAGTAGTTCGTTAGCATTTTCAGCAATTTTCTCAGCACTAAAAGATACTTTTCCAATTCCTGCATGAACTATTCCAGCTTTGTCTACTTTAAAATCTATTTTTCCACCTTTTGAGTCTGATACAGCCTTGCCAATATCCATGGTTACAGTACCTGTTTTTGGATTAGGCATTAAACCACGAGGGCCCAATACTCTGCCTAATGCTCCAACTTTTCCCATAACGGAAGGCATTGTAATAATTACATCAACATCCGTCCAACCATTTTTTATTTTTTCAATGTATTCGTCTAATCCTACAAAGTCTGCACCAGCAGCTTTAGCTTCTGCTTCCTTGTCAGGAGTTACAATTGCCAAAACGCGTAACACTTTACCTGTACCATGAGGTAAAGTTACAGTTCCGCGAACCATTTGATTAGCTTTACGAGGATCAACTCCTAAACGAACCGCTAAGTCCACCGACGCATCAAATTTAGTAGTTGTGATTTCTTTCACAATTTTAGATGCTTCGGCCACTGAATAAGCTTTGCTAGTATCAAATTTTGCGTCTGCAGCTTTTCTTTTTTTAGTCAATGTTGCCATTTTGTTAAGCTTTTTTGTTAATAATTTAATTAATTTTTAGTAAGGTTTTTCGCCAGCTATTGTAACACCCATGCTTCGGGCCGTTCCTACCACCATATTCATTGCAGATTCAATTGTAAAACAATTCATATCTACAATTTTATCTTCTGCAATTGTTCGAACTTGAGACCAAGTCAATGACCCAACTTTTTTACGATTACTGGTAGGAGAACCTGCTTTAATGTTTGCTAACTCCATAATTTGAATTGCAACAGGCGGACGTTTGATTACAAAATCGAACGACTTGTCAGAGTAAACATTAATAATAACCGGTAAAATTTTACCAGGTTGTTGTTGAGTTCTTGCATTAAATTGTTTACAGAACTCCATAATGTTTACACCCTTTGCACCTAATGCGGGTCCTATTGGAGGAGAAGGATTAGCAGCGCCACCTTTAATTTGCAATTTTACAATTGCCGATAACTCTTTTGCCATTTTTTTTATTTTTTATTTTATCGTCAGTTAAGTTTTATTTAGAATTGATATACTTTGAGTTGGAAGCAGCAAAGCGCTCATTTCAATTTAAATAAAAACAACTTTCAATTCGTTTATATTAAATTATTTATTCTCTCTCTACCTCTCCGAAATTTAACTCCACAGGAGTTTTTCTTCCGAAAATCTTAACAGTTACTTTTATTTTCTTTTTATCTTCCATAACTTCCTCAATAACCCCGTTAAAGCCGTTAAAAGGACCATTAATAACTTTAACAGATTCACCAACCATGTAATTTGATGCTACAGTTCCTTCACTTTCTGTTAATTCATCTACCTTTCCTAAAATCCTGTTAACTTCACTTATTCTCATAGGCACAGGATCACCACCTTTCGATTCTCCTAAAAATCCTATCACACCGGTAATGTTTTTAATAATATGAGGAACTTCACCAGATAAGTTAGCTTCGATTAAAACATATCCAGGATAAAAAGAACGCTCTTTAGTGGTTTTTTTACCATTTCTGATTTGAATAACTTTTTCAGTTGGGATTAACACTTGAGAAACATAATCGTTTAATTTTAAACGACTAATTTCTACTTCAATGTATTGTTTTACTTTTTTTTCTTGACCACTAATAGCACGAACTACGTACCATTTTTTTGTTGAGGTTTCAGTCTTTAATATGTCAGCCATTTTAAAAAATTAAAAATTATTTAATAATGTCATAAGCCTGTTTCATTAACAACTCAAAAACAAAGTCCATCCCAAAAACAATTAGAGCAATGATAACAGAAGAAATAAGAACCACTATAGCGCTGCTTTGTAATTCGTTCCATGTTGGCCAACTTACTTTATTAACTAATTCATTTTTTGTTTCTGACAAATATGATCCTATTTTACTCATTTTTTTAATTTTTATTTTAGAACTTAATTTCTTTAAAATATAAAATTATAACCTAATTTAATTTTAATTTTTGCACGGGCGGAGGGATTCGAACCCCCATCAGCGGTTTTGGAGACCGATATTCTACCGTTGCACTACGCCCGTATTTTTTATATTTTTTTAGTCCTTTTATAAATAACAAAATGGCTTCCCAATTAAGGGAGCCATTTTGCCTTATATTTTGACTATGGCTTAGTCTAATATTTCAGTTACCTGACCAGCTCCAACGGTACGGCCACCTTCACGAATAGCAAAACGTAAACCTTTGTCCATAGCGATTGGATTAATTAAGCTAACTGTAATTGTAACATTATCTCCTGGTAAAACCATTTCACGTCCAGCTTCCAATTCAATTTCTCCGGTAACGTCGGTAGTACGGAAATAAAATTGTGGGCGATATTTATTTTGAAAAGGAGTATGACGGCCACCTTCCTCTTTTTTCAAGATATACACTTCTGCTTTAAATTTAGCATGTGGCTTAACAGTACCTGGTTTAATAATAACCATACCGCGTTTAATGTCTTTTTTCTCGATTCCACGCAATAATAAACCAACATTATCTCCTGCTTCGCCGTAATCTAATAATTTACGGAACATCTCAACACCAGTACAAGTTGAAGTTAATTTCTCAGCACCCATACCAATTATTTCAACGTTATCAGATGTATTAATAACTCCTGTTTCAATACGACCGGTAGCAACGGTACCACGTCCAGTAATTGTAAACACGTCCTCAACAGGCATCAAGAATGGTTTATCTTTATCACGAGGGGGAATAGGAATATAATTATCAACGGCATCCATTAATTCAAGAATTTTATCAACCCATTTTGGATCGTTATTTAATCCTCCTAAGGCAGAACCACGAATAATTGGGGTATTATCGCCATCGAACTTATAAAAACTTAATAATTCACGAATTTCCATTTCAACTAGGTCCAACAATTCAGGATCTTCAACCATGTCAACTTTATTCATGAAAACTACTAACTTAGGAACACCAACCTGACGAGCTAATAGGATATGCTCACGAGTTTGAGGCATTGGACCATCTGTAGACGCAACAACAAGAATTGCACCGTCCATTTGAGCAGCACCAGTAACCATGTTTTTAACGTAATCAGCGTGACCAGGACAGTCAACGTGAGCGTAGTGACGGTTAGCAGTAGCATATTCAACGTGAGAGGTGTTAATTGTAATACCACGCTCTTTTTCTTCAGGTGCATTATCGATTGAAGAGAAATCACGAACTTCTGCCCATCCTTTACTAGCTAATACTGTAGTGATTGCAGCTGTTAAAGTAGTTTTACCGTGATCTACGTGACCAATTGTTCCAATGTTAACGTGTGGTTTGGAACGGTCGAATTTTTCTTTTGCCATAGTTGTTTATTTTTTTGTTTTTTATTTAATTATTGAATTTAATATTCTGTAATAATTTTAGAGCTGTTGAGCAGGATTGAACTGCCGACCTCCTCCTTACCAAGGAGGTGCTCTACCACTGAGCTACAACAGCTTAATTAGCTTTTTTGTAATTCATTTTTTTAAAGAACGAATAGTCACACATGACAAAAGTCCCTTTTTTTGGGACTATCAAAACATTTTATAAACCGAATACTCAAGTTTTATTGTTTTGTCGCCTCATTTTAGGCGTATTTTCAACTTCACATTTATTGAGCGAAAGACGGGTCTCGAACCCGCAACCTCCAGCTTGGAAGGCTGGAGCTCTACCAATTGAGCTACTTTCGCTTGGTAATTTTACTTTGCAACAACCATAGTTACTAAGTGGGGACAGGAGGATTCGAACCTCCGAAGTCGAAACAACAGATTTACAGTCTGTCCCATTTGGCCACTCTGGTATATCCCCTTTCACAAAAAAAGAGCCGAAGAAGGGACTCGAACCCCCGACCTACTGATTACAAATCAGTGGCTCTACCAGCTGAGCTACTTCGGCTTTTTTGTTTTTTTTAAAGAACTGCCCTAAAAGGGAGGGCAAATTTAATAATACTTTTTTATTGCGCAAAATAAAATTTAGTTTTTTTTATTTTAATTTCATTTAGACTAAAAAATTAATTGATAATCCTTAATTCATTTGGCAGGTAATTATTAATCCTATTAGGTAAAATTTTAACCCAGCCTATCCTTTTTTTATTATATGTTATAAGGTGCAATCCCTTATTTACTGCATTATATTCAATTTTAATTTGCATTTTTTTTAAAAAACAAATAGTATTTGTTATATCTAAATCTATATTTGGAATATTACTACTTATATTGTTAGATAAGGCTAACTCATGGTTAGGAATAAAATCTTTGTTTTTTATTTCACCTAAAACAGTGCCTGCTTTCTTAAAATAGAAATATTTTTCATAAGTATTTAAAAAAGTTTGAGCTACTATGTTTAATAGATGATAATTGTTGTTTTTTTTAATAACTAAATTATCCATTATACTTATAAAAGGCTTAATTATCTCTATATCCTTTGACGTTAAATTAGTTGTTTTTTTTTGTTCCCTTGAGGTGTTTATGTTTTTATTTTTTATTTTTTTTAATGTAGCACAAAAAAAACCTTCACTTTTTGAAAGGTGTGGATAAAATCTATTTCCAAGATTTGTTGTCATTATCCCCCATTCTTTTTTGATTGGTAAAAATACATACTCAAAATTAAATTCGTCAATTAACCATTTTACAATTTCTTCATTTTCTTCAATTGAATAAGAACACGTGCTATAAATTAATATTCCATCTTCTTTTACTGCAGGAATTAAATCTTTTAAAATAGTTTTTTGTCTTAAGCTACAACTCTGAACCATGCCTAGATTCCATTGATCTATAGCATCTGGTTGTTTTCTGAAAAGGCCGCTTCCACTGCATGGAGCATCAACAATTATGGCGTCAAAATAGGATGTTAAAGCGGAAAATTTTTTGGTGTCGTTATTAGTTACAATGCTGTTACAGGTTCCCCATTTACTCAAATTGTAACTCAACACATCTGCTCTTGATTTAATAAATTCATTTGAAACTAATAAACTATTTTCATTAATTAAAGAATTTATTAGAGTACTTTTTCCTCCGGGAGCAGCGCAAGCATCCAATATTTTCAAGGTGTTGTTAAAATCAAGTGTATGCTTTAGAGCTAATTCAATAAACATACTACCTGCTTCTTGAACATAATAACATCCTGCGTGAAATAAAGGGTCATAAGTAAAAGAAGGGCGTGTTTTTAAATAATACCCATTTTCATTCCAAGGAACCGAATCTGTTAATTGAAAATTTAAATTTTCCTTAGTTTCTTCATCAGTTTTAAATGGATTTAATCTTATTGAGGTAACTTTATTTTCCGCTTCGTGAGATTCAATAAATTCTTTTTCGCTGAACCCTTCAAGGTTGGTTAAACTGTTTAAAAGTTCTTTGGGTAGTTTTGGCATAATTTGATTTTAAACAGTTTCTTTGTTTGTGGATTTTTCTGAAAACAAAGTAAAGAAAATAATACTTACGTTGGAAGTAGCAGAGTTTAAAATCAAAAACTGGTGTGCATACCAAGAGCGTTCGCAAAATGAAGTAAGGCTAAAATTATTTGATTACAGATTAAATGAAACTGATGCAGAGACACTTATTTCTAAATTAATAAATGAGAATTTTTTAAATGAAGAGCGATTTTCAGTCGCTTTTGCCGGAGGAAAATTTAGGATTAAACGTTGGGGTAAGAATAAAATAAAATTTGAATTAAGGAGACATAAGGTTTCGGAATATTGTATAAATAAAGCATTAAATTCTTTAAATCATGATGACTATTTAATTATTCTTGAATCGGTTTTAGAAAAAAAAATAAAACAAATTAAATCTAGTAATGTTCAGAAAACCTTTTTTACAGTTTTAAACTACGCCATTTCGCGTGGATTTGAAAGAGATATTATTATCGAGAAATTAAACAAATTATTAAATTATAAATTATGAATTTAGACTTAAAAAATAAACGAGCAATAGTTTGTGGCAGCACTCAAGGAATAGGCAAAGCTGTAGCACTAGAATTAGCTTCATTAGGCGCAAATGTTACCTTAATTGCCAGAAATGAAAGTGCACTAAAACAGGTAAAATCAGAATTAATAAATAATGGATCTCAATTACATTCATACATCTGCGCAGATTTTAACGAACCTCAAAAACTAAAAGAACTTGTTGATCAATTTATTCAAAGAAGCGGTGTTGTAAATATTTTAATTAACAATACTGGAGGCCCGCCTTCAGGACCAATAATAAATGCTAAATCAGAGGAGTTTATAACAGCATTTAATAATCATTTAATTTGTAACCATTTGTTAACTCAGGTATGCATGGAAGGCATGAAACAAAGTGGTTACGGTAGAATAATTAATGTAATTTCTACATCGGTAAAACAAGCATTACCAAATTTAGGTGTTAGCAACACCATTAGAGCCGCTGTAGGAAATTGGGCAAAAACAATGGCTAATGAATTGGCAAAATTCGGAATAACTGTCAACAATGTTTTGCCTGGCGCAACCAATACGCAACGGTTGGCTACCATAATTGAGAACAAAGCCTTAAAAACAAATTCAATTAAGGATGATATAAAGAATGAAATGATTCATGAAATACCATTGGGAAGATTTGGTGACTCCTCAGAAATAGCAAATGCAGTAGCTTTTTTAGCTTCTCCCGCAGCGGCTTATATTACTGGAATAAACTTACCGGTTGATGGTGGAAGAACTTCGTCACTATAATAACTAACACTACTCTGTTTATTATAGTTAACCTGTGTTTGTTATTAATTCTAATGTGTATTAAATGAGGGCTTAATTAATCATGCTATTTTAGTTGCATGATTAAATATTTAGTTATTATTTTAAATACTTTATTTGTTTATTTGGCAGGCTTCTTAGACTCGCAAAATCCAATTAATATTTCCTCTAATATCCCAAAAACAATCGAGGTAGGGCGAGAAATACAAATTGAATTTAAAATTTCAAAAAACTCACTTTTGGGTTTTGCAAGATTTCAAATCGAACTACCTGAAGGATTAGTTGTTTCACAAAATGATAGCATTGGAGCAGATTTTACGTTTAATGAAGGGATAGCCAAATGGGTATGGACAAAGCTTCCTTTAGAAAATGATATTATTATTAAGGCCACTTTAAGAGCTGATACCTTAAGTATTGGTAGTAAAACTATTACAGGTAAATTTTCTTACGTTCAAAACAATGAAAAGCAAATCTTAGAAATGACCCCTTGTGAAATTAAAATACAATCTAACTTATCGAAGCCTGGAGAAAAATCTACCGATGTATCAAAAGTAAAATCAGATTCGTTAAATTATTTATCAAATGCCGAACCATCATTTAATGTTTTAGTTGAGAGAATGATAAAAAAAGGTATAAAAGAAAATGAGCTTATAGTTGATTTGAAAATTAAAAAAGGAACTACCAAAGGTTTTGCCAGATATAGCGATGATTTACCTGAGGGCTTATCTGCTAAAGTAATTAGTACTGATGGTAGCTCTTTTTCTGTATCTGATGGAAAAATTAAATTCGTTTGGGTTAATGTATTACCAAAAGAAGAGTTAGAAATTTCTTATTCATTAAAAAGTGCAAATACAAAAACGATTAATCTAAAAGGGGAGTATTCCTATTTGGAAAACAATCAAAGTAAAAAATATGAAGTAAAAAGCGAAGAATTTATTTTTTCAAATAATCAATTTGCAGATGATAAAGTTGTTGTTCAAAAAAATGCTTTTGACAAAAAAGAAACAAAAAAAATAGATATTAATAAAATTGACAGTGTAAGCAAAATTTCAAAAAATTTGCCTGATAAGACTGACGTTAATGAAACTCTTATTAATCAAGATGGGATAATTAAATTTTGTGTTCAAATAGGAGCCTTTACAAATGCTGAGGTTAAACCTACTACTTTAATGAAGAAATTTAATTTATCTCAAGCTCTTAATAGTGAATTCGCCGAAGGTTATTCAAAGTTTATGGTAGGATCATTCCCTGATTATAAAAATGCCAGAGATAAAAGAGAAAATTTAAGAAACGTCAATAAAATAAAAACAGCTTTTGTTGTTGCATACAATCATGCAAAACGAATAACGGTTCAAGAAGCGCTTATGATTAGCAATCAAAAATGGTACAAGTAACTTTTTTTCCTTATTTTTACGTTCCTAGATAGTTTATGAGAAAATTATTAATACTGTTTGTTTTTTTTATTACATTATCAATTAAATCTCAAACAGATACTTCTGGCGCTTTTTATTTACTCGATTTATTAACCCCCGAAGAATTACTTCAGCATTATATTGATGAAGAAGAACCCACTTCTTTATTTAGAGGCCCTGAAAAAGTTGGCGATTCTTTATATAGTGATTTAAATTCGTTGACTATACCAACCCAAACAGTTTTAGCTGATAATTTGTATAATGAAGAAGATGAATTAAAAAAGTTAAAACTATCAACTGAAGATTCAATTAACAACATGGAACAAAAATTAAAACCTAAAATCGCCTTAGGTATGGGTAGATTTGGTTTTCATGGAGATTTGTACGAGAAACATTTTCAATCGCCATTAACAGCTCGTTCAGCTTATGATTTAAATATTTCACAAAGGTTATCTCCTTATTTGCAGTTAAACTTCAATATTCTATTCGGTAAACTAGGAGCAAACGAATATTCGAGTAATAGAAATGAAAATTTTCAATCTGAAATTAGAGCAGGTGGTCTTAGTTTAATGTATGACTTTGGGAACTTCATTCCTGAAATTTATAAAGCCCGTCCTTTTATTGGATTAGGTGTAACTAGTTTTGAATTTTTGAGTAAAACAGATTTAAAGGATAAAGATGGAAATGTTTATCATTATTGGAAAGATGGCAGCATTAAGGATATGCCTGAGGGTTCTGCCAATGCTCAGTTTGCAAAAGATTTAATAAGAGATTATTATTATGAAACAGATATCAGAGAAAGAGATCTTGATGGTTTTGGTAAATACTCTGAAAACGCCTGGGCATTCCCAATTTCTTTTGGCGCGATTTTAAAAGTAACCGATAGAGTTGATTTAAAACTTAATTTTCAATATAATTTTACCACTACTGATTACATTGATGGTATATCCAATAAAAGTAAAGGAAATAGAGCGGGAAATAGCCAAAAGGATAATTTTACCTACACTTCATTTGCGCTTCAATACGACTTAATTACCAAGCCAAGACAAAAATCAAGAAAGGATACTCTTAATAAAGATTTTTGGCTAGCTTTTGATACTGAAGATAGAGATAGAGATGGGGTGAGCGATTTGTTGGATGATTGTCAAGGTACTCCTGAAGGTGTTCAAGTTGACGCAAAAGGATGTCCTTTAGATGATGATAAAGATGGAATTCCAAATTATAGGGATGATGAGTTATCAACTCCTATTGGGATGCCAGTTAATGACAGAGGCGTATCTCAAACTGACGAATATTGGGCAACATGGTACGATCAATATTTGAACGATAGCACAGGTATAGGAAAAACAACAGAATATATAGGGGATGTTTTTGGGCTAAGGAAGAAAAACGCATCCTTAGGCTTAGATAAAGATTTATATACCGTTGAGTTAGCAAGATATACAGGTACTATTCCTAACCAAGAACTAATAAAATTATTAAGCATAGGTGATGTGAGCTCAACAACGCTTGAAGATGGAACAACAGTTGTTTACACCTCCGGCACATTTGATAAAATAAGCAAGTCTTTAAAACGTAGAGATGACTTACGGAAATACGGAATTAAAGGAGCTGACGTTTCAAAAATAAGAGGTGATGTAATAACTAAGTTGACACAAGAAGAAATAGATGAGTTACTAAAAAATGAAGTTCCAGATAATTCTGTGGTTGATACTAACAAAGAATTAGATAATGAAAATAATTCTTCTGGAAAAAATAATAAAGGGAAAAATAAAAACAAAAAAAATTCAGAAAATGATAACGACAACGATGAGGAAAGTCTGTCTGGAATTGTTTACCGTGTGCAGTTAGGAGCTTTTAAAAATAAAGTTTCAGCTAGTATTTTTAATATTGGTTCTAAAGTTATTGAGTTAAAAGCTGATGAGAATTTGTACCGCTATGTTACTAAAGGTTATAGAACAATAGACGAAGCTGCCAAATCAAAAGCAGATTTAATACTCAAAGGCTATTCTGATGTGTTTATAACAGCTTACAAAGATGGTAAGCGACTTGCACTTTCAAAAACAAGCGCAACTGTTGAGAAAAATTTTAAAGAAGATTTAAATGAACCAAAAGCATTTAGTTCGATTGATAAAAAGTTGGTAATCTTTAAAGTACAATTAGGTTCACTTAAAAAACCGTCTCAAGAAAAAATTAGTGACGATTTGTTTAAAGAAATTCAGAATTTGGAAAAACAAACAACCGCGTCAGGCAGTATTAGATATTCTGTAGGTAGTTTTGAAAGTTTTACAGCAGCAGAATCATTTAGAAAGGAACTTGAAGAGAAAGGTTTTTCAGATGCGTTTATTATTGCCACTTTTAAAAATGAAATTATCTCAATTCAAGAGGCGAATGATTTATTAAAATAGTTTTTTCAATAAAAAAAGCGAGGGAAAAATGTTCTCTCGCTTTTTTATTTGTTTATAATTGGTTTATCCCAATGCGTGCTTCAAATCTTCAATTAAATCTTCAACATCTTCAACACCAACACTAAGTCTCAATAAATTATCAACTACGCCGGCTTTTTCTCTTTCTTCTTTAGGAATTGAGGCGTGTGTCATTGTCGCAGGATGATTAATTAGAGATTCAACCCCTCCTAAACTTTCGGCTAATGAAAAAACTTTAAATGATGAAGCTATTTTAAATGTGTTATCAATGCTATTATCTTTTAGTACGATAGAAATCATTCCACCGAAATCACGCATTTGTTTTTTTGCAATTTCATGGTTTGGATGATCAGTAAAACCAGGCCAATAAATTTTTTCAATTTTTGGATGTGTTTTTAAATACTCTGCAATTTTTCGGCCATTAAAACAATGACGCTCCATTCTAAGATGCAACGTTTTAATTCCGCGCATAACTAAAAAACTATCCATCGGACCTGGTGTTGCGCCACAGCTATTATGAATAAACGCTAATCGTTCATATAGTTTATCGTCGTTAACAACAAGTGCTCCCATAATTACATCGCTATGACCACCAAGATATTTTGTTACACTGTGCATAACAATATCTGCACCAATTGAAAGTGGATTTTGCAAATATGGCGAAGCAAACGTATTATCAACAGCCAATAATAAATTATTTTTTTTGGCAATATTAGCACATGCTTCAATGTCTATAATTTGCATGGTTGGATTAGTTGGAGTTTCAGCCCAAATTAATTTAGTACTGCTATTTACATACTTTTCAATGTTAGCTGCATTGGTCATGTTAACGAAGTGAAATTTAATGCCAAAATTTGCAAAAACTTTTGTAAACATTCGGTAGCTTCCTCCGTATAAATCATCGCCAGTAATTATTTCGTCACCAGGTCTCATTAGTTTCATTACGGCGTCAATGGCCCCCATTCCGCTACTAAAGCATAAACAGTATTTACCTTTTTCTAAGGCAGCTATGTTTTTTTGTAACGCTTCCCGTGTGGGATTTTTACCTCTGGCATAAGCATAACCTTTATGTTTGCCCGGATATTCTTGAACAAAAGTACTGGTTTGAAAAATAGGTGTCATAATTGCACCCGTTGTAGGATCAGGTTCAGCCCCTGCGTGTATGGCAGTTGTACCAAATTTGTAGTTTGAAAAATCGCTCATATTGTTTTTATTTATGTAGTTATATATTTTCCGGTTTTTTATGTTTCCACCTTCTATGGCTCCAGAGCCAATAGGCGGGTTGTTTTTGAATATTTTCTTCTAAAGCTTGGGTATGTAATTTAGAAATTTCACCGTCAGCTAATTCTTTTGGGTTTTCTGAAATTGGTTTAATATTTAATTCGTAATAACCGCGCTTCAACTTAGTAACAGAAAAATAAATAACTGGATAATTAAATTTTTTTGCAATTTTTTCGGGCCCAACAAATACCGGAGTTTCCTGATTTAAAAAATTTATCCAATAAGCGCTTTCTGGTGGCGGGGTTTGATCGGCAATTAATCCTACTGTTGTTGGAGTGTTTTTATTGTTTAGAGAGATTAGTTCTTTGTAAAGAGAGGTCATTGATACAATGTTCCCGCCAAATTTCCCTCTTAATTTTAACATAAATAAATCAAAATTTTTATTGGATAAAGGGTGATAAACTCCGGTAATTAATTGTTTAAAATAAACCTGATGAGACATAGCACCCCATTCCCAATTACCCATATGACCCATAACACCAACAATACTTTGATTTTTATTGAAATAATTATTCAAGAGTTTAATGGCTTCCTGATTATAAATGCAACGCTTTTTAAAGTTTTTTTCAGATATGGTATACAGTTTTAATGTTTCAAAAACTACATCGCATAAGTGCTTGTAAAATTCTTTACAAATTAAATTTATTTCAGTACTTGTTTTTTTAGGAAATGAATTTTTTAAATTTTGTATAACAACTTTTTTACGGTAGCCAATAATATAAAAAACAATAAAAAATAAAATATTACTAAAGCCATAAAGTAACCAAAATGGCAAAATAGAAATAAGGTAAAGTAGTGGAAAAATAAATATGTTGAAGATCCACTTGCTCAATTAAAAATTAGGTTTTAATAAATATTTAGAGTAAAAATCTACAATGTGTTTTACTGCTTCATCAGCTGAATCAACAATTTTAAATAATTCTAAATCGGATGCATTAATATTATGTTCTTCTTCTAACATGGTGGTTTTTAGCCATTCAATCATGCCATTCCAATATTCTGAACCCACTAATACAACAGGAAATTTGGCAATTTTATTTGTTTGCACTAAAGTAAGCGATTCAAATAATTCGTCCATTGTACCAAATCCTCCGGGCATACCAATAAATCCTTGTGAGTATTTCAAAAATATGGTTTTGCGAACAAAGAAGTAATCAAAATTTATGCATTTATCTGAATCAATAAAATCATTATGTTTTTGTTCAAAAGGTAATTCAATGTTTAATCCAACTGATTTCCCTTTACCTCTCATGGCGCCTTTATTAGCGGCTTCCATAATACCAGGACCACCACCGGTAATTATGCCATAACCTTCTTTTACGAGCTTAAAAGCAATTTCCTCGGCTAACTGATAGTATTTGTTTTCGGGTTTAGTTCTGGCACTACCAAATATTGACACGCATGGGCCAATACGGCTCATCTTCTCAAATCCTTCAACAAATTCACTCATTATTTTAAAAATTTGCCAGCTGTTTTGAGCTTTAATATCATTCCAGTCTTTCTGAGCAAATGCGTTTCGTATTTTTTCTTCTCCCTCTGAGGTCATTTATTTTTTCTTTTTAAACATTATTAATTAAAGACCGCCTTCTTTCAATCTTTCGGCATTTTCGGCAAATTGTAATTTATCAATCATTTCCTGAATATCTCCGCTCATAAATCCGGTAAGGTCATAAAGCGTTTCGTTAATTCTGTGATCAGTAATTCTATTTTGAGGATAATTATAAGTTCTGATTTTTGCACTTCTGTCGCCGGTACTAACCATTGTTTTCCTGCGTTTTGAAGTTTCTTCCATTCGTTTTTGATATTCAATGTCATAAATTTTGGATCGCAGCATGTTCATTGCTTTTTCTCTGTTTCCAAGCTGATTTCGCTCTGTTTGGCAGGTAACTACCATTCCGGTAGGTTTGTGAGTTAAGATAACTTTACTTTCTACCTTATTTACGTTTTGTCCGCCGGCACCTCCGCTTCTTGCGGTGGCCATTTCAATGTCAGATTCTTTTATTTCAACGTCTAAATCTTCGGCTTCAGGTAAAACAACAACGCTGGCTGCAGATGTGTGAACTCTACCTTGAGCTTCGGTAGCAGGAACCCTTTGAACGCGATGAACACCACTTTCGAATTTTAAGATACCATAAGCTCCGTTAGCTTTCACATTAAAAACAATTTCTTTAAAACCACCCATTGTGCCCGGGTTGGAGTCAACAACTTCTAATTGAAATCCTTTTTTTTCGCAATACCTGCTGTACATTTCAAACAGGTTTCCGGCAAAAATAGCGGCTTCATCACCACCGGTTCCGCCTCTCAATTCCATCACACAGTTTTTGTTATCTTCCGGATCTTTCGGAATTAACATAAAGCGAATTTCTTCTGTAAGTTTCGCTTCTTTTAATCTATTTTCTTCAAGTTCAGCCTTAGCCATATCCAAAAAATCTTTGTCTTTTTCTGTGGCTAAAACATCTTTGGCTTGCTCCATGTCGGCAATAACTTTTTTGTAAATGTTAATTACGTTTACAATTTCTCCGAGTTCTTTGTATTCTATATTTAATTTTTTAAATAGTTTCATGTCGGCAATAACCTTGGGGTCTGCCAATTTTGCTTCTACATCTTCGTAACGACGTTTTATCTCTTCTAATTTTTCTAACATATTTTTTAGGTCATGTAAAGGTAAGAAATTGATTGAAGTGTACTTAAAATAATTATTCATTTGTTTAATAGTTTTGCGAATAAAACCTTTAAGTTTATCTTGGGCTTTTGAAGCCAGAAGATAAACAAGAACAAGTGGACATTTTTAAAAATATAGCACGCCTAAAGCCCGCAACTTTTTTTGTTTTTGCAGCTTTATTATTTGAATTGGTGTTTAACATTGTTACCCCTCCGCTTCAGGCACCCGATGAGATAAATCATTTTTACAGAGCCTATCAAATAGCGGATGGAAATTTTTTACCGGTTAGAACAAAAGACAGGCTAGGCGGTTATATGCCAATTTGCTTCAATGAATTTGTTGTTCCGTTTAATAACGCTGCAACTAATATAAAATGTACGTTTAATAAGAATGATTTACTTAAATCGTTTGATATAAAATTTAATTCTGAAAAAGTTGAGTTTAAAGATTTTCCAAGCACAACAACTTATTCGTTTATATCGTATTTACCTCAGGTTTCGGCGCTATTTATTTTAAAACAGTTTAAGTGTTCTGTAGCAACAATGTATTATGTTGGCAGGCTTTTTAGTTTTCTGTTTTGGTTATTGGTAATGTATATGGTAATAACTATTACACCAATTTATAAATGGTTATTTACGTTTATTATTTTATTGCCAATGAATTTATATCTGGCAAACGCTTTTAGTGCCGATGGAATGAATAATTGTCTTACATTTTTATTTATTGCATTAGCATTAAAACATATGTTTAGCAGCAATGAAATAACTTTAAGTGATTTAATAATCTTATTAATAATATTGTCGTTGCTGGCATTGGCTAAGTTTGTATATGTGAGTTTTATTTTGTTGCTGATTTTATTTCCTGCAAGAAAATTCCCGAGCCAGGTTTTTCGTTATGCAAGTATTGGAATAATATTAACTGTAGCACTAATTTTGGTTTCTATTTGGTCAGGCATTTATTTAAAAAATTACATTAAAATTTCCGAGTATAATCAAAATTATATTTATAATGTTGGTTTGTCGCCCTGTGCTGATTATGTTGCTCAAAAGGCTTATATTCTAAATCACGGGTTTTATTTTTTTAAAGTTATTTATCACTCTGTTATTGATCATCCTCAAACTTTTTTAAAGGGTTATATTGGTGCATTTGGTCAGGCTGATATACCATTTCCTAATTGGGTTTATTTATTGGCTTATTTACTTTTAGTTATTGTTGCACTTACTGATTTTAATGACGTTGTATTAAATGCCTCACAAAAAATAATTATTTTTTTAGCTGCAATAAGTGCTTTTGTTTTAATACTATTATCTATTCATTTAATGTGGGATTGCGTAGGGGAGGGAGTTGTAGATTTGGTTCAGGGCAGATATTTAATTCCAGTATTTCCGTTATTATTTATTTTATTTATTAATAATAGATTTAGATTAATTTTTTCACCTTTATTTATTGTTATTCCGTTAATCATTTTTTTAAATTTTTATGCTGCTAAATTAATTGCCGATAGATATTTTAAAGAAACATTTAACGAGCGCACCGAGTTTTATTGTGGTGCTGAGAAAGTAAATAATCAGAACTATTTTATTACATCTAACCCATCAGTAAATCTTGAAATTGGTGGTGTTATTAGTCATAAAGCCTGTTTTAGTGGACAAAGTTCATTGTTGTTAAATAACGCTGCTCCATTTGGTTTTACGTATAAAATTAAAAATTTAAAAAAAGGAGATTTGCTTGAAGTAGAGGTTTGGAAAAAAGGAATTGAAGGTTATGTTGCTCTATCAGGAAAATTAAAAAACAACGAAGAGTTTTTTCTGGCAAATAAAACGCCATTAATAACCTTAAAAAATGGTTGGTCAAAAATGCTATATGTATTTACTATGACTAAAGATTGCGATGGTAACGAATTTAATTTTTTTGTTTGGAATCCAACATCTGAAAATATTTATTTTGACGATTTAAAATTTAGTTTAAAAAAGTTTAATACCAACTATTTAAACTGATTTAAAGATTAAAATTATTGTTTTGTCGTTTTAAAACAGTAATTAAAATGTAAAAAATACAACTAAAATTCCACTAGTTTTTTTATTAAATGACATCTAAAATTAAGTGTACGTTTTTAATTACAGTTATTTAAATCATTATCGTTAAATTCAACCTTTAAATCTGTTACTAAAATTGCATGGTATCATGAAATATGTAATTATTTTTTTTCTTCTGGTTACTTTTTTTAGTTCAAAGTCTCAGGATTTTTTGGGTTTACAAAGCAGTAATTATGCCGGTATTATTGGTGGTTATACTAATCCAGCCAATATAGTAGATAATCGCTTAAAATTTGAATTAGTTTTGGCAGGGGTAAATTTTAATTTTGATAATAACTACGTAGGAGTAAAACGAGCATACATAAAAGGTAATCCTAAAAATTGGTTTCAAGGAAATACGTGGGATTCAACACGAAAATCATCTAATTATTACTGGAAAAATAATTTTGTTTTTTCTGACAATAGCAGTAGCAAATCTATTAGCCTTTCCAATCGCTTTGTTTTGCCATCTTTTATGTTTCAGATAAATAAAAAAAATGCACTAGCATTTAACTGGAGTGTAAGAAATTATTTAAACATAGATGGTATTTCATCAGATTTAGCCAAGTTAGCGTTTGAAGAATTTATCTATCCAAAATTATGGGTGACTAATTTAAATAACAAAAACTTTAGTGTGCAACAAATGACTTGGGCCGAATACGGTTTAACCTACGCAAGAGTATTAAAAGATGAGGGGGCACATTTTTTTAAAATTGGTGCAACCGGTAAATTACTTCAGGGCCTGGAAGCTGTTTATCTTAATATTTCTAATTTAGATTATAACTTTACTACCTCAGATACACTAAGTTTAGTTAAGTCGGATGTTTCTTACGGTCATAGTGCCAACCTCGACCCATTAACTAAAACATTAAGCGAGAATAATCCAACTTTTGATAAGGTTAAATCAAGTTACAAATACGAATCATACCCTGGTTTTGGTTTTGATTTAGGTTTTGTTTACGAGTACCGACCCGATTTCGAAAAGTTTAAATACGATATGGACGGTAAAAAAGGATTAGTAAGAAAAGATTTGAATAAATATAAATTCAAAGCCAGCCTTGCCATTAATGACGTTGGAGGTATTAGATTTAGAAAGGGCGCTTTGTCAAATGATTTTACGGCAGATGTAAAGTTGTGGGATTTGCGATCAATAGATATTAAAAGCATAAATGGTTTTGATTCTTTAATGACCAACATGTTTGGTTCTAAAGAAAGCGAAACTACTTTTAAAATGGCTTTGCCTACATCAATTAACACTGCCTTAGATTTTAATTTATGGAAACCATTTTATATAAATGTAATGGCTAATATTGCTAATCTACAACCAAATAAAATTACACGCGTTCATGATTTTACTAATATTAGCATTGCACCGCGTTTTGATTATAAATGGATAGGCGTAACATTACCGTTTTCTTATAATACACAAACAGCAAAAAGGGGTGAGCCAATTATTTTTGGTTCTATGTTAAGACTTGGGCCGCTTGTACTTGGTTCAAATAATTTACCCGGGTTGTTTACAAAAGATTTATATGGCGCAAATTTTTATTTCCTTTTAAAATTACCATTAAGATATACTAAAACTAAAGATAGAGATAACGACGCAGTTTCTGACATGAAAGATTTATGCAAAGATGTGCCTGGTGTTTGGGAGTTTATGGGGTGTCCTGATACGGATGGTGATCATATTCCTGATAATGAAGATAAATGTCCCACAGAGCCTGGAATAAAAGAATTACTTGGTTGTCCTGATAAAGATGGTGATGGTATTACAGATAAAGAAGATGCTTGCCCAAATGAAAAAGGCTTGTTAGAGTTTAATGGTTGCCCTGATAAGGATGGTGATAAAATTATTGATAAAGATGATGAATGTCCAAATGCAGCCGGCTTGGCAGATTTTATGGGTTGCCCAGATAAGGATGGAGATGGAACTCCTGATAAATATGACTTGTGTGCGGATTTATTTGGCCCATTTGAATTAAAGGGTTGCCCGGACAGAGATGGCGATGGTATTGTAGATAAAAACGATAAATGCCCTGAACAGCCCGGACCAAAGGAAAATAAAGGTTGCCCTTATTTGGACACAGATAAAGACGGTATCTTAGATAAAGATGATGCATGTGTTACCGTACCGGGTGTCGCTGAATACAAAGGTTGCCCGCCACCGCCACCTTTAAAACCTGCAGAGAAAAAAATTATTGAACGTGCTTTTGCCAGTTTAGAATTTGCAACTGCAAAAGATATTATAAAACCTGTATCGTTCTCTTCATTAAATGATTTAGCTAACTTGCTTAAACAGTATGAGCAAGATTGGATGTTAAAATTATCCGGACATACAGATAATGAAGGTGACGCCAACAAGAATTATATTTTGTCGGAAAAACGTGCTAAGGCGGTAAAAAATTATTTGGTAAAACGAGGTGTTTTGGCAGATATGATTATTACCGAATGGTTTGGGCAAACCATGCCAATTGCCGATAACAAAACACCTGCCGGCCGACAAAAAAACAGAAGGGTGGAAATGAAAATTATTTACAAGCAGTAAAAAATTGCTTTTAGTTAATGGGTGTAATTTAAGTTTTATTTCATGGTTGAAACTATAAAGTTTCCATTTATTTCATTCAGAAAGGTTATTAAACTTCGTTCATCAGCTTATCTCCTTTTGTAACTGGAGTTTTTAAAGTTTGATGGATAACTGTAAATGACCACCAAAACCTAGTTCAACTATTTTTTGTAATGTAGAGATACGAACTTCTTTAATATTATTTTCAATTTTTGAGATGTAGGATTTTGTTGTGCCGCATTTTGCAGCAAGTTCGTCTTGTGTTAAACCTTTTTCGAGCCTTGCTTCTTGAATTAAAGCACCAAGTTTAAATGCCTCATAACCTTTTTCAAGTTTATCACGTTTAGAAGTTCCACGTTTGCCGTAATGAGCTTCTTTAAACTGTTCGAGTGTTAATGTTTTACTTTTTTTCATTGAAATATTCCTCCTTAATTTTAATTGCTTTTTCAATTTCTTGTTTAGGTGTTTTTTGCGTTTTCTTTTGAAAGCCACTAGTAACAACAACTAATTGTCCCTGGTCAAAAAAGCAAAAGATTCGAAAAATATCACTACCTGTTTGAACTCTTATTTCGTAAAGTCCGTCAGTGCTCTCAAGATGCTTAAAGTAGGTTTCAGGCAATCGTTGAAGTTCTTCTATCAGTTCAAACGTTCAAATAATTTTATCTTTTACTTTTTGGCGCTGCTTAATGAAAAAATCATTGAAGTAGTTTTTGTAAATGATAATTTTTCGAACTCTATATTTTTTGTCCACGAATCAAATATACAAATGTTGCACTAAAGTACAACATTAAAAAATGAATTCGTATGTTAAAAATGACGAAATTTTTTTCTGCAAAAAAAGGAATAGGTTAATGTTTTGTGGCGGGTTTTATAAATTATGTAAAAAAAATGCGGAAGTTTTTATAACCTCCGCATTTTAATTTACAGATAATAAAATTTATTCTTTTACAATTTTAAAAATTTGGTTTTCAATTTTAAGGAAATATAAACCTGTTGATAAACCATTAAGAGAAATTTTCATGTCCTCTGAAGTAAGTTTACCATTGCTAATTAATTTACCAAGTTGGTCAGTAATACTATAAGTTTTACCAATAATGTTAGAATTAGAAACTATAGTAATATTTTCTTTGGTAGGGTTAGGGTAAATAGAAATTTCTTTTAAAAGTGGGATATCATTAATGCCTGTTAATGAAGAGTTTAATTTTATTATAAATGCATCTTGGAGGCCATTTGATGTTGAATTTTGAACACCTACATTAGGATCAAAATCTACATTATTACTAAATGTACCAGTTAAATATAGGTTACCTTGATAACGAACGGTTTGATTAATGTAATCGTTACCGCTACCTCCAAGAGTTTTTACCCAAACTTGATTGCCATTTGGATCAAAAAGAGAATAAAACGCATCATCTAAGCCAGTCGAAGAAAAAGTTGATGTCGGTAAACCTGGATTTAAATCTACAGTATTTTGGAAATGACCTGAAACATAAAAATGACCACTAGACTCTAAGGTAATATCTCTTAAAGCGTCTAGACCAGAACCTCCAATTGATTTAGCCCATTGAAAATTCCCTAAAGAATCAACCTTCATCAAAAAAATATCACTTTGTCCTTGAGAAGTAATACTGTAAGTTCCGCTTCCGGGATCAAAATCTGCTATTCCGTTAAAACTACCTCCAATACAAACATTTCCATTTAAATCGCATGAGATTCTCTCAGCAGATTCTGCTAATGTACCACCAACTCTTAAAGCCCATTTAAACCCACCATTTGAATTAAGTTTAACAACAAACGCGTCACCTGAACCATAAGGTGTTATGTTAAATGTTCCTGGACCTGGATCAAAATCAGTAGTATTTGCAAAAAAACCAGATACAAGTAAATTGCCTTGTTGATCAATATCTAAATCATAAGAAGTATCATCTCCGCTTCCACCAATTTTTTTTGCCCAAATAAAATTTCCATTAGGATCCAATTTCCAAATAAAAATATCAGCACCACCTGATGAAGTTAATGGAAAAGAATTCGCACCTGGATCGAAATCAGTATTTGAACCGGTAAACCAACCATTACTGTATATATTACCAAATGAATCTAGGCCCAGTCCCGAAATTACATCGGAAAATGGCCCACTAACGGCTTTACAAAAAATGAAATTTCCATTATTATCTAATTTTTCGATAACAAAATCTTGTGCACCTACAGCAGTTAAATTAAAGGTGCCTGATCCAGGATCAAAATCAACTGAATTTTGAAAATATCCTGAAAAAATAATGTCATCTTGATTATTAATTACCACGTTCGAAATAATGTCAGAACCTGTACCTCCAATTCTTCTAGCCCAT
>JBIJCO010000070.1:0-4184 GCA_044344665.1 Bacteroidia bacterium | reverse complement strand
AGAATTTTTCACACTAATTAATTATTTTGGTCAAGTTATTTGGTCAGGAATAAATATTGAGCAGCAAAATTTTTCATACTTATCAAATGGTCTTTATTTCCTGAGAATTGACAATAGGACAATTAAACTAGTGAAACAATGAGAAGAAGGGCAGCACATAACAGCACCTACCCTAAAGGCGGGGTTTCGTGTTCCAAAGACAGTTTTGTGGTTAATGAAACTTTCGTATTTTTAATGAATATTTGTGGTGCATCGCCCGCCCTTCGGGTAGCTGCAAAACGTTATGGGAAAATTTTATAGATTCGAAAATAAACATTAGTGGAGTCCAGAACCCACTTTAAAAACGGGGCATAATTCGAAAAGCCAAAAGAGTAGAAAATTAAAATTAAATCATGAAATATTCAATCTTAGTTATTTTATCTCTAGCTCCTATTCTTAGGAAATGTTTTCAAGAGGGAGTTGAGCAAGGTTCAAAAAAAATTGGACGTGAGGTTGCAAAAAAGGGTTCAAAAACAATTCTTCATAATGCGGATGCTATTGTTGCAAGAGTTGCAGCAAAAACAGCCCAATATTATGCTAGAGATTTTAATAATGAGAATCAATATGTTTCCTATGTCGATAGTACAAATACATTCGAAATTAACAATGAAAAACAGAAATAATATGGTCTCAAAAATAAAATTATTTACATTGGTTATATTGACTATTTCAATGTTTAGTTGTGGTAATAAAGCAGAAAACCCGATTGAACAGTCAAATATTAATCCAGACATAAAAATAAATATGGTGGTGGTATCTAATGAGTATTTTAAATTTAAAGGAGGTAAATACTATATACAAAAAAGCTTAAATAAGTCAACCGGCAATAAGACTTTTTTCGATAAAGTAAAAGAAATTAATGCTATTGACTCTACTGATAATTTGCCAAATATAGAATTAGGTGAGTATAGATTTATTGAAATAGAATTTGTTGCGGATAACTATGTTAACTTAAAGCTGGCATCATTTTCGGTGAATAAAGATCTTGATTATAATGTGAAGAAAAATTGGATAAACAAATGTGAGATAGTAGACGGCTCAAAATCCATTTTTGATAAAGGTGGTAATATTAAGTTAAAATGCTTGAATTGTGAAGAGTCAGATCTAAGTCAATCGGTGTTACTGAAAGGTATTGGTTTAAAAAAATATAATGCTGATCCACAAAAATCAACTTATATCATTAAAACTACCGATTTGCAAATAGTTTGCAATAAAAAAGAAATTTTTTGGGAAAGAAATTATAATCACGATGCCGAATTTTCATGGGATGCGGAATTAAAAGAAGTTATCAAAGCTTACAGTGCTTACAAAGCAAAATAAATTAATATTTTTTTTAAATCAACCCATAACAGCGTGTAAGCAATATTGCCTTGCCGCAGGCGCAACACAAGGCAACATCGCCTACACGCAAACCGTTAGTGCCAATTATTATAATGACTCCAAATCAATATACAGACATATACAAAAGACTCTCGGACGAAAAACTTCTTCTAATTCTTGATAATAAAAAGGACTATCAACCTTTAGCAATCGAGACAGCAATTCATGAGTTAAACACCCGACAATTGACTGATAAAGAAATTTCGGACGCTCGTCAAAATAATATTGACAAAAAGAACAAAAAGGATCAAAGTGACAAAATTGTTCAAGATCGCATTGACTCAACTAAGAAAACTGTAGACAAAGCATTTACACTTCTAGATCCATTTATAGAAAAAACTCCGGAAAGATCTGTTAGACAGATTTGCCTGGTTCTTGGAATTGTTACCATCTTCAAATTCATATCGAACTATTCTTACATTAAGTTTGTTTTGGTAGAATCATCGACTTGGGAATACTCAGATTTGTTAATATTTTACGATATTTTATTTCTACCAATTGTCCTAGTTTTTTTATGGAAATTGAAAAATATAGGTAGAATTTTATTTTCTATTTGGCTAAGTATTAATCTTATCTCAGCAGTCAGTCTCTTTCTTCTTTTGTTCAATAGGTCAAACTACGATTCTCCCCTTAACTATTTAATGCCACAGACAGACATTTCAGTATTTTTAATTATGACATTTCTTTCGGGTGGACTCCTTTATTACATTAATAAAAAAGAAATACGAAAACTATTTAAATAACTGGCACTAACAGCAAGCCATGGCGCAATGCGGGCGGACGTGCAAGGCTTTTGCAAATTTAAGGTCGCTTCGCGAATTGACATTTTCATTTTGCAAAAGTCTAAAAAACACATATCTTTAAAAAAACGTTTCGGCAGACAGTGTTTCATTAACCGCAAGCGCAAGCTTGCCAAACGTTAGCGGTCATTGTCGGAGCAGTAAACAATTTAAATAATAATGAAAAAAATAATACTAATAGGTTTTTGTGTTTGCGGATTAGGAATACAAGAAGATATATCTCAATCTGTAATCACTCAAGCGAAAAATTTAAGTTATGTAGGTGAGCTAAATACTATTAAAATATCAGGGGACTATTCTATGACAAAGACCTCAAAAATAGATAGTATTATCGATTTCGGGAAAAACTTTCTTAATAAACCATATAGATATAAAGGGCCATCTTCATGGGCAATGGATTGTTCGGGATATATTGCATTTATTTTTTCAGAATTTGGTTATCAAATACCCCATTCTTCAATTTCTCTTGGGTCAATTGTAGAAAACATTGATCAAACTGAAATAAAAAAAGGTGACCTTCTGTTTTTTAAAGGTAGAAATATAGAAAGCAATTCTATTGGTCATGTTTCCTTAGTGATAGAAGCAACAAACGGAAGCATTAAAATGATGCATAGTTGTCATAGAGGTATTGTTATTGACGAATATCAAAAAACAGACTACTACAAGCAGCGTTTTATTAAGGCAGGTAGATTGCCTTTTATTTTTGAAACCAAATTGTTTGATACATTAAATACTGTGCAAGATGCACCCATGACAATGCGAATTTTTTCAAATCAGGATGATTCTATATCAATAATTGGTGTTGGTGATATGATGTTAGGCACAAATTTTCCCTCTAAAAGTTATTTACCCCCTGATGATGGGAAAAATATTTTAACCCCTGTAAAACACATTATAAACAAAGCAGATATTGCTTTTGGAAACCTTGAAGGTGTTATTTTATCAGAAGGAGGAACTGTTAAAACTTGTTCAAATCCTGATTTGTGCTATGCATTTAGAATGCCTAATCATTATGTAAATTATTTTAAAGAGGCTGGGTTTGATATTCTAAGTATAGCAAATAATCATGTAGGCGATTTTGGTGAAAAGGGTAGAGAAAATACTGTAAAATTGCTTGTAGATAATGAGATAAAGTTTGCAGGTTTAACAAAATACCCATTTACTACTTTTGAAAAAAACGGAATAAAATATGGCTTTTGTGCTTTTGCTCCCAACAATGGTACTATTGACATAAATGACAGCAAGAATGCAGCAACTATCGTTCAACATCTTGATTCTATTTGCGATATTGTAATTGTTTCTTTCCACGGAGGAGCCGAAGGTTCTACAAGGAGTCACATAACTCGTTCTGATGAAATATTTCTTGGAGAAAATCGCGGTAATCCATATAAATTTGCTAGAACAGTTATAGATGCTGGTGCTGATGTAGTATTTGGTCATGGTCCTCATGTAACACGAGGAATAGATATTTATAAAGGAAGGTTTATTGCATATAGTATGGGTAATTTCGCAACCTATGGACGATTTAATCTTAAAGGATTATGTGGAATTGCTCCAATAATTAAACTATTTGTAAATAAAAAAGGGGAATTCCTATCTGGCAACATATATTCTATCAAACAAATTGGAGAGGGTGGCCCTATTATCGATAACGATCAAATGGCTTTGAAAGAAGTAATCAACCTCACACAATCCGATATCCCTGAATCCCCAATAATTATAAAGCCAAATGGACTTATTTATAAAAAGTAATTTCGTAAATGACCAACGAACCGCTAACAGCATCTAAAAAAAATGGCGGGGGGAAGTACGAATATAAACATTGAGCAACTAATAAACATTGGTGGGTATAGACAGCTTAGTGTAAGCTCCCCATAATTAGACTATACAAAAGTAGACTTTTTAATTAATTTATTAGTGTTAACATTAACCTTTACATGAGCCTCCTCCGGAGGAGGCTCATGT
>JBIJCO010000020.1:0-45682 GCA_044344665.1 Bacteroidia bacterium | reverse complement strand
ACAATGGAAGGTAATAGACCGATGTTAATAGAAACTCAAGCATTGGTTAGCTCTGCAGCTTATGGAACACCACAACGATCTTCAACCGGTTTTGATTTAAGGCGCTTATCTATGTTATTAGCCGTATTAGAAAAACGTTGTGGCTTTAGATTAGGTGTAAAAGATGTTTTTATAAATATTGCCGGAGGCATTCGTGTAGAAGATCCTGGAATTGATTTGGCGCTAGTGTGCGCTATATTAAGCAGTAATGAAGATTTACCAATACCTCAAGATATTTGTTTTGCCGGTGAAGTGGGATTAACAGGAGAAATAAGACCTGTTAACCGAATAGAGCAGAGGATAAGCGAAGCCGAAAAACTTGGCTTTAAAAAAATAATAATCAGTAGTTTTAATCTTAAGGGAATAAATGAAAATAGTTATAAAATAAAAATTTTATCGGCTGTAAAAATGGAGGATGTGTTTAATCTGATTTTTAGGTAATATTATCTTGCATTAAAAAGCCAGCCGCTAGGGTCCATGGTTTTTTGACCTTTCCATATTTGCAGGTTCATTGATGTTTTTCCTTCATCTTCATTATAAACTAAGGTTCCTATTGTTTGTTTAACCGCTATTTTTTGCCCCGTTTTTACGGTAACATCAGAAAGATTACTGTAAACACTTAAATATTCGCCATGTCTAATAATCACTAGTTTTCCGCCGGTTGGTGAAACGGCAATGCCGGTAACCTCTCCTTCAAAAACAGCCCTGGCCTCGGACCCTTTGTTAGCGCAGATTTCGACGCCATTGTTAAACATCATAAATCCTTTTATTGCAGGATGCTCATGTTCTCCGTATGTTTCGCAAATAACACCTTTATTAACCGGCCACGGCAGTTTACCACGATTATTAGAAAAATCTGCGCTTAAAGCTTCCGATGCTTCAGTCAATATTGGAGTATATAAATTTTCTTTTTTTTCTTTTTTTGTTTCTGTTAATCTTGTTTTTTCTTTGGGAGTTTTTGTTTTACTTTCTTCTTTTGATTTTTTTGCAGCTATTTCTGCAGCCTCTGCTTTAGCGGCTTCTTCTGCTTTTCGTTTTATTTCAGCTTCAATTAATTTGCGAATGGCTATTTGTAAGTCAATGGCATCTCTTTTCTTTTTATCTAAAGTTATTTTTAATTCTTTTTCTTTTTTCTGAAGCTCAGTCAAAACTTTTTCTTGTTCTTGTTTTTCACCACTTAGCGTTTCTTTTTCAACTTCTTCGTTGCCAAGCAAAACGTTTTTTTCATGACGTTGATTTTTTAATTCTTTTAGTTTAGAAATTAATTCTGATTGGGTGGCTATGATTTCATACGCTTGTTTTTTTCTGAATTCAGAATATTGTTGCATATATTTTAAGCGAGCGTATGCCTGATTAAAATTTTCGGAAGCAAACAAAAACATAATTTTACTATAGGCATCTTGATTACGCTGGGCAAACAAAATCATTTGAGCGTAATCAGCTTTTAGTTTTTCTAGCGTTTGTTTAAGTTGCTGTACTTGCTTTTCGTTAAGTTTAATTTCGTTGTTTATTGTTTCAATTTCTTGGTTAATGGTGTTAATTAAGTCTTGGCGTTTTTCAAGTTTAATGTTAATGGTCATTAAAGCGCCAATAGAAGATTTTTTATTTGCCTTTGTTTCGTTTAATAAAGAATTGATATTTTCAATTTCATCGTTTATTTTTTTCTTTTTGGTTTCGAGGTCTTTTTTAGAATTTTTACTTCCCGGTTGAGAATAATAAGAAGGGATTAAGACAATACAAAATAGCAGGGCTAAAACTAGCCAGAAATTATTTTTTTTGTATTTGTAAACGATCATATTTGTTTGGTATGTTTATGCTGATTTTTTGAGGTGTATTTTTCTCAATGCGAACATACTCAATTTTTATGTTTGCTTTTTTCTCTGCATAAATATCAATATCAACATTGAATGGTGCATAAACACTATCCTTTTGCGTAAAGTTTTTGTAATTGGCAATAAACGTGCGGTTGGTGCCCGGGTCAATAAATTCGTTTTTTAAAATTTTATAGTTTTCGGGGTTAAGTGTTAGTATTTGTAAAGCTTTTTTTAATTCTGTACCGGTTGTTTGAAGTTTTTTTAATTTTCGCTTCCTTTCGGTGCTAAGTAAATAACGACAGTTTTCCCGATCTATTATTGGTTTTAATCTTAAATCATCGTCTTCATAAAATTCGGCGCTGTTTCCAAAAAGTACGGCTTGAAGCACGTTAAAATCGAGATCTGTATTAAGTAAATCGTTAATATAATTAAAGTCGCCAACGAAATAATTTTTTTGAATGTAATTAACCAATTTAACTGAATCTTTTGTTATTAATATTTTAGCCACCTCTAAACCCAACAAATATTGAATAGAAATAAGCATGGCACTATCTTTTTTTATTTTAACGCGAATGTCAAAACTTTCCTCTTTGCCGTCAATAAAAGTTTCTACGTTTGCTTTTGCGTTTAACCAAATAAACCCAAATTCGTTTGCTTTTATATTATTGCTTAGTGTTTTTGAGCTTTTAAAATCTAATTTACAACGGCTATATAAAGTATCTGTAACTGTAGGTTCTGCTGCTGTTTTTTGGATATGTTTTTTCTGTTTACATGATACATTAAAAAAAAGTAAAACCATGAAACACAGCTTAAAATAATTTTTATTTAAAAATTTTTTAATCATTGAGCTTCTTGGTTTTTATTTTTAACAAAAGCCCATCAGAGTTGCCACCGGCTTGTTGGGCCTTATTCCATTGATCAAGAGCATCATCAACTTTGTTTAATTTAAATAAAACATCACCGTAGTGCTCTAAAATATCAGCTTTTGGAGGACCCATTTTAGTAGCTGTTTCAAGAAGGTATTCTGCATCTTTATATTTTTTTTGTTGAAACAATACCCAGGCATAAGTGTCCAAATAATTTCTATTGTTTGGGCTTAGTTCATTTGTTTTTTTTGCAAGTTTTTCCGCTTTTTCTAAGTTTTCTTTTCGTAAAGAAAGATAGTATGCGTAATTATTTAAAGCATAAGTGTTGTCAGGATCTATTTTTAAAACTTCATCAAAGGCCCAGTCAGACTTTTCGTATTCTTTACAATAATTGTAAGCATCTCCAAGATTTGCATAAAAATCAATTTTAAGCGAATTGTTGTCTACAACAAACTCTATCCCGTCCTTGAGGGCTAAAGTTGCTTTTTTATAGTTTTTAAGCTGTATGTTAGCAATGCCATTAAAAAAATAGGGAATAGCTTGGCCTGGAAATAATTCTATTGCTTTAACACTGTGATGTTCTAATGAGTCATATTGTCTTAAATCGTTGTCGCTAAAAAGTAATTGTTTCCAAACAGAAAAATTAAGGTTTTCGTTTATTGCAGCATAGTAATAATATTTTGCTGCATCTTTTGTTTTACCCCCAAGCATAAGAAAATCGGCGTAAATAGCGTTTCCATTAGCGTCTTTCGGGTGAATTTTAATTAAAGCTTCGCACAATTCTATTCCACGCAAATAATAAACAGATTCAGGCGTTTTTTCAGCCATAAAGTAATAGTATCTTAAAGCGTCAATTTTATAATCTGATTCAAGATCGGGGTTATTAAATGCTTTTAATAAACAACTATAAGCCTCCTCTAATTTACCTTGAGAATTATAAAAATCATGTAAAGCTAAATTAATAGAAGGGTTGTTTGGGTCTATGCTTAAAATTTTATCGTACATGTTTTTTGCAAGTTCAAGCTTGTTTTGTTCGAGATAAAATTCGGCTAAATAAGCGTAAAATCGCGGCTCGTTTTTATTAGACTCAGACAGTTTTAACAGTTCGTTTTCTACCTCTTTTATTTTTCGCTGATTTTTCAATAATTTTACCTTATTCAAAGTAATTTGTTCATTAATTCCGTAAGCAGTTTCAAGCTCATTATAAATTTTATAAGATTTTTCAAACTCACCAATTACAGAATACTCTATGGCTAAGTCTTCTTTAAATTCTGTTTTTTGAGGAAAATTCTTTACAAGTTGTTCGCGTAATTTTACAGACTCATTATATTGTTTAGCTGTAACAAAACAATCTATTAGTAACAATTGATACCATTCGTTTTTTGGGTTTGCGTAAGCACAGGCTTTCGCATTTTGTATGGCGAGTTGATGCTGGCCCAACATTTTATATGTTTTTGCTAATTCGTATTTAAGCGGAATGCTGTTTGGGTCAATTTTTTTACACTCGTTAAAAAGCCTTAATGCTTCTTGAAGATTTTGTTTTGTGGGTTGTAATGCCGCACAACCATCTATAAAAAGGCTTGTAAATTTTACTTCCTCTGATTTTGAAATTTCTTTATTTGCTTGATTAGCTTCGTTTTTATTGACAAGGCGTTTGCTTTTACAAGAAAAAAACACCGAAACCGTTCCAGAGAAGGTTAGCACCAAAAAAAAATATTTTAAATATTTAAGCAAATAGTTGAGTGTAGTCGCTAATACTTAAATCCATGCTTTTTCCGGTAACCTCGGCACCAATACCAAGCATGCTGTTGTGAATAATTGCGTTAATTAATTTAGCGTCCTTTTGCACAATCGAGTTTTGAATGATGCTGTTTGTAATTTTAGTATTTGCGCCAATACTAGCATGTGGTCCAATTATAGAGTTAATTATTTCAACGTTGTTTCCTATGTAGCAAGGTTCTATAATTATGCTGTTGGTGTTTTTAATATTGTTCCCTTTAAGTTCGTTTTTTCCTTTTTCAAATTCAAGCACTCTTTGGTTTGTATAAACTGTTGCGTTTTTATTTCCGCAATCTAACCATTCTGTAACCTGACCGGGCACAAATTTTGTGCCTTTTTGTTTCATGTTCTCTAGAGCGTTTGTTAATTGAAACTCTCCTTTTTCAGTAATGTTATTGTCTAGTAAATGCTGTAATTCTTTTTTTAAATAATCACCGTCTTTAAAATAGTAAATGCCAATTATGGCGAGGTCGCTTACAAAAGTTTCCGGTTTTTCAACAAAATCTGTTATTATGCCGTCTGTGTTTAATTTTACAACACCAAATTGGCTAGGGTCTTCAATTTTTTGAACCCAAATAACACCCTCTTGTTCTGTGTCCATAACAAAGTCGGCTTTAAAAAGAGTATCAGCAAATGCCACAACAGTTTTTCCTTTAATGGCGTTTTTTGCACACATGATAGCGTGTGCGGTACCAAGTGCTTTTTCCTGATAATGTATACTACCCTTCGCTCCCTGACTTTCGGCAACTTTTATTAAATCTTGTTCAACTTCAGCACCAAAGTCCGGCCCAATAATAAAGGCTATTTCGTTAACTTTTTGCCCGCAAACTTTTGTAATGTCTTCTACCAGTTTTTGAACAATAGGTTTTCCTGCTACAGGAATTAAAGGTTTTGCTGTGGTTAGCGTGTGTGGGCGCATGCGCTTACCCTTACCCGCCATTGGAATAATAATTTGCATAATTTAATGACTTACAAAATTAACATAAAATACGTATTTTATGTTTAATAATGACAAAAATCAAAAGGCAGCAAATATGTTTTTAGAAAAAAACTTGCAACACAGTATTAGAAATTCTTGTAATAGTTAATTAAAACACATATCTTTAGCGTTAGTAACGCAAAGCGATACCATGATAATATCTTTCGATGATAAAGACACAAAGAAAATTTGGGAAGGGTTGAGGGTAAAAGGCTTTTCGACAGATATTCAGGTAACAGCTCGCAGAAAACTCAGAATGCTTAACAACTCACAAGATTTAAATGATTTAATGATACCGCCGGCTAACAGGTTAGAAAAATTAAAAGGAAACTTAAAAGATTATTATTCAATCAGAATTAATAATCAGTGGAGAATTATTTTTAAGTGGAGTAATGGAAACGCAGACAAGGTAAAAATTATAGATTATCATTAGGTTTTGAAATTTTTTTATAAACTAAAAGGATTGCAACATGAATAAAAAAATAAAAAACATTCATCCCGGCGAAATTTTGCGCGAAGAGTTTCTATTTCCCTTAGAAATTAGCGCTTATAAATTATCTAAAGATATTGGCATTCCTCAAACCCGCATCTCAGAAATAATTAAAGGAAACCGACGCATAACAGCAGATACCGCACTAAGGCTTTCTAAATATTTTGGTAATAGTGCAAAATTTTGGCTAGGACTACAAGACGATTTTGATATTGAAGAAGAAAAAAACAACAAGCAAAATGTATTAGCCACTATTAAACTTTTTATTAAAAAGGCCGCATAACAAATCAATACTGCTTTTTGCCGGACTTAAGTAACTTAATAATTTCTTTTTGTGATTCAACCAACTCTTTGAGCATTTCGTTTTCTTTTTGATAACCCGTTAACTTTTCTTTTAGCTGTAAAACCGGCTCTTCGGTGGTGCTGTATTCTTTACTTTTAGGTTTTTTTAAGCCTGTATTATCAAAATGTTTAAACTCCTCTTCGCTTAATTTAAAAAGCTTAAGTATTAATAAAAGGGTATCGTGGTTTATTTTATCGCTTTGTTCAATATGAGAAACCAAAGCCCTTGTACGCCCTATTTTAGAAGCTAATTCTTCTTGTGTATAACCATGAATTTGCCTTAGTAATTTTATTTTTTTGCCGGTTAACATGTGCTTTAATAATTAAATTAAATTTCACTATTAATACATTGTCATAAAGACACAATAATTTGCTTTTTGATAATATAATTGTATTTTTGACAACAATTAAAGTTATACTAGCTTATTGCCATAAGCGCTGTTAAACAATGTGAAACCTAATTAATGCTATAAACACAATTTAATAAAGGCGGAAACCGAAAAGCCCACAGAGTAGGTAAATAATAATAAAACAAACATGAAAAAAGTAGTATTAGGCGCTTTATTGTTGGCGGGAATAACAACAATGACATCTTGTAAGAAAGTTTATTCTTGCGAGTGCTCAACAGTAGCAACAACGTTTAACAATGATGTTTTAACAAGCACAAAAATCTTTTCTTTGGATGAAAAGATGAAAGAAGGGCAAGCTGATGCATCATGCGCTCAAACAGAGGAACAAATGAATGCTCAAAACGCTGCAATTGTTGCTGACTTAAACAATGATTATGATGCGATGGTAACGGCTTGCGATGTAAAATAAAAAAAACAATAAAATAGAAAATTATGAAAAAAGGAAGAATAAAATTATTAATAGGATTGCTGTCCGTAGTATTAATTTTTACCGCTTTTACAAATTCTTCAGAAAAAAGCAAATCTATAGTCGATCAAAAAGAAGGATTGTATATATTTATTTTAAGTAAACCAGTAACGGAATATGAATATTTGGGAAGCGTAAAAAAGGTTTTAGCCTGGACGGGTAAACCTGACGAAATGTTGAATAGCATGATTAGAAAAGTAAAAAAAGAGTATCCGAAAGCTGATGGAATAGTTTTTACAAGTGTTGATATGGATAAGGCTGACGCAATACAATTTAAAAATTAAAAACCACCTTGTTATTTTCTTAAAGCCGAGCAATTGTTCGGCTTTTTTATTTAGTAAATTTACAAGGTGTATAAAAAATATTTTATTGCCATTGTTTTACCCCCACCGGTATTTGAAGCAGCCGAAAAAATTAAAGAAGAACTTAATTTAACGCATCATTTAAAAGGCGCATTAAGAAGCCCGGCGCACATTACCCTACACCGCCCATTTGAGTGGAAGGAAGAAAAGGAAAACGAATTGCTTGAAACATTAGACACATTTAAGTTTGAGGATAAAAATATTGCAATTGACTTAAAAAATTTCGATTTTTTTGAGCCCCGTGTTATTTATATAGATGTGATGCACAATGTTGCACTTTTTGATTTGCACAAAACCCTAAAATCGTTTGCAAAAACAAAATTGGGTTTATTAAATGAAGTAAACGATTTAAGGGGATTTTACCCACACGTTACAGTCGCTTTTCGCGACCTTAAAAAAAGAACATTTTACGAACTAAAAGAAGAGTTTGCACAAAAGCAATTCAGAGCGGCGTTTAATTGCAATCAAATAAGTGTTTTAAAACTCCACAACAAATGGGAAGTTTTAAAAACAATCAATTTATAAGCGCAAGAAACATATTTAAAACAATTCTAAATAACAACTATTAGCTTTTGTTTACATAAAAAAGCCTGGTTTTGCTTGTTTTAGCCGCAATTTTATTAATTTAAAATCAAGGCAAACAAAATTTGATTCTCATTGTTTTGCTAATTACATTTGCTGAGCAATAATTAAACGCATTTAAGTTTATATAATTATGAGTAAAAAATCAGGTTTTCTTTCTTCTTCAATCGGAAAAAAATTTTTAATGGGATTAACAGGTTTGTTTCTTGTTTCTTTTTTGGTAGTGCACGTTAGTTTAAACAGTGCTATTTTTTTAAATGATGGTGGCCAAACCTTTAATGCTGGCGCTGATTTTATGGCGCACAACCCGGTAATTCGTATAATTGAAATTGGTTTATTTGCCGGATTAATCCTGCACGTTTTTCAGGCCTTTGTTTTAACCATGGAAAACAAAAAAGCCCGTCCTATTGCCTATCAGGTTGTTAATGGCTCTGCAAATAGTTCTTGGTATTCTCGCAGTATGGGTATATTAGGCTCTTTATTGTTAATTTTTTTAGTAGTGCATTTAGGAAATTTTTGGCTACCAACAAAGGTTGCTGTTTTTAGTCACACAGAGCATAACACATTTGACGAAATGAAATTGGTTTTTTCTCAATGGTATTTTGTTGTTGTTTATTTAGTTGGTGTTGCAGCGTTATTGTATCACTTGTTGCACGGTTTTCAGTCTGCTTTTCAAACGTTAGGCTTAAATCATAAGAAATACACGCCTTTTATTAAAAAGTTTGGTGTTTGGTTTTCAGTTATTGTTTGTGTTTTATTCGCAGCAATGCCAATAACCATGTTTTTTGGAATAATAAAATAATTCACATTTAATATTTAATTAATAAATATGGCCACTTCATCAATATTAAATTCTAAAATTCCTGAAGGAACATTAGAAAATAAATGGACAAAATACCGTTCAACTGTTAGTTTAGTAAACCCGGCAAATAAGCGTAACCTTGAAGTTATAGTAGTTGGTTCGGGTTTAGCAGGATCTTCTGCGGCTGCATCGTTAGCAGAAATGGGTTATAAAGTAAAAGTATTTTGTTTTCAAGACTCACCTCGTCGTGCACACTCAATTGCTGCTCAGGGTGGTGTAAACGCTGCCAAAAACTATCAAAACGACGGAGACAGCGTTTATCGCTTGTTTTACGATACAATAAAAGGAGGAGATTATCGTGCACGAGAAGCAAATGTTCATCGATTAGCTGAGGTTTCGGGCAACATAATTGATCAGTGTGTAGCACAAGGTGTGCCATTTGCGCGCGAATACGGCGGAACGTTAAGTAACCGGTCTTTTGGCGGAACACAAGTTCAACGAACTTTTTATGCTGCGGGGCAAACAGGCCAACAATTGTTATTGGGAGCCTATAGTGCTTTACAAAGACAAGTGGGAATGGGTGCTGTTAAACTTTATGCCCGACATGAAATGATGGATGTGGTAACAATTGATGGCAAGGCAAGAGGAATTATTGCAAGAAATTTAGTAACCGGTAAACTAGAAAGACATTTCGGGCATGCGGTATTGTTGTGTACAGGTGGATATGGCAATGTATTTTATTTATCAACTAATGCTATGGGCAGTAACGTAACTGCTGCCTGGAAAGCTCATAAAAAAGGAGCGTTTTTTGCTAACCCGTGTTATACACAAATTCATCCAACCTGTATTCCTGTTAGCGGAGACCATCAGTCAAAATTAACCTTAATGTCAGAATCGTTGCGTAACGACGGTCGCATATGGGTTCCAAAAAAGAAAGACGACAATCGTAAACCAAACGACATACCAGAAGAAGAAAGAGATTATTATTTGGAACGCAGATACCCTGCTTTCGGAAATCTTGTTCCGCGGGATGTTGCCAGCAGAGCTGCAAAAGAAAGGTGTGATGCCGGTTATGGTGTTGGAGCAAGTAAAATGGCTGTGTATTTAGATTTTGCGGCAAATACTGAGCGTTATGGAAAAATAGAAGCAACAAAGCTTAATCTTCAAAACCCGAGCAAACAAGATGTCATGCGCTTAGGTAAGGAGGTTGTAAAAGAAAAGTATGGTAACCTTTTTGATATGTATAAGCAAATTACAGACGAAGACCCATACGAAATGCCTATGCGTATATATCCTGCTGTTCATTACACAATGGGAGGTCTTTGGGTTGATTATAATTTAATGACAACAGTACCGGGTCTTTATGCTTTAGGAGAAGCTAATTTTAGCGATCACGGAGCTAACCGTTTGGGAGCTTCTGCATTAATGCAAGGACTAGCTGATGGGTATTTTGTTATACCATATACAATTGGTGATTATTTGTCAGGAGAAATTCGTACAAACGCAATTTCAACAGACCATGAAGCATTTGTAAAAGCAGAGTCGGACGTAAAGGAGAGGATAAATAGTTTCCTTACCGTAAAAGGATCAAAACCGGTAGATCATTTTCATAAACGTCTAGGAAAAATAATGTGGGACAAGTGTGGAATGGCAAGAAGTGAAGAGGGTTTAAAATGGGCAATAGAGGAAATTAAAAAAATTAAAGAAGAATTTTGGAAGGATGTTCGTGTACCCGGAACTAATGAAGAGTTTAATCCTGAATTAGAAAAAGCACATAGAGTAGCGGACTTTATAGAATTAGGAGAATTAATGTGTATTGATGCATTGAACAGAAACGAAAGTTGTGGAGGTCATTTTAGAGAGGAGTTTCAAACAGAAGAAGGGGAAGCTTTACGTGATGACGAAAACTTTGCATATGTTGCCGCGTGGGAAAACAAAGGCGATAATGGATTTGAATTGCATAAAGAAGAGTTAAAGTACGAAAACATAAAAATTGCAGCCAGAAGTTACAAGTAGTTCTAATTTGCTTCTTATTGCATAATAAAAACAGTTTATAAATAATTATAGTTATACTATAAAAAATAAAAAAGTATGAGCCACGGAAATATGAATCTCACTTTAAAAGTGTGGAAACAAAAAAACAAGGATACCAGAGGGAAATTTGAAACCTACAATGTAAAAGGTGTTTCTCCGGATATGTCTTTTTTAGAAATGTTTGACGTTTTGAACGAGCAACTAATAACTGAAGGTAAGGAGCCAATTGCTTTTGATCATGACTGTAGAGAGGGTATTTGTGGCATGTGTAGTATGTATATTAATGGTCGTCCGCACGGGCCTAAAGGCGGTGTAACCACTTGTCAATTACATATGCGTAGTTTTAAAGATGGCGACACTATTGTGGTTGAGCCTTGGCGGGGCGCGGCGTTTCCGGTTATTAAAGATTTGGCGGTAGACCGCTCTTCGTTTGATAGAATTATTGCTGCCGGTGGTTTTGTTTCAGTTAATACTGGTAATGCTAAAGACGCTAACAATATTTTAATTCCGAAAGACGATGCTGATACAGCTTTTAATGCCGCGGCTTGTATTGGTTGTGGTGCCTGCGTTGCAGCTTGTAAAAACTCAAGTGCCATGTTGTTTGTAAGCGCAAAAGTATCTCAATTGGCTTTGTTGCCACAAGGTAAAATAGAAAAACAAGATCGCGTATTAAACATGGTGAAGCAGATGGACGAAGAGGGGTTTGGGAACTGCACCAATACTGGTGCTTGCGAGGCAGAATGCCCTAAAGGCATTTCGTTAGAAAACATTGCCAGAATGAACAGAGAATTTCTAGGAGCAAACTTTACTCAGAACAAATAAAAAACACAAAACTCGAAATTAATAGCCTTTACAAATTTTGTAAAGGCTTTTTCTTTTATTAAAAAAGCTATTCAAAACCATTACCGTGACATGGTTTTTTAATATCGGGTAATTTAAAAGTTAGAGTGGCACCATATAAAAAGTACCAGTCTTTGGTTCTTGGATTTCCGCGCATATAGCCATCGTTGTATTCTAAAGAAACTTCGTCAAGATAATCTGTAAATAATTTTCTTGGAGACCATTCTAGGCTAATACCAAATTTTTTACCAACGTTTAATTTAAACCCAATTCCAAAAGGCATATTAATTTGAATGTTAGAGTGTTTTTTTGTTTTTGCGCCACCATGAATTTTTTCAGTTTGCAAACCTTGTTCCTGCGACAAATCAGTGTCAAAAAAATAACCACCTAAACCTCCAAAAATAAACATTGTAAAGGGGTGTTTGTTATTTCCTATTCTGTATTCTACAAAATTAAATTCAGCAACAGCATTAAAATCATAAATTTTCGATTTAAAGTATAAATTTCGTTCAAGCTGATCTAGTTCAATAGATTTTGAATCATCACCAATTACATAAGTACTATTAAACCCAAACCTAAAGGCGTATCGGTAATGTGTGCTATACCTATAAAACGCGCCCAGGGCTCTCTGTGATAAACCGAAATGACCTCTTGGATTTAAGTCTCCGATATAGTATGCGCCACCGGCAAAAACACCAATTTCGCGCTGTATAAAATTTCTTTTTTTTGTTTGCGAATAACTACAAACAAAAAGTAAAAGTAAAAGATATGAAAGTAATTTTTTTAACAAGTATAAATATATAACGTAAAAATAATGTAAAAATTATGTTTTTTTGTTTATCAAATCATCTATTAATGAAAAACATTGGGTTTATTGTTTTTTTACTTTTTTGTAAAATTGTTTTTGCTCAAAAAACAGATTCGATTTCAAATAATAATAAGTTGAAAATAATTGTTGATGTAGATTCTAATTTGGTTTTTAACGGCGCTAAAATTAGCAATCAGATTAAAAATTTAATTTATCCTGAATTAAAAATAGGCGGATATGTTTCTACTTATTTTGCCTGGTACGACGACGAAACTATATCAAATGGTTTTGTTCAGTTTCCAACATTAGCTCCAAGAAATAAACAGTTTGCTTTAAACATGGCTTTATTATCTATGGAATATAAAAGCAACCATACGAGAGGAAATATAGGTCTTCATTTTGGAGATGTATCAGAAAGTATTTGGCCAAGTAATTTGAAATTTATTCAAGAAGCAAATGCCGGGATAAAATTTTTAAAAAGATTTTGGTTTGATGCTGGTTTTTTTAAAAGCCATATTGGTATTGAAAGTTTTCAGTCAAGAGAAAATATTACATCTAGCATGTCAATTCTTAGTTACCATGAGCCATATTTTTTTAGCGGAGCAAAGTTAACTTATTTAGTAAACGATAAACTTACTCTTCAGGCTAATGTTTTTAATGGTTATAGTGATTATTCAGACCCAAACGACAACAAGGTTTTTGGATTTTCAACGGTTTATACTATGAATGATAATTTCACGTTAACCTATAATTTACTTTCCTCAGATGAGTCACCCATAACAGCTAATAAATCACATCAACGGTTTTATAATAACTTTTATATACTTTATTTCAAGAAAAAGATTACGTTTGGGTTAGAATTAAATTACGGGACTCAAAAAAAATCTTTAAAAACAGATACAACAAAAACAGCATCGGTTTATAGCGGTTTAATAGTGGCTAAATACCAACTTAATTCTAAAATTGCAACATACGGAAGGTTAGAAAATTTTTCAGACAAAGATCAAATATTAAGTCAAACGGTTGATATTGGGAAATATATTAACGGAACAACAATAGGTTTAGAATATAAACCTCAGAAAAACGCTGTCCTTAGCGCAGAATGGAGAGTTTTACAATCAGACAAACTAATTTTTAAACAAGGAAATTATAATATAAATCAGCGAAACGAATTTATACTTTGTTTAGATTTGTGGTTTTAATAAATGCAACAAAATAATTTAGATAAACCTATAGGTGTTTTTGACAGCGGGTTTGGCGGTTTAACAATCTTAAAAGAAATTGTTAAAGAAATGCCTGAATACGATTATTTGTATTTAGGTGACAATGCACGAGCGCCATACGGTTCAAGAAGTTTTGAAACCGTTTACGAATATACATTAGAGTGTGTTAGGCATTTGTTTTCGATGGGTTGTGAATTGGTTATTTTAGCTTGCAATACGGCATCAGCTAAAGCATTAAGAACCATACAACAAAAAGATTTACCCGTTATTGATTCAACAAAGCGAGTTTTAGGAGTTATAAGACCTACAGCAGAAATAGTAGGAAACTACAGCAAAACCAGAAACGTTGGCGTTTTAGCTACACCCGGAACAGTTAGCTCAGAATCTTATTTAGTTGAAATAAAAAAATGTTACCCTGATTTGCTTGTATACCAAGAAGCTTGTCCAATGTGGGTTCCGTTGATTGAAAATAATGAACAGTATTCTCCTGGCGCAGACTATTTTATTAAAAAAAACATTGATAATTTAATAAACAAGGAACCAAATATAGACACGGTTGTTTTGGGTTGCACACACTACCCGCTAATAGAAGAAAAAATAAAAAGTTATTTACCAAAAAATATTCATCTGCTTTCGCAAGGAGCAATAATTGCGAAAAGTTTAAAAGATTATTTAATTCGTCACCCTGAAATTGACATTAAGTGCAGTAAAACGGGAAGAGTAAGTTTTTTTACTACTGATTTGCCGGAGACGTTTGATAAAGCTGCCGGTACTTTTTATGGCAAGCTTGTTTTTTCAAAACACCTGAGTTTATAGTTAATTGCTTTTCCAGATTTTATTCTTAATACAAACATAACTATTCAGGTATGAAAAACTATTTATAGACTTCATAGTTTTTGAGTACAAATTTTTATCGGTGGTTTTAAAAATTTTCATGGATGAATCAAATGTAAAAATGTCTTTTCCAAAAAGAGTTTGATTTCCTACAATGAAGTTAGGCATATCCATAGCGGTTAAATTTAATGGAAAAAAATTCTTGGCGTTAAAGGTTTTTGAAGTATCTAAGCCAGAGCCAATCCATTGTTTTTCTTTTGGAAACGAAAGCCCATAATTTTCCTGCAACAAAGCAAGCAATGAAGGTAAAATATCTACATGAGAACAAACACCTTTAAACGCCGTTTTTTTTGTTAACAGCGGCGAATAAATAATTAACGGCACCCAAAAATTTTTAAAAGCATTGTTATCAGCAGTTAAGCCAAAAGAATGATCACCTGTAATAATAAAAATAGTATTATCAAATTCGGGTTTTTTTTCAAATTCATTAAAAAACAGTTTTAAAGCGTCGTCTGCAAAAAAAATAGATGAAACAATATTCTTTTCAATTTTTTGAAAGATTGAATTTGAAACGCCTAAAGAGGAAAGCTTTTTATTTAAGTAGTTGTCCTCATAATAAGGTTTTTCTGAGAGATTATAAGGGCTGTGACAACTAATGGTTTGGTATACAGATAAAAAAGGTTTATAACTAGTGTGTTTTTCAAATAAATCCATTGCTTGTTTAAAAAGTTCTTTATCGTTATAACCCCACACCTGATTTGTTGAAGACAGATTATTTTTTTTGTACTTAAGTTGATTAAAATTTTCTTCGCAAATAAAATTATCAATGGTTTTTTCTTTAAGGTAATAGCCAACATTATCAAAATAACCCCACCCGCCATAATAATAATTTGTTGTGTATCCGTTTTGTTTAAGTAAATTGATAATAGTGTTGTGTTCAGGATATTTTTTATGATTGGGATATTCAATTTTGGTATTAATAAAACCTCTTTCGTTAGTGCTTGGAGGAGCAGATGCCAGAATGTTTGGCAATGCGCCAAAAGACCGGTTTGCATTTGAAAAAAAATAATCCCATGACAAACCACATTCCTTTAAGCTGTCAGTAAAGGGAGTTAAACTCCCAAACAGCGAATGATTGCCGGAAGTAGAGGCAGACAAACTTTCAGAAATTATAATAACTACATTTGGTTTTTTGTTTGTCCTAATAAAATAATTGCCTAAAACATTTTTATAATTTTCGTTATGAATAAACGGAAATTCTTTATCGTTAAAAGAAAAATTATCTCTAACAGATTTATAATTAAAAATATTCCGTTCCAAATCAGCTTTGGAGAAAAAATTAAAGTCGACTTTTTTTTCTTTCAGTCTAAAATAACTTTCAATGAAATAACTGATTTTAGAATTTCCTAAAAGATAATTAAAATTTGAATCAAAATATTTTAGCTCTTTAAACGTGTGCTTAACATTAAACAGTGCAATTATTGAAAGTGTAGAATATAGAATAAGTAAAAAAGAAATTGTTTTTTTTTGGAAACGAAAAACTTTAATAAATAAAACAAAAACCGTTAAACACAATATCAAAACCACAGCTATCCAAAAAACTAAACGATTAAAAGAAAATTCATTAAACACAATATCTTTTATGTCGGTAAGCGAAAACTCAAAAAGTTGCGCCGTAAGCAATGTGTTATTTGTAAGAAAATATTGTGTAAACGCCAGATTAATAAAAACAAGGATTGTGCCCAGTAATTTGATGGAGAAAGAATAAAGTTTAAAGTTAAAAATACTGATTAAAAAAAGCGGCAGGAGAAAGGTTAGAGAGAATAAAAGAATAACTAAAACATCAAAATTTAAACTTTTAGAGAAAAATAAATCGGCGCTTATTGATGATATTTTATTATAAGTAACAAAAGTATATTCAAGAATGCGAACAATAAAAAAAATAAAAAACAAACAAAAAACTTTCAGGACATAATCAAGAAAAAAATTATTTAGTTTAGGTTGTAGTTTATTTTTCCAGAATCTTGAATTCGGTTCTTCTGTTGTTTTGTCGGCCATCTTCGGTGTCGTTAGAATCTATTGGTTTTGATTCGCCATAGCCTTTAGGAACCAAACGAGAGGCGCTAAAACCTTTTGAAATTAAATAATCTACAACAGTTTTTGAACGATTGCTGCTTAATTTGAGGTTATAGTCATCAGACCCACGGCTATCAGTATGGCTTCCTATTTCAATTTTAAGTGTGGGGTTGTCGTTTAATAATTTAGACAATCGTTCTAACTCGTTTCCAGATTGAGGTCTAAGTGTATATTTATCAAAATCAAAAAAGATATTTTTTAACACAATAGAATTTCCAACCTCAACTTTTTTTAAAGCCACATTTTTTGTGAATTCTTGGTAGGCCATGTCATTCGGCAAATTAAAGTTTTCTGAATGAAATAAGTATCCTTCGCGCTTAACCGCAATGCCATAATTTTTTCCGCTAGGTAGGGTAACCAAATATTTTCCGGTAGTACTGTTTGATTTAAAAGTAGCTAATACAACATTTAGGTCGTTATCAATTAAATCAATAGACGATTCTAGTGGCGCTGAGGTTTTTGCATCTGTAACAACGCCTTTTAAAATGGTAAGTTTAGCTGAAGCAATGGTTACGGCATTTTCTGTTTTTAGATTACTAACCGGGTTTGCAATCATAGACATTAGTTGGTCTTGGGTATTTAATAAAGGCATTTTCTCCGGACCTAAAAAAGTAATTTTATATAAATCTTTTTCTCCGTAGCCCCCTGTTTTAGAAGAGGCAAAATAAGCTCTATTACCGCTACCACTGATTACGAAAAAAACGTCATCATCAGGGCCATTAATGGGATAGCCGAGGTTAACAGGAGTTGTCCACACTCCGTTTACTAAAGTGCTTTTAAAAATATCATAGCCACCCATTGAGTTATGTCCTTTACTGCTGAAATATAATGTAACACCATCAGGATGCATAAAAACAGCCTCTTCACTGTATTTGGTGTTAATAATTGGCCCTATTGATTTTGATGGACCCCATTCGCCTTTAACATCCATATCACTATAATAAATGTCGCGATCACCTAATCCGGATTCTTTGTCGCTCACAAAATAAAGTCGTTTGCCATCAAAACTCAAACTAACGCTAGATTCATGATATTTAGTATTAATGTTTTTATTCATATGAATTGGTGGTTCCCAATCGGCACCGAATAAAACGGTTTCGTATAAATCTCCACCATCTCTTCCGGAATGTCTGTATACATATAATTTGCTTCCGTCAGGAGACAGGCCTGCCGCAGCATCATGAGACTCTGTATTTACATTTTTACTCAATAATTTTGCCGACTGCCATTTACCTGCTTGTTTGTTAGAGACATATAAATCTTCATAAAAACCACCATCGTTTTCTTCACGCTTTCCCCCTGTTGAATTATCTCTTCGTGCGGTATAAATTATCATTTCTTCGTCGGTTGAAATTGATGGTCCGTATTCGGGGTAAGAACTATTAATATTGGCACCAAGATTATCTACGAAAACTCTTTCAGGAGTTGCGCTAAATTTTTTACCATTATTACACTCTTCAATTTTTTTCTTAATGTCTTCTGTCTCGGCCGGGTTCTTTTTATTACCAGAATTCAGGTAAAGCTGGTAGTTTTTGATGGCATCATCCCATTTGCTGTTTAAATGATACGTCCACCCTAACCAAAACAACAAATCCGGTTCTACTTGGCTATCTAATTTATATGCCGTTTCAAAATACGATAAGGTTTGAGGCATAGAAGGGTCGGTAATAAATGAAATAAAACCAAGCATGTAATTTAATCGTGCATTGTTTGGATTAAATTTTTGTGCTTCGCCCAAAGGAGAAATAGCACTTCTAAAACTTTGATAGCCTGCTTTTTGATAATCATATTGGCTTACAGGACAATATCTGTGTTCTGAAATATAACTCTTTTTGAAGTCATCAAATTCTTGTCTGCCACTGGAATAAAAAGCAATTCCAACTTCTAACAATTTGCGGGCTGCTTTCAGTTCGTCTTTTCTTCCTGGAAAATTATCTTTTTCAAATTCTACAGATTGTGAAAATAAAAAATGATGACAGGAGAACAGTGTCAGTATAAAAAATAAAATCCTCATAGTTTTAAATTAATAGTATTTAATCAAGACAATTAGCGTTAATAAATATTTTAGCATCATTAACACCGAGGTCCAAAGCTTTTTTCCAATCGCTACAAGAGCCGTCTTCTTCTCTTAGCATTTGGCGTGCTATTCCTCTGTTATAAAATGCGGGGCCGTTTTTTGGGTCAAACTCTATTGATCTTGACGCCATTTCTTTTGCTTTTTTATAATCTTTGTTTTTTATAGCAATTGATGCGAGGTTATTATATGCGTAAGCGTTTTTTGGGTCTTGTTTTAAAACCGATTCAAAATCTTCTTGTGCCGCTTTTAAATTATTATTTTCAAAGTGGGCAGCACCCCTATTGCTTAGTGCTATTAAATAACTTGGCTTTTTTTGTAAGGCTTTTGAATATGTTTCAATTGCTTTTGAATAATTTTTATTTAATCGATATGCAGACCCCAAATTGTTTAAAATAAAAAACTGAGAATTATCAAAACTTAACGCCTTTTCGTAATCTGCTATTGCACCGGTATAGTCTGCTTTTGCTCTTTTAACACTTCCTCTATCATTGTACGCGTATATATAATTTGCTTTAGAACTGATAGCCTTCGTATAATATTCAATTGCTTTTTCAAATTCTTTAAACTCAAAGTGCATCATGCCTTTATAATAACAAGCTTCTGCGTGGCCAGGATTAATTTTCAAACAATTGTCCAAAGCAACCGTTTGACTATCTTTTAATTGCAGAGAAAAAAATATTAGACTTTTATTAAAATAAAACTCGGGGTTATAAGTATTTAATGTAATAGCGCGGTTTATGTCCATTAAGGCTAGGTTGTAATTTTTTAATTGGCTGTAGGCAACAGCCCTGTTTGCAAGCGCTTTATCGAAAGAAGGGTTAGACGCTAATGAATTATTAAATAAAGTAATAGCACCTTCAAAATCATTTCTTTTAAGGGCTTCTATACCATTGTTGTAATCTTGCTCGGCAATTTGGCTGGCGGATAAATTACCGCTTACTTTAACGGTATCTTGTGCTGTTATTTTAAAGGAAAATAAAAGCAAGAGGATAAAAAAATAATAAATTTTCATGTTGTATTTTATCTATAAATATAAATTATTTTTTGAAAAATAAATTTAGTTATTGGTTTGGTTTTAAAGAAAGTTGAAAAACATATTGTGTAGGAGCCCTTAAATCGCCGGGCCTTGCCTGATAAGAAACATTTGTGAAATTATTTACAATAAAAGATAATTTAATGGCAGAGCTAATTTTAAAAGAAATTCTTGCATCGTGCAACCAAACTGCTTTTTGGAATTGGTCAAAATTTTTGTTTAAGCCGGGTAAAATATAAGTTGCATCTATTTCATCCCAGTTTATACCATTTGCAATGTCATTATATTCATGCAAAATACTTTGTACAAAACGCTTGTCTATGTTTTCTGTTTTACTTTGAAACCTGGTTGAATAACCAATAGAAATAAATTTATAATCTAATTGTATATCATTTTTTAACAGGTGTTTACTTCTGTATTTTAATGTTTTTATACCATCTAATCCTAGAGTGTCTTTTAGGGGATTAAAATTAGGATTAATAGGATTCATAAATGTGTACCCAGAAAAAACAGTTACATTAATCGGCCCAATTTTACCGGTACCGCTCAAAGATGTTTCATAGCCCGATATTTCCGCTTCTCCAACATTTTTTGATTTAAACCCCGCGTAAGGGTAATCCAAATAAAAAACGCCTGTTGTTCCGCCCGGCCTGTAAATATCAAAGATAAATTCAATCATGTTTTGGTATTTTGTATAATAGCCTGCCACATCCAGAAAACCCTTAAATCCTCCTATTTTAAACCCTTGTTTTATACCAATTTCGGCACTATATCCTCTTTCGGGTTGTAAGGATTCGTTTGGGTAAATTTTTAATGAACTTACTGCCGTGCTTACAAATTTTTCGGCAACGGTTGGGAACCTGTAGCCTTGACCAAAGGATGTTCGTATAAACGTATATTCCAACGCATGATAGTTTAAACCGATTCGTCCAACAGGTTGAAAAGGCAAAGGCAAAGTTTGATTATTGGGAATTAAAAATCCTTTTGTTTTAGCGGTATCTATTTTATAAAATTCGCCCCTGATACCAAAAGAAAGAGTTAATTTTTCGAATAGTTTTTTATCGGCTTGTATGTAACCAGCAATGTTTTTTCCGGAGTGTCTTCCGTAGAGTGAATCTCCAAGAACTTGTTGCTCCATGTATACCGCACCGGTAGTAAGGTTTAAATTATTTTCAAAACGTTTTTGGTATTGCATTTCGCTGTAATATAATTCGGCATAACTTCCTTGGTTTTTATCGTTGGTGTTAACAGTTTTAAAATAACGGTTACGTAAACTTAATTTATTGTTTTTCCAGAAGTAAGTTATGTAAGGATCGACATTAAGTTTGTTGTTGTTATATTTTTGAATACTTCGTCCTTGAGGAATATAAGCCGAGTCGTAACTTTGCCAAAGAAAAAACAAACCGCCAAAGTTATTCATCATGTTTGTATTAACCCCAACCGTTAGTCCTTGAATTTTTTTGAAATTGTATTTAAGATTTGTATTAAATCGCTTTCTGTCTTCTCGCTCAAGCATTCTGAATCCATCGTCAGAAAACATATGGCCACCAAAAACAACATCAAAATTGCCTATTTTTTGAGCGTGCGAAAAATTTACGCCTGTTTGAAATTGTGATGTTCCTTTCCACCATTTATATGTTTTGCTTGGCGCATCGTAACTTCCAAAAAAAGAGGAGAAGTTGGTAATTGGTTTATCTTTTGCGTAAATGGTTCTTAAGTTAATTACGCCGTTTAAGGCACTTGAACCAAACAAAGCAGATGAAGCACCTTTAATAACCTCAACCTGCTCGATGTTTTCAAGTGGCAAATAAGACCATTTAATATCGCCCGCATCGGCACTAATCATAGGCATTTCGTCAACAAGCATTAAAACACGGCTTCCGGCACCATAACTAAAACCGCTTCCGCCGCGAATACTTGCTTGTCCATCTGATACTGTAACGCCCGGCACTTGGTTCATAATAACATCCAAAGAAGTTACATTTTTATTTTCGATGAGTGAGGGTTTTAAAATTTCCATACTTACGGTAACTTCGCTTAGTTTTTGTTCAAATTTTCCAGCGCTTATTACTACTTCGTCTAAAGCGGTGTTAGCATCGTTTAAAAAAACAGAAAGTTTAGTTGATTCGTTTTCTTTTATTTCAATTTTACTTTTAAAGGTTTTGTATCCAATCATATTACATAATAAGGTGTAGGTTCCGGGGGCAAGTTTTAATTCATAAAACCCTTGTGCGTTTGTGGCAATAGCATTTTTAGAATCTACACTTACCAACGCGCCTATTAAAGTATCGTTAGTTTTAGGGTCGGTTACAAAGCCATTTACAAACCCAAAATTGGTTTGCGATTTTAAAATACTACAAAATAAAGCAAGCGCTATTATTAGTTTGGTTGTAGATTTGTTCATAACAATTGTTAAATATTGCTACAATATAGTAAATGCTTTTTTCATCCGAAACAAACCTTGAAAAAAAATGGATTTAAACGAATTGCCATATCAAATAGGCTTAACATTAATAGAGGGTGTTGGCGATATTAATGCAAAGTCTTTATTGGCTTATTGCGGTAGTGCTAAAGAGGTGTTTAAGCAAAAAGAAGCCCATTTGTTAAAAATACCCGGTATAGGAACTGTTTTGGCAAAATCTATACTTAAAAGCAATGGTGTTTTAAAAAGGGCGGAGGAGGAGATAAAATTTATTACCAAATATAAGATCACACCTGTTTTTTATACAGACGAAAATTATCCTAAACGGTTAAAATATTGTAGCGACAGCCCCGTCTTACTTTACTTTAAAGGCAATGCTGATTTAAATCACAACAAAATAATTAGCATTGTTGGTACACGCAAACCGAGTGAATACGGCAAACAAAAAACTATAGAATTTGTTTCTGAGTTAAAAGACAGTGGGATATTAATTTTGAGTGGCTTGGCTTATGGTGTAGATGTAATGGCGCACAAAGCAGCTCTGCAAAACAATCTCAATACAATTGGTGTAGTTGCGCATGGTTTGGACAGAATTTATCCGCAAACGCACGATAAAATAGCCAAACGAATGATTGGGCAAGGCGGTTTGTTAACTGATTTTATGAGCGGCACTAGTCCTGATGCAGTTAATTTTCCAAAACGAAACAGAATTGTAGCCGGCTTGTGTGATGCCTTAGTTGTTATTGAGAGTAAACGAGGTGGAGGAAGTTTAATAACGGCTACTATTGCCAATTCTTATAATAAAGATGTATTTGCTTTCCCCGGCAGAGCGGGAGATATATTAGCAGAGGGATGTAATGGTTTAATAAAACAAAATCGTGCCGTATTAATTGAAAACGCTGCCGATTTGTTATATGCCATGCAATGGGTTGCCTCAGAAAAACCAAAAACAAAACCTAATCAAATGGCTTTGCAAATTAATTTAAGCGATGACGAAAAAAAAGTATTAAATGTGATTATAAATAAAACAAACATACATATAGACGAGATTTGCAGACAAACCGAATTTACGGTTTCTAAAACTTCAACGTTATTACTTCAATTAGAGTTTGGTAATTTAATAAAGTCACTTCCGGGAAAAATGTATACGATGCTTTAAAATTTATACAAATAATCCTTAATGTGAGAAAGCCAGATGTTATAACCGGTTTTGTTAAGGTGTACTCCATCTGTTGTTAAATTGTTTTGCAACTCGTTATTTGAATTTACAAAATCAGAATACATATCAATAAATGTAATATGTTTGTTTTTGCTGTATGTTTTAAGAAAATTATTTAATTTTTGAACCTGTTTATTAACGTCTTGGCTCGAGCTTAATGTGCTTTTTAACCAACAAGTGGGCAAGGTACTTTGAATGAATATTTTTGTATTTGGACAGTTTTTTTCAATCAATTCAACAATCTTTACATAATTGTTTTCGATGTCGGAAACAGGAACTTTTTCTACAAGGTCATTAATCCCTATCATAATAAAAATGGAATTTGGTTGATAATTAATAACATTGTCAATTCTTTTAATTAATCCCTCCGAAAAATCACCACTAATCCCCATGTTTACAAGCGAATCTGACTCTTCCAAATAAATTTTAAAGTTTTCAGTCATGCTGTCACCAAACAATAACGAGGATGGTTTTTTCTTTTTTATTTTATTGAACTCGGCCTTTAATTCTAACCATCTTCCTTCTTTAAAATAGTTGTTAATTAGGTAATTACGCTTAATAAGGGCAAATAAATAAAACCCTATAAACAACATAACAATACCTGCAAGGCTTAGTAGTAATAGTGTTTTTTTGTTTTTCATTTAAACGGGTTTTTAATAAAAAAATAAGGATAAAAGAAATTATTGTTTTGTTTTAGGTAACACCCTGTGCGAACCGTCGCAATAGGGTAGCTTTTTGGACAATCCGCAGGTGCAATCATTAAAACCTTTTCCGTTAATAATTTGTGGTGTGTATTTTTCAATTCTTGTTAATCGGATTTTTGATTGTTTTGGCGCAGAAAAATAAAGTAGATATGCTTTTTGTCTGCCGGGAGTTAATTTTTTAAACGCAGAGTTTAGAGCTGGCATTTCGTTTAATTTTTTTTGAAATTCTTCAGGTACAGAATACTCTTCCGTTTTTTTAAATTCTATTTTTAATCCAGCTTTTTCTATTTCAACAGCTTCAAAAATATAGGTTTTTATAAGGCGTTCCGCTTCAATGATTTCTTTGAGGCTAGTAAATCGAATTTGTCTTCCTGACTGAGTGTGTTCCCCTGGTTTAATTAAAATTTTATCGGTATCGCTTAACAATGCACCTTTAAAAAAACCAATACCACAATAATTTTTAAACGCATATAAAATGGCAATATTATTTTTTTGATAAGAGTAACAAGGAGCCCCCCATTTAAGTTCTTCTGTTAACTGACAGTCAAGAAAGATTGTCCTTAATGTTTTTAATTCTTTCTGCCAATTTTTTGTTTTGTTTAAATAGTTGTCAACTTTAGAGTTCATTGTAAATCATTTTTTATTTCGCGGCCAACTATATATTTAATACTTTAATTGTTTTAACAAAACCATTTTCAAAATATAGTTTAATAAAATATAGCCCCTTTTCGTGGTTACATAAATTTAAATTTAGTTCTCGGTTCTTTTCATTTGAAATAATTCTTCTATAACCAGATACATTAATTAGTTCTGCTTTAATTATGTTTTGATGCGCCGATACTATTTCATAATCGCAACAGTTAATCGAATTAATCTTTATGTCTGAAGTTAACATATTTAGATTTTTTGTTTCACTAACCAAACAGGCACCGGGTTGAGCAAGATTACTATTACTTGTTGTAAACGAGTAGTTTAATTTTGTTGGTAAAACCGAAACAGAATAATTTAAAGTTGTTATAATGGAATCTTGTAATGGTGAAAAAGTAAAGGTCGGGTAATTTGGAGAATTTAATGAACAGATAGAATTACCATTAAGGTTTAGTTTGTTTAAAATGAGTTTGTTGTTGTTAGTGGATGTATTATTCGACTTTGCATCATAGCCCATAAAAACGAATTGATTGGTGTCTGCCGCCAAATTAACTGCTCTAAAGGGAATTGCTTGCAAAGAATTAAAAGGAACAGCATTCATACGTGTCGTTTCTATATGATTCATGTTTTGGTCAAAAACAGAAATTTGCATGGTTGTGATTGATGCGAATACATTTATTGAGCTCGCCGATAAATAAAACTTGTTGTTTTTATTTAAAATAGAAGAAGCCCAAAAATTATTTGAAACATAATTATACGAATTAAAATAACTTAAACTTGTATCGCTTTTAATAATTAAATTGTTTGTGCTGTTTCTAAATAATAAAAAAACGTTGTTTGAACTGTAATCATATTCCGTTGACGACTCCACAATTAAACTACCTAAAAACGGATGTTGTTTTAAAACATGAAAACCTGTATTTGAGAGAGTAACCGGATTGGTTATTTTGCAGAAATAATAAATGCCTGAAGATGAACGACCAAAAAGCAATAGGCTATTTGGGCCTAGTTTACTTATTCGTGTATCATACAATAACCCATTTAATGAGGTTGGCAAAACAAATTCGTTAGCCGAAATCAAATTACCCGTATTGGCATCGCTTACAAACAGCGCAGGCTTACCTGTTCCGGTCTTGCAAGCGTATGTAACAATATAACCATTGTTTAATATTACATGGTTTTTTTGTTTTGTTAGGTTAGTTGGGCTTGTGCAAGGAATATACCCTATTGTATCAATTATATTACCGTTTAATGTATCAATTTTAAAAATGTGTTGATTGGTAACGCTTTGACCAAATTCATTTATTAAAAAAACATGACCGCTATATGCATCAATATTAAAGGCAGGTAAAGGGCTTGAAAAAACATATTTTTTACTCCAAAGGATGCTTCCTTCTAAGGAAGCTTTATGCAAAAATAAATTCCCCAGTGAATCGTGATCAGAAATATAAAGTCTGTTTTTGTAAACAATTAAATCACTGTTTTCACCAATGTTTGCCGAGTTTGGTAATTGGTTAGTTTCGAATGTTTTTTCGAATGTTCCGGCAGTGTTTTGTGAAAAAACAAAACAGATTAAAAAATTGAATAAATAGACAAGAGGTTTTTTCATGTTAAAGATGTTTTCAGTATAAAAATAATCTTTATTAAAGCAAAAAAAAGTATTCGCATGAAATCCCCTTTTATGTTAACGGATAAATTAGAACACTGATATATAATTAAAATAATTAGTTTTTAATTAAATTATCATTAATAAGTGTTTGCAGTTCGTGTTGTAAATCAACCCCTTTGTTTTGATTATACCAGCGTTGAATAATTTCACCTCTCTCCGCTACCGGAACATTGTTGTTGTTAAAATTGGATGTAATTTTCAGTAGTTCTTTTGGTCTGGGTCCCCAGGTAAAAAGTTCATTTAAAGAAGAAGTTTCTATACAAATTAATTTAGGAATGGCTCTGCCGCCATTAGTTAAGTAGTGGTCTATTAATTCTAAATTTTCATCACGTAAAACCAATTTTAATTCAATGTTCTCGCATGCACCATCAATAGCGTTTAATACCGGCAGATTTTGCGCAGCGTCTCCACACCAAGTTTCTGTGATAACTAAAAATGTAAATTTTGATTTTACATGTTGTAAAATAGTTTTTAATGAATCGGTTAGCGCTATTGTTTTATTTAACCTATGCATCCTAGCCAAGTTAAGTTTCGTATAGTTTATATGTTCAGTGTTTTCTTGGTCGCCAGTTGTTTTTCCTTGCTCAACCAAGCTTTCCGTTAATCTCAAATAATCGTTATAAGAAATGCTTTTTGAAATATACTTTGTAAAGGTTAAGTTAGTTAACATAATAAAGACTTGTTTATAGAGTTTTGTTTATTGAATTAAAGTTTGCCATTAATAATTTCTTCAACAACAGCCGGATCTAAAAGTGTTGAAGTGTCGCCCAAGTTATTTAAATCTCCTTCGGCAACTTTTCGTAAAATCCTTCGCATTATTTTACCGCTCCGGGTTTTAGGTAAACCGCTTACTATTTGAATTTTATCAGGCTTGGCAATCGGACCAATAATTTTTGCTACCTCTGCAATTATTTCTTTGCGCAAATTATCCGGGTTTTTATTTGTTGAGGGTGCAATAACATAAGCGTAAATACCTTGACCTTTAATGTCGTGAGGGTAACCAACAACCGCGCTTTCAACAACATCGGCATGCATGTTAATGGCACTCTCTACTTCTGCGGTGCCTATGCGATGACCGGAAACATTCATCACATCATCTACTCTGCCAGTTATCCTATAAAATCCGTTTTCATCTCTTCGGCATCCATCACCGGTAAAGTATAAACCCTTATATGCGGAGAAATAAGCTTCGCGACAACGTTTGTGGTCACCATAGGTTGTGCGAATAATAGAAGGCCACGGAAACTTTACACATAAATTTCCTTCAACATTGTTACCTACAATTTCATTTCCTTTATCGTCAACTAATATTGGTTGTATGCCGGGCAGGGGAAGAGTGGCATAACTTGGTTTAGTTGGCGTTACACCTGCCAGAGTTGAAATCATAATTCCACCGGTTTCTGTTTGCCACCAAGTGTCAACAATAGGGCATTTTTCTTTGCCGATGTTTTTGTTATACCAATGCCAAGCCTCTTCGTTTATGGGCTCTCCAACACTACCTAGCACTTTTAGCGAGTTGAGTTTATATGGTTTTACAAATTCTAGTCCTGCAGCCTCTAACGCTCTAATAGCGGTTGGCGCTGTATAAAAGTGCGTAACGTTATGTTTATCTATTATGTTCCAGAATCGACCGGCATCAGGAAAAGTAGGCACACCTTCAAAAATTACCGAGCTAGCACCGGCCAATAATGGTCCGTAAGCAATGTAAGAGTGTCCGGTAATCCAACCCACATCAGCGGTGCACCAAAACAAATCGTTGGACGTTTGTTCGGTATTTATTTGAAATACATTATTAAATGTGTAACAAGTGTAAACCATGTAGCCGCCACATGTATGAACCACACCTTTTGGTTTACCTGTTGAGCCAGATGTATATAAAATAAACAACACATCTTCACTATCCATTAGTTCGGGCACACAAGTATTAGCGGCAACAGAAACAACATCTTGCCAGATAATGTCACGTTCTTTGTTTAAATTAATCGGAGTATTGGTGTATTTATAAACCAATACTTTTTCTACCGATGAGCAGGTTTCAAGCGCTTCGTCAACAACGGCCTTAATAGGAATGTCTTTTGCTCCTCTGTAAGCACCATCTGTAGTTAATATTAGTTTACAATCACTATCTTGAATACGGCCCGCTAAAGCTGAGGCTGAAAAACCTGCAAAAACTACTGAGTGTATAGCGCCAATTCTTGCACATGCCAGCATTGCAAAAATGGTTTCCGGAATCATTGGCATGTATATGCAAACACGGTCGCCTTTTTTAATGCCCAGGTTTTTTAATGTATTGGCCACTTTACAAACTTCGTCGTGTAGGTGTTGGTAGGTAATTATTTTTTGTTCTCCGTCAATTGCATTGGGTTCCCAAATAAATGCGGTTTTATTTGCGTTGTCAGACAAGTGTCTATCAATAGCATTTTCGGTGATATTGAATTTGCCATTAATAAACCATTTAATAGTTGGTTCACTAAAATTCCATTCTAAAACGCTATCCCACTTTTTGTGCCAAATAAAATTATTGGCAATGTCGGCCCAAAAATTTTCAGGAGTTTCAACACTTTTTTTGTACGCCAATTTATACTCTTCAAAACTGGATATTCTCATAATAAAAACCTTAACTGTGGCAAAGTTAACTATTTTGTTTTTTTAAGATCTCGGTTAATTTCATTGTTAATAAACTAATTTTATTAGATAAAATGACGCTTGGCATATTTATAAATTTGAGTATGATTAAGAAAAAAACTTTTTATTATGCGGTTATTATTGCTGCAATTACATCTTGTGTTCCGGGTAGATTATTAGAAGAGTCAAAAACAAAACAAAAGGCATGTGAAACAGAGTTAGCGTCACTAAAAAAATCCGCACAAGAAAACGAGGCTAAAGTTGCTGAGTTAAAAGAACAAATGGTAAAAAACGAAAAGGAAAATATTGGATTAAAGCGTGACACCTCAATTATAGGAAGCAATTATAGAAATTTAACTTCTAAATATGATAAGTTAGATCAGTTAAATCAATCGTTATTAGATAGACTAAACAAGCTGCTTACAGGAAGTAATAATGATAATGCCAAACTTAGCGGCGATTTACAATTAACAAGAGAACAGTTGCTAAAAAAAGAAGATGAGCTGAAATTATTAGAAACTAAACTAAATAAACAAAAACAAGACCTTGATGAATTATCTGTCCAATTGAAACAAAGAGAGACAAGGGTAAATGAGTTAGAGGATATTTTAAGAAAAAAAGACCAGGCAGTGGCCGATTTAAGAAAAAAATTGAGCGACGCTTTATTAGGTTTTGAAAACAAAGGTTTAACCATTACTCAAAAAAATGGTAAGGTTTACATTAGTATGGACGAAAGTTTGTTATTTGCAAGTGGAAAAACAAACGTGGAAGCAAGAGGAGTTGAAGCTTTAAAAAATGTTGCAAAAGTTTTAGAGCAAAGCACAGACATAAATGTTTTGGTTGAAGGCCATACTGACGATGTGCCAATGAAAGGAGCAGGAGAAATAAAAGATAATTGGGACTTAAGCGTTATTAGAGCAACGTCGGTAACAAAAATACTATTATCGAGCGCAAAAATAGAATCTCAAAGAATTACAGCAGCTGGCCGCGGAGAGTTTTATCCCTTAGATAACGGAAAAACGCCGGAAGCCAGAAAGAAAAACCGCAGAACAGAACTTATTTTAACCCCTAAACTAGATGAGTTATTAAAGGTTTTAGGAAACAATTGATTTTAGTGTTTTAAAATTTTCTTAAAAGAATAATTAAGAGAGTCTGAAAAAAATCAGGTTCTCTTTTTTGTTTCTTTATATTATCTACCCTCCATTATTTACAAATTAACAATTCCTTAACATTAAGTTGGTTTTATATTAATAAAACAGTCATTTTTTTGCGCTCAAATAATAATTAATTTACATTATGTTCAAAGTTACTTCACTCTTAATCCTCTTTTTTTTCGCTATTAATTTATATAGTCAAGATAGTATTCAGAAAAAAACGACTGAAGAGATATCTAAAACCGAAACCAAAAAAGTAAATTGGTACGATAAGGTATCAATTAGAGGTTATACGCAAGTAAGGTATAATAGACTTTTTGAAACAAACCCAGATTTAAAAAGCGAGCAAGGTGATAGATCAATCGGAAATTTAGGTGGTTTTTTTATTAGGCGTATGCGTATTATTATTTATGGCCAAGTACACGAAAACGTTTATTTTTACATTCAGCCAGATCTAGCCTCATCTGCATCAAGCACAGGCTTGCATTTTGGGCAGCTTAGAGATGCTTATTTTGATGTATCTGTCGATAAAAATAGAGAGTTTCGATTCAGAATTGGCCAGAGTAAAGTTCCTTTTGGATTTGAGAACATGCAATCAAGTCAAAATCGATTACCATTAGACCGTAATGATGCACTAAACAGTGCTGTTTCTAACGAGCGTGATTTGGGCGTTTTTTTCATGTATGCACCAAAAAAAATTCGAGAGCTTTACAGTTCATTGGTAAATGATGGTTATAAAGGATCCGGTGATTATGGTATTTTTGCATGTGGATTATATAATGGGCAAACAGCAAACAAACCAGAGCTTAATAACAACTCACATTTTGTTGCTAGATTAAGTTATCCTTTTAAAATTAAAGAACAAGTAATTGAGCCTGGTATACAAGGCTACACTGGAATTTGGACGATGCCGAAAGATCAGCTTTCTCCTACAACCAAAGTCGTAAAAAATTATGAATATTTAGATGAGAGATACGCGGCGTCATTAATACTTTATCCAAAACCATTTGGTATACAGGCAGAATATAATATTGGGAAGGGGCCCGAATACGATGTTGCTAAAGATTCAATTATGACAAAAGATTTAAAAGGAGGATATGTTACTTTGAGTTATTTAGTCAAACTAAAAAAACAAGTTATAATTCCTTTTGTAAGGGGATCAATTTATGAAGGAGGAAAAAAGCACGAATTAGATGCAAGGGCGCACAATGTAAAAGAAATAGAGGGAGGAATTGAATACCAAGTGTTTAAAAACTTTGAGTTTACCGCTTCTTTCATGTATTCTGAAAGGACTACATCAGATCGTACCAAGGAAAATAATCAGCAGTCTGGATCATTATTGCGCCTTCAGGCACAGCTTAACTTTTAAAACAGTAACAATTACTTAACATTTAATTTCTTATAATTAAATAAATTTATTCAAAAATTTTTTATGTTTGGATTAGACACAACACTCACCGTTTTATTGATTCTTTGCCTATTGTGCGCTTGTTTTTTTGAGTTCATAAATGGTTTTCATGACACTGCCAATGCGGTAGCAACAGTTATTTATACCAATTCCATGAAGCCAACGGTAGCAGTTGTTTACAGTGGTTTGTTAAACTTTACAGGTGTAATGCTTGGTGGTATTACGGTAGCTATGGGTATTGTAAATTTATTACCGATGGATTCGCTTGTAGACAGTAATCCTTATCATGGAGTAGCTATGATTTTAGCATTATTGTTGAGCGCCATTATTTGGAATTTTGGAACCTGGTATTTTGGAATTCCATCATCAAGTTCTCACACAATTATTGGTTCTATATTAGGCGTGGGTTTAGCCTTTGCATTTTTGCCGGGTGACGTTGGTTTTTCTGCAGTAAATTGGGATAAGGCAAAAGATACAGGATTAGCGTTATTATTGTCGCCCTTATTAGGGTTTTCTGTTTCAATTATTATGATGTTTTTATTTAAGCGTTTTATTAAAAACGAAACAATTTATAAAGAGCCAATTCCCGGAAAAACTCCACCTATTTGGATTAGAATGATACTGTGGTTGACCTGTGGTTTGGTAAGTTTTTTTCATGGTCAAAACGATGGGCAAAAAGGGGTTGGATTAATTATGCTGATTTTAATAGCTGTTTTACCCGGTCAATTCGCTTTAGATTCAAGTATTAATCTCCAAAGTGTAAATGCTAATGTAAGCAAAATTGAAGCCCTGATGTTAAAAGCTGATACTGCTGTTCTTGCAGGAAAAGAAAAGAAAATGTATCGAGAAATAATATCCCATTCAGGCCATTTTAAAACAGAAGTTACTAATAAGTTTAACACCGATGAAATTGCTTTAGCAGGAAGATTTTCTTTAAGAAAGGATGTATTAAAGATTACTAAAGGCGCCGAAAAAATTATTAAAGGGGGTAATTTAACCTTGAGCGCAAATGAAATAAAAGAATTGGGAAAAGAAATAAAATCAACTAAAAAATTAATTGAATATGCGCCATCATGGGTTGTAATATTAATTTCTTTTTGTTTAGGATTAGGAACTATGGTGGGTTGGAAACGTATAGTAAAAACAGTTGGTGAAAAAATAGGAAAGCAGCACATGAGTTATGCGCAAGGTGCCAGTGCAGAATTGGTTGCATCAATGGGTATTGGAATGGCTTCAGCCTATGGTGTGCCTGTATCTACAACCCACATGCTGTCTTCAGGTATAGCCGGTTCAATGGTTGCAAAAAAAGGATTAAAGAATTTACAGAAAGGAACAGTTAAAACAATAGCTTTAACTTGGGTGCTAACGTTACCAGTAACTATTATTTTATCCGGCTCATTGTTTTTATTATTCAGAGCAATTTTATAATATTTTCCTTTTGTTTTTTTGTTAAAAAGCCTCCGAATTTTGGAGGCTTTTTTATTTATGAAAATGGTAAAAATTAGAATTAATAATTTTACTATTTTGGCATTATGATTATTAAAAAATTTATTGTTTTTTTTATTTTGTTTCCTGTTTTTCTTAAGGCGCAAAATTATCCTGCAAAGCCGGTTAATTATGTAACCGACGAAACGGGTGTATTAACTAACGAACAGAAGTTAAATTTAAACACAAAACTTGCCGAGTTTGAAAAAAACACGTCAAATCAATTTTTTATTTATATGACACAATCCTTAAACGGCAGTGATATTGCCTCAATGTGTCAGGAAATTTTTCATGCTTGGCAAATTGGTTCAAAAAACAATAATAACGGCTTGCTTATAGCAATATTTACCGACGACCATAAATTTAGAATACACACCGGTTATGGGCTCGAAGGATCTCTTCCCGACATATTAACCAAACGTATTCAAGATAATGACATGGCCCCCTTATTCAAAGAAAACGATTATTATTCTGGAATTGACAAAGTTCTTGATCAATTAATTTATTATTCGAAAAATGAATTTAAACCGGAAGATGAAGAAAGCAAGAGCCCAAAAGGATTTGAAGAATGGGCATATGTTTATCTAATAAACGCGATTTTATTATTAATGTTTTTGTATTCAATATTTGGAAAAAAAGCAAAATACCGAAAGCCAAAAATTAAAACTTTCCTCTTAATAACAGCAATAATAGTTAGTTTTTTGCCTTGTGTTGGCGCTTTAATTTTATACGTAATCTTACTTGTTTTAGGAGAAGTTAAAATAGGTCTGTCGTTCAGAAGTACTACAGGAAGCAGTTCCTATTTCGGCAGCTCTGACTCATCTTCCAGTTCCGATTCAGGTTTTGACGGCGGTGGTGGTGGTGATTCAGGCGGCGGTGGCAGCGATAGCAGCTGGTAATAAATTAAACAACTTGATTTATGATAACCGAACTAAAACAAATTCTCTAATAATTTAGAATCCACTAAGTTCGGTAAGGTAACTTTTAAATTAGGTGTACGTTCCATTTCGCGTTTAATTGCAAATAATGCTTCATCGTTCCTGGCCCAAGCCCTTCGTGAAATACCATTGTTAACATCCCAAAACAACATTTGCTCTAAACGACTCTCGGCTTCGTCTGTTCCGTCTAATACTAAACCAAAACCACCATTAATAACCTCACCCCAACCAACCCCACCACCGTTGTGCAAACTAATCCAGGTAGCTCCTCTAAAAGCATCGCCAACAAAGTTTTGTACAGCCATATCTGCCGTAAATTTGCTACCATCGTAAATATTTGACGTTTCTCTGTAAGGACTATCTGTTCCGCTAACATCATGATGGTCTCTGCCTAAAACCACGGGTGCAGTAATTTTACTTTCTTTAATAGCCTTATTAATAGCTTTTGCAATTTTAATTCTTCCTTCGCTGTCGGCGTAAAGGATTCGTGCTTGTGAACCGACAACAAGATTGTTTTGCATAGCATTTTTTATCCATAAAATATTATCCATGAGTTGTTGCTTAATTTCTCCAGGAGCGCTTTTATAAATGTTTTCTAAAACACTTAATGCTAATTCGTCTGTTATTTTTAAATCGTTTTGATTAGCGCTTGTGCAAACCCATCTAAAAGGCCCAAAACCATAGTCAAAACACATGGGCCCTAAAATATCTTGTACATAACTTTTGTATTTAAATTCGTTTTTATCATTTAAAATATCAGCACCGGCCCGACTTGCTTCAAGTAAAAAAGCATTACCGTAATCAAAAAAATACATGCCTTTAGCGGCAAATTTATTGATATAATTAGCATGCTTTCGTAACGTTTTTTGAATCTCCTCTTTAAATTTTATAGGGTTTTCTGCCATCATAATGTTAGCCTCTTCAAGACTATATCCTTGAGGATAATAACCTCCAGCCCAAGGGTTATGAAGAGATGATTGGTCTGACCCAATGTCAACCATAATATGTTCTTCAAATAATTTTTCCCACAAGTCAACCACGTTTCCTTGAAAAGCAATGCTAACAGCTTCTTTGTTGTTTTGCGCTAATTTAACACGCTCTATTAATAGATTTAAATCAGAAAACACTTCGTCTACCCAGCCTTGAGTGTGTCTGGTGTTTACAGCTTTGGGATTAATTTCAGCCGTTATAGAAACGAGTCCGGCAATTTTAGCTGCTTTAGGCTGCGCTCCGCTCATGCCACCTAAACCACAAGTCACAAATAATTTACCTTTTCTTTCATCTTCTGTATTAAATTTTTTTCGAGCGGCATTCATTACAGTTATGGTTGTGCCATGAACTATACCTTGCGGGCCAATGTACATAAAACTACCCGCTGTCATTTGACCGTATTGTGTTACGCCCATTGCATTAAACTTTTCCCAGTCGTCGGGTTTACTGTAATTAGGAATCATCATGCCATTTGTTACAACAACCCTTGGTGCATTTTTATGAGAAGGAAATAATCCCATAGGGTGACCACTGTACAAAACCAGTGTTTGTTCATCTGTCATATTTGCCAAATACTGCATGGTAAGTAAATATTGTGCCCAGTTTTGAAAAACAGAACCGTTACCACCATAAGTAATTAGTTCGTGTGGATGTTGCGCAACCGCATAGTCTAAATTATTACTTAGCATGTGCATAATAGCTGCTGCCTGTAAACTTTTGTAAGGATATTCATGAATTGGCCTTGCATAAATTTTGTAATCTGGCCTAAAACGATACATATATATGCGACCATATTTTTTTAATTCTTGAGCAAACTCTTGAGCTAATTCGCTATGATGCTTTGAATCGAAATAACGCAAAGCATTTGTAATAGCTAATTTTTTTTCATCAGCGTTTAAACTATCTTTTCTTTTGGGCGCATGGTTTATTTCAGTTTCGTAAGCTTTGGCTGGAGGCAATTTATCCGGAATTCCCTGAAGGATAATATCTTTAAAAGAAATAGATGACATAATTAGCTTTGTTTTTTAGAGTTGTCTTTTTTAAAATTACCAGTGTTTTTATCATATCCATAAGGACAGTGTTTACAACCGCTTTTGCAGCAGTATCCACGTTTTAAGTGATATTTTTCAGTAAATACGATGTATCCTTCGGGGCTGTAATAAAAATCTTCAGGATTTAATTGTTTGTCAAACATAAGGGCCTCAAAGATAAAGAAGTAAAAGCAAAACAATAATTTATTCTACACGTTTTATGGTGCAACCAATTGATTTTGTTTCTTGTGTTTTAGGCTTTTCGTTTTTTAAAATAGATGATAATGCATCTTTTAAATAAGGTGACTTAACAGCCGCTGCATCTTTAACATTATCATCAATTGCTCCTTTATAAACTAATCCTGTGGCGTTAAACAAAAAACACTGAGGTGTTCGTGTTGCACCAAAACCATCAGCTAGTTGACTTTTTTCATCCATTAAATAGTTACACTTTAATTTTTGTGACGAATAATATTTTAACATTTCTTCAAAACTATCTTCTTCTGCTCTTTGAGCTTCGTTACTATTAATTATTGCACAACCAATACCGTTTGCTAAGCAAAAATCAGAGTATTCTTTAATTCGTGACTCACTTAATTTAACGTAAGGACATGTATTACAACTGAAAACAACCAAAAGTCCTTTTTCTGTTTTAATATCATTTAAACAATAAACTTTTCCGTTTACGTCCTTCATTTTGTAATCTGCTTTAGGAATTGCGGAGTTAATAGTTAACTCTTGAGGCGGTTGAAATTTAATATTTGGTGTTCCGGCAAAAACACTCGTAATAAAAGCAAATAATAAGATTAGATTTTTCATAATTAAATTTACGAATTATAAATTATTGGTTAAAAGAATAAATTAATTATTCTAAAACAACCTTAATAAACATTAGTTTAAAACACGTACCCTTTTTGTTAAAAATAATTATAAAACGCACCATGTTTATTTCTAGTAACCATAAAATTAAATAGTGTTATACTTTTATAGATATTTACTTTATTGGAAAATTTAACCGAAATAGAAAAACCAAAACCTCCCTTTTTTAGAAAGCTAAAAAAAATAATTTTTTATTTAATATTAGTTATTATTACTGGTTGTTTATCTCTAATAGGTTTGTTATTTTATTATCAGAACGAGGTAAAGGCTATTATTCTGAATGAGCTAAACAAACATCTAAAATCAGAGGTAATTATAGACCCCGAAAACATAAACCTCACAATTATTAAAACTTTTCCTGATTGCTCAGTCGAATTTAAAAATGTTTTAATGCTAGAGGCTTTAAAACTCAAAAGAAGAGACACCCTATTATTTGCTGAACAATTTAATTTGCATTTTAATATTAGCGATTTGTGGAATAAAAATTATAAAATAAAAAAGGTAAAATTTAAAAATAGCATCGTTAAACCGCAAATAACAGCATCAGGAAAACCAAATTACATTTTCTGGCAAGATTCAAAAAACAACAACCCAAAAAACGATTCAATTAGTTTTAAATTAAATTTAATACAAATTGAAAATTGCAGATTCGTTTTCAGAGATAAACAAACACATTTTAAAACAGAGTTATTAATAAAAGAAATTAGCTTTAAGGGAGATTTTAGCCAAACAGATTATGACATGAGCGCAAACGGCAACATGTTAATCCGAAAAATCGTAAAAAACAAACAAACATTTATAACCAACAAAAACTGTAATTTAAAAGTTAGGTTAAACATAAAGAAAGATGATTATGCCTTAGAAAATACAAGTATTTCTTTGAACGATATGCTTTTTAAGGTAGATGGCGACTTTAAGTACAATGATAGTTTACAAAACCTTAACATTAATTATACCGCAAGTAATTTAGATATTGCCACTATACTTTCGCTATTACCTGAAGAACAAAAACAAAAATCTAAGGATTACGAAAGTGACGGTGTTTTTTATACGAAAGGGAAAATTACTTATAATAATGAAACAACCTTTAAATTAAAATGTGAGTTTGGAATAAAGAACGGAACAGTAACCCATAAATCAAGTCAGGCTAAGGCTACAAACGTTAGCATTATCGGAAATCTGGACTATTCAAACAGAAGTTCAAAACTCGAGTTAAATAGTGTTTTTTTAAAAATTAATAACGATGAGTTAGCAGGAAATTTAGTGATTTTAAATTTTTCGGAACCTCATTTAAAATTTAAAATAGACGCAATTTCAAATTTAGAAAACTTAAACGCTTTTTGGCCAATTGATACGTTAACAAAATTAAAAGGCAGATTAAAAATTAATTTAGATGTTGACGGATTGTGGAACGATATTAAAAACACAACAACCCCCTCTAAGATAAATTTAAAATTGGATGCGGCGATAACAAATTTAGAGGCTCAATTTAAAGGAGACGAGTCGGTTTTTATGATACAAAATTGTTTACTCTCTGCCACAAATAAGGACGTTCAGGTAAAAGATTTAAAACTACAACGAGGCAATTCAGATTTGCTTTTAAATGGAACTCTACCAGGGGTGTTTAAATACTTATCAGACAACACAGCGCCTTTAACTATCGAAGGAAGTTTATTTTCTAATAATTTTAAACTAGAAGATTTTATGTCAAAATATAATTCATCTCAAAACAAAACAGAGCCTTTAATACCAAAAAACATTCAATTTAAATTAAACGCAACAATTTTAAAATTTGCTTATGAAAAATTTGAAGCCGCCGATATAACCGGCGAAGTGGAAATTAAAAATCAGCAAGCAATTGTAAGTGATACAAAACTAAGTATTATGAATGGATTTGCTGAGTTTGATGCTTTTGCAGATAACTCTAAAGGAACATTTGATGTAGTTCTACAAAGTAAACTGCATAACATTAATGTAAACAAAATGTTTAATCAGTTTAATAATTTTGGACAAACTACACTACTCGAAAAAAACATAAACGGAATATTAAATTCAGAAATTGAATTTTCAGGAAGTTGGAATAACGCTTTAGAACCAGATTTGAATACCATTAAATCAAATATAAATTTAACAATAGACAGAGGAGAATTGATTGATTTTAAACCCCTGCAGAGTTTGTCAAAATTTGTAGATGTGCAAGATCTTCAAAAAATAAAATTTTCAAAACTTCAAAGCCTCATAGAAATAAAAGATAAAACAATTTTTTTGCCAAACACTTCAATAAAAAACTCCGTATTAAATTTAAATTTTTATGGCACCCACACGTTCAATAATGAAATTAACTATCACATAGAATTATTAATAAGTGAATTGCTTGCCAAAAAACGCAAAAACAAAGACAACGAATTTGGTCCTATAGAAAATGATCCGCAAAATAAACGAAGTGCTTTTATTTTAATGACAGGAACAATTGATAAACCAATAATTAAATACGACAGAAAAGGATTAAAAGACAATATAAAAAAAGACCTTAAAGAAGAAAAACAAAACTTAAAACAACTTTTGAAAGAGGAATTAGGTTTATTTAAAAAAGATACCATTGCTTTTAAAAATAAAGACAAGTCTTATCAAAAATTTGAATTAGAAAAACCAAATACTAATTCAACAAAAAAAACGTTAGAGCATAAGAAGAAAGAAACTGACGATGATGATTTTTAATAAAGAAGTGCTAAATAAAAAATCAAAAAGTGAATATTTATAACAAAAAACAACGGTGGAAATTGGGGCTTGCTGCTTTCGCTTCACTTATTATAATAGCCTCGCTTTTATATACACGTAACCTAGTAAAAAAAATCTCATCCGCCGAAAAAGAAAAAGTAGAATTGTGGGCAAAAGCAATACAGAAAAAGGCTAATCTTGTAAAATTCACAAATGAATTATTTGACAGAATTAAAACAGGTGAAAGCAAAAAAGCAGAGTTGTATGCCGAAGCCACTAAGCAATTGAGTGCAGAAAACTCTGATGTTTCGTTTGTATTAAAAGTCCTTCAAGAAAACACAACTGTTCCCGTAATATTAACAAACGATAAAGACGAAATACAAGTTTCCAGAAATTTAGATACCGCCAAAGAAAAAGACGAGAACTATTTACAGGAGCAGTTAAAAATCATGAAAAATCTTTATCCGCCTGTAATTATAGATGTTTATAAGGGAATTAAACAAAAATTATATCATAAAGACAGTAAAGTTTTTAGCGACATTAAATTAGTATTTGATAGCTTAATAAAATCATTTATTACAGAAGTTGCCATAAACTCAGCTGCCGTTCCGGTTATATATACAAACCATCAGCAAAATAAAATTATAGCACTCGGAAAAATAGACAGTTCTGATGTAAACACACCCGAAAAACTCAAACAAAAATTAAGCGAATTAAGCTCGGCAAATACGCCAATTAAAGTTGATCTAGGTAAAGGAACTAGCGATTTCATTTTTTACGCACCTTCCGAATTGTTAACACAATTAAAATATTTCCCGTATGTGCAATTTGCTGTAATAACTCTATTTTTAATTATTGCATACATACTTTTTAGCACTGCGCGAAAAGCAGAACAAGATCAGGTTTGGGTTGGTATGAGCAAAGAAACGGCGCACCAGCTTGGCACACCTCTATCTTCTTTAATGGCTTGGAACGAGCACTTAAAACTAATTGGTGTAGATGAAAACGTGGTTAACGAAATGCAGCAAGATGTTAGACGTTTAAATACCATTACAGAGCGCTTTAGTAAAATTGGATCTCAACCAACTTTAGTGATATCTAATTTAAACGAGGTTTTGGTTGATGCCGTTAATTATTTAAAAAAACGCACATCAAAAAACACAGTGTATAATTTAAACTTACCCTCACAAACATTACCTGCAAACCTTTGCGTGCCTCTTTTTGAATGGGTTATCGAAAATATTTGTAAAAACGCTGTTGATGCAATTGAGGGTAAAGGAGAAGTCACCCTTACTTTGTTTAGTGGAAACGAAGGTATATATATTGATATTTCCGATACAGGAAAAGGCATTCCAAAATCAAAATACAAAACCGTTTTTGAACCAGGCTATACATCAAAAAGCAGAGGTTGGGGACTTGGCCTTAGTCTTTCAAAACGAATTATTGAAAATTACCACGGAGGAAAAATTTTTGTTTTGAAAAGCGAAATCAATAAAGGGACAACGTTTAGACTAATTTTAAAAAACTAATTTTTTAATTTATAAATGATAGCCTCTAAATAACGCTTTGTTCTTAATTCTGAAACAAATTCAAATTTTTCAGCCGTAAAGGTTTTTGAATATAACGGATTCATATAAACAAACCAAGTTTCTGATTGAGTTTGCTCAATAATTTTAGCTAATACATTTTTTAAAACCGATTCATTAAAGGGGTTGAACAAAAAGTAAACAGTGGGTTCGTTTTTGTAATTATACTCCATTGCATTTACGTGGATAAAATCAATTTTTGAACTTTTATTTTTTAGTAAACGCCTTGTAATATTAAATTTTGCTTCGTTTATTAATTCTAAATCTAAATCAATTCCGGTAATGTTTTTGTAACCATAACTCTCTGCTACAAAACACGGACGACCCATTCCACAGCCTATATCAACAAAAGTATAATTATGGGTTTGCTTATAAATTTTTTCAAAAATTCGGAATAAAATTAAATATCCTGCTCCCTGGTAGTGAAAATAATCTGTTGAGTTACTTTTTTTTAATGAAGATGTTTTTATACCATAAAGCGATTCGTTTTTAGACTCCTCGAAAATTAATTTTAAAGTATTAACCCCCCCACGTAAAAACAGCGATCTAAAAAAGTAAAATATATAGATAAAAAATTTCAATTTGATGCCTTTACAATGTTAGGCAAAATTAATACCTTCATGAACATATTTCTCAATTAATTATGAAATAATCGCCCATGAAAATTGATCTTGAAGAGGAACGCAAAGAAATTTTAAAACGATATAAACTTTTAATAAACGCTTGTAAACGCCGTTTAGAAAAAGGCGAAAAGCAAATTATTCGTAAAGCTTTTGAAGTTGCAGTTGAATCTCACAAAGAGATGAGGCGTAAAAGCGGAGAGCCATATATTTATCACCCGATAGCCGTGGCACAAATTTGCGCCGAAGAAATTGGATTAGGATCAACCGGAGTTGTTTGTGCTTTATTGCATGATACCGTAGAGGATACAGATTTAACACTCGAGGACGTAAAGGGTTTATTTGGCGACAAAGTATCGCAAATCATTAATGGATTAACAAAAATTTCAGGAGTAATTGATAATACATCTTCTATTCAGGCTGAGAACTTTAGAAAAGTTCTCTTAACCATGAGCGAAGATATACGGGTAATTTTAATTAAGTTGGCAGATAGGCTTCACAATATGCGCACACTTGAGCATATGAAGCGCGAAAAGCAGTTAAAAATTGCTAGTGAAACATTGTTTTTATATGCGCCACTTGCACATCGTTTAGGATTAAACAATATAAAAACTGAATTGGAAGATCTTGGCTTAAAGTATACTAATCCAGAGGGTTATAATGAAGTTTCCTTTAAGTTGCAAGAATCAGAACCAGAACGAAAACGCTTTGTTCAAAAATTTATTGAACCAATAAAAGAAATTTTAAACGAACAAGGATTTAAATTTAAAATTTTTGGCAGACCAAAATCAATCTTTAGTATTTATAATAAAACCAAAACCAAAGGCGTAGCATTTGAAGAGATTTATGATTTATTTGCAATCCGTATAGTTATAGATACTCCTTATGAATTAGAGAAGCAAGATTGCTGGAAAATTTACTCTATAATCACAGATTTTTATCATCCAAGTCCTGAACGCTTGCGCGATTGGATAAGTACACCAAAAAGTAACGGTTACGAGAGTTTACACACAACGGTTATGGGGCCCGAAGGAAAATGGGTTGAGGTTCAAATCCGCACAGTAAGAATGGATGAATTAGCAGAGAAAGGATATGCAGCCCATTGGAAATATAAAGATAGCGCAGCAGACAAAGAAAGCAAATTAGAAAATTGGATACAACGCGTTAGAGATATGCTCGAAAATCCTGACCCAAATGCTTTGGAGTTTATGGATGATTTTAAACTCAATTTATTTAGCGATGAATTATTTGCATTTACGCCAAAAGGAGATATGAAAACTTTGCCTGTTGGCGCAACAGCACTTGACTTTGCTTTTGAAATTCACACAAAAGTAGGGGAACAATGTATAGGCGCGAAAGTTAATCTTAAACTAGTTCCATTGAGTTACGAATTAAAGAGTGGAGACCAGATTGAAATATTAACGAGCAATAAACAAACACCAAAAGAAGATTGGCTTTCTTATGTTATTACCGCTAAAGCAAAATCAAAAATTAAGAACAGTTTAAAAGAACAGCGAAAAAAAATTGCTGAGGAAGGGAAAGAAATTCTTGAGCGTAAGTTCCAAAGATTTAAGCTTCAGTTTACAGTTCAAGTGTTAAATGAGTTTTGCCAGCATTTTAAAATTCCATCAAACCAGGAAGTATTTTACAGAGCTGCTTTAGGTAATGTAGATGTTAAGGAAATAAAAGAATTCATAAGGTTTAAAAACAATCCAACTAAAATAAACCGCAAAGTAGCGGCGCCAAAAATAGAACAACTTGTAACAAATGCAAGAGGCAGCAGTGATATGCTCGTTATTGGCGACGATATGCAAAAATTAGATTATAAATTGTCTGCTTGTTGTAATCCAATTCCTGGTGATGATGTTTTTGGATTTATAACAATAGGCGAAGGGATAAAAATACATCGCATTAATTGCCCTAACGCAATAAAATTACTTTCAAATTACGCATACAGAGTAGTAAAGGCTAAGTGGATGAACGATCAATTAATTTCGTTTTTGGCGGGTATTAAAATAATTGGGACAGACGAGTTAGGATTAGTAAATAATATTACCAAAATTATTTCGGCCGAAAATAATGTAAACATGCGCTCTATAAAATTTGATACAGATGACGGAATTTTTGAGGGAACTATTATGATTTATGTTCACGATACAAAACATTTAAACCATTTAATAGATGTACTAAAAAAAGTAAAAGGCGTTTCCAAAGTTCAGCGAATAGACGAAAAAGATTAAACCCCCGGTTTTACTTCGCGTGGTTTTATTTTTTTAGCAGGATTACCTTGATAAATCCAATAGGCCTCTAAAGAAGTTGTTGCCACACTGCCTACTGTTAATAAGCTTTGTTTTCCTATGCGCACACCGGGGCAAACCACAGTTTTCGCACCCACCCACGACCCTTCTTCTAAAACAATTTCTCCAATAATTAAGTCAAATGTTGTTCTTTTATAATTATGATTTCCGCATAAAAGCAACGCACCTTGAGAAATGCAAGTGTTATCTTGTAAAGTTACTTTTGCAAGATTATCAATCCATACATTTTCTCCTATCCAAACATGATTGCCAATAACTAAACGCCAAGGGTACTTGATAGATACATGCGGTTTAATAACAACACCTTTTCCTATTTTGGCACCAAATAATTTTAACAGGAAACGTTTCGGCCCATAAAACGGAAATATAGATTTAAAAAAAACATAATTTACAAAATACCATAAACATCTTGTTAAAAGGGATTTTCCGGGCTTGTACCACTTGTTGTTAAAACTAGACAAATCAGTTTTTAATAAATTCATTAAATAAACTTTTATATAAATTTATATTAGTGTTTAAATCAATTTTATTACAAATATAATTGTTTGCCGCCTTGCTTTTTTCATTAAAAACATCTTGATTTAAGTTCGCCAATTCAATAATTGCATTAATAAATTTCGACTTTTCATTTAGAGAAATAGCAAAACCACAGTTGTTTAGTTCTAAATCTTGCCACGGTGTTTTATCGCTAATAATAACCAGGCATCCACTTAACAAACTTTCAACTATTGAATGACCGTAATTTTCATTTAATGTTGGAAGAAATAAGCAGTTATAATTTGAAATAATTTTCTGAACCGAATTAAAAGCTAATTCATTTTTATAAGTTACAATTATGTTTTTTGGTAAGGTCCTAATAATTTCTAAACAATTATTCCAGTAATATTGGTCTTCAATGTTTCCAAAAATATCATAATTAATTTTTATGTCTGCCGGAATGTGTTTTAGTGTTTCTAATGCAAAATGCAGGTTTTTAACTTCTGAAATTCTAGAAAGATAAAACAGCCGTAAAGTTTTTTCTGTTTTTATAGAATTATTTAAAACAGACATTGCGGAATTTAAATTTGGGACTGTTAAAATTCTTGATTTAGGAAAATGGTAGGAAATATCTTTAAATTCTTGTTGGTTTGTTGCTTGGTAATTAACTTCATTATACCATCCCAAATGCTTAACTAAAAAAAGAAATAAATTCTTCTTTAATGATTTAAGACTCATTGCGCCTTTACTTAACATTCCTCTTGGCGCTAACAGTAAAGGAGCGGTTATTAGTTTTTTGTTTTTTAATCGAACAATATTGATAGAGAAGTTGAAAGACCAGAAGCTGTTTAAATAAATTAAATCAGGTTTTATTT
>JBIJCO010000019.1:0-45938 GCA_044344665.1 Bacteroidia bacterium | reverse complement strand
TGTTAACGCTTTACCAGTTATTTCAGTAAATAGTGCTGCTATTTGCGCAGGACAGTCATTCACAATGACTCCAAGTGGCGCATCTACTTATACATACTCCAGTGGTTCAAATATTGTTTCGCCAAGTTTTAATACAAACTATACCGTTACCGGAACCAACAGTAACGGATGCGTTAGTTTAACCGGGGCAGTTAGTTCTGTAACCGTTAACGCATTACCGGTTATTTCTGTTAATAGCGGTGCTATTTGCGCAGGAGATTCATTTACATTAATACCTAGTGGTGCATCTAATTACACATACTCGAGTGGTTCCAATATTGTTTCACCAAGTGTTAACACAAACTATACAGTTACCGGAACCAATAGTAATGGTTGTGTTAGTTTAACAGGTGCAGTTAGTTCTTTAACCGTTAACGCATTACCGGTTATTTCTGTTAATAGCGGTGTTATTTGCGCAGGACAGTCGTTTACAATGACACCAAGCGGTGCATCAACTTATACTTATTCAAGTGGTTCCAATATTGTTTCACCAAGTGTTAACACAAACTATACTGTTACCGGAACTAATAGTAATGGTTGTGTTAGTTCAACAGGTGCAATCAGTTCAGTAACTGTTAACGCTTTACCAGTTATTTCAGTAAATAGTGCTGCTATTTGCGCAGGACAGTCATTCACAATGACTCCAAGTGGCGCATCTACTTATACATACTCCAGTGGTTCAAATATTGTTTCGCCAAGTGTTAATACAAACTATACCGTTACCGGAACCAACAGTAACGGATGCGTTAGTTTAACCGGGGCAGTTAGTTCTGTAACCGTTAATGCATTACCGGTTATTTCTGTTAATAGCGGTGTTATTTGCGCAGGAGATTCATTTACATTAATACCTAGCGGTGCATCTACTTACACATACTCGAGTGGTTCAACTGTCGTTTCACCAAGTGTTAACGCGAACTATACTGTAACCGGAACAGATAATAATGGTTGTATTGCTGCTGTTGGTGCGGTAAGTTCTTTAACCGTTAACGCTTTACCAGTTATTTCAGTAAATAGTGGTGCTATTTGTGCTGGAGATTCGTTTACTTTAATTCCAAGTGGCGCATCTACTTATACATACTCCAGTGGTTCAAATATTGTTTCGCCAAGTGTTAATACAAATTACACCATTACAGGAACTGGTAATAATGGTTGTGTTGGTTCGACAGGTGTAGTCAGTTCATTAACTGTTAATGCTTTACCAGTTATTATAGTAAATAGTGGTGCTATATGTTCAGGACAATCATTCACAATAACTCCTAGTGGTGCATCTACCTATACTTATTCAAGCGGTTCCAATATTGTTTCGCCTATTGCTAATTCAAACTACATCGTTACCGGAACTGATAATAATGGTTGTGTTAGTTCAACAGGTGCAGTTAGTTCTGTAACCGTTAATGCATTACCGGTTATTTCTGTTAATAGCGGTGCTATTTGCGCAGGAGATTCATTTACATTAATACCTAGCGGTGCATCTACTTACACATACTCGAGTGGTTCAACTGTCGTTTCACCAAGTGTTAACGCAAACTATACTGTAACCGGAACAGATAATAATGGTTGTGTTGCTGCTGTTGGTGCGGTAAGTTCCTTAACCGTTAACGCTTTACCAGTTATTTCAGTAAATAGTGGTGCTATTTGTGCTGGAGATTCATTCACAATGACACCAAGTGGCGCATCTACTTATACATACTCCAATGGTACAAATATTGTTTCGCCAAGCGCTAATTCAAACTACACCGTTACCGGAACTGATAATAATGGTTGTATTGATGCTGTTGGTGCGATAAGTTCTATTACTGTTAATACTTTACCTGTAATTTCAGTAAATAGCGGAGTTATTTGTGCAGGGGATTCATTCACGATGACTCCAATTGGCGCATCTACTTATACATACTCCAGTGGTTCAAATATTGTTTCGCCAAGTTTTAATACAAACTATACTGTTACAGGAACAGATAATAACGGTTGTGTTAGTTCAACCGGTGCAGTTAGCTCTGTAAGCGTTAACGCTTTACCTATTATTTCAGTAAATAGCGGTGCTATATGCGCAGGAGATTCATTCACAATGACTCCAAGCGGTGCATCTACCTACACATACTCCGGTGGTTCAAATATTGTGTCTCCGTTAAATGCAGGTGTAATTACTTATACAATATCTGGGACTGATGGTTTAGGATGTTCATCGTTTGCTATATCTACTTTAACGGTTAATAGCATCCCGAATATTTCAGTAAACTCAGGAGGCGTTTGTCCTGGTGGTACATTTACTATAGTGCCTACAGGTGCTTTAACTTACACGTTTTCGAGTATTACAAATACTGTATCACCTTCAAGTACAACTTCATACACTGTAGCTGGTACAAGTGCAGAAGGATGTGTTGGCAATGCTGTTTTAACTGTAACTGTTAGTAATAGTTTAATATTTAATGTCAATAGTGGTTCGATTTGTACAGGTAATTCTTTTACAATTTTACCAAGTGGAGCTACTTCTTATACTTTTTCTAGTGGATCACCGATTGTAACTCCAACAGTTAACTCTACCTATACAATAACAGGTGTAGATAATTCAGGTTGTTATGGCACGGCAATTAGCAATGTAACAGTTAATGCATTACCAATTATAACTGTTAATTCAGGTTCTGTATGTGCTGGTAATTCATTCACAATAATTCCTAATGGCGCTTCAACATACACATTTTCAAGTGGAAATGATATTGTTAGTCCATTAACAAATACGGTTTATTCTGTAATTGGAACCGATTTAAATGGCTGTAATTCTTCACAAGCAGCAATATGCTCTGTAATAGTTAATCAGTTGCCTATAATTACCGTAAATTCAGGCGCGGTATGCGCGGGATCATCATTTACTATACTCCCAAATGGTGCAGTTACATATACTTTTTCGGGTGGTTCAAATGTAGTAACTCCATTAGCGAATACAGATTATACAATTACCGGAACCGATGCTATTGGTTGTGTTAACTCATTAGGAGCCATTAGTTCTATAACTGTTAATTCATTACCTATTGTAAGCTTCTCACCTATTCCTAATCCATTATGTGAAATCACCACAACAATATCATTAATTGGAAGCCCTTTAGGCGGAGTATTTTCAGGAATTGACGTTATAGGTACAGATTTTATTCCAAGTTCTGCTGGAGATTATACAGTTAACTACACTTACACCGATGCTAATAATTGCACAGCTGTATCAAATCAAACCGTTACTGTAAACTCATGTACCGGAATTAAAGAAATTACAGATGATGAAGTTGCTATTTATCCAAATCCAACAATTGATTTTGTTGTGATAAATATTAATTCTAATAAATTAAAATCCGTTAAATTAGAATTGTATGATATAGTAGGTAACTTGTTAGATAATGAGTTACTAACAGATGAAAAAACCATGTTAAGGTTAAATAAATTCAAAAAAGGTATTTATTTTATCAAAATTAAATCGAATGATAATCAAATAATAAAGAAAATCATATTGAATTAATAGAACATTAAAAATTATATTTTAAAATCCCGATAATATCCTTGTCGGGATTTTTTTATTTAAAATTTATTTAAAAGAGAGTTTATTTAATTTACAATTAGTTAATTATTGGACCAAGACTAATAATTTTATAACATTTAGTTGAAATAAATTGATTATAAAACTCCAATTAAAAATAGAAAAGCCTCACATTTCTGTAAGGCTTTTACTTTTGCTCTCCTAGTTTACGACATTTCCCGCTACAATTCGATGATCAACTATTTTACAATAAGGAAATTAAAGGGTTGTGCTTTTTGTAAATTTATTGGAACTTGATTACAATTTGTAGCTTTTTTTCACAATGAAAAAATATAATTTATCTGAAAGTAATTTTCTCAGCAATAACAACATCGGACCAGGCTTACCAACTGCATATCTCATTTTGCTATTATGATCTGTTGCAGATTTATAAATTACCCTAGCAACTGAATCTGGACCTTCCGCATCCTTAATAACCTTTTCGGCTGCATTATTAAACTTTTGAATAAATTCATCATACTGATTTGTGTTAGTTGGTTTAATAAATTGTCGACTTCTGCCATAAAAGTCTGTGACAATAGGACCCGGTTCAATAAGTTTCATTTTTATGTTAAATTGTCTCAATTCATAATGTAATGACTCTGTAAAACCTTCAACTGCAAATTTTGTAGCGTGGTAAATACTATATAAGGGAAAGGTGATTTTGCCACCCATACTTGAAATTTGAATAATAGTGCCTCCACCTTTGGGCCTCATATGTTTTATCGCCTCTCTTGTCACACGCATCAATCCAAAAACATTTGTATTAAATTGTTTTTCAATGATTTCATCTGACATTGCTTCAAAAGCTCCATCTACTCCATAACCGGCATTATTTACCACAACATCTATAGTTCCAAATTCTACTTTCACTTTATTAAAAACTTGAGTGATGCTTTCAAGATTGGTCACATCTAAATTGTAAAGTTTTACATTATCAAATGAGTTAAAATCAGTTTCTTTTTCCGGGTTTCTTTGGGTGGCAATCACATTCCATCCTTTTTTAGCAAATTCGAATACGGTTGCCTTCCCTATGCCGCTTGAGGTACCTGTAATTAATACAATCTTTTTCATGTTTATTTTATTTTTGTTTTTAGCAAACATACTTGGATAATTTTAAACCTACAACATTAGACCACAGTCTATAGTTGACATTTATTTTTGAACACGTTATATTTGTAAAATGTTAATAAGCGAACTATCCAAAAAAACAGGTATCTCAATTCATACCATCCGCTTTTATGAAAAATGTAGATTAATACAAGGGAAGCAAAATGAATCTGTTAGATCGAATAATTATTTCCATTATGACGATATAACTATTGAAAAACTGGAGTTCATTAGTGACGCCAAGTCGGTAGGTTTTACTATCAAGGAAATTAGTCAGATTATTGATGCTTGGTATAACAGAAAATATTCCAAAAATCAAAAACTTGAAATTCTGGAGGATAAGTTAATTTCACTTGAACAGAAGATGAAAGAGATTAGGGCAATGAAAAAACAAATATTACAATTTAAGGAAGATGTTTTAAATGATAGGTGCTAAGACAAAGTCAATAAAAAAGGGTCATACAATATGACCCTTTTATTTTTTCTGCTCCCCCTCCTGGGCTCGAACCAGGGACCCCATGATTAACAGTCATGTGCTCTAACCAGCTGAGCTAAGGAGGAATTTTCTGATTAGGGTTGCAAATTTACATCACTTTTATGAAATAAACAATATCTTTACAAAAAAAATAAAAAATATTTAAATGAGTTTATTAGTTGTTGGTACTGTAGCTTTTGATGCTATTGAAACACCTTTCGGTAAAACCGATAAAATTGTTGGTGGTGCGGCTTCCTATATTTCTTTGGCAGCATCCTATTTTCACAGAAATATTAATCTCGTTTCCGTTGTAGGCGACGATTTTCCTCAAGATTTTTTAAACATCCTGAAAAAAGAAGGGGTTAATCTTGAAGGTTTACAAATTAAACAAGGCGAAAAATCTTTTTTCTGGAGTGGTAAGTATCATAACGACTTAAATAGCAGAGATACTCTAGACACACAATTAAACGTTTTAGAAAACTTTAATCCAGTTGTTCCAGAATCCGCCAAAGAATGCGATTTTTTAATGCTTGGTAATTTAGTTCCTGCAGTTCAGCGCAGTGTAATTAATCAACTTACTAAACGTCCAAAATTAATTGTGCTTGATACCATGAACTTTTGGATGGATATTGCTATGGATGAATTATTAAAAACCATTGCGCTAATTGATGTTTTAACCATTAACGACTCAGAAGCCAGACAGTTATCAGGAGAATATTCGTTAGTTAAAGCAGCTCAAAAAATTTTAAAAATGGGTCCAAAAGTTTTGGTTATAAAAAAAGGCGAACATGGCGCTTTATTATTTAATAAAGAAGAAGTTTTCTTTGCTCCTGCCCTCCCATTGGAAGAAGTTTACGATCCTACAGGTGCAGGCGACAGCTTTGCTGGTGGATTTATTGGATATTTAGCTAAAACAAAAGATATTAGCTTTGAAAACATGAAACGCGCCATTATTTTTGGTAGCGCTATGGCAAGTTTTACAGTTGAAAAATTTGGAACTGAGCGATTAATTGGTCTTTCTCAAAATGATGTGGAAGAAAGAGTTCAAGAGTTTATTGACCTCGTTCAGTTTGATATTTCCCTAGTTTAATTATTTATAAGGTTTTATACTATATTCAAGAATTTATCGTTACTTTAAATCATTGCCAGTTAAACGGTTAATATTCGCTACATCATTTTTAATGGTTTTTGTGTCATGCAGCACAAAAAAAAATACCATTGTAAGCAGAGCTTATCATAACTTAACCGCGCGCTTTAATGGTTACTACTACTCAGGTCTTAGCATTGAAGAAGGCTTATATAATATAGAAAAAGCTAATAAAGATAATTTTGACAAAGTACTTCCAATTTATATCTATCCATCTACCGAAAAAGCAAAAAATACATTCCCGGATTTTGACAAAGCAATAAAAAAATCTTCAACCTGTATTCAGCGACATGCCATTAAGGATAAAAAAAATAACGAAATTCCAACGGCAGGTAAATGGATAGATAATAACTGGATAAATATTGGGATTTCTCATTTTTATAAACGAGAATTATTTAGCGGCCTTGAAGCGCTTGATTATGTTGCTCGCACATACAATAAATCAAAAGATAAATACACTGCACTAACCTGGATGGTTAAAGTAAATAATGAAATTGGAGCCGTTAGCAGTTCCGAACAAATTATTTCATTGTTAAAGAACGAGAAAAATCTACCTCACAAAATAAAACTAGAATTACCGGTTATTGAAGCCGATTATTATATGAGGAGAGGATTAAATACCGAGGCCGCTACCAAATTGATGGAGGCTGCCAGACATACAAGTCCTTTAAATGGTATAGCCAGAAAAAAAAGAGCTAGATATAATTTTATAATTGCACAGCTGTTTGAACAACAAAAAAATAATAAACGCGCTATTGAGTATTACAAAAAAACAATTCACCTTAAACCAAATTACGACCTAGTATTTTACAGCAAAATAAAAATTGCCAAATTGTTAGATGTAAAACGAAACAGTTCAGAGAGTACTAAAAAAGATCTCTTGAAAATGGCCCGCGAATTTAAAAATAACGAATACTACGATGTAATATATTACACCCTTGGCGAAATTGAAGAGAAAGAAAAAAATAATAATCAGGCTGTTTACTATTATAAAAAATCTGTTAAAACTAGTTTAAACAATCCAAATCAAAAAGGTTTGTCTTATCTCAAATTAGGCGAAATAAATTTTGATTTAACTAATTATCAGTTGGCTGGTGCATATTACGATAGCGCCGTGGTAACCATTTCAAAAGATCATCCTGATTACAATTCTATTACAGCCAGAAAAAAAACACTTGAAACTTTAATCACCCATATTAACACTATTAACAAAGAAGATAGTTTACAGCGTTTTGCTAAACTTAGCGAAAGCGAACAAAACAAAATTATTGATAAAATAATTGCAAACTTAGAATTAGAAGAAGCAAAAAAACTAGATGAAAAAGAAAATGCAAAAAACAATAATCAATTACCATTAACCGGTGCTAATGGCGGTAATTTAGTTGCCGGAGCAGGTGCCAGCACCTCATTTTATTTTTATAATCAAAACACGGTTTCGTTTGGGATTTCAGATTTTACCAAAAAATGGGGAAACAGAAAACTTGAAGATAATTGGCGCAGATCAAACAAAGCATTAACAATTGATTCCCCTTTAAATGATTCATTAGACAATAACTCTAAATCAATTACAAAAAGTGCCGATAAAGAAAGAGATTACTACAAAAAAAATCTGCCAATAAACGATTCACTCATAAAAAAAAGCAATAAAAAAATTATTTATGCTTATTACATGATGGGTTCAATTTATAAAGAAGAACTAAATAATACCAAAAAAGCTGTTGCTGCCTTCGAAGAATTAAACAATCGTTTTCCTCAAAATAAATATGCGTTAAACACTTACTATATTTTATACCGTACTTATTTAAACGAAAAAAATCAGGCAAAAGCCGATTACTATAAAGAAAAAATACTCAATGAATTTCCCGATAGCGAATTTGCATTACTCATTAAAAACCCAAGTTATGGTAGCGAAATAAATTCTAAAAAAAGCGAAGTGGAAAGTTTTTACACTTCCGTTTATCAGTTATATACCGAAAACAATTTTGCACAAGCCTTAACGCAAGCTAAAGAAGGATTATTAAAATACGGCAAAAATGTATACGAAGCTAAATTCGAATTCATTAAATCGCTTTGTCAAGGAAAAATAAACGGCCCCGATTCATTAGAACATTACTTGAAAATTCTTGTTGTCAAGTTTCCTACATCAGAAGTTACACCATTAGCAAACGACATATTACTGTCTATTAAAAAACAAAAAAATCCAGATTTATATAAAATTGCAGAACCTGGCAAAACACAATTAGATACGTTTAATGTAAACCTCGATGCCGAACACTTTATTATTGCCGTTGTTCCGGATGATTCCAAAATTGCTGATCCGTTTAAACTAAGATTAAATACATTTAATACTACCTATTACAGCTCTAAAACATTTAATTTAACCAGTAGCTTATTCAATTCAAACACGCAATTAGTTATTTTAAAATCGTTTGAGAATGCAAGTGAAGCCACAACATACTATACTAATTTAATGAAAGACACAGACGTTTTTAAAGACGAAGTAAAAAAAGAGTTGATTGAAATTTATCCTATTTTAGGAACTAATTTACCTTATCTGTACAAAAAGAAAAATATTGCTTCTTATAAAATTTTCTTTTTAGATAATTACAAAAACGTAACCGAAAATAAATCAAAATAATAATTTAATCTTAAAATTATGTTGGGTATAGGTTCAAATAAAAATCAAAATGCGGCTAATTTAAGCACAGTTAACTTGATTGGTAACGGCACAAAAATAGTTGGCGACATTCAATCTACCGGCGATGTAAGAATAGACGGCACACTATCAGGAAACATTATTACAAACGGAAAATTTGTTCTTGGTCCAAGCGGTGTAGTAGAAGGTAATGTAACAAGCGGTAACGCAGATATAAGTGGGGAAATTAAAGGGAAAGTTAACGTAACAGAATTACTTTCTTTAAAAGCCACTGCAAAAATAAATGGCGATATTATTACCGGTAAATTGGCAATAGAACCAGGTGCAATTTTTACAGGCTCGTGCAACATGGGTGCCAAAGTAAAAAATATGCCGCAAACTAAAGAGTCGCTTAATGACGCTGCAAAAACAGCCTAATCAATTTATTAAATACAGTAATTTGTTTTTTCAAATGGCTGTAATTATTGGTTTTTCTGCCTGGGGCGGAAACAAATTAGATTCGTACTTTAAAAATAACACCCCTGTTTTCACAATCATCCTCTCGCTTTTAGGAATTGCCACAGCGCTTTATATTGTTTTAAAAGATTTTATCGACAAAAAAAAATAAGTTGAAACTAAAAAGTATAGCTTCCATTTTAATCGCCGCCGGAGCATCGGTGATATACTCTTATTTCTTTAATTCTTTTTTCAACATGCCTTCTGAAAAATGGCAGCACAGTTTGTTTTTTTTTATCGCAATTACAATATTCCTCAATGTAATTTTCTTGATTAAAACCGATAAAAAAACATTTACAGGTATCTTACTTTTTTCGAGCGTGCTTAAATTTTTATTGTCGCTAATTATGGTCTTAATTTATTTATTGCGTTTGGAAACTTTGTTTTTTAATTTCTTCATTCACTTTATAGGCCATTATGTTTTGTTTACAATTTTTGAAATAAGATATTTGTTACAACTAATTAAAATTAAACCCTATGAAAACTAACTTATTTTTTCTCCTGCTGTTGGCTGTAAACCTTATTCTTGCTCAAGAATTAACCAACAAAAAAGGAAGTGAAATAAAATTTACAACCGTAAAAACTATTGATGGTACCGATGTTCAAAATCAAAACATAACTAGCACTTGCTGGTCGTTTTCATCACTGTCATTTTTTGAAAGTGAATTAATAAGAATGGGTAAAGGAAAAGATTTTAATTTAAGCGAAATGTTTATTGTGCGAAAAGCCTATCCGCTTAAAGCAGCCAACTTTATAAGAATGCACGGTAAAACAAATTTTGGCGAAGGCGGAGGTTTTCCTGATGTGCTTAATGTAATGAAAAACTATGGCATGGTGCCAGAAGATATTTATACAGGTAAAAAAGACATTAAAGACATTCACAACCATAAATTACTAGAAACAACACTTACAAATATTTTACAACCTGTAACATCAAATGAAACACAAGAAATTGATTATACTTTTTTTATGAATTCTGTAAACGCAATTTGCGATGAATTTTTAGGAAAAGTACCCGAAAAATTTGAATACAAAGGTAAAAGCTATACCCCTAAAACATACGCCGAAGCAACAGGTTTGAATCCTGACGACTACGTTTTCTTAACCTCATTTTCACACCATCCTTTTTACTCTAAATTTGCTTTAGAAGTGCCCGATAATTGGAACTGGGAATTAATGTATAACATACCGTTAAACGAATTACAGGAAACCATGACGCATGCCATTAATTCAGGCTACTCCTTTGCTTGGGCAGCAGACGTTAGCGAAAAAGGTTTTATGTTTAAAGACGGTTTGGCAATTGTACCCGAAAATCCAATAAATACAATGACTGCCGAAGAAAAACAAAACCTCAGCATTAAACCCGTTAAACAATTAACCATAACACAAGACATGCGCCAAAAAGCGTTTGATAATTACCAAACACAAGACGACCACGGTATGCATATAATTGGCATTGTAAAAGATCAAAACAACACACCGTATTATTATGTAAAAAACAGTTGGGGTAAAGACAGAAACGAATGCAGTGGCTATTTTTTTGCCAGTGAAAGTTATGTGTTGTACAAAACTACCAGCATAATGCTCCATAAAAAAGCCATACCTGCAAGCACCGCAAAAAAGTTAGGGATTGGTCAATAATTGGTGAAAATCCATTTTATACTATCGTTTTCTTTTAAGTTATTAAGGAGAAATATATGAAAGAAATAATAATTTTTATTCTTAAAATATTCGTAATTACTTTTATTGGAAATATTTTAATGAAATTTATTATTCCTGCTTTAGGAATTCAAGATCCCCTTTTTAATGCCTTGTTAACACCAATTTTATTAGGTATCTTAATTTACTTCCTGTTTAGAAAAAATAAATCAACAAACTAATTTGTAAATATTTATTTCTGAATAAAACAAAAGCATAAAACAATAGAAAGGTTAAAACAAATTGTTCCATGTTAATCTAAAAAGGCTAAAATTAAATCAGTTCTTTTTATTTATTTGTTTAAATTAATTGATTTCAGTTTCCTGAAAAAATGATCTTTTAAAATCCCAAAAAATTAATAATCGTTATATAATAAAACCACACTTCAATTTATAAACAAATTATAAAATCGATTACAAAATTGATTTCAATTAACAATGCAACATCTGAATAAAAACATGCTTAAGTAAAATTTAAAATTTTATATTTAAATTCATAATTTTATCTTCAACATATCTACTATCTATTTATGAAAACATTTTACAAACTTGTGTTACCTAAAATTTTATTAATATCAATTATTTTAATTTCTTGTAAAAAGAAAAATAATACACCTCCTGAACCAATACCGAATTACAATAATTTCAAAATAACATCCTTAAAATTAACAGAAATGCCTTTCCTTGACCAGAATAGTTCTGGTTGGGATCCTTTTGACGGGCCTGATGTTTTCTTCAATATAACGGATGGAACAAATATTAATTTTAATGGAGGTAGTTCAAAAATTAACAATGTTCTTACAACTAATCTTCCTTTAAACTGGAATTTTTCTAATTCATTTCAAATACAAGATATTACAACCAATCAATACATTGACATTTGGGATTACGATACACTCGATCCAAATGATTTTATCGGTTCAGTTAATTTCAAACTTGAGGATTACAAAAATGGTTATCCTAGCACAATTACAAAATCCAACGGATCTATTAGTATAACCATAACTGGTGAATGGTATTGATGTTTATAAAAAAACTTCTTAATAAAATAAATGAAAAACCTTATTGAGAGATATCTTAATTATAGTTGTTCAACTTTTCCAATAGAAACCCATTCAAAAAATTTAATTTAATCCTGTTTTATTAATTTGCCGCTCCCGTCGCCCTTAACATTATTAATAGTTTGTGGTGTGCCTTTGTAATAAATATTTCCGCTTCTCCATATATTGTATTCAAGCGTGCCGCCATTTGGAGCATTAATAAAACAATCTCCGATACTTATGGTTTCAACAAACACATAATTATTAATCTGCAAATTTTCTGCTTTTAACAGATTAGTCCCAAAAGTATAGGCATATAATTTGTTGCAAATTCCACTTAAATAAATATCGCCATTGCCATGCGAGCTTGATTTTATTTGATTAAAATTTCCATTCAAATAAATATCTCCCGAGTTTTCTGCCATAACATGTATAGAATCCTGAGAATAATCCTCGTTAAACCGAACGGTGCCTACCCCTCTGTTTTCAACCCTAGACAGATTCGGTAAGGTAATATTTACTATAATTTTATTATCGTAACCTCTTACAAAATTACATTTGTTGTTATTTTCAATAGTTAAAACTCCATCAATTACGCTTGTAGAAATATTTTTAATAATATTCTCGCCGGCTACAACATCAACTTTATATTCAACGCCCTTAATAATATTTAAATCAATTTTGCTATATAGTTTAATAATTGTAAACGCAGGTAAACTTCGTGTTTCGGTAATTTCATCGCCGTTAGTTTTAAAACAGTCTAATGAATTTTCTTTTTTGCAGGCAGCTAAAAACAAAACTAAAATCAAATATGTTATACTTTCTTTCACCAACTACTTAATATAAAATCTGTAACCTAAACCATATTCAAAACAATAAGCTACACCAAAATGAGTTCTTAAACCATAATGCACAACTAAACCGGAAGATGTGTAATACCTCACTCCTATTCTACTCACAATAAATCCATCCGGATTTGCCTTTTGCATGGCGTAATACCCAAGCTCTATAGGAAAACTAATTCTACCCAAATTATATGAATAACCCAATCTTGCCGAGAGTCTTATTTTATCAATACCCGCAGGTTGCATTAAAAATTCAGTATTATAATCTATCAAGTAATTTTGATCGTAAAACACATCAACACCAGCGCTAAATTTATGCGTATTGCGGAGGTTCCTCTGATAGGTTAATGAAAACACAAACGTATTCAATCCTTCTGTGGCAATTTCTCGCTGATTAAAACCAATTGCGGTAAAAGCCATAATTTCATTTTTTGAATTAATCTTAGTATTTGAATCTACTTTTAAAATAGCAGAGGTTTCTTTTTTATAAGGAATTAAATAATTTAATCCGGCATTTAAACTCACCACGTTTAAACCTAAATTTGGATTTTTATATTTACCATTACTTGCATGGGTAAATGCAAATCCAGGTTCAAACCGCAAATTTTTCGATAGTTGAAAATGCCAAAACCATTTAAACTGCACAAAGGAGTTTATGTGGCTGCCAATGGCAATGTTCTTTCTGTTTTCATATAAATCAAAACGTTTAGTAATATAGGTTGCACCCCAGCACAAACGCAAAATCAATCGCGATTTTTTTTCAATTTGGTTTAACGGAATTTCGGCATATGGCGCTAAAACATAGGCAAAACCAAGCTGCTGAGGGTTTTTAAAATCAATACACTGAAACGAAATACCAACATCGGGTTTATTGTTTTCCAAATGCCATAGCTTATTGCCCATGGTTGGCTTAGAAATATTTAATTCATAAATGCTTGGATAACCTCTAACCAAATGACCAATACTTGTTCGATGAATTAAAATAAATCCCTGATTTACCCCTGCTTTAATTTGCCAATCCGGATTAGCGGTAATACCATTTTGAGCCATTAAACCCGAAAACAGAAAAATTAAAACAAGAAATATAATTTGTCTAAAAAACACCGCTTTAAAAATAATAAAAATTAAAGATGCATTATTTTTTATTACAGGTTTAATTAAAAGTTAAATTAAACTGCCCATCAAAAAAAACTATGGTAAATACATTATTGCAACAATAAAATTAAGTTAAATAAACTGCTTATAGCTCCAAAAAAAGCCTGTAAAAATTTTAAATTGTTAAATTTGCAGTGGTATGGACAAACGCGCAGACGCTTTTTTAAATCTGTTAAAAATAATGGATGAACTCAGGGAACAATGTCCTTGGGATAAAAAACAAACCATTGAAAGTATAAGACACTTAACCATCGAAGAGACGTTTGAATTAAGCGATGCTATTTTAAAAAACGACTCAAACGAAATAAAAAAAGAACTGGGAGACATTTTACTACACATTGTTTTTTATTCTAGAATTGCAAGCGAAACCAATTTGTTTACGATTACCGATGTAATTAACAGCCTCTGCGAAAAACTTATTTATAGGCACCCACACATATACGGAAATGCCACAGCCGAAACCGAAGAGCAAGTAAAACAAAACTGGGAACAACTTAAACAAAAAGAAAAAGACGGTAATACGTCTGTTCTTTCAGGAGTTCCTAACAGTATGCCTGCTTTGTTAAAAGCATACCGTATTCAAGAAAAAGCGCGCGCAGTTGGATTTGATTGGGAAAAACCGGAGCAAGTATTTGAAAAAGTAAAAGAAGAGTTAACTGAATTTGAAGTAGAAGTAAAAAATAAAAACCAGCAAGCCGCCGAAAAAGAATTTGGCGATGTGTTATTTTCACTTATAAATTATGCACGCTTTTTAAATATTAATCCCGAAGATGCTTTAGAACAAACCAATAAAAAGTTTATTAAACGTTTTGACCACATGGAAGCAAGAGTAAAAGAACAAGGCAAACAAATTGCAGATTGTAAATTAGAAGAATTAGATAGCTACTGGAACGAAGCAAAAAAATTATAACTTGAAACCTTTATTAAAACATAATCTCCTTTTTTTATTTATTTACCTGTTAACAATAGGTATAGCTGCTTTTTTTTTACTACAATACGATAAAGTTACCATTCATCTGCAACTGAATAAACTTGTAGGTAATACACTAATTGACAATTTTTTTAAATACCTTACTCATCTTGGAGACGGCATATTTGCTGTAATAATTGGAATAATTGTTTTATTTAAAAATATTCGAAACGGATTTTTTTTATTGGCATCTTACATCGTATCCGGATTAACAACATCATTCTTAAAAAATTTTATTTACGACCATGTCAACCGTCCGCATTTTGTATTTGGTTACTTTATACAAAATATAAAATTAAAATATATTGAAGGAGTTGAAATGGTAGGACAAAACAGCTTTCCGAGCGGACACTCAACTACGGCATTTGCTGTATTTACATGCCTTACATTAATTACAAACAACATAATTATGAAAATTATTTTTTTAATACTTGCTTTATTAACTGCTTTCAGCAGAACTTACTTATCGCAACATTGGCTGGTTGATATTACGGTTGGCAGTTTAATTGGCACTCTATTTGCGTTTATTTTTTATTATATCATCATTTATCAAAACAGGTTCAACAACTTAAACAAACCTCTTTTTAATTATAAAACAGTTGATTTATAACATTAAAAATAACGGCTTAATTATTTTTTTAATTGCAATTATTTCGGCAATTATTTTTATTCCTTTTATTGGTAATTGTCCGTTATTTGATTGGGACGAAATTAACTTTGCCGAGTGTGCGCGCGAAATGGTAGTGTCGGGTAATTATTCTCATGTTCAATTAAACTACAGGCCATTTTGGGAGAAACCACCCTTTTTTATTTGGCTGCAGGCAATAAGCATGAATATGTTTGGAGTAAATGAATTTGCCGCACGTTTTCCAAATGCCTTATGCAGTGTTGTAAGTTTAATTTCAATTTATTTAGCCGGAAAAAAATTCTCATCTATCAAATTTGGAATAGTATGGAGTTTTGTATATGCATCAACTCTGTTGCCCCATTTATATTTTAAGTCAGGTATTATCGATCCCTGGTTTAATCTTTTTATCATTTTGTCTCTATACAATTGTATTTCTTTTTTAAATAATCCACAAAGTAAAAAAGTAAACATAAATGCCTTATCTGCCGGTGTATTTTTGGGCCTAGCTGTTCTCACAAAAGGGCCTGCGGCTTTAATAATAGTAGGTTTAACCTTATTGGCATATTTAATCTGGAGTAGACAATTAAAACTAATATCTACTAAATCATTTATTGTTTTTATAACAACCACATTACTTGCTTCGGGTAGCTGGTTTTTAGTTGAATGGCTGAGCGGTAATGCCAATGTAATTTCAGAATTTATAGACTATCAAATTCGCTTATTTCAAACCGAAGACAGTGGTCATAGCGGACCATTTATCTATCATTTTGTAATTTTATTAATTGGCTGTTTTCCCGCTTCGCTAATTTTTATTAGCGCTTACTTGCGTTATAAAAACTTAACGCCATTTCAAAAACTGTTTCGGAAAATTTTTGTCTGTTTATTTTGGGTAGTTCTTATTTTATTTTCTATTGTGAAAACTAAAATTGTACATTATTCTTCCATCTGTTATTTTCCACTAACATTTATAGCCACAATAGGAATTATAAATTATTTTGAAGAATTAAAATTTAATGCCTTACAAAAAATACTTTACTGGGTTATTTCTATTTTAATTACGGTTGCTTTTATAGCACTTAGCTTTATTAGTTTTTTAAAGCCATACATCATTAACAGCGGTTTAGTAAAAGATGACTTTGCGTTACAAAATTTAAATGCTGAAGTAAACTGGAGTGGATACGAATTTATTATTCCATTATTGTTTTTATTAGCTACCGTTTTAATTTTTAAATCAATTCAACAACATAAAATAAAACTGTTATACTATGGTTTAATTTTAAACCTTTTGTTTATTAACGCCATTATTTTAGTTTTTGTGCCAAAAATTGAGCAATATTCACAGCATGCAGCCATAGAATTTTATAAATCATGCAGTACTAAAGATTGTTATGTAGAAACGCACGGATTTAAAAGCTACGCCTACTTGTTTTACTCAAACAGGCAACCAAAACATTACGAAAATAAAAACCAGAAAAAAATAATTGAAGAAATTTTAAATGATTGGGAAAAAAACGGCATTTCTCGATTATCAGGGTATCCGGGCGCTAACCTTTATTGGATGGAACATTACCCAATTGACCGACCAGCCTACATTGTTTCGAAGCAAACCTCTGAGTCTGAAGTGCTTTCTAACCCAGAAATAAAAAAACTTTACAGTAAAAACGGTTTTAGTTTTTTTGTAAAATTACCAACCGATACTGCCAAATAGTCTATATTTAGTTACTGGCACAAAATGTGATTTAAATTAAAACATAATTTGAGAAAATAGCTTATGAGTTTTGGAGACCTATATGAAATAGCAATGAATCAAGGGATTGATGAAGATTCGGACTTTATACCGCTTTTAAGCAGCGAAGATGAAGACACCATGCAAAATGAGAAAATTCCAGAAATTCTGCCAATTTTACCACTTCGCAACACTGTTTTGTTTCCGGGAGTAGTAATTCCAATCACTGTTGGTCGCGATAAGTCAATTCAGCTAATAAAAGACTATAATAAAGGCGATAAAACAATAGGGGTTGTAGCTCAAAAAAGCGATACTATAGAAGAGCCTACCGAATTAGACCTTTATAATATTGGTACCGTTGCTCAAATTATAAAAATGCTGCGCATGCCCGATGGAAATACAACCATTATCATTCAAGGCAAAAGAAGATTTAAAATAGTTGAATTTACGCAAACAGAACCTTATCATAAAGCTGCTGTTGTGCCTTTTGACGAAGTTAAACCACCCAAAACAGATAAAGAATTCAATGCCATCATTTCAAATTTAAAAGAAACATCGGTTCAAATAGTAAAAATATCGCCAAATATTCCTAGCGACGCAAGCTTTGCAATAAATAATATTGACAGCCCTACTTTTTTAGTAAACTTCATTTCATCAAACATGAATGCCAAAACCGAAGACAAACAAAAAATGTTGGAGGTTGCTAACTTAAAAGAAAGAAGTTTACTGGTACTCGAAAATTTAAATAAAGAATTTCAAATTCTTGAATTAAGAAATCAAATCCAAAATAAAACTAAAATGGATTTGGATAAGCAACAGCGCGAATATTTTTTAAATCAGCAAATTAAAACCATTCAGGAAGAATTAGGAGGGAATAATTTTGAACAAGAAATTAATGGCTATTTAGAAAAAGCCAAATCAAAAAAATGGAGCAGCGAAACAAAAGAAGTTTTCGAAAAACAAATTGCAAAACTTCAGCGCATGAACCCTAACGCTGCCGAATATGGAATTCAAATCAATTATATAGAACTTTTATTGGAATTGCCGTGGAACGAGTTAACTGAAGATAATTTTGACTTAAAACACGCCCAATCTATTTTAGAAGAAGATCATTTCGGATTAGAAAAAGTTAAAGAACGCATCATCGAACATCTTGCTGTTTTAAAACTGAAAGGCGACTTAAAATCCCCTATCATCTGCCTCTACGGACCTCCGGGTGTTGGTAAAACATCATTAGGAAAAAGCATTGCAAAAGCTTTAAACAGAAAATACGTTCGAATGAGTTTAGGCGGATTAAAGGATGAAAGCGAAATTCGCGGACATCGTAAAACATATATTGGCGCCATGCCCGGACGCATTCTTCAAAACTTAAAAAAAATACAATCATCTAACCCTGTTTTTATTTTAGATGAAATAGATAAAGTGGGTAATGATTTTCATGGAGACCCTTCATCTGCATTATTGGAGGTTCTTGACCCTGAACAAAACTCAACATTTTATGATAATTTTCTAGAATTAGATTACGATTTAAGTAAAGTAATGTTTATTGCAACTTGCAACAATTTAGCAAGTATTCAGCCTGCTTTACGCGACCGTATGGAAATTATTGAAGTAAATGGTTACACTGTTGAAGAAAAATTAGAAATAGCAAAAAGACATTTAATACCAAAACAAATAGAAGAAAGCGGTTTAAAAAAATCCCAATTAAAAATAAACGATAAAGTTTTAGAATTTTTAATAGACACCTATACAGCTGAAAGCGGCGTTCGTAATTTAGAAAAGAAAATCTCTAAAATAGCTCGTAACAGTGCCGTGCATATTGCTAGAGAAGAAGATGTACCAAAAATAACAGAAGAAAGCGTTGTAAAAATATTAGGTCCATCGCATATTAAAGATAAATATCAGGGTAATGATATTGCCGGTGTTGTTACAGGTTTAGCATGGACTCAGGTTGGTGGAGACATTTTGTTTATTGAAACAAGCTTAAGTAAAAGTAAAGCCGGAAAATTAACCTTAACCGGAAATTTAGGAGAGGTTATGAAAGAAAGTGCAACCTTGGCCTTAGAATATTTAAAAGCCCATCCACACTTAATTGATGCTGATGCAGAAACATTTGAAAATCACAACATACACATTCATGTGCCAGAAGGCGCTACGCCAAAAGACGGTCCAAGTGCAGGTATTGCCATGCTAACATCATTAGCAAGTGCCTTTACAAAAAGAAAGGTGAAAAAAGCAATTGCCATGACGGGAGAAATCACCTTACGCGGAAAAGTGCTGCCGGTTGGAGGGATTAAGGAAAAAATTTTAGCAGCAAAAAGAGCCGGTATTAAAGAAATAATTTTATGTACTGACAACAAAAAAGACATTGACGATATAAAGCCGGACTATTTAAAGGGACTTAGCTTTCACTACTTGAGCCAAATGGAAGATGTACTTAAAATAGCTTTGTTAAAAGAAAGAGTTAAAGATTAATAACTTTTTCAAAAAAGCAAATGAATAAAATCTATTACCTTTCATCGTGTGACACATGTAGGCGAATTATTTCGGAATTGAATTTAAAAGAAAAAAACATTGTTTTTCAAGACATAAAAACTGAAAAAATTACCCTATCTCAACTAAAGGAACTTAAAAAATTATCGGGTTCTTACGAAGCCTTGTTTAATAAAAAAGCCCGTAAATACAAAGATTTAAATCTAATTGAAAAAAATCTTAGCGAAGACGAGTTGGAAAAGTGTATTCTGAATGAATACACTTTTTTAAAACGACCGGTAATAGTTTTTAATAACCAACTATTTATTGGTAATGCTAAACAAACTATTAATGAAGCTAAAAAACTAATCTTCTAACTCCGGTTCTTTTTCCGAGCCACGTTTCATTTTTTTATTTCGTTCTTCTTCCCTCTGTTTTTTAAATTGCTCGAATTTAACTTTTTGATCTGCAGTTAAAAAGGCGTTAACCGCTACGTCAAACCTATCTGCGCTTTCTTTGATTTTAGCTCGCAAATCTTTTCTTTCTTCAGGTGTTGTAGAACCTCTCATTTTATCCTGATAAGGCTTATTGGCAACAATGCGCTTTAACGAAGCCGCCTCCCAGTCAGTTTTTTGCTGAGCGTTCAACCCTAGTTTTTTTTCTGCTCTTTCTGCATCTGCCTTTGCGCGCTCTTCAGGTGATAAATTTTTACGCTCTTGTTTTTTTGCTGATGGCATCTTTTTTGTTTCTTGTGCGTTACTTGAAAACGAAGCAACTAAAAGCACAGCTGTAACTAAAATTATTTTTTTCATAGTGTTTGTTTTTTTATTTGACACAACAAATTAGTAAAGGTTTAATTAGAAATAAAAAAATGCAACTTTTATTTTTATTCTACAAAAAATAATGCTTGAAATGTTTTACCAGAAAAGATAATTTATGAATCATTTCTCAAATATCTCAAATAAAGAAAAGTGATTACTGTAATTGATTCATGCTGAAGATTCATCAAGTTTAACATCGTTTATTTTGTGTATTAAACTTTTGGAGGAAATGCAAAAGATTAAAATAAATTACTTGAGCACTGAAATTTTCATTCTTATATCGCTTAAAGGTCTGTCGCGTTTATCAGTTTTAACTCCGGCTATTTTATCAATAACATCTAAACCGTCTATTACTTCTCCAAAAACGGTATAAGTACCGTCTAAATGTGGAGTTCCGCCATAATTAATATAAGAATCTGTTTGAAAACTATTAAATGTATACTCTGTAAATTTTTGATATTCTTTTTTAATAGCTTCTTCTATTTTTAAATTAATTAACTCCGCACTATCTTCCTTGAGCTCTTTTTTTAATCTGGAATAACATTGTTTTAATTTTTTACCTTCATCGCTAGTAATAAATTCACGGGCGCATTTTGTATAACGACTTTTATTAATTCTCTCTTGGTACTTTTTCAAATCTTCAAGTGTTCGCTTCTTTCCCATTACAATGTAAAATTGCGAAGCACTCGATTCAAATTTCGGATTTATGTCATCACCCTCTCTAGCAGCAGCCAAACAACCACGTTTATGAATTAATTTCGTATTAAATTCAGCAGGTACAGTATAGCCTATATCTCCATGACCCAGTGAATCGCCTGTTTTAGCAAGTTTACTTAATGGGTCGCCACCTTGTATCATAAAGTTATTAATAACTCTATGAAACAATAAGGAATCAAAAAAAGTTTGATTAACCAGTTTTAAAAAATTTGCCTTGTGTAAAGGCGTTTCATCATAAAGTTTTAATTTCATGACGCCGTAATTGGTTTCAAGTAAAATAGTTTCTTTACTAAGTGTTTGCGACTTTACACCAATAATAATTAGGTTAAAACTAAAAATTAAAATAATTGTATTTTTCATTTAAAATACTTTGATTATATTTGTTAAGCACGATTAAAATATAAAAATAATCAAAATATGAAACCTCTTGCTATACTAATTTCAGGCTTTTTAGTTGCTTGTTTTTGTTTAACAAACACCTCCTGCAAAAAAAACACAGACTGTGTTGCTACTGTTGTTTGCGTTGACTCTACGGGAGTTGCTGTTAATAATGCAAATGTTCAATTATATGCTACCATTAAAACAGCTAGCGGAGGCACTGTAATTGCCGATGTAAAGGCAAATGCTGTAACGGATGCTGGAGGTCAGGTTAAATTTACATTTAAATTACCTGCCATTTACGATATAAAAGCTACTGCTATTCTTGCTCCAACCAATAAATCTGTAATTGGAACCGGAATTATAAAATTAGAAGAAGGAAAAGGTACAACTAAAACCATAACCCTTAGATGATTTCGTTAGCCTTAACGCGGTAATTCATATATCAGAACCACAAACTCAAACTTGCAAATCACCGCATTATAAATATTTCATTTAGAAAAAGCGATACTTTGATAAAAAAATTACTCATATTCAGTTTTTGTATCACTTTACTTATTTCATTTTTTTTTGTTTCATGCTCTGAAGTAAAAACTGAAAACAACGAAGAAGGCATTATTGAATTTGACACCAAAGCCGTAGACGAATCTCATCCGCTTTATGGATTAGCGCCAAGCTCGGCGGTGCTTAAATTTAAAAAAGATAAGTTTGCAATTGAAATGAGTACTATGGGGCTTTTTAACACCGCTATAATTGGTGACATAAAAAACAAAAAAATTGCGCAAACCATAAAATTCATGGATATTAAACAAGCGTGCATCGAAAATGAAAAAGATATTATATCAGACAACCTCGACTTTGCTTTAAAAATTGAAGAAACAGATGAAACGAAAGATTTTTTAGGTATTAAAGCCCATAAACTTAAAGTTACTATGGCCAATAATCCTACAATCACATTTGATGCCTGGTATACAAAAGATTTAGGCATAAAAAATTGCAATGCTCTTAACCCTTACGATAAAGTTAAAGGAGTTTTATTGGATTACAGAATTAAAAAAATGGGGTTGGAAATGCATTTTGTTGCCAAATCAATTAAAAATGTAGTTGTTCCTGAAAATACTTTTGAAATTCCAGCTTCTATGAAAATTGTTTCCAAAGAAGAAATGATTAAGTTTTTTGCCAATCTTCAATAATATTTTCCCCTCATACATTTACATAAAATTAACTCCTTTTTATTTTTAATTTGGTATTATATTTGAATAAACTTTATAAACTCTAAAACAACAACAATGAAAAAATTATTTATTTCTGCAGCGGTGCTTTTTATGTCAGTATGCGCAATTGCCCAAGATAATTACACTGTAAAAATGAACATGAAAATTGAAGGTTTGCCAGCTGAATACGCAGGTTTTGGTGAACAAGAAATTATCAACTATATAAAAGGTGACAAATTTAAAAACGAAGTTAATAGTATGATGATGACATCTGTTAGTGTTTTTGACGGAAGTGTTTTAACTAGCATTACTGAACAAATGGGTAATAAAACAGGATTCAGAGCCACAAAAGATGAATTAGATGCAGCTGAAAAAAACGATAAACCGGGTGCAAAACCTAAAATTGAATACACAAAAGATGTAAAAACTATTGCCGGTTATGAGTGTACAAAAGCAATTGTAACAAGCGTTGGTAAAGACAAAAAAGAAAACAAAATGAATGTTTGGGTTACAGAAAAAATAAAAGCAAACCAAACTAACGGCAAAAAAAGCGGAAGCAGAGGCATGATGATGGATTTAGGCGATTTAAAAGGATATCCTTTGGAAATGGAAATGAGTCAGAGCCAACAAGGCATGGATATGAAAATTTTAATTTCGGCATCTGAAGTTTCTACAACTCCTCTTGAAGATGCAGTATTTACTGTAAGTACAGATGGATATAAAATGATGACATATAAAGAAATGCAGGAAAAAATGAAAGCTGCAAAAGAAGAAAAATAATAGCTAGTCAATTAAAAAAAGCCCCGCAAAACGGGGCTTTTTTATTTTACGTGATTTTCATTAAACACAATATTATTTTCTTCTAACTCTTTTAGTAATGGCAAATAAATTTCTTTCGTAGCAGGTATTTGTACCCCGCTTAACTTAAATTTATTTGTCAAAAAATTCTTAATGGTAATTGCCAAAGGTAAACCTACTGTGAGGGCCATAGCAGTGTGATTATCGTTAATACCTTTTACAACTAATGAAGAATTTAATTTCTGAATGTCTTTTCCGGGTAAAGAATATTCAAACTGATGTTGCATAATCACCATATCTTTATCCCCTTGTTTTAGTTTCCACTTTTCCTCAAGCAAATTTTGAATCAATTGAGCCGGAGTACCTTCGTTTAATTCTATTTTTTTATTTGAGAATAACTCCAAATAATCCATTTGTTCTTCAATTTCATTGAACCAATTTTGACCAATGAAATCTTTTAATCTTTCCTTCAAACTACCATTATCATTAGGTAAAAACGATGAAACTAAAGAAGTGTATGTAAATTTAGTTGCATCAGTAATTTTAGAGGTATCATCTGTTAAGCCTAATTTTACAAATACATCCCATGCTTTGCAATAACCTTTTTGACGCAAAGTTCCTCTAAGCATAGTTTTAATATTATCTAAACCATAAACAGAAATATAGCTTAAACTATCTCTGTTTGCATAACCGTCAAACTCTCCATAACCTTCTATTTCAACAATATCGGTTTGAGAAAATAAACGGTTATATGGTAAAAATTTTAACTCCCCATTATGTAGGTATTGAGCAGTTCCTTGCCCTGCTAAAATCACATTTCGTGGATTCCAGCTAAACTTATAGCCCCAAGGGTTATCATTGCTTTCGGGCGCAACCAAACCTCCGCAATACGATTTAAAAGAACTAATGTTTCCACCCTGTTGTTTTATTTCATCAATTAATTTCATAGCGCTAGCATGATCTATTCCAGGATCTAATCCACACTCATTTAAAAGCAAGATATTTTTTTTCTTAGCTTCTGAATCGAGTGCTTTCATTTCTGAACTAACGTAACTTGCGGTTGCTAAATGTTTACCAAACTCAACACAATCTCGGGCCACATCACCATGCATAAATGCCGGCAACATAGAAACAACAAAATCATGTTCGGAAATTATCAATCTACGTTTTTCTTCATCGTTTATATTAAAGCTAACAGCATTGCCGTTTGGATGATTAGCCACTTTTTGCTGAGCTAAATTAATATCAACGTCGGCCACGGTAATTTTCCAATTGTATATTGTAGAGTTGGTTAATAAATAGTCTATTAACGAAACCGTAGATCGACCGGCACCTATAATTAAAATTTTAGTCATGCAGTAAAATTAATACTTTATTATTTATTGGTTAAAAATCAAACTTGACATAAAACAAGGGTAAAAACCCAAGCTGATAGTTTTTTATTAAAGGATCTGCGTTAATGTTTGCCGGATCTGGCGCATAACTTAATGCTAATATATTTTTTGTATTTAATACATTTACCAAGTCAAGTGCAATTTCAGTGCCTGTTTTTTTACCATTTATTTTATAGGAAATCTTCAAATCAAACCTATTATAGGCGGAAAATTGTAAGGTATTAACTTTATCGTCTTGAGCCACAACATCCATTATGGCGTTACTTGCTGCAATATTTACCGGAGAATATCGTTTACCTCCTCCGTAAGTAAACTTAGTTCCAAAACTAAGAGTATTATTTTTTCCAATAGTTAACTCATAACCAAGCAATAAATTAGTCATATAATTACCGTTAAAATCCGTATCGGCTAATTTACCGTTACTAGCTGTGTATTTACTCTCAAACAAACTCCCGTTAAACATAAAGAAATAATGATTTTGAAAAAGTTTCTCAAGTGTAAATTCTAAACCATAATTATAACCCGTTCCGTTATTTTGCATTTGATACACAGGAAAAAAACGATTAAACGTTGCACCTCTGTTAAGCGCAGAAACACTAGATGGGACAGCATACACTGGAATATTCCATAAATTTTGATAATATAACTCTGTTTTTAATTTTAAATATTTTGTCGCAAAAAAGTCATACCCGAAAACAACATGCTGACTTTTTGTAAAATCCAAATCTTGATTTTTTAACTCCCGACCCGAATTTGCAACCAACACACCTGTATTTTGAGCTTGTCCTGGATTAACAATACTATCTGGTATTGCAAAATACAAATAAGTAGCTTGCATTTGACTATGAAGACCGTAGGCTAAACTAAATACATGATTTTGTTTTAACTGATAACGTAAACTAGCTCTTGGTTCAACAGTTACTTTATTGTTTAAAGTAAGGAACTGAGAAAATAAACCGGTTATTAAACTTAAGCTTTCATTAAATTTATGCACATAACTTACATATGGCTGCAGCAAATAAAAACTTTCTTTAGAATCAATTCTGGTTTTAAATGATTTGTTTTGGATAGCTAGCGCAACTGTATCGTATAGAGAATTAATTTTAACCTTATCAAAATAATTTACGTCAATTTTATTTGCAAAAAAGCCTGCTTTTAAGCTGTTTTTTGGATTTAATTTACTTTTAATATACCAAGCAAGCGTGGTCTTGCCCTCATAAAAATTATAATTTAAAATTTGCGGCAAAGTATCGTTTGGTTTAAAATTATCGTCTCTCAATACCAAATAATGATTAACATCTAGCGTTTGTGCTCCGTAGGCTAAACTGGTTTTCATAACAGTTCTGCTATTTAATGCATAAACATTACTCAATATTCCTACCCCCATGTTGGAGGCAAAGTATTGATCGCGATTTAAATCACCATACAATTCTTTAGGTCTGGTTAATGTTTTGCTTAAAATAATTTTAATATCACTTAAACCTCCTATACTACTAAAACTGAACACACCGACTTTTTTTGTAGGGAAATTTAATCGAACTCCCAAATCTTGATAACCAGGAACTGCACTCGTTCCGATTTTAAAATTAATACTACTAAACAATGCTAAGGTTGAATAGCGATAAGTAATTAAATAACTGGCTCCTGACTTTTTACTTAAAGGCCCTTCCAATGACGCTTCGGTTCCCAAAACACCAAACTGAAAAGTTTTTTCATGCTTCTCGTTATTTCCGTTTCGCATTTTTAAATCAAACACCCCTCCTAGCGCATTGCCGTAGTTAGCAGGAAATGCACCCGTATAAAATTCACTGTTAGAAAGATACTTGTTATTTATTATACTTTGTGGGCCGCCTGCAGATCCTGCAACTGCAAAGTGACTGGGATTTGGAATATCAATATCTTCTAAACGCCACAACAAGCCAGAAGGACTATTTCCCCTAATAACAATGTCGTTTCTGGAGTCATTCGTTCCTTGCACACCGGCAAAATTTTGCGCCATTCGGGCCGGGTCTTGTCTTGAACCGGCGTAACGCTCAGTTTCTTCAATACTAAATGCTTTCATGTTAACAGATTGCATATTATTAACAACGTCAGTATCATTTGAGGCCTTTACTTCAACTTCAGCAATATCAACCGTACTTTCTTCAAGTTCTATATTTAAAATCATTTCTTTACCAGAAGTAATTATTAAATCGGTTACAGGAACTGTTTTATATCCCGTATAAGAAAACAAAAACGATTGTCTGCCAACAGGCACATTAGTTAATTTATAATAACCATCATTGTTAGACGTTACAACAATACCATTACCAATTGATTTTAGCTGAACTACGGCTCCTGGTAATCCAACACCGGTAACTTTATCTACAACTCTTCCTTTCACTGTTTGTGTAACTTGCGAGTATATAAAATTTGAAATAAGGAGCAAACTTAATAGTAGTGTTTTCATTTTAGATTGAGAGTTTTAACCAATAAAACAAAAATAAATTAAATTTAATTGAAACATAAATCCTTCAGGTATTTGGCAAAAAAAAGGTCTGCGAAAACAGACCTTAAAAAAATTGTTAATAGTTGAATTGATTAATTTTTAATTTTCAATACCTGACCCGAATTCAAATTGTTTGATCGTAAATTATTTAATTGTTTAATTTCAATTACATCTACATGATGTTTTTTAGCGATACTAAAAAGGGTTTCTCCTTTTTTCACCTTATGTAATATTACTTCAGGGGTTACATCAGAATTATTTTCTGCAACTAATTTATTTTCTTTCTCTTTGTTTACGGCTAAATTTTGTTCGTTTTTTATCTCAGGTTTAGACTCTAGGTTATTAACTTTTTTCGTTTCCCGCACATATACAGTAATTTTTTTACCGGGTCTTATTCCTTTTTTACCAATATAGTTCCATGTTTTAATATCTGAAACTGTTACACCATACTTCCTAGCAATTGTACTTAATTTCTCTCCCCCTCTTACGGTATGAACTTTTTTTACTTCAGCCAAAGTTTCAACTACAGCACCCTCCTCTTTCTGAGCTTTAATAGCAGCATATATAGCTTGTTCATTAGTTAAAAATATTCCAATTTTATTTTTAGGCAAACACATAGCATTTCCACCTGAAGGAATAATATTTTTTCTGTATTGCGGATTAAAGTATAAAATTTCTTCTTGAGATATGTCCAATGCTTGAGAAAGTTGTTCAAAACTCATTTGCTCTTTAACTACAACCGTATCAACTTCGAAGTATGTTTTGCGAGGCACTGCAGGATAAATATTATGTTCTGCGCCATAATTCATCACATAATTTGCAGCAATAAAAGCCGGAACATATCCTTGGGTTTCAGTTGGTAAATAAGGTCTAATTTCCCAATATGTTTTCTTTCCTCCACTTCTTCTTATAGCTTTACTAATGGTTCCTGGCCCGGCATTATAGGCAGCCAAAACCATTTGCCAGTCGCCGAACATATTGTAAAGCGATTTCAAATATTCTGCAGCAGCAACAGTAGCTTTATATGGATCGCAACGTTGATCGATATATGAAGTAACATTTAATCCATACATTTTTCCTGTAGGATACATAAATTGCCATAAACCGGTAGCGCCAGCCCTAGATTTAGCATAAGGTATCAACGCACTTTCAATAACTGCTAGATGTTTTAGTTCTAGCGGAATATTATACCTATCAAAAACTTCTTCAAACATTGGGTAATATAATTGAGCTACACCCATCATTCTACTAACGCTTTCGCGCTTGCGCATAGCATATAGATGTATAAAGCCTTTTACATGCTCATTAAATACGAGGTCAAAAGGCGAATTTGCATCAAGTTTTGCCAAACGAGATTGATAAGCGTAATCATCGTATTTAGGAATACTGTCTATACCAAATTTATATTTATTGCTTTTAGGGAAAATTGGTTTTGAAAATGCTGTTTCAAACATTTTTTGAGACAATAAACTGTCTAGCATAGACGCAATAGGATTATCCAATTCAAATGATTGGGAATTAGCAAAAAAACCTAAAGCGATAAATAATATAAATACATATTTTTTTATTGAAACCATGCTACGTTTAATTAAAACTAAATTATAATATAATAATTACTAAATTCTTAAATCGTTACAATTTAAACTTAAAATTTTTAAAAAGCAATTACACAAGTTTAATTAATATTAGAAAGTAAATCGATACAAAGTTTTTTTATTTTTAACTTTGCTGTGTGAGAAAAAAAGAAAAAGACGAGATAGCCTTGTTTAATATTGACAGAAATCCTGTATTTATAATAGTTTCAGTTATAGTTAGTATTATTCTCGATTATCTATCATACACCTGGATTTTAAATTTAATCCCTTGGGGTTTTGTTATGTTAATTCCTGCGGCATTTTTTTCTTTTCATACAATATGGTTTATTTTAACACCTTACGCTTTATTTTACGAAGATAAATTAGAAATCAAAAAAAACTTATTCAGCAACAACATGCTTTTTTTTGTTGATGTTAAAAAAGTAGGAGAAATTTCAAAAAATAATCTTTCAATAACTTATAATGACGAGGAATTATCTGTAATAAAATTAACAGGCATAAAATCCAACCAAAAAACTACTTTAAAAAGCGAGTTGGAAAAACAGGTTGCAATTAGCATCAGTAAAAGAAATTAATTTTCTGTAACCAACCTTTCAACTCTAACTTATAATAAACATAGTAATGTTTAAAATCATTTAGTTGTGATTGATTATCTGCCTTTTTATTAGCCTACATTCGTAAACAAACCTAATTAGCAATGTTAAATTTCATTTTACAAGCAAGTTCATCTGTTGCAGCGTTAGCAGCAGAATCAGATTCCTCAAACTCAAATATAGTTTCCGGAATTCAAACAGCATCAACCCCAGAAATAACCCATACCAAAATTTCATTAATTGAAATGATTATGAAAGGGGGGCCAATTATGCTTCCAATAGCAGTATTATTAATTGTGAGTATTTATATTTTGATAGAAAGATTATTGGTAATTGGAAAAGCGTCAAAGAAAAATGAAACTTTAATTTCAGGTTTAAAAGAAATGATTAATAACGGAAATTTAGCCAATGCGAGGAGTATGTGTAAAAATTTAAATACACCAGAAAGCACTATGTTGGAGCAAGGTGTTTCAAGAATTGGTCAACCAATTGAAGAAATAAGAACAGCAATGGATAAAAGTGGTTCTGTTGAGATAGCTAAACTTGAAAAAAATCTGAATGTTTTGAATATTATTGGTCGTATAGCACCAATGTTTGGATTTATAGGTACCATTATTGGTGTTATTACTATTTTTTACGATATATCATTGGCAAAAACTGTGGAGATAGAAATTATTTCAACGGGCTTATATCAAAAAATGGTGACTTCAGCAGGAGGATTAGTAGTTGGGGTTATTGCTTTTATTTGCTACCATTGGCTCAATTCTAGAATAGACAGAATTGCTCATAGAATGGAAGATACTCAAATCAAATTTCTGGATATGTTAAACGAACCCACCAAGTAAACAACAGAATAAATAGTTTAAATGCAAATTGCTACACTGCCAAAATTTAAACCAGTTTAAAATTTATCATTAAACAATTATAATTTCAAAAATGGCTTTACGAAAAAAACATAGAGAAGCAGAAGTAAGTACAGATTCATTAAACGACATCATGTTTTTTCTTCTATTGTTCTTTTTAATTTTATCTACAATGGTAAGCCCTAACGCTATAAAAGTGAGCTTACCAAATTCTCAGGCAAAGCCTACAATTGACAATGTTAAACCAATTCATTTAGCTGTAACCAAAGACCATAAATATTATGTTAATAGTACTGAAATTACTATTTCTGGATTAGAAAATGAAATTTCAAAGTTATCCAGTAAACAAACTGAACCGGTTGTATTAATGCACCTTGACAAAGAACTCTCAATCCAAGATGAAATAGACATAATGACAATTTGTTACAAATTAAAATGTAAAACTGTTCTAGCAACGGCTGCAACAAATAAGTAATTTAAAAGTCATTATTATAAAGCTTTGTAAATTTTTGAAATGGAATTAACAAAAACAGAAGAAAATAAAAACAGAATTATTTCAGCAACAATTACATCTGCTATTTTTGGCTTGTTACTACTATTTTTAATTTTATTTAATATAATTACACCTAACCCACCCTTTCCTGAATCGGGCGGTGGCGGTGGACAAGAACTTGCACTTGGAATGGTGAATTTAGGAAATGACAATATTGATTATGGTTCTTTAGGAAGTGTAACAGATGTTATTGCTGAAAATTCTAAAACAGAAGCTGATATTGTTACTGATGAAACCGGTGAAAATGTTGATATTAATGAAGTAAAACCAGAAATTAAAAATAACACAACTGTTATTACACCGGTTAAACCTCAAAAAATAGAAATTAAAGAAAAAACAGAAGCAGAAAAATTAGCTGAAAAATTCAAAAATAATTCAGGTAAAAATGGGGGTGGCATTGGTAACAATAATGTAGCAGGACAAAATGGAGCACCAGATGGTAGCCCTGATAAAAATGGTACAGGAGGTACAGGTAATGGAAGCGGCGGCGGAAACGGCGATGGCGATGGGTCAGGTAATGGCCCTGGTAAAGGACCAGGAGTTGGAAGCAAATATGGAATTGATTTAAAAGGTAGAGCTATTGTTAAACCGCCCATATTACCTAAAGATACTAAAGAGGAAGGAAAGGTTGTGGTAGAAATAACAGTAGATAGCGATGGAAATGTTATTGAAGCAAATCCTAACGGTCGCGGAACTACAACAAGTAGCGCATTATTAAAGGCAAAAGCTAAACAAGCCGCTTTAGCTACAAAATTTAATATTGATGGTAAGTTTGAGGAACAAAGAGGTACAATAACCATAATTTTTTCATTCAATTAAAACATGAATTACCAGCAAACGCTAGATTATTTATTCGCGCGTTTACCAATGTTTCAACGTATAGGCAGTGCTGCCTATAAAGCTGATTTAAACAACACTATAAAAATTTCAGAACTCTTAGGTAAGCCACATCAAAAAATAAAATGCGTACATGTTGCTGGCACTAATGGTAAAGGTTCAAGCAGTCACATGATTGCGTCTGTTTTACAGAGCGCTGGTTATAAAACCGGCTTATATACCTCACCCCATCTAGTTGATTTCAGAGAGCGGATAAAAATTAATGGTAAAATGATTCCGAAAAATTATATTACCGATTTTGTTTCCAAATATAAACTTGAATTTGAAAAAATTGAACCAAGCTTTTTTGAGTGGACTGTTGGACTTGCCTTTGATTATTTTGCCAGTGAAGAAGTTGATATAGCTATAATTGAAGTTGGACTAGGAGGCAGATTAGATTCTACTAATATTATCACACCTGTGGTTTCCTTAATTACAAACATCAGCTTTGATCACATGAACTTATTAGGCAACACATTGGGAAAAATTGCCACAGAAAAAGCAGGTATTATCAAAGCGCGTGTGCCTATTGTTATTAGTCAATATCAAAGTGAAACAGCACCGGTTTTTAATGTTAAAGCAAAAGAATTAAAATCTCCACTACAATTCGCCGATAAAAACTATAAAATAATAAGTCACAAAATTGAAAATGATTTATTAAGCACAACTATCCTAAATAAAAACGATAATAACACCATTAACTTAAACCTTGATTTAATAGGAAACTACCAGTTAAAAAATGTACTAGGCGTTTTAAACACTTTAAACTTTATTGAGAAATCAGGTTTTTTCATTGGCCTTGAATCAATAAAAAAAGGGTTAAGCCAGGTTACTAAAACAACAGGTTTACAAGGACGATGGCAAACTATAAGAAATAACCCTTTAATTATTGCTGATACCGGGCATAATGAAGACGGTATAAAAAATGTTCTTTTTAACCTCAGCACTATAAAGTACAACAAACTACATTTTATTTTTGGAGCAGTAAACGATAAAGATGTCACAAAAATATTAGAATTACTCCCTAAAAACGCTCATTATTATTTTACAAAAGCAAATATTCCGCGCGCTTTAAATGAAAAAGAGTTATTAGAAAAAGCAAAAAAAATAAATTTAAAAGGTAAAAGTTACACTACCGTGAAAATTGCATTAGAAGCCGCAAAAAAAACATACAAAAAAAATGATCTTATATTAATTGGAGGAAGTACATTTATAGTTGGCGATGCTTTGGCAGAAGAAAAAAACAATTAAAAAAAATTAAATATTAAACAAGTCAGTTTTGGGTTCAACTCCAATACCAGGCAAATCATTTAAAAAAACTTTTCCGTTTTTATACGTTACACCATAAAAAGGGTCATTCTTCAATAAATTTGGCGCATCTAAATCTATGTAATCTGCAAACTTCATTAATTGTGCCATTGCACTTGTAGCGCAAGAGCTTTCAGCCATACAGCCTAATAATATTTTTATGTTGTTCTTTTTTGAAAACTCTATCATTTTTATTGCTTCCATTAAACCTGCACATTTCATTAATTTAATGTTAACAGCAGAAAACGCTCCGTTTAAAACTTGCAAATCATTAAATCGCTTAATGCTCTCATCCGCAACGGTAATAATCGGACTTCGTTCAGTAACCCAAGCCATTTCGTCAATCATACTTACCGGCATTGGCTGTTCTACAATTATTACATTTTTTTCTTTTAACCAAAAAATCATTTCCAATACCTCTTCCTTATTTTTCCATCCTTGGTTTATATCAACATACAATGGTTTATCGGTGTATTTTCTTATAGCATTAATGAGCGATTTATCATCTTTTGTTCCTGCTTTAATTTTTAAAATTTTAAAATCGGAAGCCTCTTTAATTTTATTCTCCAATTTGTTTTCCTCATCAATTCCTATTGTAAATGATGTTGACATTGGATCACTTTTTCTAAACTTCATTAAATCATAAAAAGGCTTCTCGTATAACTTTCCTGCCAAATCGTTTAATGCAATATCAATAGCGGCCTTAGCTGCGTTATTTTGTTTAGTAAGTCTATCAATTTCAATTACAAGCTCCGTCACTGAAAATGCTTTAACATATTTAGCCAAGAGTGGTTTCGCCAATTCAAAAAAAGCAATTGTATCATTTACATTTTCTCCCAAATACGCCGGCAAACAAGCTTCTCCGTATCCAGTTCTCCCTTCAAAATCAATTTTAATAAACACCGAGGTTGTTGACGTTCTTGTATTTGAAGAAACACCAAACGGATGCTTATACAGCAAATCAAAAGAAGTGTAGTTTAATATCATTTTTATCTAATAATTGATTTGAAAATATACAAACAAAATATCATTGAACCATCCGTTTTAAACCTAAAAAAGAAATAAAACTGAATACAAATTTTAAAGCCTTTTTTTCATTTTTTCTGTTATTTTTGTGTCTTATTAAATTGTAGCATATGGCTAAAACATTGACAAACAAAAAATCTAAGTTTACAAAAGAACAATATTTATCTTGGTATGAATCTATGCTACTTATGCGCAGGTTTGAAGAAAAAACCGGCCAGGTTTATGTACAACAAAAAATAAAAGGATTTTGTCACTTGTATATTGGTCAAGAGGCAATTGTTGCCGGTACTGTAAGTGCTACCAAAAAAGAAGATAAACACATTACTGCATACCGCGATCATGCTCACCCAATTGGTTTAGGTTTACATCCTAAATTTGTAATGGCAGAGATGTACGCCAAAATAACAGGTTGCAGTAAAGGTAAAGGCGGAAGCATGCATATTTTCAGTAAAGAACACAACTTCCTTGGTGGGCATGGTATTGTTGGTGGTCAAGTACCACTAGGCGCAGGTATTGCCTTTGCAGAAAAATATAATGGTACCGACAATGTTTGTATTTGCTCGATGGGTGATGGTGCAGTAAGACAAGGCGCTTTGCACGAAGCATTTAATATGGCTATGACTTGGAAACTACCTGTTGTGTTTATTGTAGAGAATAACATGTATGCCATGGGAACTTCTGTTGAACGTACCAGTAACGTGCATGATTTATGGAAATTAGGATTAGCTTATGATATGCCAAGTAAACCCGTTGACGGATTAACTGTAGAAGCCGTACATGAAGCTATAGAAGAGGCTGTTAATCGTGCTCGCAGAGGCGACGGTCCTACTTTTTTAGAAATGAAAACATACCGGTATAAGGGGCATAGTATGAGCGACGCCCAAACATACCGAACAAAAGATGAAGTAAAAGAGTATCAAGAACAAGACCCTATAGAAAAAGTTATTTCAACTTTAAAAGAAAACAAATGGATTGATGAGGCAGGTATTGAGGCAACCGAAGCAAAAGTAAAAGCATTGGTTGATGAATCTGTTCAATTTGCTGAAGAAAGCCCTTATCCTGAACCGGAAGAACTCTATAAAGACGTTTATTCGGAACCTAATTACCCGTTCATAATAGAATAATTTTAAATGTTGGATGTTAAATTATAAATGGAACAAAAACAAAATTTAATAGTTACAAAAACATTTAACTTCTCTAAAGAAATAATTAAATTATATATACACTTAAAAAAAGATAAAGTATTTGAACTAGCCAGCCAATTATTTAGAAGTGCAACGAGCATCGGTGCAAATGTAGAGGAAGCGCAAGTTACTCAATCCAAAAGAGATTTTATTTCTAAGATGAGCATTGCGGCGAAGGAAGCCAGAGAGACTAGATATTGGTTAAGACTGTTAAATGAAAGTGAACTTACAACGAAAGAAGTAAAACATTTATTAAAAGATGTTGAGGAAATTATAAATATCCTAACAAAAATTGTAAAAACATCAGCAGGCAGTTAATTCAAAATTTATCATTTAAAATTTAACATTACAAAAATATGGCTGAAATAGTAAGAATGCCCAAGTTAAGTGATACCATGACAGATGGCGTTATTGCCAAGTGGCATAAAAAAGTTGGCGATAAAGTTAAGAGCGGCGATTTATTGGCCGATATCGAAACCGATAAAGCAACTATGGAATTTGAATCTTTTCAAGACGGTGTGTTATTGCATATAGGGGTTCCTGAAAAATCTGCAGTACCAGTAGATTCTATCATTGCCATTTTAGGTAAACAAGATGAAGACATATCAGAAATTTTAAGTTCTAAATTAGAAATTAAAAATGATAATACGTCAATTAAAAATGAAAGTATGCCTGTTAAAAACAATAGCACTCATTTAACATCTAACATTCAAAATTCAACAATACCCAAAAGTATCGAAGTGGTGCGTATGCCCAAATTAAGTGATACAATGACTGATGGTGTTGTTGCAAAATGGCATAAAAAAATTGGCGATAAAATTAAAAGCGGTGATTTATTGGCAGATATTGAAACCGATAAAGCTACTATGGAGTTCGAATCTTTTCAAGATGGTGTGTTAATGCATATTGGAATTGAAGAAGGGAAAAGCACACCGGTAGACAGTGTATTAGCCATTCTTGGCAAGGGCGATGAAAACATAGAAAGTGTTTTAGCATCTATAAATACTAAAAATGATATAACAAATGTTGCGCCTACTCCTAAAGACAATAATGTAGCAACTTCAATAACTAAATCCACAACTCCTGTTCAATCAAACTCTACTGATGGCAGAATAAAAGCTTCACCATTAGCAAAGTCTATTGCAAAAGAAAAAGGTATTGATTTAACCAAAGTTAAAGGAACAGGTGATAATGGCAGAATAACTAAATCAGATATTGAAAACTACACACCTTCAACTTCTGAAACAACAAAGAATTCTATAATGAGTTCTTTTGCTCTCGGCATTGAAAGTTTCAATGACGAACCAATTTCTCAAATGCGTAAAACCATTGCTCGCAGATTATTGGAAAGCAAAAATGGTGCGCCTCATTTTTATTTAAATATTGAAGTGGATATGGATAATGCAATTGCTTCGCGCAATGCAATTAATTCTATCCCTGACACAAAAGTTTCGTTTAATGATCTGGTAATAAAAGCCTGCGCTGCTGCACTACGCAAACATCCTCGTGTTAACACTTCTTGGATGGGCGATAAAATTCGCTCATACTCTCATATTCACATTGGTGTTGCTGTTGCAATTGAAGACGGTTTACTTGTGCCAGTAATTAGGTATGCGGACCAAAAATCTCTTTCTCAAATTTCTGCTGAAGTAAAAGATTTAGGTAAACGCGCAAAAGATAAGAAATTACAGCCAGCAGATTGGGAAGGAAATACGTTTACGGTTTCTAACTTAGGAATGTTTGGAATTGAATCATTCACTTCTATTATTAACTCTCCCGAATCTTGTATTTTATCTGTTGGTGCCATAAGACAAGTTCCGGTAGTCAAAAACAATCAAGTTGTTCCGGGTAATGTTATGAAATTAACCTTAGCCTGCGACCACAGAACTGTAGATGGCGCAACAGGTGCAGCATTTTTACAAACTCTTAAAGGCTTTATTGAAAACCCAGTAACTATACTTGTTTAATAGAACACATTATTAAAAACCATGGAAGGCTTCGTAAAATCAGAAATTATAAATGGTGTTGGAACTATCACTTTTTTCCATCCTCAAAGCAATTCAATGCCAGGAATTCAATTGCGTAACCTCGCTGTAGAAATTGAAAAACTGGGAAAAGACGATAATGTAAAAGTAATTATTTTAAAAAGCGAAGGAGATAAAGCGTTTTGTGCTGGCGCCAGTTTTGATGAATTAATTTCGATTAAAGATATTGATACAGGATTAAAGTTTTTTTCAGGCTTTGCAATGGTAATTAATGCTATGCGTAAAGCGCCAAAATTTATTATTGCCCGGGTTCAAGGCAAAGCAGTTGGCGGTGGAGTTGGTATTGCCAGCAGTGCCGATTATACGTTTGCCACTGAATCAGCTTCAGTAAAATTAAGTGAATTAGCTGTAGGCATTGGTCCTTTTGTTGTTGGGCCAGCGGTAGAGCGTAAAGTGGGAAGTTCTGCATTTTGTCAATTAACCATTAATGCAACCGAATGGCAAACTGCTCAATGGGCAAAAGAAAAAGGTTTATATGCAGAATTATTTAATTCAACCGAAGAAATGGATAAAGGCATAGAATTGCTCTCAGGTAAATTAGCTAATTCAAACCCTGAGGCCATGGCTATGTTAAAAAAAGTAATGTGGCAGGGTACAGAAAATTGGGATACGTTATTAATAGAACGTGCCGGCATGAGCGGAAAACTTGTGCTTAGCGAGTTTACCATTAATGCCATAAATAAATTTAAGGGCAAATAATTTCTTTAATTTGATACTTTATTTATTCAAAAGCTAAATCAAAATTTGTTAGTTTGGATTAATCTTAAAAATATTAAACAGTTCAGATTTGCTGTTTATTTTTAATTTTTTGTAAATCCCTTTTATATGAAATCTAACTGTATCTAATGATACATTGCAACGGTCGGAAATTAATTTATAACTTAATCCATCTAAAATCCCATTAACAATTTCTATTTCACGTTGCGATAGATTATCGTAAATACCCTTAGGTTTCTGAAAAAATCCTATTATTTTCCGCGCAATTTTTGGTGTCATATAAGCACCTTCATTTTCAATGCTTTTAAAAACCTCTTGGTAGTTAAATAAAAAACTTTGCTTATCAATATAACCTATAGCTCCTAGCTGCAAGGCTTTAAATATTGTATCTGAATCATCTTTAATTGAATTTATAATTATTGACATGTCTGGGAAACATGTCAAAATTTTATCAATTGCCTCAAGGCCATTCATTTCGGGCATAACAATATCTAACAGAATTATATCTGATAATACCGGATTATTAAGATAATCAATAGGATTATTAAATTTTAAATCACAACAAAAGCCATCTAACTCGTTTATACTTTTTTGCATAATTTCAGTTAATTCATAATCGTCGTCAATAATAATTACACTTTTCATTTTATCGGAAATTTTAAATTTAATGCCAAACCTTTTTGCTCTTCGCTAATGGTGAATAAAACCTCACCCTTATTGCGTGCTACACGTTTTTTTATGTTTCTAATACCATTGCCTTTCATCGTTAACTGAGAAAGATTAGTTAAAAGTCCATTGTCAACCATTCTTAATTCTATAACTTTTTTTTCTGCCATTATACTAAAAGCAAATTTATCGCATTTCGAATGTTTAATACTATTAGTTACAGCCTCGTAAACGCATAGTTTTAAATCTCTGTATAATTCACCACTTAAATTATAATTTTCATCGTAAATTAATTTAAAATCGTAATTAACCAATGAATCCTTAAATGTTTTAGTTATAAACTCACGTAACTCGTCTTCAAGTTCTTGAATAGTGAATATACTTTTAGTCATTGAACTTATAAAAGTTCGTAAACTATATAGAACCTCATTTATTCCGCTATTTATTTTTTCTTTATCATCGTCTAACTTTTTACTGCTTTGAACTAATAATGAAAGCCTCGTTAAAATTGTACCTGCCTCATCATGAAGATTCATAGCAATACGGGATTTAGTTTCATTCTCAACTTTTATTGATTTGAAGTAAAAATAAATTATTACAATAATTAAAATAAATAACAATAACCATCTATAAACAACCATACTTGTTCGTTTGTAAAAAGGCAAAAAAGCGCTGATTTGGTAGGTTTTAGTTTTTGAAACATGTCCAAAAGAATCTACCATTCTAATATTAATTTTATAATCACCATATTCTAAGTTTGATAACTTAATTACTTTTTTATCTTTTAACGAAATCCAATTATCATTATTAATTTGATATTCAAATTTATATTCACTCGATCGCAATTTATCTTTATTGGCTAAATACAAATACAAATCTTCTTCGCCGGTATTGAAAGAAAAATTAAAATCTTTAAGTGATTTTCTTATCGAATAGGAAATTGAATTTTTATTACCTATTATTTCAACAGCTGAAATAAAAAAAGAAGATTCGTATCTTATTGAATCTAATGAATTGGTTTCCAAAATATCATATCCATTTAATCCGCCAAAAACAATGTTACTATCATTTAACCATGCAGCAGATCTGAAAGTATATTCAGAATTTATTAATCCATGATATTTTGAAATAAAATTAACTTTGTTTTTTATTAAGTCAATTGACGTTATTCCGGAAAAAGTAGACGCCCATATTTTATTATCATTATAAATCAATGCAGAAACTTTTGGACTGGACAATTCTAGCGGATAATTATATTCTCTAATTAAATTTAAATTAGTTCTATCTAAAACATAAATACCTAAATCAGTTGCAAGCCATATCTCATTTCTTTCTGCTATAATTAATAAATCATTAATTTTTTTGTCAAACTTAAATTTAGTTGGAAGTACAGTTAAAAAATTATCTTTTGTACCGAGTTTAATGCGCAACATTCCTTTGTTAGTAGCTAAATGTAAACATCCAGAATTAATATCTTCAGTAATTTTATATACTTCCGTTCCTTTAGTCAAATTATATATTCTACTATTTTTATTTTGTAAATTATAAGCAACTATTTTTTCATGTCCAGCCAATAGAATTTCAGATTCATGATAACGAGAAACATTACAAAAAGTATCATTTTTTAAAATGTGGGGAGTAATAATCTGTTCTTTTTTCTTGTTTTTAATAGAATAACTTACTAAACCATCTCCCTCAGTTGCGCAGTATAGATTTGATTTAATAAGGACGCCATTATTTGTTTTAATGTCATCAGAACTAAACAATTCTGTTTTATTGTTTCTATAGTTTAGTATTCCCGGAAAACCCATTAAATAAAAATCGCTGTCATTACCTTTAACTATCCCTTCCCTTAATCTTAAAAAATCAACGCTAAAAAAACTATAATCATTTAAAGGCGAACTAATATTGTATTTAAAAATAGCTTTTATTAAGCCTTGGTTTGTTCCTATGTAAGCGCAATTATCACTTAATTTATAAATATTATTAGCCCTTGCGTTAAGGGAGTTATCAAAAATTATTGCGAAAAATCTATTTTTTTTACTTAAATAGGGTACTTTATTATTAGAAATATAATTATACTCTCCCCTATTACCCTCATTATAAAAAGTAATATTTTTTACGTCATTTAAAATGGGATGGAATTGAACATTTCTTTTTTTATCAATGACATATACACTTTTACCCGAGTGATATACCAAACCATTAATTGACGATAAAAGTAATTTGCCGTTTAACCCCATTTTTTCAACCTTAATTTTATGGCTTACTTTCAGGTTGGATGGGTTCAACTCAAGCAAATACGGGTCTAATAATTTAAGATAAATTTTATTGTTAAAAAACACAACTGAACCCTTCTCTTGATCTCCAAAATTACATTCTGAAATTATTTTATCTTTTATTCTAAATTGTAATTTTCCGGTTGTAAATAAATATACCGAGCTGTCACCTTTTATTGCCAGAGATAACAAACCCTCATTAAACAACTTGTATAATTTAAAATTGATTGGGTTTAGTTTTATTAAACCGTTGGTATTAGAAATCAAATAAATAAAATGATTAGCCTTATACAATTGGTCAACATTGTCATCTTTAAAAAAAATAGAATCAGTTTTGGAAGAAAAATTGATAAAATTAAAATTATCAAATCTTGAAATTCCATGTTGGTTTGCAAGCCAACAAATTTCATTATCATCAATAGTCAAATCATTAATATTGTTCTCAATTATTCCATCGCTAACTTCATAAAGTTTGTATGCTCCGCTTATTTTTTGAGCAACAGAAAAAAAACTAACTGAAATTAAAATCAGTGCAAAAAAATACTTTACAAAAGAAACTTTTACAACTGACATAAATTAATTTTATATGAATTGAATATAGATACAATGCTAACTAGAATATTTGTAATTAAAAACTTGATTACTTACATTATTATGTAGGATAAACGAATTGTTTTATTAATTTATTATTAGGGTATTTGTAATCATGAATGTCTTAATTAATCCTTCGTCTAGTTATATTCAATTGCAGTATAATGAGCATATTGCTCAATTAAACTTGACAGACAATTTAATAATAGCTTATGACGGCATACTTAATAGTACTACCATTTCAAAACTAGAAAATGAAATTGAATTTAAACTGAAAGAAAATAAATTGCCAAAACAGATTATAAAAAAAATATTTTTTTTATCGGTTGAATTAATTCAAAATCAATTTTTGTATGGCACAGAGGATGAAAACAACATTAAGCAAAACTATTTTTTAATATCAAAACAAGGAAATAAGATAAAAATAATAGCAGCAAACCTTATAAGAAAAAACGAAATTAATCAGTTAACTGAAAAAATTAATATTATTAATTCATTTAAAAATAAGCGTGATTTAAAAGCTTATTACATGGAAAATCTTAAAAATAAAAAAATTGGAATTAAAGGGGGGGCTGGCTTAGGATTAATTACGCTAGTAAAGAAAAGTAACAACCTAATAAATGCTCAGTTTAAGCAAATAAATAATGAATATGCAATTTTCTTAATAGAATTAAATCTAAACCTTAAGATTGAACCAGAGTTGTTAAAAAATTATTTGAATAATAAGAACAAGAATAATTAAATTATAATAATTGAATTAAAGATTACTTTTAATATTTAGGCACCAAACCTCTTAGTCCCATATCAACAACCGACTCTCCAATTTCAGGTTGAAATAAGCCGTCATAAACTATCTCACTCCATTCAAAACTTTTATTGGTTGAAAGCGAAACGGTAATTATAATATTTTGGGTTTCATTACCGGTTATTACAAATGGTTGAATATTAGCTGAAGTTGTATTGTAAAATTCGCCCGTTACCAAGCAGCTGCCTGGAGGTATTGGCGAATTTGAGTTGTTTGGATTTACAACTGTTGTTTTAGGAGCCTGTCCCTCCGTTTTATATTCTGTATTAAATACCTTTGTATAAAATCCCCAGTAACCCTGTAATTTATTTCCGGCACCATTTAACGTTGGCGTCATAACGGCTCCATGCATTTTATATTTTGTTAAGTAAGTATTAAACCCAACAAACGAAGCTAGGGTTCCATCTATTACACCAGCAGCTGTAGTTTTCACTTTAACATCGTAATTTTGATATGCCAACGAAACTCTCAACCATTTATAAGAACCCGGCGTAACACTGGCTATTGGAACCGAGAAAAAAACATCGCCATCTTTAGCAACTACCGATTTACAAAACACTATAGCATTACTGCCACCACACATAGTTTCTTCGGCTCTGTATAATACCACACCTTTCCCTACCTGAGTTGAATTGGTTGGAGCCATTTCTATATAATGAGCACTGATGCCGTTAAATTTTGGAGATTGAGCAGCATTTGTACTTGGCACAGTGCTTAACAAACCTAAATTATTTAACCTTGTTTGATTGCTGTCTAACTTAAATTTAAATATAAGCTTTGGCCCACCTAATGTGCTGCTAAAAACACTATCCGGAAAATTACATGTTGGGCAACTCACTTCGGTTGATGATTGAGGTGTTTGTTCCTCGGATTCCGCTACTTTCTTTTTACACGAAATCGTAAATAATAAGAATAATCCGAAAATTATTAAATTCTTCATTTTAATTATTTTTGTTTAAAGTTAAAATTATGCGATTAATTATACAAAGAGTATCACAGGCAAATGTTAAAATTGAAAACAAACTGCACTCATCAATCCAACAAGGTTTTTTAATTTTAATTGGGATTGAATCTGAAGACACAATTGACGATATTGAATGGCTTTGTGGTAAAATCATAAGCATGCGAATTTTTTCAGATAATGAAGGGAAAATGAACCTTAACATCAACCAAATTAATGGCAATATTTTAGTAGTTAGTCAATTTACATTACACGCCTCTTCAAAAAAAGGAAACAGACCATCATTTATCAAAGCTGCTAAACCTAACATTGCCATACCTTTATATAAAAAATTTATAGAGGAATTAGAAAAAAAATTGTGTAAACCCATTCAATCAGGGCTTTTTGGAGCAAATATGCAAATTGAATTGATTAATGACGGGCCGGTAACGCTCTTTTTAGATAGCAAAAACCAGGAATAATTTTTTATATTTAAAAACTAAATACTAAACAAATTGAAGCCAAAAATTTTATTAGAAAAAAATCAGTTCGATGTTAAAATAAAACGTTTGTGCCATCAATTAATTGAAGCTCATAATGATTTTAAAGACACCGTTATTATTGGGCTACAGCCTCGCGGTATTTATCTTGCAAAACGCATTCATAAAGAACTTCAGAATATTTTAAAAAATAAAAAAATAAATTGCGGTTCGTTAGATATTACTTTTCATCGAGACGATTTCAGAAAAAAAGAATTAATTCCAAATCCTACTAACATTAACTTTACCATCGAAGATAAAAATGTTGTTTTAGTTGACGATGTTTTATACACCGGAAGAACTATTCGTGCAGGTTTAGATGCTATGTTGGATTTTGGCAGACCTAAAGATGTAGAATTATTAGTGTTAGTAGACCGTAGATTATCACGTCATGTGCCCATACAAGCTAAATACATTGGTATTACAATAGATTCTATAGCGTCTCAAAATGTAAAAGTAGAATGGCAAGAAACAGAAGGCAAAGATAGAATTACACTTCTAGACAAATAAGTATGCGTCCATTAAAAGAAGATTGCCCGGAATATTATAATTATTATATAGGTCTCATTAAAGAATCAACGGTTGTTGACGCACTCAAATCAACTAAAGAAAGCACTATAGCACTAATAAAATCTATTAATGAAGATTTAGCTGATTTTGCCTATGCAGGAGGAAAATGGACTATTAAACAATTACTCGTTCATTGCATAGATACTGAACGCATTTTTAGTACACGGGCCTTATGTTTTGCCAGAGGAGAAACCCAAAAAGCAATTTCCTTTGATGAAAATAGTTACGCGGAAAATTCAAATATCAATAACAGAACACTTAATGATATTTTAGAAGAGTTTGAGGCTGTGAGAATTTCAAGCATCTGTTTGTTTAAATCACTTTCGCAAACAACTCTTAATTTAAAAGGATTCACTCCAATAGGTCCAGCTACTGTAAACGCCATAGGATTTGCTATATGCGGACATACCGAACATCATCTTAATATTTTAAGAGAACGGTATTTGAAATAAATAGTAAATTAATTTCTTGGTTAAAAATTAAAAGTTATCTTTAGCTTTTGAAAATCTGTTTTCAAAAATAATGAGTCATCTAAGCGTTAATCACCTCCTCGGAATAAAAAACCTCACAAAAAACGATATTGAATTAATTTTAAGTACCGCACAAAATTTTAAAGAAGTAATCAATCGTCCTATTAAAAAAGTTCCTTCCTTAAGAGATATTACAATTGCCAATTTATTTTTTGAAAATTCTACACGTACACGTTTATCGTTTGAATTAGCTCAAAAAAGGTTAAGCGCCGATACAATTAATTTTTCTGCCTCAAATTCATCCGTTAAAAAAGGAGAAACTTTAATTGACACGGTTAATAACATTTTGGCGATGAAAGTAGACATGATTGTAATGCGGCATGCAAGTGCCGGCGCAGCAGTGTTTTTATCAAAAAAAGTTAACGCGAAAATTATTAACGCCGGGGACGGTGCACACGAACATCCTACTCAAGCCCTATTAGATGCCTTCTCTA
>JBIJCO010000069.1:0-4294 GCA_044344665.1 Bacteroidia bacterium | reverse complement strand
ACCATTTGTAAAGGTAAAGGATGTAATGTTTGTAAACACAGCGGATGGGTAGAGATTTTAGGTTGTGGCATGGTAGACCCTCAGGTATTAACTAATTGCGGAATAGATCCTAATAAATATAAAGGCTTTGCATTTGGTATGGGTATTGAAAGAATAACCATGCTTAAATATCAAATAAAAGATTTAAGGTTGTTTTTTGAAAATGATGTTCGTTTCCTTAAACAGTTTGCCTCGGCTTAACAAATAATGGAACGCATTAATAGAATTGCTCTACTAAAAGAATTTTTAATAAAGGAGCCTAACGACATTTTTTCGAATTACGCTTTAGGAATAGAGTTTTTTGTTGAGCAAGACATGGATCAAGCAATTTTCCAATTTAAAAAAGTATTAAGTTTAAATTCAGATTATATTGCAGCTTATTATCAACTTGGTAAAATTTTTGAGGCACAACTAAAAAATACCGAAGCTTTAGATTATTACAAAAAAGGTCTTTTAATTGCTCAAATTGCAAAAGACAACAAGTCTATTAATGAATTTAATGAAGCCATCTTTTTGCTTGAAGATTAATCCTCTAATCTTTTTTATCAAGGATAAAATTCAAGTACATAGTTTAATAAATACTTTTCGTGTAACAGTTTTTCTTTAATTGCTTCTATAATTTCTTTTTTGTACTCGGGGTGTAATTGTGAAATAAACGAATTTGCTAAATTAAAAACCTGTTTTTGAAAATAAGGAAATTTGGCATCCCCTATAGCGCTAATAAATTGCTTTACATATAAGTCGGTAAAACTTGAACTTAAATAGGGTAATTTTTTTATTGCAATTTGATTAAGTATAGAAAATTTATTTTTTTCCCGTTTTATTTCATTTATTAAGTCGTCTAAACGGTTTTGATGTGATAAAATTACAGACAGTTTATCAAATGTATAATGCGGTGAGTCACTTTTTATTTTATCAATTAATTCTGTTGTTACCTCATTTTTATTTGAATTAATATTTATTTCAAAATAACGATTAATCATTGGCAAACTAACATGGTACCCAAAAATAAAATACTCGCGTAAATAGTTTTCTTCAATTTTTTTAAAATTTAGTTTATGAGCCTTCTCAATTATAAACTCAATCAAATTAAGATATATATTAATGTTTTTACGTTTTAATTTATTCGCATGGTCTTGCAATAATTTAAAACCTGCTACATGTTTTTTTCTACAAAATTGTATTTCTGCCAAAGCTACAGGCAATTCAGCTGTATTGTCGTAATTTCTTTGATCAAAATTTTTTCCGGTAAATTCATTTTCTAAAACATTCAACTGAATTTCTGCAACAACTTTTCTTTTTATATCAGCAAACCGGTTACTCTCTTTTCTCTTCTTTATATGCAATTGTAGCTGAGATAAATCATTTGTATTGTTAATTAACGTAGTGGCATAGGATATAAGAAAAGGATAAATTTCCGAGTTAAAATATGTTACGTTTTTTACTGATTGTATCGAAGTTTGTAACCAGGCTTTAATTTCTAAATTACTTAAACCTTTGTATACATATTGCTCCAGCTTTTTTTTACAGGTTTTTATCAAATTAAAAAATGGATAAGTAGCGTTATTTTTAATAATATTCAATACTTGTGAAATCTCTATAAGTATCGCCAAATAAATGTAAAAATCTATATTGTAAATTTTGTTTCGTTTCGTTTTTGGAAACACAACTAAAATTTTATGATAAATATCTGCTGCCTGTGACTCTTGTAAAATTATCTGATTTAAATAAGGTTTAATTATTGATTTTATTAATAGAGAATAATAGGCATAGGCTTCATGTTCAATGATTGATTCGTACTTTGAAAATAATTCATGTTCAAATAATTTTTTATCTCCATAAAAATCCGCTTTTAAGTTTAAGGCGTTATTACCAGACTTTGGTTTTTTTTCTCGTTTTAAAAAAAGCAACAACTCTTCCTGAAAATAAAACAGTGTAGCAGCTAAGTGCCTGCAATATGATTCTGTTTTGCATGAACAGTTATAGCTGATTATACTATCTCCCTTTTTCTTAACATGAATTTCTACCGGTTTTTTATCTTTTAATAAAAAATAAAAATCAATGCTGTTTAAATTGCTCAATAATTCAAGCTTATGATTAGAAAAAAAACCTAAGCCCTTTTTCAATTCTGACTCTTCTATTTTTTGTTCAAATTCCGTTTGATTAAAAAGCATCTTGGTAAAGGTAATAGGCTATTTTAATATTAAGGTCATTTAATGATTTTATTACAAAGCAATTTAATTAAAACTATTAACGCCAAAAAAAAGAAGAATATAAAATGTCTGAGTAATTTTAAGTTTAAAATAATTAAAAGATTCTCATTAAATTTGCATCAATGAACGAGTTCAGAGAGTCCCTTTTAGTTTTAATTTCTGTACCAATTTACGCCATAGTAATTGGTTTTGAGTTCTTTTATTCGTATTTCAAAAACAAAAATCTTTATAGTAGCAAAGGTTTATTTTCAAATATCTATTTAACTTCATTAAACATGGGTTTAGATATTTTGGTGCGTGGAATTTGTTTATTAGTGTTAAATTATTTTTTCAGATTTCACGTTACAGACCTATCATTTAATGCTGTATTGTATTGGAGTATTTTAATTTTAAGCGAAGATTTTATGTATTATTGGCTACACAGAGTAGATCATTATTGCCGTTTTTTTTGGGCTGTGCATGTAACACATCACAACAGCGAGGAGTTTAATTTTACAGTTGGTTTCAGGTCATCAGTGTTTCAGCCCTTATACCGTTTTATCTATTTTATTCCTCTATCACTTTTAGGTTTTAGCGGAATTGATATTATGTTTGCTTATAGTGCCACTCAAATTTTTGGCATTTTAGTACACACACAAACAATTAATAAATTAGGTTTTTTAGAACACATTATTGTAACGCCTTCTCACCATAGGGTTCACCACGCAAGCAATATAAGATACCTCGATAAAAACATGGGCATGCTTTTAATTATTTGGGATAAGTTATTTGGCACTTTTCAAAAGGAAGAAGACAGCGATCCCGTAAAATTTGGATTAACCACAAACATAAATAGTTATAACCCACTAACTATGGTGTTTCATGAATGGAAAAGTATTTTTAGCGATATTAAAAAGAATTGTTCACCGCTTCAAAAATTAAATTATGTTTTTGGTCCACCGGGATGGAGTCATGACGGCTCAAAAAAAACAAGTGCTCAACTGCGTGCCGAATTAAAAAATAAATCTTCAAATTAAATGGCAGCAAGCTCAGCCGTTGACCGCTTAAAAAAATTAAAGCAATTACTTAAAACAGAACGCGAAGAAGATTTTCGTTTATACAACGAACAATTTTTGCGTGTTAATCTAGAACAACGAAAAAAGAATGGCGTAACCTGGTACCCTATAAAAATTAATAGCGAAGAACTAGGCTCTGGTGATTTATTACATTTAGAAATTGAACGCACTACACAATTAGATAAACCTCATCAATTTAGTTCGGGAAAAAACGTAAGCCTTTTCAGTAATCGCCAAGATGAGCTGCTTGAAATTACGGGTACTATCAAATCTATCTCAAAAAACTCACTAAAACTGATTATTCATTCTGACGAATTACCCGATTGGTGTTATGAAGGAAAGCTTGGCATAAACATTCAATTTGACGATAATAGCTATAATGAAATGCAAGCGGCCTTAGATGTAGTTATTAACGCTAAAAACAACCGAATTGAAGAGCTCAGAGAAATGATTGAGGGGAATTTACCATTATCTTTTGATAAGATTAATAATGATATTTTAATACCTCAACTAAACTTATCTCAAAACAAAGCTATTAGACACGTGCTAAGTGTTAATGATATTGGCATTATTCATGGTCCGCCGGGAACCGGTAAAACAACCAGTTTAGTTCAGGCAATTCGCTTAACCCTACAAACCGAAAATCAAATTTTAGTTTGCGCACCAACCAACTCTGCAGTTGACTTAATTACAGAAAAATTAATTGCTTTAGGAATTGATGTATTGCGAATGGGGCACCCTGCAAGAATTTCGGACGAATTACAAAAAAGTAGCATTGACGGAAAAATTTCGTTATCGCCATATTTTAAAGACATTAAAAACTTAAGAAAAAATGCTGAAGAATATTTTAAGATGGCCGGAAAATATAAACGTGTTTTTGGAAAAGAAGATGCGCAACAAAGAGCGGCATTTTACAGTGAAGCCAAAAACTGCATTAAAGAAGCGCGCTTATTAGAAAATTTTATTGTTGACGAACTTTTTAAAAAT
>JBIJCO010000043.1:0-21488 GCA_044344665.1 Bacteroidia bacterium | reverse complement strand
AGTAATATTTTCGCAGCCTGCATTTATTCTAATTTGCTTAGTTAAATTATAAGCCAATCTTATATTTAAAGTAAACCATGCCGGCATGCCGTTTGCAGTGGCATAAGGCAAATTATCTTCGCCACTAGGGCTATAATCTGACAATGATTTTTTTCCATTATATCTTACAAAAAATTCGCCATCAATATTTTTAGTTTTATATAAAATACTAGTTTGACCAAATACAGGAGCTATATGATCTAATGGTATGACTGTATCGTTTTTTGTATTAACGTATCGACCGTATGTATAATTTAAAATACTTTTAAAAGAAATATTATCATTAAACTCAAACTGCAATCCGGCCGAAAATCCATAAACATAGGCGTAGTCGGCATTTTGCATAGCTTGTATTTTTGAATTAGTTCCGTTATAAATCATACTATCTTTACCTCCGTAAGTATAATCCGCTAAAACAAGTGCATTTTCTATTGAAGTATAAAAACCCGTAAAGTCTATTTTATACTTTTTTTCGAATACTTTACTTATCCCTAATTCAAAGTTTGTAGCATATTCAGGTTTAATGGTTTCATTTGGAACAATTAATATTCCACCTCCACTATCAAAGACTTTACTCATATCATCAATATTTGGTGTTCTAAAACCTGTATTAATTAAAAAAGAAACTTTATAGTTGTTATCTTCTTTCCACACAAATCCTAATGAGCCCGTAACTGCTTGATTTGTTTGTTTTACATCTTTAAATGGAAATTTAAAAACCGTTGTGTCAACAAATATTGAATTTAATTTATTTGCAGTAAACCTTAAACCATCTGTAATTATGAAATTAGAATTTACTTCCCATGAATGAGACAGATAAATACCAGCGGTTTGCATGGTGTTTATACCATCAGCGTATCTGGTTTCTCCAGAAGCTTTAAAGGAACTATCTTTTTTAATGTCAAGATAAGTGGCAGTTGATGTTACATCGTTTGAAGTTAATTCAAAACCATAACGTAATTCATGGTTTTCTTTTACTCGTTTGTTAGCATCCACATTCAATGATTTTACAGCAACATCTTCCATTTGAGTTTTACGATTATTGTTTTGAAAACGTCTCGTAATTCTATCTTGATCAATTTTCTGATACGCAAAAATAAATTTAAGATTATCTGACAGAAATGTTTTTGCATTATAATTTAACGTGTAAGCAGCTAACAACCTATTTTGTTTATATCCATTTTCAGCGAATTTTAATTTACCGGATGAATAGTCTCCGGCCAATCTATCGTATCTCGGTAAGTTTGGAGCTAAACTCATTTGAAAATTTAAATTGTGTATTATATTTTCACCGGTTTTTATATTAAATCGTTGCATGATATCGGTTTGATTGTAAGCACTTCCAACTTGCAAATTATTGTTGCTGTTTTTCACCATACTATCCCGATTATCGAATCGTTTTACATAATAGTCTCTGTCCCATTTATTTGTATATCCAGATAATTTTGTTGATCCGGCCATTAAATCCCCAAAAATTGAATTAGTGATATTTGTAAAAGAAGCAAAATTTTCCCAACCTAAATTAAAATCCAAATGCGCAGTTCTTTCGTTTGAGGCAGAGGAATAACGTATCATAGAATTAACCTTTAACAAGAGCTTGTCATCCATACTGAATTCAGCATTTTTAGTATAAAAATTCATAACACCGCCTAAAGCATCGCTACCATAAATTGTACTCGATGGTCCAAATATTACTTCAGTTCTTTCTAGCATATTTGCATCTATAGTCATAATATCCTGAAGATGCCCCCCCCGGTAAATTGCATTATTCATGCGCACGCCATCAATTACCATTAATATTTTATTTGCCTCAAAACCTCTCATACTAACACTTCCACCTCCTGCCTGACTTTTTTGTAAAAAAACAGCACCTGTAGATTGAATTAAATCACCAGTGGTTGGTTGATTAAAAAATTCTACATCCTTTTGCTTAACAACTTCCATTTGATAAGGCAAGTCGCTCTTTTTTTCATTGATTTTATTTGCTGAAAAAATAATTTCATCTAATTGAAATAATTTGGCATTTAAGCCTATTTCAAAATCACCATTGTTGACAAGTATTTTTTTAGAATTATAAGAAGAGTTGTAAATACTTAATGAATCAGACTTATCTAATAAATCTAAATTTGCCCTTCCTTTAATGTCTGTTGTTGCAATTAAATTATTTTTATCGCTTATTAATACATTGGCAATGGGTTCTCGACTAGAATTATCGCGAACAATAATGTTTTGACTATTTGCCAAAATAGTAAACATAGCCATAATGGCCATTAAATAATTTTTCATTTAATAGTTATATTTTATTTAGTCATAAATAGGGAAATAAGAGATTAATTAAAACATCTCAGTAGAAATAATTAAAGAAATTGTGGTGGCTTAATTTGTTTTAGAATTAACTGAAAAGAATAAGAACAAACGTGTTCCCTCATTATCAAACTAAAATCTTGTTTAATTTGAATTTTTAAAATTTCATTCAGTTCGATAAAAGTTATATTTAATAATAGCTTTATTAAATCAGAAAAAACATCCTGTAATTGTTTATTTGTGCTAAAAAAACGTTTAAAAAGCTGGTTTTCTGCCTTGTCTTCAATTACCGAAATGTAGGAGTAACCATTATTTTTCTTTAGAGAAATCACTTCATGATAGATTCCATTAATAACAAGTTCTTTATTTTTTTCCTTCCATTCATATCCTTCTATATTTTTATATAACTTATTGTTGGTCATTTTGATAACAAATACTTCCTTCATTGAAAGAGATGTTATTTCTTTTCTAAAAATCGATTTTTGAATTTTGAGATAACCCGAAAAAAAGAGAAAGCGCGATGTAATTAAAACAAGTAACAATAATAAAACAAAAGGTAATATTCTTTTTATTATTGTCATTAAGTATAAATATAGTTTATTTTATAAAAAAATCCCCTCCGTAACACAAAACAGAGAGGATTCATTATTAACATAGTGCAAAACACAGAACTATTAGGAAAACGGTAATAAAACGAATAAAATCTAAAAAAGTTTCAAAAAAAAGATGATTTTTAATTTTTAAACATCTTTAATAAAACACCAAGCTTAGTTTTTAGTTCTGTTCTAGGTATAATCTTATCTAAAAATCCATGTTCTAAAACAAATTCTGCTGTTTGAAACCCTTTAGGTAGGTCTTTTCCTATGGTTTCTTTTACAACTCTTGGTCCAGCAAATCCAATCAATGACCCAGGTTCTGCAATATTTAAATCCCCGAGCATAGCATAACTAGCCGTTACACCTCCGGTTGTTGGATCAGTTAGTAATGAAATATATGGGATTTTATTTTGAGCCAACTGACTTAACTTTGCTGAAGTTTTAGCCATTTGCATTAAAGAAAATGCGGCTTCCATCATTCTAGCTCCACCACTCTTTGAAATAATTAAAAGAGGTGTTTTAGTTTTAAGACAAAAATCAATAGATCTTGCAATTTTTTCGCCAACCACACTTCCCATACTTCCTCCAATAAAATTAAAATCCATACAACAAATAACCAAATCATAACCATTAACTTTCCCGTATGCACTTCTAAGCGCATCTTTTAATCCAGTTTTTTTTATTGTATCGGTTAATCTGTCTGTATATTTTTTTGTATCTGAAAATTCGAGAGGGTCGCCGCTTACTAAATTTTCATGAAGTTCTGTAAATTGATTATCATCAAAAATAATTTCAAAATATTCTTTGCTGCCAATTCGTTCATGATAACCACAATCAGAGCAAACATAATTATTTGCCGAATGATCTTGGGCGGTATGAATTTTTTTACAAGAAGAACATTTATACCAAAGACCTTCAGGAGTTTCCTTTTTCTCTTTTGTAGAGGTTGTAATACCTTCTTTTAATCGTTTAAACCATCCCATCTTGTTAAAATTTAATTTCGTTAATTATTGTTTTCAAAACTAAATGAACTAAAAATAGACTAAGCTATAGTAATTGATTTGTCTAGATAAACATCCTGAATAGCATTTAATAAACCTACTCCTTCTTTTAAAGGTTTTTGGAACGCTTTTCGTCCGCTAATTAAGCCTTGACCTCCCGCTCTTTTATTAATTACAGCAGTTGTTACAGCTTCAGCCAAATCACCTGCTCCTTTGCTTTCTCCTCCACTGTTAATTAGTCCCATTCGTCCCATATAGCAATTTGCAACTTGATAACGACATAAATCGATAGGATGATTAGTTGTTAATTCAGAATAAACTTTTGGATGAGTTTTACCAAAATTAATGGCATTGTATCCACCATTTTTATCAGATAATTTTTGTTTAATAATATCAGCTTGAATTGTTACCCCTAAATGATTAGCCTGTGATGATAAATCAGCAGCTGTATGATAGTCAATTCCCTCTTTTTTAAATGCATTATTTCGCGTATAGCACCATAATATTGTTGCCATTCCTAATTCATGAGCCCTTTCAAATGCATTTGCAACTTCAATAATTTGCCTTGATGATTCAGGAGAACCAAAATATATTGTTGCCCCTACCGCAACAGCGCCCATATTCCATGCTTCCTCAACAGAGCCAAACATTATTTGGTCAAACTTATTCGGATAAGTTAAAAATTCGTTATGATTTATTTTTACTATAAAAGGTATTTTATGAGCATATTTTCTGGAAACTGAAGCAAGAACTCCAAAGGTTGATGCAACTGCATTACAACCACCCTCTATAGCCAGCTTTATAATATTTTCACTGTCAAAATAAATTGGATTCGGCGCAAAACTTGCTCCGGCGCTATGCTCTATTCCTTGATCTACAGGTAATATACTCATATAGCCTGTTCCGGAAAGTCTTCCATGATTGTATAATTGGTTTAAACTTCTCAAAACTTGCGGAGTTCTGTTAGTTTGAGAAAATATTCTATCAACGAAATCAGAGTCAGGTAAATGCAAATGTTCTTTTGAAATGGTATTACATGTATGATTTAATAAATCATTGGCGCTACTACCTAATAATTCTATAATATTTGTTGTCATTATACTTAATTTTGGTTGCAAATATAACAAAAATACCCCGCCATTTGGCAGGGTATTTAATGAGAAATAAAAAATTATTCGTTAACCATTACCATTTTAAATGGTACATTAATTATTGCCTGGTAATCTTCGCCGGCTTCCAACATATCCTCATCATCCTCTTCATAATGCCAATTAATTGTAACTGCACTACCACCTTTATTAATACTTTCTAATTTTTTAAAAACATCTAAGATGCATTTAGATGAAGATGTATTAAAGTACTCTAATTGAACATGAACAGTTGTTGCAGATTTTGCAGAACTTGAATATTTATCCAAAGCATCAACTAATGGTTTATAAAATTCAATAGAATTCTCAGGAATAGAACGTCCTTTAATTTCTAAAACTCCACCATTTAAATCAAAATTGATGCCAGGCGTTTTTGGAGTACCTTCGATAACATATTTGTCCATAATTGTATTTTTTAATTTTGTTGTGTTACTTTAATATTAAGTGTAAAGAAAGAAACTTTATTGTCAATTTCCAAAAAATCATAATCTAATTTTTCACCAGTTTTTCTAGCTATATCAATCATACCTAATCCTCCCCCGCCTTTCATCGACATTTCACCATTATTTAATACTTTCTTGTAGTAATCTTTTAATTCTTCCTTTGATAAGGAATTAACCTCATCCAGTATCGATTTTAGTTTACTTATATTTTCATTTAAAATATAATTCCCGGTATAAATTAAATACTTACCTTGATTTTTGCCTATCATAAAAATTGCAGAACGATTATTTTCATGACTAACCTCAGAGATATTATCCATGTGATGATATAAATTTTGTAAGCATTCAACTAAAACATTATATACCTTTTTTTTCAGTTTAGGCTCCTCCTGCATATTAACCATTTTATTCTCCATTATCTGAAGAATAGAGGTTAATAAGTCAGATGTAATTTCACCTTTAAAAGACAGCAAAATATTGTTTTGCTCCATCTTTTCATAAATTTCAAAAACATCTAACATATTGCTGACATCGAAATTTGATTGCATTTTATTACTTTACTAATTTAACGTAAATGCAACCTTACTTCCATTAACTGTAAATGTTGCTTTATCATCACAAGAGCCATCTCCAAAATCAACTATTCTGGTTTTAAACCCTTTTGGTGTTAATTCTAAAACTCCCTGATCAACCCACTTGCATGTTTTATGTTTAACCATCGGACTATTTTCAGGAATGTTTAAGCTGAAGGCAATTCCCAAACGACTCACTCCGTCGGCAGTACCATAAACTGATGTAAAAGGTTCTGTATTTATTGGTTTACCTTTTGGATAAACCGAAACAGTTCTGTCAGAATTATATCTAATAGTTTTTCCTGCACCCCATGAACAAACACCATTAATTAATTTCACATTAAACTTATATGAAATTGATGTATCTTGACCGGAAGGTAATGTTGTAACTACCATACTATCGCAAGTATATCCAACATTCGCGTTACCACTGGTTGAAATTGGAAGTGAAACTGAATATCCAATTAACTTTACAATCATTTTTGAACCCGGATTTTTTATTTTTCCGGTTAACCTAATTTTGATATAACCTGACCTAATTCTGCCATCTGGCATTGTAGCACTGCACCCTGCGCTAGAAATGCTCATTGTATATGTTGGGTCAACGTGATTAGGTGTTCCAAACAAAGTATCTCCACTAATTTTCGTTAATGAGTCGCATGGCGCAACAAATCTTCCTTTTATTGCACCTGTACCTTTTGTATTAATTGCATGATCTTGAACAGCTGGAACTATTCCTGAATATTCTTGATCTGCAACTGCATTGTCAACAGATGATTGAGTCTCATTATCAACCTCAACTGTTTGTTTTTTGCGACAGCCTACAATAAATAAAGTTATAGAGAAAGTTAACACAAATAAAAACTTGAAAAAATTTTTCATTTTGAATAGTAATTAATTACAAACAAATATAATAATAAAAATTAATTGAAGAATTTGAGCATTAAATCTCCAAGCCTACTACTAAAACGTCGTCCACTTGTTCGTGGTCATTTTTCCAATCAATAAAATTATTTACCAAAACTGTTTTTTGCTCCTCAGGGGGAAATAAATATATTTTTTTTATCAAATCGTAATATCTCTTAACCATAAATTTTTTTCCTTTGTCACCTCCAAACTGATCAGCATAGCCATCTGAGGACATGTAAGCCATGGTTTTATTTACTTTTATAAGATTATGGGTTGTGAACATTCTGTTATCATCTAACTGAGCGCCTCCTACCGGATACTTATTTCCATCATATTTGATGAAGTTACCATCTGCATCTATTGTAACAATTGGTCTATTTGCCCCCGCCCATTTAATCTCATTAAGTTGACTGTTAATTGCAATTAATGATACATCCATGCCATCATTTGTGTCTATTTCATTTTTCCCCTGTCTTAGAGCCTCTTGAACACCTTTGTGTAAATTATTTAATATTTCGCCAGGATCAGTAATTGCTTTTTCCGACACAATTTGATGAAGTAAATTATGGCCAATCATACTCATAAATGCGCCAGGTACGCCATGACCAGTACAATCTACAACCGCTAAAATTTTAACACCATTTTTTTCGCCAAACCAATAAAAATCACCGCTAACAATATCTTTAGGCTGATAAAAAATAAAAAGATTCTTAAATTTTTTAAATATTTGCTCCTTTGAAGGTAAAATTGCTTCTTGTATTCGCTTAGCATATTCGATACTACTGGTAATATCTTTATTTTTTTCTTCAAGTTGTTTAGTTCTTTCGGCTACTTTATTTTCTAATATTTTATTTTCTTTTTTAATTGCATTTGTTCTGTATTGAGTAAATAAATAAATGCCAATTATTGCGACAAGCATCACTAAAAAATAAAACCATTTTGTTTTCCAAAACGGCGGTACTACTTCAATTTTTATTTCAAAAGGGGTGTTATTCCAAATACCATCATTATTAGTTGCCTTAATCAATAATTTATACTCTCCCCCTGGTAATTCTGTGTAAGAAATATATCTAACATTAGTTGGCGCAGACCAATCTTCATCATAGCCATCCAATTTGTATTTAAATTTTATTTTTGACGGATCAGTAAAATCAATTGCAGTTACTTCAAATTGAAAATAATTTTCGCGCCATTTTAATTTCAAGTTCTTTTTATAGGAAATACTAGAGTCTAATTCTACATTTTTACCGGCTCGCTTATAGCCTACAATAAATGTTTTTGGAGAATAAAGATTATCTTTTATATCATTTGGTTCAAAAACATTATATCCATTTGCGCCTCCAAAGTAAATAGTTCCGTTTTTAGAAATAAAGGCTGAACCAATATTATACTCAGTGTTTATTAAACCATCTTTAATTCCATAATTTTTAAAACTAATTTCATTTAGTTTAACATTTGGATCAAATTTAATAATACCATTATTAGAACTCATCCAAAAATTTTTTGCTTTGTCCTCCAGTATTGAATACAAATACACGTTTGAAAGGCCATCTTTTTCATAAAAATTATGAAATTTATTATTCGATAATAATTTGCTTAAACCAGCGGATGTTGCCACCCATATTTCACCGTTTTTACTTTCATTTATTCCAAACACAATATTAGAGGCAATATCATCAATTCTACCTGTATTTGTATAATTAGAGAGAACATTCAATTTACGCCCCAATGGATACCCCTTAAACTTTTGTAATCCGCCGTCGTACATCCCTATCCATAAATTATTTTTAGAATCTGTAAATAAAGTATTAATGTTTAAGCATGACAAACCTTCATTTATACCGAACTGCTCTACCTCAAAATTTTTTAAATTAATCTTAAATAAACCGTCGCCAAAAGTTCCTGCATACAAATTACCATTGCCATCGGGTTTTAAACACAACACAGTGCCTCCTAGTTTGCTACTCAAAATTGTTTTAGTTTGATTTGTAGCTCTATCAAATCTAATAATTCCAATTCCCCAAGTACCTATCCAAAAAACATCTCTACTCTCCTGAAAAATACATAAAGCAGAATTTTGATTCAAAATTTTTGAATAATCTGTTACACTTTTATTCGCATTAAAAAAAACCAATAAATTTTCGCCTCCTATTATTCTTTCGTTGTTTGAAGTTTCATGAAAACAATATAAATTTTTAAAATCGTGTTGCTTGTTATTTACAACATCAGGAAATTTTATTGATCGGATAAATGAAACATTCACGCCTCCAACTTGAGATCCTAGCCAAATATTGTCCTGCTCATCAATAAATAGTGTTTTAATTACATTATCATTTAATCCGAATTTATTTGCACTTTCTTTATTTTCTGTACCAAGTATCTGATGTTTTGTTAAGTCGTAATTCACTAAACCAAAATCGGTAGCAGCAAATAGCTTATTTTCTTTTATTACGAAACCGTTTATAAAATTTAATAAAGCATATTTTGAAGTGTTAAAAACAATCTTTTCCTGAACTTTAAAAGTTGAATTATCAATAATAAAAATACCGTAACCACTTGTTCCTGCAAATATCTTGTTACCTGAATTTTCTAAATATGAGATGGATTCTAACTCGGTCGAATTAATTTTTAAATTTTCCGGAATTAATACACTTACTTTCTCGAGTTTATTGCCATTAACCGCCCAAATTCCTTTTCCCTTAGTTCCAACATAAACTTTTCCTTTAATGGATTTTAGACAATTTACAACAACCAAAGTGTCTTGAGGAAAATTATACTTAATAAAATTGCCGGTAGATAATGAAACCAAAAAAACACCTTCGTCTGTACCAACAAAAACATTATCTGCATTTTGAAGAGAAATTGAATTAATTTTCAAATTAACACCAATTCGGCCTTTTAATCTTGTAAATTTATCTAAAATAGGATTATATAAATTCAATCCAGATCTAGTTCCAATAAGTATTAAATCTTGTCTAATTTTACTCAAACAAGTAATTTCTGAGTTTGAAATAGAATTTAAATTTGTAGGGTCATTTTTATAAACGGTGAAATTATGTCCGTCGTACTTATTTAAACCATCTTGCGTTCCAAACCACATAAAACCTAAGTCATCCTGAATTACAGCTGTCACGTAATTTGTACTTAAGCCTTCTTCATTGGTAATTTGTTTAAATCTCAACTGTTGTGAATAAGACTCAAACGCAATTAATAAAATAATTATTTTAAATATGTAATTTATTATTTTCAAAATATTTATTAAATATAAATATTATTTTACACCCTATTTACGGCAATTTTGGAGGTTAACTAAAAATACATGTTTTGTTAAATACAAAATAGTTAACTCAAAAATTAATACTAATTTTATTTGATGTATTTGTATTTATATACATCATTGGTAAATAAACCATTAATATAATTATTTTTTATGCCAAAAGTTTTACGTATCATCAACAGGTTTAATTTAGGTGGCATAACATACAATGTTTCATATTTGAGTAAATATTTACCTGATGAATATGAGACTTTGCTAATTGGCGGACCAGAGGAAGAAGGAGAAGAAAGTTCGTTATATATACCAGAATCGTTAGGTTTAAAACCTAAAGTAATAAAAGAGTTAAAAAGAAGTGTGAATCCACTTGGTGATTATTACGCCTACAAAAAAATAAAAAAAATAATCAAAGAATTTAAACCTGACATTGTGCATACGCATGCAAGCAAAGCCGGAGCCATTGGTCGTTTAGCGGCATATCATTGTAAGGTACCGGTAATAGTTCACACGTTTCATGGCCATGTATTTAAAGGTTATTTTTCAGATTTTAAAACCTCTGTTTTTAAAAATATTGAACGTTATCTTTCAAGAAAAAGCTCTGCTATTGTTGCAATAAGTGCCATTCAAAAAAAAGAATTAAGCAAGGAGCATAAAGTTTGCAACGAAACAAAAACTCACATTATTAAGCTTGGATTTGACCTAAACAGATTTAAAGAAAATAAGGAAGAAAAACGTAACTTCTTTAGACGTAAATATTCTCTAGAAAATGATGTGTTAGCAATTGGAATAATTGGAAGATTAGCCCCTATTAAAAATCATTATTTATTTATAGATGCCATAGAACATGTTCTAAAAAACACTACTACAAAAATTAAAGCATTTATTATTGGCGGTGGAGAAACAGAGAATGATCTGATTGCTTATTTAGATAGTAAATCATTATCACACTCTAAAAATCCATTGTCTGAGTCTCTATTTATTTTTACCGGTTGGATTAAAGAGGTTGACGTTGCATTAGCGGGTTTAGATATTGTTTGTTTGACCTCAAAAAATGAGGGTACGCCTGTAAGCATAATTGAAGCGCAAGCTGCAGGAAAATTTGTTGTAACCACAAATGTTGGAGGAATTAAAGATATATTACATTCTGAATGTGGATTTTTGTCAGATTTAGGAGAAGACAACACCTATAAAAACAACCTTCTAAATGCTGTCACAAATTTTACTACCATTTCAAAAAATGCAAACGCTGCCAGCGAAAGTGTTTTAAAAGAATTTTCATTTACAAGACTTTGCCAAGAAATGGATACCCTTTATAAATCTATTCTAAAAAATTAACTTAATTAAAATTCACTTTTTAAATGAAATTTAATATCCGGGAATTTTTCTTGAGCCATTTGTAATAGCCAAGCACTCTCTGCTAAAAAAACAGGTCTACCTTCTTTATCAATTGCAATATGAGCGTTTCTGTCTTGCATAAAATCTTCTAATTTTTTTCTATCCTCGCAACTAATCCAAAGAGCCTTATATAAATTTATTTGATCAAAACTAGCACTGGCATTATACTCTGATTTTAAGCGATGTTGAATTACTTCAAATTGCAATGCACCAACTGTTCCTATAACTTTTCTACCATCAACCTTACGAGTAAATAACTGCGCTACACCCTCATCTGTTAATTGTTCCAATCCTTTTTGCAACTGTTTTGTTTTCATAGGATCGGTATTGGTAACATATCTAAATAATTCCGGTGAAAAACTTGGAATTCCTTTAAACTGAAAATTAGCTCCCTCGGTTAATGTATCTCCTATTTTAAAATTTCCTGCGTCGTATAAACCAACCACATCGCCCGGAAAAGCCTCATCAATAATAGATTTTTGCTGAGCCATAAAAGCAGTTGGATTACTAAACCTTAACTCCTTTTTTTCGCGAACATGATGGTAATATTTATTTCGTTCAAAAGTTCCAGAACAAATTCTTAAAAAAGCTATTCTGTCTCTATGCTTTGGATCTAAATTTGCATGAATTTTAAAAACAAAACCACTAAATTTTTTATCGTCAGGTTTAACAATCCCTGAATCCGTTTCCCGTTCTTTAGGCCCAGGTGCTATTTCTACAAAACAATCCAACAACTCGTTAATACCAAAATTATTAACCGCACTTCCAAAAAAAACAGGACTGATTAACCCTTCTAAATATTTTTTAACATCCAAAGTATCATAAACACCATCTATCAAATCAACATCAGCTCTTAATTGTTCAGCAAAATCTGCGCCAACTCTGGTGTCAATTTCAACGTCATTAATATTATTAATCTTTAATCGTTCCTCAACTACTGTTTTATTATCACCCTGAAATAAATTAAGTGATTTTTCGGTTAAATTGTAAACTCCTTTAAACGATTTACCAATTCCTATAGGCCAAGTAAGCGGGCGAACTTTGATCTTCAATTCTTTCTCAATCTCATCCAATAAATCAAAAGGATTTTGTCCTTCCCTATCCATTTTATTAATAAAAACAATTACCGGAGTGTTCCGCATTCTGCAAACTTCAAGTAACTTTCTGGTTTGAGGCTCAACTCCTTTTACACAATCAATAACCATAATTACGCTGTCAACTGCACTTAAAGTCCTGTAAGTGTCTTCGGCAAAGTCTTCGTGTCCCGGTGTATCTAAAATATTTACTTTATAATTTTTATAATCAAACGCCATAACGGAAGTAGAAACAGAAATTCCCCGTTGCTTTTCTATTTCCATAAAATCTGATGTTGTAGATTTTTTTATTTTGTTAGATTTTACCGCACCAGCAGTTTGAATGGCGCCCCCAAATAACAATAATTTTTCGGTTAAAGTTGTTTTACCGGCATCGGGGTGCGCAATTATGGCAAACGTTCTTCTTCTGTTTATCTCTTCTGTAAAAGTCATTAATTTTTTGGAGGGGCAAATATAAAAATTTAAGTTTCTTTATACACTATAAGAATTTAATTTTATTGAGGCTTTCAATAATATTGCCTTAGTTTTAAAGTAGATTTTTATTTTTAGTACTTTTATAGAATGAATAACTCAGAATGGTTTAAAGATTGGTTTAACTCACCGTATTACCATTTACTCTATAACAATCGAAACGAGAATGAAGCTGTTTTTTTTATAGATAATCTTTGCAAAAAACTTCAACTAGAATCGCATTCAAAAATATGGGATTTAGCATGCGGAAAAGGAAGACATTCTCTAGCCCTGCATCAAAAAGGGTTTAATGTAACTGGAACAGATCTTGCTGCTAATAGCATTAACGAAGCCTCAAAAAATACCAATGAAACGCTAAGTTTTTTTGTGCACGACATGCGACAACCATTTAAGTTAAATTATTTTGATGCTGTATTTAACTTATTTACCAGTATCGGTTATTTTAATAATTTTAATGACAATTATACTGTATTTAAAAATGTAAGTAACGCATTAGTGGATAAAGGTGTTTTTTTAATTGATTTTTTTAATTCAGAAAAAACAGCTGCGGCATTAATTCCTGAAACAATTGAAAAAAGAGGGGATATTACATTTTATATTAGCAGAAAAATTATTAGTAACCAAATTGTGAAACATATTGAATTTTCAGACAGTAATAAAAACTATTATTTTGAAGAATCGGTAACACTTTTAAACCTTACTGATTTTAACAATTTTGCACTTGAAGCAAACTTAAAAGTTGAGGAGGTTTTTGGTAATTATTTATTAGAACCATACAACGAAAAAACTTCAGACAGACTAATCATTAAATTTATAAAATAAATTGAACTCTATTTTACCTATAATTTACTTAATTGCGCCCATTTTAATTGCAGGTGGCATTGCGCTTAAAATTAAAATAAATCAAATTAATTTAAGATTACTATTAGCTTTTAGCGCAGCCTATTTATTTGCTCTTTCTATAATTCACCTGCTACCAGAAGCTTTTGAAGTAGGAGAAGTTAAACAGATAGGATTATTTATTGTGCTTGGATTTTGTATACAGTTGTTAATTGATACATTTAGCACTGGTATTGAACATGGCCACGTACACCTGCATAGTGCAGAATGCAAAAAACACCTTCCAAAAGGTATTATTATAGGCCTATTACTTCATTCTTTTTTAGAAGGCTTACCTATTTATTACGGGCACGGCAATGGTTCGTCTCATATAAATCATCAACTTATTTTAGGCCTAGCTCTTCATAACATTCCAATAACAATAGCGTTTGTTTCGTTATTAAAAGAACATGAATCAACTAATTCTAAAAAATGGCTATTGCTTCTAATGTTTTCCATAATGACGCCTTTAGGTTTTTTAAGCAGTTATTTATTACAAACCTTTGGATTAAACAATTACCAAACCTACAGCCAAATTGCTTTTGCAATTGTTATAGGTATATTTTTACACATATCAACAGCAATATTATTTGAATCAAGCGATCATCATAAATACAACAAGACAAAAATTGTAATGATGGCTCTTGGAATAATTTTAGCCTATCTAATAAGTTAATGCAAAACTCTACCTTATTCGTTGACGTTATTGTTCCGCTAAGTGTTCCTAATAAATACACCTACAGGGTTCCTAAAGAATTTAATAGCAGCATAGAAATAGGTAAACGAGTATTAGTACAATTTGGTAAAACTAAAATTTATACCGGAATAATTTATAAAATTCATACAGTTGCTCCAACACACTACCAGGCAAAATACATTGAAGCTGTTTTAGACGATTACCCTATTGTAAATGAATTACAATTGATTTTTTGGGATTGGATTGCTTTTTACTATTGTGCCAACCCCGGAGACGTAATGAATGTAGCTTTACCTTCAGGCTTAAAACTAAGCAGTAATTCGCACATTCAAATTAATCCTCAATTTAATTTAGAAGAAACTGAGCTAGATTTTTTCACAGAGAAAGAGCATTTAATTTTAGATAACTTATTAAAAAATTCCAATTTAAGTTTTGATGATGTTGCTAAATTATTAAAGTTAAAATCTGCGCAAAGCATTATAAACAAACTACTTAAAAAAGACGCAATTATTGTTTATGAAGACGTAAAAGACAAATACAAGCCAAAACTCCAGTCATTTATTAGTTTAAATGCTAAATATACTAACGATGAAATATTAAACGAAACATTAACTCATTTAGAAAAAAAATCGTTTAAACAAGCAGAGGCACTAATTTATTTTTTACACTTACAAAAAAACAAAGACTCTAACATTAACGGCTGGATAAAAAAAACAGAGCTTATTAAAAAAGTTGAAAATAGCGCAGTTACAGCCCTTATAAAAAAAACAATTTTTATAGAACAGCAATTTGAAGTTGGCAGAATTTTATTTGAAAAAAGTAATTCATTATCAAAAACACTAAGTAAACAACAACGCGATGCTTACGAAAAAATAAAAATTGGGTTTAACGAAAACAAACCGGTTTTATTACAAGGTGTTACCGGAAGCGGAAAAACAGAAATCTATATTCAGTTAATAAAAGATTACTTAAGCTTAAATAAACAAATACTATTTTTAATTCCTGAAATTGCTTTAACTACTCAGCTTATAACCAGGCTGAGAGCAGTGTTTGGTGAAGAGGTTGGTGTTTATCATTCACGGTTCAGCGAAAACGAACGTGTTGAAATTTGGAATAACATTCTTATTAATTCAACTCAGCCATCACTTAATAGTTTTCCGAAAAATGATGTTTCAACCGACATAAAGAATCCGGAAAATAAAACTCATCAGTATAAAATTATTTTAGGAGCCCGTTCTTGTTTATTTTTACCTTTTAATAATTTAGGATTGATTATAGTTGACGAAGAACACGACTATTCGTTTAAACAACGAAATCCATCCCCGCGCTACAACGCAAGAGATTCAGCCTTATACCTTGCAAATCTGCATAAATCATCTATTGTTTTAGGAAGCGCTACCCCATCATTAGAAAGTTCTTTTAACGCCAATCAATCAAAATATTTACTTGTTGAATTAAACAATCAATTTGTAGAAAGCGGCGGTACAAAAATTGAAATCTGCGATCTCAATTTTTTCGAGAAATCAAATCAAATGAAAGCATGTTTAACTCCTCCGTTATTTGATGGAATTAAAAATGCACTTTCAAAAAAACAGCAAGTTATTTTATTTCAAAACAGAAGAGGTTTTGCTCCCTATACAGAATGCCGAGACTGCGGACACGTGCCTCAATGTATTCAGTGCGATGTGTCACTAATTTACCATAAACAAAAACAAAAATTAGTATGTCATTATTGCGGTTATGCAATTGCTCCTACAAAAACTTGCTCAGCTTGCGGAAGTAATAAACTTGTGTTTAAGGGTATGGGCACCGAAAAAATTGAAGAAGATATTGAAATATTGTTTCCTGATGCCAAAATTGCAAGAATGGATTTAGATAGTACTCAAAGTAAGTACGCCTATAAACAATTAATTGATGATTTCGAATCTGGAAACATCGATATTTTAATTGGTACGCAAATGGTTACAAAAGGTTTAGACTTTAATAACGTTAGTGTAGTAGGTGTTTTAAACGCAGATTCAATTTTAAATTTCCCTGACTTCAGGTCATATGAAAAAGCTTTTCAATTAATTACTCAGGTTAAAGGAAGAGCAGGCAGAAGTTACGATAAGGGTTTAGTTTTTGTGCAAACAAGTCAGCCAAATCATCCAGTAATAAATTATATTTCAGAAGGCAATATTAAAAGTTTTTATACCGAAACTTTAAATGACAGAAATCAATTTAATTATCCACCTTATTCAAGATTATTCGAAATTAATATTATATCCGGCGATGTAAATGAGGTCAGTCATTTAGCAGAAGAACTTTTTAATTTATTAAAACCTGTATTTAATGATAATTTACTGGGGCCTGAATTCCCCCTCATATCGCGTATAAAAAACCAATATTATAAGCGTATTTTAATTAAAACATCCAAAAAAGAATCTGTAAAAAACAGTCGTGAAACCATTAATAATGCCTTAAATAATTTACAAAACAATTACAAAAATTGGCGTTACAAAGTTTCAATTGATGTAGATCCGGTATAAAAAAGACTTATAAAAATTTGAGCTTAATCAATTAAGATTTCTTTTAACTTTTTAATTTGATCGGGAGATCCTAAAACAAATATTTTTGATTGAGGAATAATTTCTGTGTCGGCACTTGGGTTAACAACATAATCACCGGAATCTGTTTTAAATCCAATAATATTTGCACCGCTTTTATTTCTAATCTCTAAATCTTTTAACGTTTTATTTTTTAATGTATCAGATAAAGAATCAAATGAAATCTCTTCTAAATTAATTCCGTTTGAACTTTGCGCAGTAATATGATCTAAAAACTCCATTACGTCGGGTTTCATAACTAAACTCGCCATATGGGCACCTCCAACTTTATCGGGCATAATAACATTGTTTGCACCTGCAATTTTCAATTTAGTATCACTGCCATCGTCACTTGCTCTTGATATAATTGTTAAGTTAGGATTTAAATTTCTTGCAGATAAAACAATAAATAAATTAGCCGCATCAGTTGGTAAAGTTGTTATTAATGCTTTAGCTCTTAATATACCTGCTTTAAGCAATAAATCGTCTTGAGTTGCATCACCTTTTAAAATCAAATCTGAAAATTTATGATTAATTTCAGTAGTAACCTTTTCGTCACTTTCAATGACAACAAAACGTTTATTGTGTTTTTTAAGCACGTGTGCTGCTTGTTTACCGTTTCTGCCATAACCACAAATTACAACGTGGTCGTTTAATTTATCAATTGCTGTATTCAATCGTCTGTTTTTAAAAAATAAATTTAACTCGCCTTCAATTAAAAATTTTGTAATAGAAGATATAGCATAAGCAAAAGTAACAAAACTTGTAATAATTAAAAATGTTGTAAATAACTTGCCACCATCTGAAAGCTTCTCTACTTCGCCATAACCAACTGTACCTATGGTTATGATTGTCATATAAAATGCATTTAACCAAGAAAAATTATCAATCAGAATATAACCAATTGTGCCAACAACAATTAATAAAAGAAGTAAAAAAACAGGTATTAAAAACCTAAAATATTCCTTAGACAATTTCATGAGTAACTATATTCTTAAGGTGTTTAAATTGCTCAAAAAATTAAATTTCTATAAGGTTAAATATAATAATATAAAATAGATTTTAGCAATGCTTATAGCATCACCTTCGCCATAAATAATTAATATCTTTGCATTGAATGAAAACAAAAACTTTAAAGAAAAACAAAGTAAATGTTATTACCCTGGGCTGCAGTAAAAACATTGTTGATAGTGAGGTAATGATGGGACAGCTAAAAGCAAACAAATTTGAGGTAGAACACGAAGGGGAATCAGACGACCATCAAATTGTAATTATTAATACTTGCGGATTTGTTGACAATGCTAAACAAGAAAGTATTGATACAATTTTAAGATACGTCGAAGCGAAAAAAGATGGTGCTGTAGAAAAAGTTTATGTTACCGGTTGTTTAAGTGAACGATACAAAAAAGATCTTGAAAAAGAAATTCCTGAAGTTGATTCTTATTTTGGTACAAGAGATTTACCTAAACTATTAAAAACCTTAAAAGCCAATTACATGCAAGAGTTGGTTGGCGAACGTTTATTAACTACTCCTCAACATTTTGCCTACTTTAAAATAAGTGAAGGTTGCGACAGACCTTGCAGTTTCTGCGCTATTCCATTAATGCGAGGTAAACATGTAAGCGTTAAAATAGAAGAACTTTTATCGCGCGCCAAAACCCTTGCAAACAAAGGAACAAAAGAACTTTTATTAATTGCTCAAGATTTAACTTACTATGGATTAGACATCTATAAAAAAAGAGAACTTGCAAGTTTAATTGATAAACTTTCTGACGTTGAAGGAATTGATTGGATTAGATTGCATTATGCTTTCCCAAGTGGTTTTCCGATGGAAGTGCTGGATATTATGAATAAAAAATCAAACGTATGTAAATACCTTGATATGCCTTTGCAGCATATTAGCGATAATATGTTAACCAGCATGCGCCGTGGTATTACAAAACAAAAAACTATTGATTTGGTAAATAAAATCAGAGACAAAGTTCCTGGCATTGCTCTTCGAACAACATTGATAGCCGGATATCCGGGAGAAACTGAAAAAGACCACGAAGAAATGTTGGAATGGGTTAGCAAGACTAAATTTGAACGACTTGGAATTTTCACCTATTCACACGAAGAAAACACACATGCTCACCTATTAAAAGACGATGTTGCCGAAAAAATAAAAAGAAAACGTGCCGATGCAGTTATGGCCATTCAACAAGAGATATCGTTTAAATTAAATCAAGAAAAAATCGGAAAAAAATTCAAGGTATTGTTTGATAAAAAGGAAGGCGATTACCTTATTGGACGAACTGAATTTGACAGTCCGGATGTAGACAATGAGGTGCTAGTTAAATTAAAACCTGATGATTACGCAAGGCTTGGCGAATTTGCGAATGTTAGAATTACAGACGCAAACGATTTTGATTTATTTGGCGAATTAATTTAACTAGTTGTTTAACTTATCAAATAAAATTACCTTTGAACTTGTAAAATAAATTATTCAAACTAAAATTATACTTAGTTACAATAAATCGTTTAAACTAAATTAAAATGGCTAAAGAAATAAAAAATGTTGAATACGGATTAGAAAAAATATTTGAAGGCGCAAAAGATTTTTTACCCTTATTAGGAACTGACTATGTAGAGTTTTACGTTGGTAACGCCAAACAATCTGCTCATTTTTATAAAACAGCTTTTGGGTTTCAATCTATGGCGTATGCCGGATTAGAAACTGGATTAAAAGACCGTACTTCCTATGTTTTAAAACAAGATAAAATTCGTATTGTACTTACTACTGCTCTTAATAGCAATTCACCAATAGGCGAACACGTTAAAAAACACGGCGATGGCGTAAAAGTTATTGCATTATGGGTTGAAGATGCCAGAAAATCTTTTGAAGAAACGACAAAAAGAGGTGCGAGACCATTTATGGAACCTACTTTAGAAAATGATGAACATGGTGAAGTTATTCGTTCAGGAATTTATACCTATGGAGAAACCATTCATATGTTTGTAGAACGAAAAAATTATAAAGGTTTATTTCTACCGGGATTTAAAGAATGGAATAGCGATTACAATCCAAGCCCTGTTGGTCTTAAGTTTATAGATCATATGGTAGGTAATGTGGGTTGGAATCAAATGAACCCTACAGTGAAATGGTATGAAGACGTAATGGGTTTTGTTAATTTCTTGAGCTTTGACGATAAACAAATTACAACCGAATATTCTGCTCTTATGAGTAAGGTTATGAGCAATGGAAACGGTCGTATTAAATTTCCTATTAACGAACCCGCCATTGGCAAGAAAAAATCGCAAATTGAAGAATATATTGAATTTTACGAAGGTGCAGGTGTGCAACATTTAGCACTTGCTACTGATGACATTATTAAAACTGTAGGCGAATTAAAAGCTCGCGGTGTAGAATTTTTACCCCCTCCACCTCAAGCCTATTACGACGATATCCCAAAACGTTTGGGGGTGCATCGCGATATAATGAAAGAAGACATTAACGAATTACAAAAATTATCAATTTTGGTTGACGCTGATGAGGAAGGTTATTTATTACAAATATTCACAAAACCTGTTGAAGATCGTCCAACTCTATTTTATGAAATAATTCAACGTATGGGCGCCAAAGGCTTTGGTGCAGGCAATTTTAAAGCTTTGTTTGAATCAATTGAAAGAGAACAAGCCTTAAGAGGAACTCTTTAAAAAAGAAGCAAAAAAAATCCCTTTAAAACAAAGGGATTTTTTTTAATATATAGTGAACGTTTTTTCAGACTTAGCTTTTTCAAGTAATTGATTTTTATAATCATTAATTAACTGTGTTTTCTTGAGGTTAATTATAAAATTTTTAATGTTTTGTTTTTCAAAATTTATTGGAGATAGCCCATTTTTTGTTTTTATATCCTTTATTTTTAAATAATAAAAATATAAATCATCCGAAAATTCAATAATTTTTCCTCGCTCTAAACCAAAATCAGGTATATCACTCAATTTTGGAATTTCTTTTTTTAAATCATCCAAAAAAATCCATGTACTATCGTTAAGAAAAAAATTTTCTGCATTTTGAGCACAAAGTTTTTTTAGTTGTTCT
>JBIJCO010000005.1:0-120519 GCA_044344665.1 Bacteroidia bacterium | reverse complement strand
TTTTGATTTTAATAAACCTTTTATTTTATCTAACCCGTTTGCCCTTAAAGGAATTTTGAAATAATTTACTTTAACTATATTTTCTTTTAAAATAAAATTATCCTGATGAGCATAATAATACGCTTCAATTTCTGCTTTTGAGATATTGGTATCTAAATTAGCTTCAATTAATTTAGTTTGATAAATGTAATTGACTAATGATTTTTTATACGCGTCAACTTGTTTTTCTATATCAATTTCTTCTCCTGTTAATTTCTTTATTGCTTCTTGATAAAATAAAGTTTCAATTGCCCAATTTTCGATGTATTTCTTTGCTAAAGCCAAACTATCTTTTGAAGATTCTGTTTGAATAAAATTAGATTTATAATCTTCAAAAGAATATTCTTCAGCGCCAGCAGCAGCAATTGATTTAGAGCTTATAGTTTTATCCTTAGAATTTGTGTTACAAGAAAAGAGAAGAAATAGAAAAAAAAACTGAACATAAATTATTTTATTGAAAATAAAGTTTCTTTCATTAACTAAACATAAGATGAGTTTATTTATAAACGGCATATAATTTTCTAAATCAAAATATGATTTAATTCTAAAATTAACTTATTTTTTTTAATCTAATATAAAATCTTTAAGTTCCATCATTTTAAATTATATTATTTAAATAGAATTACAAATGGTTTTAAAAAAGAATAAATCTTATTCAAAAAAAAACCGGCTATTTTATTTAGCCGGTTCAAAATAAAAAATCAGATTTATTTTATTGTGCTTAATACCTCGTTATTTACTTTCACAACATACTTATTTTTTAAGTATGTAAGCCATTCCTTTTCTAAATAGTTTTGATAATCTGCAGTTGCCATTCCTCTGCATTCGGCTAAAGATTTAGGTGATTGTGGTAATATTTTATTTACAACTGTAACTAAAATCTTTTTCTCTTTATCATCAACTATGTTGTTAGCAAAAACACCTTCTTTCCAATTATTATCAATGTTTTTGTTTTCTCCTTTTAAATACGTGATATTTTCTAAAGTTAGATTTAACTGAGATGGTTTATTTACAATTTCAGTTATTTCTTTTTCAGATTTTCCTGCCTTTAAATATTTTCTAACGTCTTTTGCTACTTTTTCGTTGAGACATTTATAGTTAGATATTTCGGCTCTTTCATTCCATAAATAATTATTTTTATTTTTTTCATAAAATTGTTTTAAACCTAATGTATCTTTTACTGCTTTACTCCATACTTTTTGATCAGTTAAATCAAACAATAAAATTCCATCACGGTATTCCCTAAGTAGATTTTTAAATTCAGGATATTTTTTTTCTAGTTGCGCATCTTCAAAATTTACAATACATTCTTCAACCCATGTTTTGTATATACCTTTCATTATTTCAATCACATCAGTAGGACTTCTAAATGTCATTTGAGTTTCTAAAAATTTAGCGAAATCATTTTGAGTGTATGATTTACCACCAAGGTTAAAAATTTCTTTATTGCCCAATTTTAAAGCCTTTTCGGAACTCCAGGTAGCTTTAAGATATGTTGAATCTAATACTTTTTTAAACTCATCTCTGATTTTTAAATTCTCTTTAAAATTATTTTCTTTTTTAACACCTTCAATTAAAGCTACTCTTCCCATTTGCGAGCGACTATCGCGAGACACTCTGCTTTTTAATTCATTTTTAATTTCATTAAAATCAGGTAAAGTTTTTAAATCGTTTCGCTTAATAATGTGCCAGCCATATTGTGTCATAACCGGTTCAGAAAAATCACCATTGTGTTTTAAATTAAATGCAGCATCCTCAAAGGCCTTTGGCAATTTGCCACTTTTAAAAGGTTGCAATTGACCGCCTCTATCACTGGATTGTTTATCATCACTAAATTGTCGTGCTAACTCTTCAAAATTTTGTCCAGATTTTAACTTACTGTATATCTCATCAATCTTGGTTTTTGAGTTTGCTTTATCTTGTTCTGTGGCATCTTTGCTAAATTTTGTCATAATGTGCGAAACTAAAATTTCACCACGACTCTCTCTCTTTTCGTAAACTTTTAAAATATGGTAACCAAAACGAGTTCTAACAACAGGGCTTACATCGCCTATTTTTGTATTAAATGCAGCATTTTCAAATGGATAAACCATATCTAACGATGAAAAGAAATTCAAATCTCCTTTATTATCCAACACAGAAGGATCATCGCTTGTTTTTGGGGCAATATCCATAAATTTATCATTAGCTAACTTGTAGTATTCAGCTAAGTTTTTCACGGAATTTAACTTTGCTTTGTATAAACTACTATCTTTTCCACGTAAAGCATTAAATACCAAAGTTTGATTTTTTAATAATTTTTCATAGCTGGCAATTTCAATAACAGAAGGCATTTTTCCTAAAACAGCATTTCTAATTAAATTAATTCTTGTCCAACCTTCTAAAGTGTCTTTTGGAAGAGCTGTTTCGTCAATTCTAACTAAAATGTGACTAGCTCTAACCTCAGTTTTCATTCGGTTATATGCTTCTGTCAATAAATTTTCATTTGTATTCTTGTCAGTTAAATAAGGGGCAGCTAACTGACGACGGTATCCAGACAACTCATTTTTAAAAGAAGTTAACGTATCTAGTCCCAAACTTTCTGCTTCAAAAACTTTACTTTTAAATAAAGAGAATAAGTCAACATACTCATTTACCGACTTGTTAGTATTATTAATTTCTTTCCCATTATTTTTTCTATAAACTGCTTCAAATTCAGATTTAGAAATCTGTTTGTCATTTATGGTCATTACAAATGTCTCTTGTGCTTTTGCCTGGTTATAAAAACAACCTAAACCAATAAAAAGAGCAAAAAATTTGTTCGATTTCATACTTAATAATTTTAATTTAAATGATAATTATTGAAATTTTAGAAATGCAAATTTAATAGTATAATTAGTAATTTGTATAGTTTATTACTTAATTATCTCTATTAATTTTTCATCCAAAGCCGGACCTCGTAAATTTTTGGCAATAATTTTTCCGTCTTTATCCAACAAGAGATTTTGTGGAATACTGGTAATATTAAAAATTTTACCAACCTCATTTCCCCATCCTTTTAAATCACTTACATGAGGCCAAGTTAATTTATCTTTTTGTATAGCTGCCAACCAAGCGTCTTTATTTGAATCGAAAGAAACACCCAAAACAGTAAAACCTTTATCTTTAAATCTATTATATGCAGCAACCACATTAGGATTCTCTTGACGGCATGGACCACACCAGCTAGCCCAAAAATCAACAAGTAAATATTTTCCTTTAAAATCAGCTAAATTGATAGGTATACCTTCAGGAGAATTTTGAGTAAATTCTGTAGCTTTATTACCAATCATTGTGCCTCTTATGCCATCAACACGTTTGTTGGCGAGTTTAATAAATTTTGTGTTTTCAATACTCTTATCAATATAACTTAAAGTTTCAATTACAAATTCCATAGGAATATTTGGATTATTTAAATCATTATAAATAATATAACCACTAACAGCAGATTTTGGATGAGTTTTAACAAAGTTCTTTAATTGATCTAAAAACGTATTATTTAAGTTTTGAAAGTCATCTCTAATTTTATTCATGGCGTTACCATCACCTATTTGAGACGCTTTTGTGTAATCAGATTGCATTTGTTGCTGCTGAATTACAAGCGCATTTATCATAGATTTGTATTCAACATAATCATTTTGAGTTTTACCACCAGTTACCGAGGAGTAGACCAAAGAATCTGCAATTAAATTAGCCTTTATAGGCTCATTATCTGCAAAAAATATAAAATTAGGTTGTTCGTTAACATTATTACTTAATGTAAACCAATACATATTTGGATCGATACTTTTTAAATTAAATGCAAATTTTCCGTCAATTACTTTTGCTGAATCCGTGTAATTAATTTCATCCCATTTATGATGCAAAAAAATCTGTTTACCGGAAAAATTACGGATTACACCTTGAATCTTAACAGGGAAATTTTTATATGAATTTTGTTTTTGAGCAAATACAAAACCACATAACAAAAAATAAACTAAAATAAATTTTCTTATAATCATATACATAGATCTATTTTTGTAAAATTAAAAAAGTTGTAAATTAAATCATTTTGTTTAGTATTTTTTAACAACAAAAAACCCTTCAGACTTGAAGGGTTTTTTGTTGAAGGCAAATAACTAAAAATGCCATAAATCGTGTTCCCATTTAAATATATCACCTTTAATTCGATCAGATTCTAATAAGGCATCTAGACCTTTGGCATATGTTTCTATTTTCCTATCAAAAACATTAGATTCTTTGGTAACTGCACTAGAAAATTGTCTCTTCCAAAAAATATCCTCAAATGTTCGTCTTTCACTATCATTTTTAACATTAAAAACTTCATGCTTTGCAAAATATGGTCTACATGAAGGAAAATAAACATAAAATAATGGATTACATCCCAATTCTGCTTTACCCTTTCTTGTAACAGCAATTCCTAAAGATATTATTCTAACCTCTAATGATGACTTCTGTTTGTCAAAAAACCAATCTTCTTTAATGTCAATTCCACAAAAATTATAATTTACCCAATTTGAATCAGCGGCAGTAACCTTTGTTGTATCAAAAGAAGACCCATCTGCTCTAAAATCTTCAACTACCTGTGTATCTCCAGGAATGACCAGCTTTGCTCTAATTTCTGCTTTTTCTAATGGAATCATAAATTCTTCATCATCAAAAGCCATAATTGAACCATTTAATAGATATTTTAAAAGCAACTGAACAAAAGAAACTCTACTTACGTTAGGTTCAGTTGGAAAGTAAAACTGCTGGTTAATTTTTTCTCTTATATCGACAGTTCTCCAAACACGCTTTTCCCAAGTAACATCTCCTTCTCTTAAATGCGTATAAGGTATATATCTACGGTTAACAGCATTTTCTTTTTCATACACACCATCTTTATAATCACCTGGTTGAAATACACCCGGCTGAGCTTTAATAATATTCGCGAAAAATATTATTAAGCCAAACAAAACTATACTAAATTTTACTCTCATAATAATCTATAATAATATTTATGTGCAGTTAATAATGTGTTTCTATCTAATTACCTTAATACCAGTTGTGGTTCTTGTAACTTTACCGTCTGGTCCTTTAATTGTTGCATCAACAAATATTTTAGTATTTGCATCAGCATCTCTAAAAAGTTTTAAAGCATCTCCTGACAAGGAACTGCCATTACTTTTTCCCTCAATTAATCTTCCTTTCACTTTACCAACAACCTCTAATGATGTAACAACAAAATTAGCTTGAAAATCAAAGCCAGGTGCACCTGCACCAATCGCTGATACAATCGACATCTCAGATTTTTTCATCTCAGGTGGAGCGAATTTACCATTGATTTTTATTTCAGGTTTAGGTAAAGATTTAACCTTAAATTTAAGAGGTGGTCCTTGGGCCTTTGTACCTTCTTTGGTTTTAGCCATAACTGTAATGTTACACTCACCAGAACTTGTAAATCTTAATTCATACTTTCCACTACCTTTAGAAACAGAACTTACCCCACCTCCTGAAGCACTAATGGATACCTCTTGAGGGGCAATTCCTGCTGCAGAAGCAGTGATAGGATTCGCTACCCCTACATAGAATACATTCATTAAATCTGCAGAAACAGTTCCTGCAGGTTTGGCTACTTTATAAGCACCTTCAAAAGGATAATATTTAAAAGTTCCATCAGGATTTTTGTATTTGATTACACCTTTATACTCTTTATCACCCTCACCACTGGTTCCTGCTTTATAATCACCCTCTCCATTTACTAAAGGTACCATCTCAGAACCTTTAGAACCAGCAGCAGCTTGAGCAGAGTCAACACCTAATAAAATTTCCATATCTCCTTGACCTAATTTAGAAGAAGATGCTGCTAAGAAAATTTTTGCTTCATATGGCTGCCCTGCTTGAATATAAGAAGATGGAGCAACAACTCTTGCAACAATATTATCAAACTTAATGGCTAATTTACCACTGGCACTAGAAAAAACACCTAACATTTCAGCTTCCATGTTTTTAATATCTGCAGCAATTTTATTTAAGTTACACACAACTGCCCCTTCAGGTAAATGGTAAAAATTTTCAGCTTCCCAATCCATCTTAATACCATCTTCTTCTTCACCCGATCCATGAGGTTTCATGGACAATACTTTCTTTTTTAACTGTTCATAATCTGCAGGGTACAATTTTGTTTTAGGATCTGTTTGCATTTTATCCATAATAGCAATTACACCTGCAACCATTGCATCTAACTTACCACGTAATTCTACTGCTGTAAATTCTCCTGACTTTGGAGAATTAGCTTCTTCACCAATAAGTATTCGAGTTGGCTCATCATAACCATCAATTTTTCCATTCTTTAGGGCCCACATTAATGTTGTCGTATCACCACCTGATGGAAGACCTTCATTAACTTCTATAACCTTAGCCTTAATTTTATCAACGTACTCAATAGTTGTACGTAATAATTTTTGAACTTCTAAAGCTTTTTCATAATAAGGACCAGCACCAGGATTTCCTCCAATTGCTTGTTGAAAAGCCTCTGTAACTCTTTTGTTGTTCTCCTCAAGATTTTTTCTACTCTTAACAACACTTTCGTTAACAGTAACATATCCTTTAAGAACTTGTTTTGACACATTCATTGCTAAAAGAGCGGTAAGTACAAGGTACATCATACCAATCATCTTTTGCCTAGGGGTTTCTTTTCCTCCGCCTGCCATTTTATTAAATTTCCTTTAAATTATTAATTAAATAGATAACGAATTAAGCTTTGTTAAAATTCATGGCACTTAACATGTTACCATAAATTGTATTTAACGCAGTTAAATTATTAGATAACTGAGCCATTTCATTACGATATTTTTTAGTATCATCAACTGAGTCATGTAAATTTTTCATTAAATCATGTAACCCATCATAAAACTTAGAAGTAGCGTCTAAGTGGGTTTTACTACCTTGTAATTGTAATTCATAAGTAGCATTTAGAGCTGATAAGTTTTTAGATACTTTATTTAATGATTCGCCTATTGAATAACCAGCATCATTAGAATTTGCTAAATCAGCCATTGAATCTGCAGCTTTTTGGTATGTATCGGCTAATGTAGAAACATTACTTGACGCTCTTTTAACACTATCAACATACTCATTTGTAGCAACAGTTGCGTTGCTCAGATCTGCCATTTTACCTGCGTTGTCTCCTATTGCTCTCATTCCAGCACCTAAACTTTCAATTAATTCAGGACCAATTTTTGCTTCAGCTAATAAGTTATCTAATTGCTGAGAAACCGGTAAACTATTCTTCTCCTCTTCTAAATCTTCATGTCCACCCATACCTGCTAACTCAGGATAGGCTAAAGTCCAATCAACCTCTTCGTGAGGAATATCAGAGGCAAATAAACAAAATAAAAATGCTTCAGTACTTAAACCAACAATTAACATAGCAGAAGCCCCTGGCCAATGCATAATCTTAAATAAAGCTCCCATAATAACAACAGCCGCTCCAATGCAAGACGCAAGATGTAAAAATCTTTTAAAACCTTTTACTTTTCCTAATTTACTCATAATTTTTGTGTTTGTTTTGTGTTTGTTTTGTGTTTGTTTTGTGTTTGTTAATTCTTTTTATTAACTATATATCATCACCTTTAGCTCTACCTAAATATGTCATGACATTTCTAAATCCAAGATAGCATTTTGCTGTATCTTGATATTCATAAGACCTCGCACTAGTTTGTAAATAATAGCCAACATCCTTCCAAGAACCACCCCTAATAACTTTACGCTTTAAAACATTTTGATCTTTATCTTGAGCTTCGTATAAATAATCAGGATTTAAATCATGCTGAAAATCATAAGCAGATTCATCAAAAGCATTACTCGTCCATTCTGAGACATTTCCTGCCATACAGTATAGACCATAATCATTAGGATTATACGAATAAATATATACAGAATGAAAACCTCCATCATCGATGTAAGAACCTCTCATCGGTTTAAAATTACCTAAGAAGCATCCACGAGAATTTCTAATATAAGGACCACCCCAAGGATATGGTGATTTGTCTAAACCACCTCTCGCAGCATATTCCCACTCACTTTCAGTAGGTAAACGAAAATCATTCACAATAGATTGTCCGGTTCCAATTAAATAGTTATTCAATAATAATGAACGCCAAATTGAAAAAGCCCTAGCTTGCTTCCATGTCACACCAACAACCGGGTAATCGTCGTAAGCAGGATGCCAAAAATACATATTGGTCAATGGTTCATTAAAAGAATATGTATAATCATGCACCCAAGCCAATGTATCTGGATAAACATTAATAATATCTTTAATAACAAAAACAGACCTATCAACGCCGTTTCGTTCTCTATCAATTTGAGGCATCCCTGCACCTGTAGAGCTTTTATCTTTTACATTGTATGTACCAAGTATTTTATTATCTTTTGATGGATCGCCAACCAATGAAGAAGGAGAGCCTGGAGCTCCATTTTGCCCATCATTTAAACTAACTCCATTCATATAATCTGACTTTTTATAATCATGTGATGGATCCTGTATGTCAGGCGACTTATTAGGAATAAAACGATTAGTTTTAGAGGCTGCTAATTTAATGTCTATTCTATAATATTCATAATTTAGCTTTCTTGTATCTATTTCCTTCCTATTGTAAAATCTCTCACCTTCTGGCAAATACAACGGCTGTAAATCAGTTCTATAATCTTCATCCGAACTATTCCAATTTATTTTTTTCTCCCAATTTATGTATGGATCTTGCAAATTTTGGTCTGTTTTATAAACAGGCCACATAGATAAAAACTCATCTTGTGAAATCTGAAAATCTTCTGCATTTCCATTCGAACCAAAAGCTAACAATTTTCTTGCTATTGAATCTCTAACCCAATAAACAAATTGACGATATTCGTTATTTGATATTTCAGAATCATCAATATAAAATGCTTGAACTGAAACCATTTTTGATTTAGTTGTGTGGGCCATAGGAGTTTCCTCATCATCAGGTCCCATATGGTAACTACCCATAGGTATAAATAAAGTACCAAAAGGATCAGGCTGAAACCAAGTTTCTCGTCCAACAACACCAATCAACTCTGCCTCACGTTTATTACAACCTGCAACCAGAGCTACGAATGATGCTAATACCAATAGTTTTTTCATATTACTTGTTTTAGTTTATAACCACAATAAACATAAAAGTTACTCTTAGTTTACTGTTTAAAGTTATTAACAATAATTGTTAATTGTAATTGATTTAAACGAATAGTTGTTTTAAAAGGTTACAATTATTTTAATTTAAAAATCTGTCATCTCCATAAGCAGATAACTTTTTAACTTTCGGATTTAAACAAAATCCTAAAATTATTTCGTGTGTACCGCTTGTGTATCCTTTAATTTTTGACATTGTCAAATCATAAGAATAACCAATTCTGTAAGAAATTTGATTTGCTCCGTTTGTTTTTCCTTGATAACCAAGCATTAATGCAGTAGCATCATTTAGACGGTATGTTACTCCTGCCCAGAGCATGTTATCCCACATATAAGTTAGATTCATATCGACAGCAGATGCAGCTACATCAGACTTAACTTTAACGTTAGGAGTTATTTTATTTCTTGGGTTAATATCAAAAGTAAAGCCTGTCATTAAATAATAATGGCGTGACATTTGAAAATTAATTTTATCAGTACCCTTAACCACCTGCGCAGGCAAATGCGAACTAGATAATCCAAAATACATTTTACCTGGAATTTGGTAAAAAGCACCGAAGCCTAAATCGTAAGTCATTTTGTTTAAAGATGGATTACTTAGCGCATCGTAATTTCCAGGGATAAAAGGATCAATCTTTCCCGGTTCAGGAGTAATCCAAGTATTGTTAATTTTCTTTTGAAGGAACCCTACATCCAAACCTATTCCTAACTTACCTTTTCCTATAGTTTGATTAAATGAAACAGGTATTCTCAAGAACAAAGTATTCATAGGTCCAATTTTATCACTAATTACATTCAATCCAACACCCAGAGGTAAACCTGTGAGAGGCATATCAAAAGCAAATGCAATTGACTGAGGAGCACCATCAAAACTAGCCCATTGCTGACGAAATTGCCCAACACCACAAATAGCTCCGGATGTACCAGCATAACCGGGGTTATAAATCAATTTATTTTGTGTAAATTGAGTAAATTGTGGGTCTTGTTGTGCCACCAAAACACCATCAATACTTGCTATAATAATAGCTAAATTTGTGAAAAGTTTTTTCATACTTTAATTTAAATTTTTAATACCAGCGTTAATTTTTTTAAACACTTAGGGCGCTAAATTAATTAAAGTATTTTAAAAAAACAAAAATCAAAGCCTAAATTTAAATTATTGTTAAAATTAAAAACAAATCAAATTATTTTAAAAAAATAAAAAATCAAATTACATGGATAATATTTTTTTATGTATATTTGCCATCCAATTTTGAAATTCGTAATTTAAATAAAATGAAAAAAGAAATACACCCAGAAAATTACAGACTATGCGTATTCAAAGATATGAGTAATGGTTATTCATTTTTGACACGTTCATGTGCGGAAACTAAAGAAAATATAAAATGGGAGGATGGAAATGATTATCCTTTAGTAAAACTTGATATTTCAATGACTTCTCATCCGTTTTATACTGGTAAACAAGTTTTAGTTGATACCGCTGGTCGCGTAGATAAGTTTCGTACTCGTTACGCTAAAAAGAAATAGTTTAAAAATTTTTTCATAAAAAAGCCTGTTTTATTTAATTAAAACAGGCTTTTTTTATAGAATTTTAAAAAATGAAATATTTTTTTTAATTAAACTATATGCTTTAGGAAAAAATTCAAAAGGATTTTGGAAAAATTATAAATATCTTTAATTTATTATAATTCAACTAATGTTCCTATTTTTTCACCTTGAATCAATTTAATTAAATTTCCCTTTTCATTCATATCGAAGACAATTATCGGTAGTTTATTCTCTTTACACAATGTAAAAGCGGTCATGTCCATTACTTCTAAACCTTTACTATAAACTTCATCAAAAGAAACTTTATCGTACTTTATAGCCGAAGGTTCTTTTTCAGGGTCTGCTGAATAAATTCCATCCACACGAGTCCCTTTTAAAATTACATTTGCTTCAATCTCAATTGCTCTTAAAGTTGCTGCTGTATCAGTTGTAAAATAGGGGTTACCTGTTCCAGCTCCAAAAATAACAACACGTCCTTTTTCTAAATGTCTAACAGCCTTTCTTCGAATAAAAGGTTCACAAATTTGCTCCATTTTAATGGCGCTCTGCAAACGCGTTTGAACACCAATTACTTCCAAAGCGCTCTGAATCGCCATGCTATTTATGACTGTAGCCAACATACCCATATAATCGCCATGTACACGATCCATACCGCCTTTTTCAGCTTGAATTCCTCTAAAAATATTACCGCCGCCAATAACAATTGCAACTTGGCATCCTGAATCATATATAGACTTTATTTCTCGAGCATATTCAGATAAACGTTCCTGATCAATGCCAAAACCTTTTTTTCCCATTAAAGCTTCACCACTCAGCTTTAATAATATCCTTTTATATTTCATATAAAAAATTAATATTTAATTTAAATTGCAAAAAAAATCCCGACTAATAGTCGGGATTTTTTTAAGACAATGAATAACGCTTAAAAGCAGTAACAGTTAAATCTTTTTCGACACTTTGCAAAAATTGACGAACATTCATTTTATTATCTATAAAATATTCTTGATTTAATAAAGTTGATTCTTTATAAAATTTATTTATTTTACCTTGAGCTATTTTTTCTACCATATCTTCGGGTTTTCCTTCTGCACGAGTAGTTTCGCGAGCTATTTCTAATTCTCTTTCAATTATTAAAGGTTCAACATCGTCTTTATCAATTGCAACAGGTGACATTGCAGCTGCCTGCATTGCAATATTTTTTGCAACCTCATTAGAGACTTGTTTATTAAAACCAATGGCAACAGCTAACCTATTTCCTGGATGAATGTATCCTACAACTTGTTCAGCAGTAATCATACTTAGATAACCGATATCGATTTTTTCACCAATTTTACCAACTTGCTCCATAAATTTATCCGCAACAGAAATATTACCATCGTAAGAAAGCAATTTTAAGGACTCAATAGAGTCTGATTTATTATCCAAGGCAATTTTAGCGACATTTTCAGCAAATTGAATAAAATCTGCGTTCTTGGCAACAAAATCAGTTTCGCAATTTACACTAATTACAACAGCCGATTTACTATCCGCGCTGGACTTTGCTAAAACTACACCCTCTTTTGCATCGCGATCTTGACGATTTGCCGCAACTTTTGCACCTTTTTTCCGAAGAAAATCCACTGCTGCTTCAAAATCTCCATTGCTTTCTTCTAAAGCTTTTTTACAATCCATCATACCAGCTCCTGTTTGCTGACGTAACTTATTAACTTCTGCTGCTGTAATAGCCATGTTATTTTTTTTTAATTATTAGTATTATTATTTAAAAAAAACGGTCAGCCTGATAACAGAATGACCGCTTATAATTATTATCATTAAAATTATTTTTTTGCTGTTGTCACTCTGCGACGAGGTTTTTTATTTCCCGAGTTTTCTTCCTCATTAGAAATTTTTGCACCCTTTATAACTATGCCGTCTGCTAATTCCATAGCCTCATTAGCGCTTAATTCTTTAGTGTCAGCTTCTTCAGAAGCTCCCGACTCTTTATCCATCTTACGATCAGCCAAACCTTCTTTAATTGCGTTTGCCATTAAATCTATGATGTAAGAGATAGAAGATGAAGCATCGTCATTAGCAGGGATTACATAATCAACTAAATTAGGATTTGAGTTGGTATCAACAATAGCAAAAGTAGGTATATTTAATCTCTTAGCTTCTGAAACAGCAATATGTTCCTTGGTAATGTCTACAATAAATAGAGCGGCAGGTAAACGAGAAAGATCAGAAATTGAACCAAAATTCACTTCTAATTTTGCTCTTTCACGTGAAAATTGTAAACGTTCGCGTTTAGAAATATTACCAAAAGTACCATCTGTAGACATTTTATCAATTTGACTCATTCTACGAACAGACTTACGGATTGTAGCGAAATTAGTTAACATACCACCTGGCCACCTCTCAGTAACATAAGGCATATTAATTGCTTTAATTTTCTCTGCGACAATATCTTTAGCTTGTTTCTTTGTGGCAACAAATAAAACTTTACGTCCAGAACGAACTATTTGTTTCAAAGCTTCCGCTGCTTCGTCTATCTTAACAATCGTTTTGTTTAAATCAATAATATGAATGCCATTTTTTTCGGCATAAATATATGGGGCCATTGCTGGATTCCATTTGCTTTTAAGGTGACCAAAGTGTGCACCTGTTTCAAGTAATTCGTTAAATGATGTTCTTGCTGACATTTGTATTTATCTTCTTTATTAATCTTAAGTATTAACGTTTGCTGAATTGGAAACGAGCACGAGCTTTCTTTTGACCGAATTTTTTACGTTCAACCATTCTAGGATCACGAGTTATAAGACCCGCAGCTCGCAAATCCTTCTTTAAATCTGCATTTACTTCAACTAGCGCTTTTGCAATAGCTAAACGGATAGCTTGTGCTTGTCCTGTAATTCCACCACCAGCAACATTTACCTTAACATCATACTCTCCAAAGGTGTTTGATACTTTAAGAGATTGAGTCACATAATAATGCAAAGTTGGAGTCTTAAAATATTCTTGATATTCTCTTCCGTTTACTTCAATTTTACCTGTACCCTTTGTAACGTATGCGCGTGCTACTGAAGTTTTTCTACGGCCAGATGTGTTAATTACTTCCATTTACTAATTAAATTACTTTATTTTACTTAAATCTACTTTCTTAGGCTGTTGAGCCTCATGACCATGACTAGTTCCTGCAAAAACACGAACATTTGTATTTAATTCACGTCCTAATCTGCCTTTAGGCAACATTCCATGTATTGCATGCGTTAAAATCTCTTCAGGTTTTTTAGCTAATAACTCTTTAGGTGTAGAGAAACGTTGTCCACCTTGATAACCAGTATATCTTACATATTCCTTATCGGTCATTTTCTTACCTGTGAAGCGAACTTTATCCGCGTTAATAATTATTACATTACTTCCTGCATCTGCATGAGGTGTGTAACTTGGCTTATGCTTACCTCTCAATAGCATAGCTACTTTTGAAGCTAATCTACCAACAACTTCATTTTCTGCGTCAACCAATAACCATTCCTTTTCTGCAGAAACTTTATTGGCAAATTTTGTTTTATAACTTAATGCGTCCACTTTGTAAAATTTTAGTCTTTTCCTTAAATAAGGGGTGCAAATTTAAGAAGTTTTTTTAATACAACAAACTTTTTTTTAGTGAAAGTGTATTTTAATCTTAAATTAATAGAAAAACAGCTTAATTTCATCGCTTATAAAGCTAAAATTAATAATTAAATAACTTAGTTAGCATAAAAAACACAAATTGTATGTCTTTAGTTATCTGAAAATAAATTCAGCATTTTTTGAAGTAATTTCAGCCACTTCGCTTACCGAAATATTTTTAATTTCAGCAAGTTTTTTTGCAATTTCAAGTAAATAAATCGGTTCATTTCGTTTACCTCTGAATGGAATTGGCGACAAATAAGGTGCATCGGTTTCCAAAACAAAATTAACTAAATCGATATTTTCAATCACTTTATCCAAACCAGAATTTTTGAAAGTAAGCACGCCTCCAATTCCTAATTTAAAATTCTGCAACTGAATAATTTTTTCTGCCTGTTCAATATTTCCAGTAAAACAATGGAAAATACCTTTGGGTAAATTCTTAAATGAACTTAAAATGTCAAATACCTCATCAAATGCCTCTCTGCAGTGAATAATTATTGAATAATCATATTCTATAGCCCATTTAATTTGTTTTTCAAATGCAATTTTCTGTTCCTTTAAAAATGTTTTATCCCAAAAAAGATCAATGCCAATTTCTCCAATTGCCGAATACTTTCTTTTTTTTAGCCAATTTTGCACGTTTAATAATTCCTCTTCGAAATTTTCATTTACACTGCATGGGTGAAGGCCCATCATTGCAAAACAATTATTAGGAAATTCCAATTCTAGTTCATGCATTCCTTCAACAGAAGATGAATCTATATTGGGTAAATAAAATTTTTTAATACCGTTATTAATTGCTTTTTGAATTACTAAAATTCTGTCTTTATTAAATTCTTCGGAATATAAATGTGTATGAGTATCAATAAATTTCATCAATTAAATATTTTAAGCGTAATTTTTACAACATTATACAATTCTTTTTCTGATGCACCACTCTGACTTAACACTCTTAAACCACACAATGCATTGTATAAAAATTGGCTATAGCTTTCTACTGCTGTAACATTTGGTATTAGTTTCTCTTTTTGAGCATCCGCTATCCACTCATTAAAAATGCTTTGAACTTCAATTTTATCATTACAAATTACCTGAGCTGTTTTAAAACATTGTTTGCTCATTTCTGTTGCTGCATTTACTAAAAAACAACCGTTATCATTTGGATTATTTTTTAAATATGACACTACTTTATTAAATAATGTTTCAATCTTCTCCAACCCATTATTGTTATTATTATTTATGTTTTTTATTTGGGCCGAGTTTTTGTTTTTATAAAATTCTAGGGATTGTATATACAAATTATGTTTATCTGTAAATGTATCATATAAGCTGCTTCTGCTTAATCCTGTAGCAGTTAAAAGTTCATCAATCGACGTGCCATTATAACCATTGTTTTGAAAAACACTAGTGGCTGCTTCTAAGACCTTTTCTCGATCAAATTTTTTTATTCTTGGCATAAAATCTTTGTAAAAATAATTATTGGACTAATTATTCCAAAAAAATAGTAACAATTCTCAAAAAATCAAATCTATCCTGATTATTTAATTTGCTGAAGATTTAATTTTAATTTATTTCATTTTTAACCTAATCTGAGTAATAATTTTTTTTGTATAAAGAGGGAAATCACCTTGCATCATCCAATTATAATAAGAAGGCTCTTTTGCAAATATTTCAACTACAGGTTTATCTTTATGTTTACCAAAACCAAATACTTCCTGACCTTTATCATTAAAAATAATTCTTCCGGCTAAATCAACATTTTTAGTTTTATGAGCAAGTTCGCTTAATTTTGTAATATCATTTACTACTGGTTTATACTTCGTTCCTTTTTCATCTTCACATTCAACACCTTCATAACGCTCCAACTGCGCCTTAAAAATTTCAAAGGTTGCAAAGGCATCTGCCTCTGCGCTATGAGCATTTTGAAGAGGTTTATTACAGTAAAATTTATAAGCAGCACTTAAATTTCTAGGTTCCATAAAATGAAATATATTCTGAACATCCACAAATTTTCTTCCCGAAATATCAAAATCAAATTCTGCACGTAAAAACTCTTCCACCAAAAGTGGAATATCAAATTTATTTGAATTATAACCTGCAAAATCAGCATTTCCAATAAATCTCAATAAATCGGGAGCTGCTTCTTTAAATGTTTGACAGGCTTTTATGTCGTTATCGTAAATACCATGAATTTTTGAAACCTTTTCAGGAATCGCAACCAGAGGGTTAATGCGCTGTGTTTTTTTTTCAATACTATTGTCAATATTTAATTTTATCAATGAAATTTCAACGATCCTGTCTGTTGCCACATTTAAACCTGTAGCTTCTAAATCAATAAAAATAATTGGCTTATTTAATTTAACATTCATAAAATTGAAAAATAGATTGAATGAATTATATTCTTTAAAAAAATTAATCGTTAAACGTTTTTAAGGCAATTAATACATCTTCAGTGTTTTTGGTATTACCTATCAATTTATTTAATTTATTTATCACCTGATCCAATAGCGAATCAGGGCAAGAGGCTCCACTAGTGATAATAATTTTTAAATCGTTGTTTTTTTCTAGAAAATTATTGGTAGTTACCATCTTTTTGTTTGGATAATCAAAATGGTGAATTATTATATTACTTTCGATTTCTTGTTCTGAAGAAATAAAGTAAGTTGGAAATTTTTTTTCGCATAATTCTACCAAGTGTGATGTGTTGCTACTATTATACCCCCCTATTACAATTGCCAAATCTGCATCTGTTTCCAATAAACCATAGCAAGCATCTTGATTTTCGTTAGTTGCATAACACAATGTATCGTTAGTATCTGAAAAATGATTTTTTATGTCTTGATCTCCAAACTTTTTTATTAATACCGATTTAAAAAATGATGCAATTTCTTCTGTTTCTGTGGCAAGCATCGTGGTTTGATTAATTACACCTATTTTTTGAAAATGTTTTTCTACTTCAAATCCAACTGAATATTTCCCTTTAAACTCTATTTCAAATTGCTGTTGGGTTTTGTTACCCAAAATATAATCTGCCAAACGCTTTGATTCTTCCATGTCTCTAACTACAATAACTGCATCACTAACAATGGCACTTCTTGAAAATGTAGAGCGGGTTTCTTCATGGTTATATTTCCCATGAATAATAATTGTGTGTTTTGTTTTTCCAATTTGTTCAGATTTTTTCCAAACGCGCTCTACAAAGGGACATGTGGTATTATAAGATTTCGTTTCTATACCCTTTTGTTTTAACAATTCTAATAATTGTAGAGGGGCGCCAAATGCAGGAATCATAACAATATCCTCCTGGGTTAATGTATCAAAAGAAATTAATTGTTTACCCAAAGTATCTTGCAAAAAAAGAACTCCTCGCTCTGTTAAATCTCTATTTACAGCGGGGTTATGTATCATTTCGCTTAATAAATAAATACGTTTTCCCGGATTTTCATCTAAGGCTCTAAATGCTATTTCAATCGCATTTTCAACCCCATAACAAAAGCCAAAATGACGAGCAATATAGTATTTTACTGGGCCATAATCTAACACAGTTGGGCTGTTGTCTTTTTTCCTGGGGTCCTGCAACTTACGGAACTGTTTAACTTTTGATATTATTGGACTACGATAAAACTCGGGAACATTAAAGGATTTCATTAACTAAATTTAATATAATAACAAAGCTAATTATTTTTTGTTTCTGGGATGAAAACTTAAAATATTATCTCGTAAAAACTGCCGGTCTAAATGTGTATAAATCTCGGTTGTAGTTATACTTTCATGCCCCAGCATTTCCTGAACTGCACGCAAATCTGCACCTCCTTCAACTAAATGCGTAGCAAAAGAATGTCGTAAACTATGCGGACTTAAAACTTTTTTAATTCCTGCTAATTGAGCTAATTCTTTAATAATATAAAAAACCATAACTCTTGACAAACTTGCACCTCGCCTATTTAAATATAAAATATCTTCAGAACCTTTTTTTGGTTCAAGTTTTGAACGTATTTGCAAAATATAATTGTTAATTAATTTAGACGCATTTTTACCTATTGGTACTAATCTTTCTTTATTACCCTTACCCGTAACTTTTACATAATTTTCGTTTAAGTGTAAGTCTGTTATTTTTAATGAAATTAATTCGCTTACTCTCAATCCGCAACTATAAAGGGTTTCGAGCATACTGTAATTTCTTTCTCCTTCGGGTAAACTTCTGTCAATGCAGCTAAGCATTTTGTCAATCTCCTCTACACTTAAAAAAACAGGTAGTTTTCTGGCAATTTTAGGCGTTTCAAGCAATTCTGCAGGACTTTGATTTATATCATTTTCTAATATCAAAAATTTATAAAAGGTTTTAATTCCAGAAATAACACGAGCCTGTGTAGCTGCAGAAAACCCAATTTTCGCTATCCATTCGATAAAATCCTGTAACTGCTTAAATGTAAACTTATCTGGGTTTTGGCTTGATAAATATAACTCCGAGAAATTTTGTAACTTCCTTAAATCATCTTCATAAGCATCGATAGAATTTTTTGAAAGCGACCTTTCTAATTGCAAAAATTGCTTAAATCTTATATAATAAACAGGCCAGTTGTTACTCATAAAAACTAATTTCAAGCAAGTAGATTAAAATTCGATTTAAAGTTGTTTTAAGAAATAAGTTTATTAAATTCAAACCATGAAGATAGCGATAATTAATGGGCCTAACCTAAATTTAATAGGTAATCGTGAGCCAGAGATATATGGCAATTTAAATTTTGATAGTTATTTTAATGAGCTAAAATTACTATATCCAGAAGTTGAATTTTTGTATTATCAAAGTAATGTAGAAGGCGAATTAATAAATAAATTACACGAAATTGGTTTTAATTATCACGGGATTATTTTAAATGCTGGAGCATACACCCATACATCCATTGCCATTGCTGACGCAATTGCTGCAATAAAAACTCCGGTAATAGAAGTTCACATCAGTAATATTTTTGAAAGAGAAGACTTTAGGCACATATCTTTTACAGGCTCAAAATGTAAAGGTAGTATTAGTGGGCTTGGGTTAAAAGGATATGAATTGGCCCTAAAATGTTTTATTAATTAAGGCTTTACGATTTATTAAAAAATCGACTTTTTACTTAACGAAAATTTGTTGCGAGGGAGTAGCCGTTTCTTTTAAGAATCATAACATCATCGCAGGTTCTATTTCCAAAATCTATATAGCTCACATCATTAGAAAACATCATATTAATGTAATGCGATACTTTTCCTGCAATAAAGGGCGATATGAAATTATTTGCAGTTACCGGACGGCAATTATAATCAAATTCTATAGGCGGATAAATTAATTCTGAGTATGTTTTTTTTAACGTATTGGTTCCGGTGGCTTGTCCTTTTATGCCGAAGTGAGCAACGTTAAAATTTACTTGTTTAAGATTATTTAAATATGCAATTATAGTATTTAAAAGTTTAACGCTATGATTGCCGTTAAAACTTAAGCTTTTTAAATTATTTGTTGCTAAAACTATTGAAGACGCGACATTCCAACTTAATGTGTCACTTAAAATTCCTTTATTACTAACTGTTATAATTCCATTAATTGTCACAGAATCCATCCTTAAATTAAGAATATTTATTTTGAAAGAAGTTGTTGAATCTGAAAATGATTTTGTTTTATTGTATTTTAAAACCATTTCACCTGAACGGTATTTATTATCGTTACACAAAACAATGTTAGTTCCGTAACTGATTATTATTTTCATTGTATCAACTACTGATATGGAATCTTTAATAATTGATAAACTATTATTTAATGTGTTATACGCTGAAATATTTTTATTTGAGCCAGCACCAACCGAAAGAATAAATGCATCTTTAATAGTGTTGTAAGCATTTACCTGATGAAAAAGATAATTAACATCTTGCTCCTCTATAGGAATGTTGGGATCATCGATATTATCATTTTTTTTACATGATAATAACGTCACTGATAACAAAAAAAATAAAAATAACTTTTTCATTGGTAAAAAAAGAAGGCCCCTTTCATGGCCTTCTGTAAATTGAATAAGATTAGAAATAAAAATTAAAGCTTAATTTTCCTGATGGAGAATATGAATTCATCCATAATTGACTTGGAGCAGCCGTATTTAATCTATCGTTTCCGAAGAATAAACCTCTCTCTACGCCACCAGTCTTGATTTTTTGATCACTTACAATAACTTCAGAACCAGCTGCAAATGCAGTTCCACTGTCATCTAGTCTGTCTAAACCTTCAACAGTTTTAGATCCTCTACCTGTTCTGTAGTAACCTAATCCCCAACCAAATTCTCCACCAATAGACATTTTAGATGCAAAGAAATATTCAACACCTACATAACCTCTTACGGCTAACGCGAATGTTTTACCATTTCTAACAGACAAAGTTCTTTCATCATGATCTACAGCAGTGCTAACGTTAGTACCAAAATCAGTAGTATATTTTTTAATATTATCATCATCAGCAGAAAGAGTGGATGTGTTGGCAACGATATCATTACCGTATTTGTATTTTTCTCCACTTCCTGCCAAAATTAATGATACTTCACCACCATAGTATCCTTGTAATCTGTATTTGGTTCCTTTTCTTTTTTCTAAACCTCCACCAATACCAACAGCCCAATCGTTAGTTCTCTTCATATCTTTTACTTTTTCAGGGTCAATATTATTTGGCCAAGTAGATGCTGTTGGATTTAAATTTAATTTATTAATAAATGCAACATCCGTATTGGTGTTATTATACACTCTTACTATGCCTCTTAGAGCAGTTGTGTTATTCATAAAATACTTTCCAGCAATAGAATAGTTTTTATGTATGTCGTTTAATCCGTTAAAGCTTAATCCTGCCGTATTTGTACCTGCAGCGCCAATATGAACCATGTCTGAAGCCAAGTTTATAAATGGTGTTGCGTCGATAGAAATACCCCAGTCTTTTGCCTCAGGTAAAATTGGACGTTGCTTTTTGTCTAGCAAATCTTGCGCAAATACATTGGATAAACCTAATGTTAATGCCAATAAAGTAACTTGTTTTTTCATGTTTTTTGTTTTTTAAATTTAACTCTAAAAGTTACCAATTAAAAAAACGGCTTTAATTTTGAGATTTTAAAGTTTTAAACGTGTAAGTGTTAACTTAACTCACAAATAAAATATAATTTAACTCGGGTAAAACGTCAGACGAATAATTATTTCAAAACATCCAAACTACCAAGCCCCTCTCTCACCACCAGAATCTCTTCGTTTGAACAATCAAAAACTGTAGATGGATAAATATTACCAAATCCGCCATCAATTACAATATCTACTTTTTCCTCAAACGCTGCATAAATTAGCTCCGGGTCAGAATAATACTCTGTAATATCGTCGTTAGTATCATGAAGGCTTGTTGACAATAATGGTTTACCTAAATTTTCAATAATTGCTTTACAAATTAAATTATCAGGAACCCTAATACCAACAGTATCTTTATTTTGCTTTAATAGTTTCGGAACATTTTTGTTTGCCTCCAAAATAAACGTATATGGCCCAGGTAACGCTTTTTTCATAATTCTGAAAACTGTATTTGAAATAGGCTTTGTATATTGAGATAAATGACTTAAATCTGAACAAACAAAAGAAAAATTAGATTTTTCAGGCTTAATCCCTTTTAGTTTACAAATTTTTTCGATTGCTTTTTGCTGAGTTATGTCGCAACCTAAAGCATATACAGTATCTGTAGGATAAATAATAACACCACCATTTTTTAAACAATCTGCTATTTTATAAATAGTTGATGAGGGAATATTTTTTTCGTTTATTCGTAATAACATGTTCTAAATTAACACTAATTAATAGAGCATAACTATGACACCAATCAAAAAATAAAGACTAAAAAAATTCATGGATCAATTTTCAAATCCCTTAATAAAATCACTAATTAAGTAGGCAATTAATTTTCCAGTTTTATTATCAGCTTTAATGTGCGACAAAACAGGTGCTCCTTCTGCTATATGCAAGTAGGCTACATTTAAATTTTTGGCGCAATTATAAACATATTGTCTTGCCTGAACCGGCGAAATACCGCTACTTGTTTTGGCACTTGAAGGTACATTGGTAATGGCATCTAAATCTATTTCTACACCGCAAACTTCTTCAGTTACAAAACCAATACATTGTTTTATAGCCGTATGAAAATCAATCTCCTCTCTAACAAAAACAGACTCATAGGAGTTAAAAAAAAGTCTTGATGTGTTTTTCATAAACTTATCTAAGGCCTGTTTACTGTTGTATTGTTCGTGCATACATAAAACAGCATACTTATTTATAAAATTATCTTCAAACGCATAGCTAAATCCATTGCCACTGTGTCTTCCCTCTAATTGTCTGAAATCGAGGTGCGCATCACAATTAATTACATTTACTTTTTTGTTTAATGCTGCAGAAGCACCTTTTATATTGCCATAAGCATTATTATGTCCGCCACCAATTATTATTGGAATTTTATGAAGTAAAATTAATTCTTTAATAATGGCGCTTACCCTTGTATCAATATTAGATACCAGTTCGCGTAGCTTATTGATCTCATTTTTATTTTTTGTATCCAGATGTAAAGCTTTCTCCATTAAATCATCAACATTAATTTCACCTAAAACAAATACTGATTGCGCATTAAAAAAATGATTATCCTGTTGAATTAAAAAACTCTCTAAAGCAGGTTTAAATGCGGTATTGGCTCCTCCTCTTCCATAATTAGCTCTAACTCCAATATCTTCCGGGATGCCTATTATTACAAACTTACAATTACTATTTTTAATATCTTCTTTCCAATTACCGGTTGTTGCGTCAACTGTTTCTCCAACTTTTACTTCGCCGCTTCGTTTGCGGGTTAATTTTAAAACTAAATCTTTTGAATAAACCTTTAAATTTTCCATTGTATTATGCAAAATAACAAAAATATAAACTGAACCAAATCTTAACGTCGGGCATTTAATAAAATAGCACTGTTAGTAGAAAGATTGCCTGATTTTTTTTATTATTTTTGATTATCTCAATTAATTATATTTTAAATAAACTAATTACACCATGCGTAAAATTTTTGTCACTTTTCTTGTTTTAGCTTTAAACTTTATTATTGCCCAAACACCAAACATTAAAACATTTAACTGGAAAGATGCAGGCTTTAAAGGTATTAAACCAAGCTACACGCAAACAGTAAATATTATGAATTTTGGTGGTAACAACACAAACAGCCTCGCCAATAATAACGCCTTAACAAATGCCATTGCGGCTTTAAATAATAAAGGTGGTGTTGTATATTTCCCTAAAGGTGTTTATAGTTTTACCGGACAGGTTTCGGTTAACCGCGACAGTATAACATTTAAAGGTGCGGGTTACGACAGCACAAAACTAAAATTTAATTTATCGGGTGTATTAAATAATTGTATTAATATTTACGGAACTCAAGTTAATGCAGACACCACAAGCTTTTCTAGTCCGGGTGTAAGAGACAGTAATTGGGTAAATGTTTTAAACCCGGCTATTTTCGCAGTTGGACAATGGGTTTACCTACAATGCACAGATAACGCCTACATGGCTAGTTCGTGGGCTTACGGAAGCCTAGGTCAAATTATGCAAATTAAAAGCATTGCAGGAAATAAACTAACATTTAACTCGCCGTTTCGTTTTTATTATAAACTAGCATTGCAGCCTAAACTAAAAAAAATAAATCCACGTAAAGCCATTGGTTTTGAGTGCATGCAAGTTCATAGATTAGATGCTACTTCGGGACAAACTTCTTTATTTAGTTTTGACAGGGCTGTACAATGCTGGATTCATGGAATTGAAGGAGATTCTACCAACTATGCGCATGTTGAATTAAACAGATGTTCTAATATTGATGTTACCAATTCATACTTTCATCACGCGTTTGCTTATGGTGGCAGTGGACAAGGTTACGGCATTGCGTTTCAATATAGTGCTAATGAGTGCAAGATTGAAAACAATATTTTTAAAAATCTGCGACATAGCATACTTTTTCAAGCGGGTGCCAATGGCAACGTTTGCGGCTATAATTACTCTATTAATCCGTTTTGGGTGCAATCATTTTTTCCGAGCAATAGTGCCGGCGATATTGTTTTTCATGGTAACTACCCGTTTTCAAATTTATGCGAAGGCAATATAAATCAAAACACGGTTATTGATAATTCACATGCAAAAAATGGACCTTACAATACACTTTTCAGAAACCGATCTGAATTATACGGCTTATTCATGAATACAGGGCCGGCAACCGACACTACCCAATTTTTGGGATTAGAAATTACAAATCCATCGGCATCCTTAGGTTTATATACCATTGTTGGTAATGGTAATTTAGAATACGGTAACATGGTAAAAAATGTGTTAACGCCAGGTGGCACTAATAATTTACCGCAAACTAGTTTGTATTACACAGGGGCACAACGTCCTCTTTGCTTTAATACAGGAGTTCATAACTGGCCCGTAATTGGTATACCTAACACCTACAACAGTAATAGTAACGCAGCAAAAGACAGGGCATTGCAAAATAAGTGGGCTGAATGCGCTTGCAGTTATTATAATACAACTGGAATTAAATCCGAGGAAAAAAATGTTGCAAGTATATTAGTTTATCCCAATCCGGTAAAATCTGAACTACGTTTAAAAGCTATCTCTGAACACTGTCAAGTAACCATCTATAGCTTAGATGGTAGAGAAATAGTTAGCGCAACAGAATTTGAAAAAGATACAATTGACGTTTCGTTTTTAAAAGCCGGAATTTATTTTTTACACGTGAGAAGCGATAATAACAGCAAAACCATTAAGTTTATTAAAGAGTAAATTGTTTATTTGTTGATGGAGGTAAAAAAACTAAAAAAAAAGTTTAATTATCTACTTGTTTCAATTGTAAATCTTTAAGTTCCTTCTTTAATATTGCTCCTAACAATAAAACATTACTTTGAGGAACTTCAAATACTTTTCCTTCTGCAACTTGAATTTTTATTGTTGACTTGGATAAATCTTGAGAAATTGCCCAATAATAGTTATTTGCTTCAAGTGTAGAACCATCTAAAAGCTGAATACTTTCGGTCAGCATACAAATTCCTGCTCCTACAGGAGTTGGCGCCTTTGTTAAATTATTTATATTATCAAATACAACTTGCCTACCATTTGGATAAAATGATAGAACTTTGCCTGAGCTTAATTCATAAGCGATAACAACTTCGCCTGCAACAACCTTTATGTAATCAATATTTGGATAACCATAACAATTAGTTAAGTTTGTATTCTCAATAAAATCATCTCCACTTGGTGTTATTACAGCGAATTTTGCAGTAGAATTTATAATATAGTATCCAGGAACAAATTCCTGAGAATCAACTTTATTAAATAGAAAAAGAAAGGCTAGAAGTAATAAAATATCTTTTTTCATAATAATAAATTTTGTTTTTTATTCATCTGGGGTTGCACCTTTAATCTCAACTCCAAACTTATCCATTGCTTCAGGAGGATATAATTTAAGTGTAAAATTTCTTGTTGCATTTGGTTCATAAAACTCATATAAAACAAAATCCTTTTCTTCGATTACTGTTCCTGTCTGTGAATAAAATTGAACCGTTAATACCACATCTTTAAATCGTGCAACTGATGCAGAATTTTTTATCGTGCCTTCTATCAAATAACCATCATATTCAGCATCCCTAAATAATCCCTCTTCTTTCACAAGATTACGTTTCATCGTTGCATTATCTGACGATAAATAAAGTAGCGGATTATTTTGTTCCTGAATTTTAAGTTCCATTTTTAACTCTTCGGGACTTTTTGGAACAATGCTTGATGAAGAATTATCACAGCTTATTATTAATGTACTAAAAAAAATTATAAATGTTTTTTTCATTTTGACTTATTTGATTATTTGTTTCTTAACTGCATCTGTAAACTGTCTACCTTCGCGAGTTTTAGCCATTTCAACTTTTACAGGCTTTCTATTATTTCCGTTTGAACTAATAATTATGTTGTGGTGTCCTATCCAATTAGCAATACCGGAAAGGATACCTATAATAATTACCAAAACCATAAATAATACCATACCACCAGGCATAGCATTAATCAATGAAAGCATAATAAATAAAACAGCAATAGCTGCAATAAAACCACCGAAAGAAAAAAAATAACTACGTTCATGTTTAAAACTTACTGAACTAATTTGTGCGAGGGGAATATCCTCGGCGCCATCTCTGTAATTGATAATTATTCTTTTATCTGTCACAGAACCAAAGACATTGTTAAATATCATTTTTTCTTCACTTATCATATAAGTATTTTTTTTCTTAACCTAAAAAGCTTAAATTTCTTTTTCTAGTTTAACCTTTAATTAAATAATACATTATTGTTTTGAATTACCATTTTATAATTATAACAATGAGGTTATTACAATTAATCATACTCACCGTATGAAACAACTTCAACAATTACTTTCAAGCCTACAAAATAATTTGGGTTTTTGATCCCTACCATAAATTTTCTTGCACTAGCGCGCATTCACCAATAAAAGAGTTTGTTGCTTTCTTAGTGTAAGCTTGGTAAACCTTAAAATTATCATTACCGGTTACTAAAAATGATTCTACATCACCTGAATGACCTAAAATATAAAAGTCAACAGCCTCATCTGTTGGTTTATAGGTATTCATGAATTTATTTTTGCTTAATAAATAATGAAATGATTCATTATCTTGATAAGTATAATTCGAATTAACGTTCAAAACCGTTACTCGGTAATACCACTTTTTTGTTCCTTTTGGAAGATTGATTTTAACAACCTCTCTAGTCTTTCCGTCAGAGGATCTTGCCTTTGACGAAGAATTTACAATAAAAGATGTAGTTATTAAATTTCTTGTAGAATATTTCGGTTTATTATTCTTAGAAGCTGTTTCAGTAGTTGTATTTTCATTGGCTAGAGCTTTTAATATTTCTAACAAAACTTGTCCTTTGCTGATATTAGCAAAAGTTAAAAATAACAACATTAAAATCAGTAATCTTATTCTCATATTTATTTTTCATTTACGATTAATAATTCAACTCAATAGTATATTTTGTCTGTAATAAGGCTGTATTCATATCTACATGCCTAAATTTCCTCCATTCATAATTAGGGTTTTGCTTTTTCTGATATGCTTTATCTGCATTTTTAATAAAAAAATCATTTATCGGATCTACAAGAAAAGAGTAATCGCCAGTATATTTTTTACCGCTAATATCTGATGAAGCATAGTAATAAATATTGTCATTAAAACCAATAGCACTGCTAACTTGAACTCTTTCTCCAGGATCTGCTTTAAACCAACCTTCAGTACCCCAGTACTTGGAATCTCCACCGCTATACCATGTACAAACTGTAACATAAACAGGCTCTTCAGTATTATTCCTAAAGTAGAGCTGTGCTTTACTAAATGAAATTTTTAATATCATAAAAAAGCATAGAATTAATTTTGTTTTTTTCATATTTATTTTTTTAGTTTTATAAATTAATTATTCCTTTATAACATAAGCCCAAACTTTAAATGTTACATCTTCTCCGCTGGTAGGATGGTCGTTATAAAACGTAGCATAAAAAGTACTGTCTCTTAAAATTGGCGCATCCATAGTTTCTCTTATTGCATAACTAGTTATTGTTTGCGGGCATTGAAAAAAAGGATATGGAGCAAATGTATTGGCTCCACTCATAAATAAATTCTTATTTTGTTTATCACAATAAAATAAATCAACATTACCACCAGTAGAATTAATTGCGTTAAGTATGCTTATAAACTTCCAACCATAAGCTACAACAGGGTCGCTAGTGTATTTAGCCGCCGCAGACGGTATTACAATTTTAGCTAAATCACTAACAGGCCCTTCGCCAACACCAACCCAATAACACCAATAAAGAGACCTGCGAGGCAATGTGATTGATCGTACTACTCGATTATTATTACCTACTAAACTTATTCTTGAACCAACCCTAAAGGTTTCGTCAATAATTTTATAAGGAACAACTCTGTCATCGAAATTAATTTCAGGGTCAATTTCTGCTTTTTTGCAGGCTGTAACAAATACACTAAATAGTATTATATAAATTATATTTTTCATTTGTTAACTAATAACAATCTCGTTTTACATAATCGGTAACTGTATGGGTAATAAATGGAGAGTTGTCAACGAGATAATTTGCTGTATATGCAACCGGAACTGCACCTGTTCTGTTTGTAAAAGTATTTCCCTCGGTAAAATAATTACTTAATTTAGTAATATCCCAAGTGTCTATTGCAGGGCCACCGGCAGCAATAACTTCATATTGACAAGAGTTTAATATTTGTGTTTGTTGACTTGTTAAATTTACATTATAGACTTTAAAATTTGCATTCAATGCTGCAATAACTTCATCTTTAGTATAAGAAGAGGTGACTTTTGCAATTGCTATTCTACCATATGAAACTGAATTAATATAAGCAGGTGGATTTTCTTGTGTGAAAATATTTTTAAGATCTTTTGCTTTAACCTTTTTATCAAAAAACGCACTTGCCTTATCAGGATAACCAACAGATGCGGTATAATAGATTTGCTTTAACTGAATAAAAACTGTACTCTTTCCAACTTCATTTGTTACTTCAAATTTAGCGCCAACATTCGCTAATAACCAATTAGCATTAATACCAAAACTTAATGTTACTTGTTGTTTAGAGTATGCTCTTACACAATTTACATAAGTAAATAATGGCGGATCAAAATAAAAATAATAGTCGTTATTAGTTACTGCTTTTGTTAAACTTTCTCTATTAGGATCTGACACTAAAATACTTTTTGACCTGGTTGAGTTTTGCATTAAAATATTTAAATCTTGGCGCTTAAATTCACCTATTGAGCTTAGCCGACCGTCTTTTAAAAATTTTCCTTGAACAATATTTCCAGGATAAATTTCAGCGTAATCTTGGCTATAGAAATATTGATAATCTTCTAGACGTTTAACTACATTAACCGTTTGAGTTGTGCACTTAATATAGGCTGTGCCTTGTAAAGTACTATCTATTTCAGGATTAGAGTATCTTTCTGAATTTTGTGGCGGTTCAGGAAATTTTCCGGCACTTGATGCCAAAGAATTTATATTCTCTTCATTTTTTTTTCTACATGAAAATAAAACAATGAAAAACAGAATAAACAGAATATAATTTTTTAAAACCATTTTCAAAAATCTTAAAAACAAATATAATTATATTTTTTATTAATTATCCAAATTGGATACAAATTTATAAAATACAGGAACACTTGTAATTAGCCTTTTGTAGACTGATTGTTGAATTTTGCATACCATGTCGATACATATCGGTTCCATTATAAAAACTGTCTTAAAATCAAAAAATATTGATGTTACCGATTTTGCACACAAGATAAATTACACAAGAAGCAATGCATATAAAATTTTCAACAAATCAAGTATAGATACTCAACTGCTCATTAAAATAAATAAAGTACTTGGCGAAAATTTATTTTTTTACTTTATAAATGAACAAGAAATTGCAGATTATAAAAACAGTAAAATAAAAACTTCCGATTTAGTAGCTATGATAAAAGATTTAAGAAAGACAATGACTGAAATTAATCAAGAAAAAAACAAATCTTTGGAACCAAAAAAGAAAACAAAAAAATAATTTACGTGCTATTTTTTAATCAACTTTCTATTTTTTATTAGAACTGAAAAAATTCCAAACAGGATCGCTTGTTATCGGGAATGCTTTTACTGAAATTAATTCTTGTTTTATTGGATGTATAAATTCTATTTGAAAACTATGTAAATGTATAAATCCTCCCTGATTAGTTCTTGCAAAACCATATTTTAAATCGCCTTTAATTGAACAACCTATTGCGGCCAATTGGCAGCGAATTTGATGGTGCCTACCGGTATGTAAATTAATTTTAACTAAATGATAATTGTCTGACGAGGCAATCAACTCGTAATCGAGCTCTGCTTTTAAACCATTTGCAACCGGTTTAATATGCGCTTTACTTGTATTATTTTTTTCGTTCTTAACTACATAATGTATTAACGTGTCCGATACTTTTGGAGGTTTGTTTTTTACAACAGCTAAATATGTTTTTTTAATTGTTTTTTCTCTAAATAATTCGTTAAAACGTGTAAGTGCTTTACTTGTTTTCGCAAAAATAACCAAGCCGCTTACCGGCCTGTCTAACCTATGAATAACACCACAAAACACATTGCCGGGTTTATTATCTCTAAGTTTAATAAAATTTTTAATTTTTTCGCTTAAAGGCAAATCACCCGTTTTGTCGGCCTGTACTATTTCTGATGGTAATTTATTTACAATTACAATATGATTATCCTCATAAACAATTTGATGAGGCCAAATAGAATTACTATTAATTTCTGTATTCACTATGTTTATCTAATTCCGGTTTTTGTGGTACGCTTTGCCGATTTAAAAAGAGAGTTTAATTTATACTCTATTCCTTTTGAAGGAGACAAGGCCGGTGATTGTGCCAAATAACCAAAATTATTTATTAAAAAATATGCTTCCGTTCCAAAAACAAAATAATTATCCTTTGCGGTTTTGTAAAAAGATTTATCATAATTATACCAAATTGCCCAATTAAATTTTGGATTGCTTTTTACATACGTTAAATACGTTTTTAAACTGTCGTCGAGGTTAACACTTACAAAAACAATTTTGTCTCCAAATTTTTTTCGTAGGGCATCTATCTTAGGCATTTCTTTTAAACTTTCGGCATTTTTAGTTGAGAAAAAATTTAGATATACCCATCTGCCTTTAAAAGAATTTAGAGTACCTATTGTGCCGTCTTTTGTTCTTGCAGAGAAATCGGGAGCTACAGAACCACTTTGCATTTTATTAAAATACAGGAGCATGGTATTTGCAATTTTTTTGTGTTGTTTATTTTTTGTGGCTTGCTGAAACTGAGAAACCATGGATACAATTGCTGTAGCGTTAAAATCGGGACTATTATAAAAATCCCATAAATTCTTTAAAATAACCAATTCGCGTAATGAGTCAGGTTTTAAAAACTTATCTTTCTTTAAAAAATCAGTCAATAAATTATAATCCGCTTTAACATTAATAATATTATATAACGACTGTCCGTTTTGAGACGAGGCAAAAGCATTTAAATAACCTTTAAAGCAGGTATTAAAGAACTGCATGTATTCATAATGATAGTATAAAATTGGCTTATTGGTGATATAACCATTTATGAGATAATTTTCTCCTCTTGAAACACTGGCATTAACAGAGGCTATAGAATAATCAACATAACTTAAAAAATAATTATTATTAATAGTTTTATATTTATTATCACAAATTAATTTAAGCGTATCTGCGCGTTTAAACATCTTGGTTCGTGATAAAAACCTACCATCTTTAGCATCAAACATGGCGTTAAATTGTTTTTGAAAATCAAATGTTAGCACATTTAACTCAGTTGAATCGGCTCCAATAATACCAATATTTACGGGCAATTCGGCATCGTTATTATAATCATATTCCTTATCTACTTCCGGAATAGTTATGCCATAAACATAATCGGGTTGAACATACAACTTTGCTGTTACATTTTGGATTCTTAAAAAAACAGGTTGAGTATAATCTGACTGAAAATAAAGTTCAAAAAAACCATCTTGTTGAATGGTGTCTTGATCTTCTTTTTGTTTTATATTGGTAATATAATCACTTAACGAAAATAGTTGTATTACTTTTCCTGCGTAGGATTTATCAGCCTTACCTCGAATAATTATATTTTGAGAGATTGCTTTAGTAAAAACAAACAAAAAAAGAAAATATTTTACTGAGAATTTTATAAGGGTATAATTTAATTTCTTTATTAAGTTACAATATTAATTTTCGATGCGATCGAGACTAAACATATCCTTGTAATTATCTGATATGTTTTTTGATTTTTGATCAATGCCAATTACACTATACGTGTCAAAATCAATAATTAACGGGTTTATAAAAATTTCGTTTATACTTGTTTTAAAAAATACTCTGGAAGTATTTTCTTTTGAAGTTATCAAATTAAAACCTTGATTAAATGTACACTTCTGGATACTTTTATATTTTCCTTTAAAACCTCCTATGTGCATAGCAAAATTGTTTGGAATAGGCGAAAGTATTGTTTTATATTGTCCCTCAAGTTTAAAAAATATGTAACCCGAATTCCATTCCCAAAACATAATACTATCGGGAGAAAGATCGCCGGATTGAGCGCCACTAAAATTTCTTAAACTATCAACACCAATTAAAAATTCGAGTTCAGTATAATTTCCAACAGGAAAATTATTAATTGTAAACGTTGTTGATCCTTTTGCATGTTGTATTAAGTGATAGCTTTCAGGTTCATAAAAATAAGAGCCGTCATCTTTTTTAAATCTTAAATTAGAAATATAATAATTAAACATATTAACAGTAAAGCTATCACCAAAAGCATTAGCATACCATTTTGTATCTTTAATTAATGGCTGATTATCAGCAAGCACTTTAAAATTAAAAACCACTTTAGATTGAGAAATTTCTGGTAAAACTGTTTCAGTTTTTTCGATTTTATCATCTTTTTTACACGACAACAAAATGAAACAAAATAATATTAAAGTAAAATAAATTTTATAATTAGACATAAATCAAATTTACAAAATTAATACGATTATGGCACTGGGTCGTATCCATGACCGCCAAAAGGATGACAACGAAAAATGCGCTTTAACCCCAGCCAACCACCTTTAAAAGCACCATGTTTATTTATGGCTTCAATGGCATAATTGCTGCATGAAGGCGAGTACCTGCAAGCATCAGGCAATAATGGTCTAATACAATACTGATAAAACTTAACAAATAACAATGCAATTTTCTTAAACACAATTTTTACTTTATAGTTAATTTTAACATGGAAGCATTATTTATAAAACCTTCTAAATTATCACCAATACTAACAGGGCCAACTCCTTCGGGTGTACCAGTATAAATTAAATCGCCAACTTTTAATGTTACAAATTTTGAAACATATGCTATTACTTTATCAAACGTAAATATTAAATCTTTTGAGTTGCCAATTTGTTTTGTTTGACCATTAATTTTTAATTCAAAATTAATATCATTTAACATTAACTGTTCCTTTTTTATAAATGTTCCAATGGGCGCGCTATTATCAAATGATTTTGCTTTTTCCCAAGGCAATCCCTTTTGTTTGCATATTGCCTGAATATCGCGGGCTGTAAAATCAATTCCTAAACCAATTTCATCATAATATTTATGAGCAAATTGTTCTTCAATATGCTTTCCTGCTTTACAAATTTTTAAAACCAATTCAATTTCATGATGTAATTCTTTTGTAAAATCCGGAAAATAAAAATCACCTTCTCTTAATAAAGCCGTATCAGGTTTCATAAAAAAAACAGGTTCGGTAGGTAATTCCGATTTCATTTCTTTAGCGTGTTCAGCATAATTACGCCCTATACATATTATTTTCATTGGTTTTTTAAATTTTTCTATATGTAAATATAACTCAAAATTTTCAGCTTTATTTGGTACATTTATACACTAATTATGGAACAAAAATTTGACATTATTATTGTTGGCGGAGGCATAGTTGGTTTAGCTACCGCATATAAACTTTGCACCTATCACCCAAACAAAACTATATTGGTTTTAGAAAAAGAAAAAGATGTGGCGCAACATCAAACGTCTCATAACAGTGGCGTAATTCATAGTGGTATTTATTATAAACCCGGCTCTTACAAAGCAAAAAATTGTGTAGACGGCAGAAGAGAATTAGTTCAGTTTGCAAAAGATTATAAAATTGCTCACGAGATTTGCGGAAAATTAATTGTTGCTACTCACGAAAGTGAATTAGCGCATATGAACAAAGTTTTTAATAATGGTGTTGCAAATGGTGTTGAGGGTATGGAAATAATAAACTCCAAACAAATAAAAGAAATAGAACCATTCTGCGAAGGCATTGCCGCAATTCGAGTTGGCTGTACTGGAATTATAGATTATGGCGATGTAGCAAAAAAATACAAAGAAATAATTAATTCTAAAAACAATGGAAGTATGGTACTAACCTCTCAAGAGGTTACAGGCTTTGAAAGAGGGCAAGATAGTACAACTGTTATCACAAAAAATAATAAATTTATTGGAAAATATATTATTTCAACCTCAGGACTTCAAGCAGACAGAATTGCAAAAAAAGAAGGACAAAAAAGCGATGCCGCTATTATTGGTTTTAGGGGCGATTATTATGATTTAACTGAAAAAGGATTGCAAAAAGTGAAGCATTTAATTTACCCTGTACCAAATCCTAAATTTCCATTTCTTGGCGTTCACTTTACCAGAATGATTCACGGCGGAACAGAATGTGGACCAAATGCGGTTTTTGTTTTTGATAGAGAGGGGTACAGCAAAACTGCGTTTAGTGTTAAAGATACAGCTGAAGCATTCGCATTTAAAGGCACCTGGAAATTTTTTGCCAAACATTGGCGCTTTGGTTTAGATGAATACCGCGGTGCTTTTAGTAAAACTTATTTTTTAAATCGTTTGCGTAAATTAATTCCATCTTTAGAAATGGATGACATTGTTGCATCACGCTGCGGCATCAGAGCTATGGCATTAGGGCCTGAAGGCGAAATGCTCGATGATTTTAAAATAGAAAAACATGGCAATGCCATGCACGTAATTAATAGTCCTAGTCCTGCAGCCACTGCAAGCTTAGCATATGGTAACGAAATAGCACTAATGGCCACCGATTATTTTAATTTAAAATCTTAAACCTATCAAAGTAATAACTGAATTTTACGCTGTTAAAAAACTATGAGAAATAAAAATTTAATCGGAACCGGAGTAGCCATTGTCACTCCATTTACAAAAAAAGGGAATGTAGATACCGAAGCTTTAAACAAACTTGTAAAACATTTGCATAACGGCAAAGTTGACTATTTAGTTGTTTTAGGAACAACTGGAGAAAGCGTAACATTAAGCAAAGAAGAAAAACAACTTATTATTGATTCTGTAGTAAAAGCTAATAATAAAAAATTACCACTAGTCTTAGGAATAGGTGGCAACAATACAAAAGAAGTTATTGAAACAATTCAAAAAACAGATTTAAAACCATTTGAAGCAATTTTATCGGTTGCGCCTTATTACAATAAACCAAATCAAGAAGGGTATTATCAGCATTACAAAGCCATAGCACAAAGCACAAAAAAAGACATTATACTGTATAACGTACCGGGACGTACCGGAAGTAATGTAACCTGGGAAACTCAGGTGAGAATTGCAAAAGATTTTAAAAACATAGTTGCAACAAAAGAGGCTAGCGGTAACATGGAACAAATAATGAAAATTATTAAAAATAAACCGAAAGATTTTTTAGTAATTAGCGGAGATGATAACCTAACGCTTTCAGTTATTGCTGCCGGAGGTCATGGTGTTATTTCAGTTGTTGCAAACGCATTCCCAAAAAATTATAGCGAAATGGTTAGGTTATGTCTGAAAAATAAATTTAATGATGCCAGAAAATTACATTACGATTTAATTGATATTACCGATCAACTTTTTGCAGATGGGAATCCGGGAGGAATAAAACAAGCTTTAAGCCTACTCAACATTTGCGAACCTTATTTACGTCTACCATTGTGTGAGCCAAGCGATAAGGTAAAACAAAACTTAAAACAATTAATGAAAAATTACAAATGAGTAAACTTAAAATTTTAGATAAAACTCAAATAGACCAGAAATTAAACAGACTGGCATATGAAATTTATGAAAATAATTTTTCAGAAAAAGAATTATTAATTGTTGGTATTGATGGAAATGGCTACAAAGTCGCCAATCATATTTGCGAAAAATTAAAAAAAATATCTCCTATAAAAATAACACTTGGAAAGATTAAACTGAATAAAGATAAACCTTGGGAAGATGAACCAGTAATTAATTTCGAAGAAAAATCTTTCGTTAACAAAAGTATTATTGTTGTAGATGATGTATTAAATAGCGGCAAAACATTAATGTATGCAGTAAAATTATTTTTAAATAAACCCGTAAAAAAAATAAATACAGTAATTTTAGTTGACAGAAGTCATACAAGATTTCCGGTAAAAGCAGATTTTGTTGGTTTGCGATTAAGCACAACTTTACAAGAACACATTGAAGCTGACTTCTCTAAAAAAGGAAAAGAAAGTGTTTATTTAATTTAATTTTGTGCCAGAGTCTTCCAAAATAAACGAACAAAAGCAAATTCAGGATTTAAAACTGAACGCCCTGCTCGAAGTTACAAAAGCTATTAATAATAATTTTTCTACAAGCCAGTTATTAGACTTATTTCAAGAGATTTTAGAAAACCGTTTAGGTGTTGGAAAGCTAGCTTTATTTAGTTTTGATAATGAGTGGAAATGTTTGCTTAAATATGGCTTTGGTAAAGACTCACCTAACATACAATTTGAAAGTGAATTACTAAACATCACTGAAATTAACACAATTAATTTTGGGCATAGCGAATTAAGTAAACAATTTGAAATTGTAATACCTGTTTTTCACAAAAAAACACCATTAGCTTTTGTTTTGTTAAGCGATGTTCAAGAGCAAAAAATAGAGCTTAGTGCTGCCATAAAACACTTACCATTTATACAAACGTTAACCAATATTATTATTGTTGCCATTGAAAACAAAAAACTGTTTAAAGAAAATATTGAACGCGCCCAGATAAAAAAAGAATTAGAACTTGCTCAAAGTATGCAGCAAATGCTTTTTCCTAAAGATTTGCCAAACTCTGACGGATTGCTTGTTGCAGCAAAATATTTACCACATCAACAAGTTGGTGGCGATTATTATGATTTTATTAAATTAAATAACCACGAATATATTTTTTGCTTGGCAGACGTAAGCGGAAAAGGAGTTGCTGCAGCATTATTAATGAGTAATATACAGGCATCGCTCCAAAGCTTAATTACTTACACGCATAATTTAAAAGATATAATAATTGAGTTAAATAAAAGAGTTATATCAAATGCAAAAAACGAAAAATTTGTCTCACTATTCTTGGCTAAACTAAACACCAAGAGCCAACAATTAACATATATAAATGCGGGACATAACCCTCCTATTTTATTTTACGAAAATAAATTTTCAGAACTAACTAATGGTTGTCCTCTACTAGGGATTACCGAAAGTTTGTCCTTAATTAACGTTGAAATATTTAATTATACTTCTGAATTTACGCTATTATGTTATACTGATGGATTAACAGACACATTGAATTCAGAAAATAATACTTTAAGTATCAAAACACTAGAAGAATTAATTTCAGAAAACAATCAGTTGAATCCCGAAGATATAAATACCAACATCTTAACATTTGCTGAAAAATTTAAAGGAGAAAACGAATTCCCAGATGATATTGCGCTGTTAACTTTAAAAGTAAGCGACTTAAATTTTTAAGACTTTATAAAGATTTATAAATTACTCGACTTTATGTCTATATCTTTTTTTCTGAAATAAATATCAATACAAACAAGCGCTGACAAAAACGACCAAAAAGGCAATGAGAGTTTATCTGTATCTAAAAAATTATTTAAAAACCCGTGTACAAAATAGGTCATTAATCCTAAAAATAAACCAATAACTAAAATTTTAATTTCAGTTTCTGCAACTGAATAAACTAATCTATAACCTAAAGCAGTACTATAAAATAAAATACAAATAACAATCACAAGTCCTATTATTCCTTGCTCAGATAATGGACCCAAATATTCGCTGTGAGCATTTCCGTTGGTGCCAAAATTTGTACTAATAATTGTTCGTTCACTACTTAACTGATACGGAGCGTATTTAAACATATAAGTTCCAGGCCCCCATCCTAAAATTGGCTTATCCTCCCACATTCTAATGGCACAACTCCAACGGTTTAAACGTTCTAAATTTGATGCATCAGTAGAAATATTTGATACAGATTCTATATTATTTGAAAATCCCCCCTCCGCATCTGTATTATTTCTTCCAAGCGCAATAAAAATTTCTGTTTGAAAAACATAAAACAAACTACCCAGTGTAATTAGCGTAATTATTATGGTTCTAAATTTAATTTTGAGCATTAGGGTAGAAAAAATTAGAAATGCTAAAATTAAACTCAACCATCCTGCCCTGGCAAATGATAAAACAATTGCAAAAACAAATAACAAAAACAAAGCAAGGGCATACGCTCTCAAAAATTTAGAAATGCTTTTAATAAAAACAAAAGATAACATTATAGGTATAAACATTGCCAAAGCAGCACCGTAAGCCGTATGGTCATTATAAAATGGTGAAACTACCCAATCAGCAGCTTTGTCGTTAAAATTAAATTTGGCATGCTGAAAAACAGTATAAAATATGACTATAGCTAACGCAGATGCATAACAATAAACAAAACGAAAAATGTTTTTCTTATCAATAAAAATATGAGGTATTATAATGTAACAACTAAAAACAAACCATAAACGAGATATTAAATATTTTAAAGAAATTATAATTTCGGTGCTTGTTAAGCTCGTAAAAAACATCCAGCTTAATTGAATAATTATTAAAATAGTTATAGGATGATTTATGAATTTTTTATCTGTAATTCTTGAACTTAACTCATTAAAAATATACATTAGCATCACGCCTGCCATCAATGGTTCAGATGGTAAACTAAGATCTAAGCCTTCAGAAAGGCCCATTTCCTTAAGTGAGATTGACAATGGTGTACAAAAAGCCAAAAAATAAACTAACTTTTGTAAATGAAAAACAGCAACATAAAGTACAATTAACAAAAGTGGTAAAAGATTATAAGGGTAAAACATACCCTTTTTATATGCCATAATATAAGCATTGCCAAATATGTATAACAACATTAAAAAAGGAAACAAATATATCTTATAATACTTATACAATTAAAAAATTTCTTTTGCGCGATTTTTAAATAAGAAGAAGGCAACAGATAAAAGCAATGATGATAATGATGAAACCAAAACAATAATCCATCTTACAGGATAACATTTTTTATCTTGTAAATTTGGTTTACTTACATATATGCAAAAATCGATATTTCCATTTGCATCAAGTAAGTAATTATCACGTTTTACTTTTATTTGAGTGTAAGAATTTAATACGGATGAAATACGGCCATTTATTACTTTTAAGTCCATTCCTTTTTCTTTAATGCCCTTAACAGTTAATTTAGAATTTTCGTTTAAGTTAGCATTGGAGGTAATTTGTTTACTTAAGTATTTTGCCTGATATGTTTCGTCAACAATATTATAATCTGTTTTAATTTTTACGAATGCATTACTTAATGAATCAACTTCTCTTTTTTGAATATCTATAACAGATTGCGTATTTACCAAATATTGGTTCACAATATTCTTTTTCTTTTCTTTTACAAATTCATTTGTATTTGAAATAAGAGCAGCGTTTAATTTTTGTGCAAAAGCAGGATCTTCATCTTTAACAATTATCTCAATAGATTCATAAATAGTAGGGGACACTTTTACATTTTCCAAATACATGTAATCAAACAATGCTTTTCCGCCTTTTGAATTAATAGTATCTATGCCGTACCTAGAAAACAAATTAAAATCTTTAGCTAATTTGTATTTAATATCATCGCTTAAAAAATACTGAAGCAATTGTTCGCTAGGAGATTCTTCAGAATTCTGATATAAGTTAACAGGATATACAATAGAGTTTGATTTATATTTCTCTTTAATTAAAAATGATGCTGCAAAAGAAACTATAGCAGCTACAATAACAATTAAAACAATTGATTTTAAATTTTTAATAATTGTTTTAATAACATTTAAAGAATTTAAATTTTCCATTTTATACCTCAAGTTTTAATTTGTTAAACTTTTCGCGAAATAATAAAATAACAAAGCCCATTACGTTACTTGCAATAACAGTAATCATAACCAATAAAATACGGTTTGGTTTTGCCTTGTACTCATTTGGTTTGGCTTTTTCAACCACAAATTTCACAGGCAAACTTGTATTGTAATTTACTAATGCTTCATCGTATTTTGATTTTATATCAGGATATTTAAAACTATACTTTTCTAAATTATCGTGAACATTTTGATAAGCACTTCCGTATTTTTTGAGTGTATCTAATTTAGCTTCCAATCTTTTCATAGCTGCAATATCATTTTTTTCAATTGCTTTGGCATAACTTTTAGAATAGGCTTTAACTTGTTCTTTATAATGTAAAACTCCTAGACTTCGCAGAACTTTTAAACTATCTTCCAACTCCTTCATTCTTAATAAGGTATTTTCATATTCGTTCTTAACTATATTTAAAACTTTTGAGGTAACAGCCTGTGTCATTTCGTGTTTAACAGTATCACAATAATCTGTAATTCCATTTGCTATTTGAGCCGCTCCATTGGCTGTATAATCGTATACCTCAACTTTTACACTGTTAAATTCTGTTCGTTTAATGTTTACCATATCGTCCCATTTAAGTTTTAAATAATGGTAACCCAAAACAGTGTCCTTAATTTTCCAACGTTCCCATAAATTAAACGCATTAGCTACTTTTAATTTTAAAGCGTCTGAACTTAAAAATTGAATTAATTTTTCAACATCGTCTTCATCGCCAATTTGCATGTAATCTTCCTGATTACCCGTATTTGGTTCAATAACAAGTTTAGAAACGGAAAAATGTCTGGCTGCAAATAACACAGCGGTAGATTTGTATTGCTTTGGCATTATCAAAACTAGTATTCCTGTAGCAAATGTACTCACCAATGTTATAATTAAAAATGTCTTTCTCCACTTTATTAATTTTAAAATTAATTGATTAGCTGAAATCTCTTCTTTCATAGTTTATTTATATTTTATAAAACGAATAACCGACTTTGGATTTATCATACCAGTGGCAAACGCTAATAAGCCACTAAATATAAGCATTATACCGAAATTATATAACCATTGTGTGGTTAAATTCATAGTGAAATAATTAGCAAAGATTAGGCCAATGATGTATAATAATAATGAGATTAACAGTCTTTTATTGATTTTAAAATTAAACACTTTATATGAAATAAAAACCTGAATTAAACAGGTTAAAAATTGTGTAACAACACTAGCAACAGCACTTCCAAAAGCATAATATTTAGGGATAAGAATAAAATTTAATACTAAATTTATTAATATACCGCTAATGGCCATTAGGTTAAGATATTTTAAATTTCCATTTGCGGTTAATAGTGTACCAAAAATATACGTCACAGAAATTGCTGTAAAGCAACTCATTAATAGCCCTAAAATTTGGGAGCCTTCGGAATTACCCTTATATAACAACTCACAAAATTTATCAGCATAAAACAAACTACTTACCGAAACAATTAATGCAGGAGTTAACAATAAGGTGAAAGACAATTTAACAATGTTTTCAATATTTTCCTTATTCTTTAACATTCTACTAAACAAAGGCAATAGCTGTACAGAAAATAAATAAGCAATCATGTTTGCGGCGTCAAGTAACCTAAATGCTTTAGCATAAATTCCACTTTGTTCTTTACCCAGATTTCCAGATAAAATTCGTTCTATCATCACACTGTCTAATCTATTATAAAAGGTCATGAGCAAAACAAGAATTGCAAACGGAAAACTTTTTTTTAAAATCATTCTGTTAAATGACCAGTCCCAGTTTAATTTAAACGTGTGTGTTTTATTAAGCACAACTAAAAAGCCAATCAGGGCAGTAAGTCCGTATCCAATTGTTTGAGCATAAACAAAATTCATAATATCAATTTTCAATCCAAAAAAATTAAAAATTAATAGGGCTACAATTAATATCATAATAACTCTGTCGAGAACAGACATAATACTATCAATCCTAAACAAATGAAGTGCCAGTAAATTTGATCTTAAAAAAAGTATAAAACTTAAAAAGAAATTATTTATACAAAGAATTAACAATAACTTAATATACCTTAAATCGAAGCCAAGAACAAAAAAGCCAATTAATAAGGTAACTGAAACGTAAAGCAATCCCAAAACAAATTTTAAGCTTAACATTTTACTAAAATGTTTGCTTAACAAATGAACATTTTGAGCTATGTTCTTATTATTAAAATTGGTTAAACCAAAGTCTAATAAAATATTTATAAGAAACGAAAAATTAAATAACACAAAGTATTCGCCATAACTGACGTTACCTACACTCATCTGAACATTAGGTTCTATGCTTAAAATCCAAAAAGGCTTAATTAATAAATTAAGAATCAAGAGTATAGCTAAATCAAATATGAATTTCTTTTTTTGCACAGAGGGCAGCAAATATAGCTTTTTTTATGGTAAAACCTAATCTATATTTCATAGATTTGCACCGTGCAAATAGTTGTAAATACTAGAATTTTACTTAAAAACCGACTGGAAGGGATGGGTTGGTTTACCTACCAAACATTAAAACAAATTACCAATAAAAATCCGGATGTACACTTTGTGTTTTTATTTGATAGGAATTTTGATGAAGATTTTATTTTTTCTGAAAATATAACGCCTATTATTCTATCTCCACAAGCAAGACATCCGTTTTTGTATTATGCATGGTTTCAGCATTCCGTTAAAAACACATTAAATAAATTAAAACCAGACCTCTTTTTATCACCCGACGGCTTTTTATCATTAGGTGCAACCTGTAAACAATTACCGGTTATTCATGACATCAATTTTTTACATCATCCATCAGACAGTAAGTGGCTAACTTCAAAATATTATAATTATTATTTCCCGAAATTTGCCAGGGCTGCCTCAAGAATTGCAACAGTATCCGAATACAGCAAAGCAGATATCATAAACAACTACGGCATTGATAAAAACAATATAGATGTTGTTTATAATGGAATAAATTCTTTTTTTAAGCCACAAGATGAATCAACAAAACTTAGTACGAAACAAAAATACTGTAACGGAAAAAATTATTTCATAAATGTTGGATCATTACACCCACGAAAAAATATTGGAAATTTAATTAAAGCATTTTCATTATTTAAAAAAGAAACTAACTCCGATTTTAAACTTATACTGGCCGGTCCAAATTATTGGGGACTTAATCAAATTCATCATATTATTGAGGAAACTAATTTAAAAAACGAAATTATTTTTACAGGAAGATTAGAAGACGACACCTTAAATTTGGTTTTAGGGAGTGCTGTTGCGCTGACTTATATACCATACTACGAAGGTTTTGGAATTCCATTAATTGAAGCCATGCAATGTGGAGTTCCTATAATTACGAGCAACGTTACAAGCTTACCAGAAATTGCAGGCAACGCAGCTTTATTAGTAAACCCTTTTGATGTGGAAGAAATTAAAAAAGCAATGATTCAAATAGTAAATAAACCCGAACTAAGTAAAGAACTCGTTAATAAAGGTAATTTACAAAAACAAAATTTTTCTTGGGAAAAGAGTTCTGATTTATTGTGGCAATCTATTTTAAAAACAATTAATTCAAATTAAGCTTAGATAAAATTTGTTTGGTTGTTCCTGATTTTTTTTGAAAATACAAACTCAAAACACTTTCTATTTCAGCTAAACGAGACTTATTATCTATAAATTGTGAAATCTCAAATTCAAGACTTTTTGCCGACAAAATATTTTTAGCGGTATTTAATTTTATTAAGTCAACGGCTTCATTAAACTTATGATAATCATTCCCATAAAATAAAACCGGTTTATGATACACAGCAGGCTCCAAACAATTGTGAATACCATCATTTAAACCTCCGCCTATATAGGCTACAGTAGCATAATTATAAATTTTAGACAATATTCCTATTGTGTTAACAACTAAAACATTTGCATTACTATTTTGACTCTGATTAGAATATAATACAAATTCTAAATTATTTTTTTGCAACAAAGCTGTCAGCTTGCTTACACTCTTTTCGTCAACGTTATGAGGAACAATAATTAATTTTAATTCGTTTACATCAAAATTTTTGTAGGCTTCAACTAATAATTCTTCATCGCCTTGCCAGGTGCTTCCAGCAACTACTATTTTTTTATCTGAACAAAATTCTTTCACAAATGGCAACTCTGAAAAATTTTCTTTTATCTCTAAAACTCTATCAAATCTGGTATCTCCGCAAACCTCATAATTTCTTACGCCAATTTTGTTAAGTAAAATTGCTGAATCTTCATCTTGAATAAACAACACATTAAATGTATTTAATGATTTCTTAAATAGTTTACCATACCATTTAAAAAACGGATGGTGCGGTTTAAAAACAGCAGATACTAAATAAGTTGGGACAGTTTGCTTTTTTAATTCGAACAAAAAATTGAGCCAAAATTCGTACTTAATAAAAATTGAAATTTCAGGTTTGATTATATTTATAAAATCTTTAGCGTTTTTTTTTGTGTCTAATGGCAAATAACATATTATATCTGCCCCTGACCAATTCTTAAAAACTTCATAACCGCTTGGCGAAAAAAAACTTAATACAACTTTATATGATGAATGTTTTCTTTTAATGGTTTCCATTAATGGCCTACCCTGCTCGAATTCGCCATATGAAGCGCAATGAAACCAGATAATTTTTTTAGAATTTAATTTCGAAACTTTTAACGCTAAAACTTCGCGCCAATTATTGCGTCCGCTTACCCATTGCCTAGCTTTTAAATTATTTAATGCTGCTAGTCTGATGAAAATGCCATATAAACTAACAACTATATTATATAACCACATCTCTATAAATCAATTATAGTAAAATTCGTTTGGCTTCTTTTTATACAAGGGTAATATCCATCCAAACCTCAAGCCATAAAGCATATCTAAACGTTTTTTTGTATCGGGCAAACCGGTATCATAATTTAATTTACGAACACTTGAGGTAAACGCCTGATAAGCTTCAATGCCAAAATACAAATTCAATAATCTGTTATCGCTTAAAAATAGGTAACCAACAAATTGAGTTAAGGACAAACCATTGCTCAACCTATCGTAGCCATATGCCAATTCACCTTTAACGGCAGCTATTTTTCGCTGAGCATCGTATAACTTTATTTTAGACTGTAAATAACCTCCACCTACACTCACCATTAAGCCCGAATTTGGATTGGGTGATAATATATTAAATATTTTACCACCGGTTACATGAATACCTAAGCCCCGCTCTGTAACTCTTAAATCTGCGGGATATCCTTCGTTATCTGTAATAGTTCCGTCAGAATTTTTTAACTGCATCAAAACATCTTCTTTTACATTTCTCCCAAAAAAATAATTTGATTCGACACCAAATAACCAGTTTAATTTTGTTTTAAATAAAAAGGAGGCTCCTAGATTTAAATCTGGGCCAAACCGCTCTGCCAAATCTCCTGCAGGCACATGGCCGCCAAAATGAATACTTACCAATGGCACAAAGACCTTTAAAGAATCAATTTGAGAAAAACCTATGCAGTAGGTGAAAAATATGGGGATAAAAAATTTCATTAAAAATTATATTATTATTTGCAAAAATAATTAGTTTGAAACAATGTTTTCTATTAATAAAATACTTTATACATTTTAATTACGAGTAGGTGCTTTATAGAATTATCTACTTGATGGAATCTAATCTGTTTTTATAGGTAGTTACATTTTGATTTTTTGAATCACTTTCAACCAAACCATCTTTTAATCTTATGATACGATGTGCATGCATGGCAATATCCTCCTCGTGAGTAACCAGTATGATGGTATTACCTTTATTATGAATTTCTTCAAACAGGCCCATAATTTCTATAGAAGTTTTACTATCTAAATTTCCTGTTGGTTCATCTGCAAGAATAATAGCCGGATTATTAACCAAAGCCCTGGCAACAGCCACGCGTTGCCTCTGCCCTCCGCTTAATTCGTTTGGTTTATGATTTAATCTGTTTCCTAACCCTACACTTTCTAAAACTTCTTTAGCTCGCTTATCTCTATCCATTTTACTAAATCCAGAATATACAAGTGGCAAAGCTACATTATCCAAGGTTGATGCTCTGGGCAATAAATTAAATGTTTGAAATACAAATCCAATTTCTTTGTTACGAACTTCGGCTAACTGATTATCAGTCATCTTAGACACAGAAAGCTTATTTAATATATATTCTCCTTCTGATGGGCTATCTAAACAGCCTAACATATTCATTAAAGTTGATTTACCACTTCCGGAAGGGCCCATTAAAGCAACATACTCATTTTTATAAATAGTTAATGAAACATCTTTTAAAGCATGTATTATTTCATCTCCAATTTTATAAGTTTTTCTTATGTTATGTATTGATATTATTTCTTCCACTCTTGTAAAATTAACTTATTTATGAACCAATAAAAACTATTAATGATAATATTCAGTTCAATTTACTTTTAAACAACTTTATTTGTTGACTGTATTTAATTAGCGCCTTATGGCTAATTTTACGAAATGGGTTTTAATAAAAAAATTAAATATTATTTAGTTCATACTTTAAAAACAACCAATAAAGAAGCTGAAACACTTATTAATTCGGGCTCTGTAAAAATTAATGGAGAGGCTACTTTTACTAATTGCCTAATTACAGATTATTCTGAAATTAAAGTAAACAATACCATAACACGAGAAAAAACAGATTGTATTTACATTTTATTTAATAAACCTATTGGCTTTGAAAGTACTTTAAATAAAAAAATTGAAAACAATATTTCGGTTTTTTTTGAAGGTTTTAAAAATCTCGCAATAGCCGGAAGGCTGGATAAACAATCTGAAGGCTTATTAATTTTAAGTAACAACGGAAAGTGGGTAGAGAGTTTATGTCATCCAAAATTCGACAAGGAAAAAGAATACATAGTAACCTTGGATAAAGAAATTAACGACCCATTTATTCAAGCTTTTATGAATGGAGTTACTATTGGAAACTATGTTACAAAAAAATGCTTCTGCGAAAAAATAAGTGCGTTTAATCTAAAAGTAATATTAACCGAAGGTAAAAACAGACAAATTCGTAAAATGTGTAAATCCTTAAAATTTAATGTTTTAAAGTTAAAAAGAATACGAATTTCAACTTATAAACTCGACAACTTAAAACCGAGCGAATTTAAATTTGTAAAAATTAACACTTAAAAAACAAAATACATGTTGCAACATTAAATGTTGTAACATGTATTTGTATCTATAAATTTAAAAAACAATAAAATGAAAAAACTATTAATCACCGCAGCCACATCTTTATTAGTAATGTCTGCAAACGCACAAGTTAACTGGAAAGTTGACGCATCTCATTCCAAACTTGGTTTCTCTGTTACTCACCTTATGGTTAGCGAAACAGAAGGGAAATTTAAGGTTTATGAAGGTTCTGTTAATTCTAAATCTGAAATGGATTTTACTGATGCTAAAATTGAATTTTCGGCCGACGTTGCTTCTATAAATACAGAAGACGAAAAAAGAGATGGTCACTTAAAAAGCCCTGACTTTTTTGATGCCGAAAAATATCCAAAAATAACCTTTAAGTCAACCAGCATGAAACCAAGTGCTAAAAGTAAGACTACTTACATTTTAACCGGCGATTTAACTATGCATGGCGTTACAAAAAAAGTAACTTTTACCGCAAATGGAGCTTCTAAAATTGTGAAAGATCCTTATGTAAATATTAAAAATGGTTTTAAAGTATCAGGAACAATTAACCGTAAAGATTTTGGTTTAACCTGGAACATGGCTCTTGAAGCAGGTGGCGTTATTGTTAGCGAAGATGTGAAAATTGATCTTAACATTGAATTAAACAAAGCCTAATATTTTTAGTTAACTTCCGATTTGATATTAATTTCAGATCGGAAGTTTTTTCAAATGAAACTAGAAAACGAAATACATCAAAAAACATTTAAAACGCCAAAACAAAAACTGGCAATTAATATCCTATTCACCTCCAATTGGCTCAACTCCAAATACGAACATATTTTTAAGGGATTAGATTTAACGCACCAACAATATAATGTTCTTAGAATTCTTAGAGGACAAAATCCAAAACCTTGTTCCCTGAAATATATAAAAGAAAGAATGCTCGATAAAATGAGCGATACCTCCCGCATCCTAGACAAATTAGTTTCTAAAGGTTACGCTTCGCGGGAAGTTTGTCCGGACGATCGCAGAAGCATAAACGCTAGTATATCAGAAAAAGGACTTGCCTTATTAAAAAAACTAGATTTTATTGACGATATAACAGGCGATATTTTTAAAAACTTACCAGAAAATAAAATTGAACAATTAAATGAGCTATTGGATAATTTAAGAGATTAATTTTTCACATAATTTTCCTCCTTAAATTCCAAAACATTTCCATTTCTTTTCACTTTGAGTAAAATCCTTGTTTTAAACTGTAAACTACTGATTATAGTTATTTAAAAAGTATCCCAAACGACATTAATTTTTTAATTTTGAATATGGTAAAAAGAATTTCAGTCATTTTAATCTTTTTAGCTTATTCAGCTAAATTTTTCGCACAAAATTCAACTTGTGGTGGGGCTCAACCTTTTTGTACCGGTCAAACCATGCAATTTCCTGCAGGGGTTAACACCGGTAACGCTCAAGCGGGTCCAAATTATGGTTGCTTATTTTCACAGCCCAACCCTGCTTGGTTTTATTTTCAAGCAGCCACCTCAGGCCCTATGGTAATTACTATGAGTGCAGCCAACGATATAGATTTTATTGCTTGGGGTCCATTTCCAAGTTTAAATTCATGCGGTAATTTAACTTCAGCTACTCAGGTTCCGGGTTCAGGATATGCTAACCCAAGTAGCAATGGCTGCAGTTATTCAGGTTCGTCTACTGAAACCTTAACTGTACAAAATGCTGTTCCTGGCCAATATTACATTATGTTAATTACAAATTTTTCAAATCAAAACCAGCAAATTTCTTTTGGCCAAAGTAATTCAAACGCCCCGGGCGCTGGCCAAACCAATTGTGGTGTAATTTGTAGTATGACTGTAACCGGAACAAATACCCTATGTGCCGGAAAAACTGCAACCCTTGCTGTAACTACTGGTACAACAGTTCAAAGTGTTCAATGGAATGGCCCTGGAGGTTTTAATTCAAATTCATATAATCCAAGTGTTAACAATATGACCTCATCCGGTGTGTATACCTGCATTGCCACAACTACAGGTACAAACCCGGCTACAAATACTTGTTCTGTTACCAAAACAATTACAGTTATTCCAAATCCAACATTAACATTAACCAATAACGGGCCTATTTGTGCAGGAGCTACCGCAAACTTTACAGGGGCAGGCGCAACATTATACGGATGGACAGGGCCACAAGGATTTATTTCAAATGTAGCATCGCCAAGCATTGCTAATGCTCAGCAAATTAACGCGGGTGTTTATAATGTAATTGGCGCCACTAATGGTTGTACCGCAACAGCAAATACTACATTAGTTGTAAACCCTAATCCCACTGTTACAGCCTCTAATTCGGGCAGCTATTGCGCTGGACAAAGTTTTAATTTATCCGGAAGCGGTGCCACAAGCTATACATGGTCGGGACCTAATGGTTTTAGTTCAAATCTTCAAAACCCAAGTTTTAATAATATTACGCCAAATTTAAGTGGAACTTATACGTTAAATGGTACATCAAACAGCTGTACTTCCACTGCTGTTACTCTTGTCGACGTTCATCCATTACCAAACATAGTAGCCTCATCTGCGGGTGATATTTGCGAAGGCTTAACAACAACTTTAAGTGCAACAGGAGGAACAGCATTTGTTTGGTCAGGACCTTCCGGCTTCACATCGTTTCAACAAAGTCCGGTTATTAGCAATGCCATGGCTTCAAATACCGGAACGTATACTGTAATTGGAATTGATGCGTTTGGTTGTGTGAATACCTCTACAATAGCCTTAATTATTTACATCAAACCTGTTATTACAGCTGCAGGCTCTAACGCATGTGTTGAAGAAAGTTTAAATCTAACTGCAAGTGGCGGCAATACCTACCAATGGAGCGGACCAAATGGCTACAGTTCAAATCAGCAAAATGCAATTGTTCCAAACATAAACATGGCTAGTACAGGTGTTTACAATGTATCAGTTACTTCAACTGGTGGTTGTGTTACCACCGCTTCGGTATATTGTAATGTTTTCCAAAAACCTATTGTTAACTATACCGGTGTAACTGAAGTTTGTAAAGGTGGTACCTTTTCATTTTTAGGAAATGGTGCTCTCAATTATAAATGGTTAGGTAGTTTCGGTATTGTTACAACCAATACCTTATTAACCGTTTCGTCGCTGTCATATAGCCTTCAATCAACTTATACTTTAGTTGGTGCTGATGGAAACGGTTGTATAAACAGTGTAATTGTCTACCCTGTAGTTTTAGGATTACCTTATGGTTCGGTTGTTCCTGATAAACCAGGAGACTGCGTTCCATTTTGCACCAAATTTAGTTTAGAAAAAGGATCTCCAATAATTACCAATGTAAACTGGAACTTTAGCAATGGCAGTAGTTTTTCAGATTCAACAAGTATTACCCAATGCTTTACCTCGGTTGGGATACATACTTTAAACATTGCCCTTACTGACTCTAAAGGATGTAAAGGTTCAACTACAGCTACAGTTGAAGGTTACCCAATTCCAAAAGCAGATTTTTTATTCTCACCTGACTCACCAACCGAAAATGACTACAATGTAACATTTAGTGATGAATCAAAAAATGCGGAAGTTGTGAAATGGTATTGGGATTTTTACAGTAACGGAAAAGACACTATTTCCAATAAAACAAATCCAAGCTATGCATTTCCTGAAGTAGGTAATTATTTTACATTCTTAAAAGTTACTAGTAACCATGGCTGTATAGACAGCACTGTAAAACAAATTACCGTGGTAGAAGATATTACTTTTTTTATTCCTAATTCGTTTACACCTAATGGCGATGGTAATAATGAAATATTTATGCCTAAAGGAGTTGGGGTAAAAAAATACCGAATGGATATATTTGACCGTTGGGGACAATTAGTGTTTACCTCTACCGATTTTAATCAGGGATGGGATGGAAAATCTAAAAAAGGCGGCGATGTTTTACCGGGAGATGTTTACGTTTATAAAATTTCATTAACTAATACCAGTAATTCTAAACCACAATATTTTACTGGTCACGTTACCCTAATCAAATAAGCAAGTAGTAATAAATATTTGTTATTTTTGGTGCTTATGGATAAAAAGAAAAACCTAAACTCACCATTAATTAAACATCCAAAAACTATTTACGATAAGTTTGAAAACTGGTTTAATTTAAATAACTCTAAAGTTTTTTATACGTTAACCATTTTAGCTATTTTTTTATCTCTCATTTCCTTTAATGGTAGAATTAGCGAAGCACATGACGATGCATTATATTTAGAAGGTGGTTGGCGTTTCGTTCATGAATTTCCAACTTATTTTTACACACAAAACGCCCCTTTGTATCCATTATTTTTAGGGGGATTAATAAAAATATTTGGTTTTAAATTAATTTTATTCAAACTATTTTCATTCTTATTTAGCATTTTAGGCTTTGTTCTGTTTTATAAATCATTAAGTGGAAGAATACCTGTTGTAGTTTTTATTCCGGTTGCACTTTTTCAGGCAGTTAATCATCTAATAATTTATTATGCTAGCATGACTTTTACCGAGGCCTTTTATTTTTTCTTACAAGGCCTATTCTTCTTTTACGCAGTTAAAATTATAGATGCCGTAAATAAAAACGGTGTGCAAATTAAACCCCAATTAACGCTTTGGTTATTGTTTGGTTTAAGTATGTTTTTAATAAGCACATGCAAAAGTTCTGCAATTGTCGTTATTCCGGCAGTTTTATTATTTTTTGCATTAAATAAAAACTGGAAAGCCTTGACGGCCTCTCTTGTAAGTTATTCTGTTTTCAAATTCATTTACGAAATAATTGTGAGAAGTGTTTGGAATAGCCAAAATCAGTTTTCCGGACAAAGTAAAATTTTAATGCAAAAAGACCCTTATAATCAGGCTCTAGGCAACGAAGATTTATCAGGGTTTATTCAAAGATTTATTGATAATTGTAATTTAGGCTTAAGTAAACGATTCTACCAGTTAATTGGTTGGAGAGATGAAAATAATATTGAAATATATGGTTTTATTACTATTGTAACCATTGCCCTTATTTTAATTGGCTTTTGGAAATTTTTTAAACAAAAAAATAGCGTCATGATTTTATTTGCGCTATTTACAGGCGCCCAAATTATTGTTTCATATTTTATCCTTCAAACAAGATGGGATCAACCTCGTATAACACTTGTTTGTATGCCGGTAATTTTAATTTTAATGTTTTATGCCATTTATTCGTATACAAATAAAACTGATGGAATCGGTCAATTAATTTACCTTGCAATTGCAGTCTTGTTTTCCGGTTCAATTTTAATTTCTTCTTTAAAAAGAGGTGTTACAAATTTACCAATAGCACAAAAAAATTTAAAAGGAGATAAATATTTTGGTTACACCCCCGACTGGCAAAATTTTTTAAAAGCCAGTGAATGGTGCGCTGACAGTTTAAGTAAAGAATCTTTTGTAGCTAGCCGAAAAGCACCAATGAGTTTTGTATACGGTAAAGGAAAAAAATTCTTTCCCATTTATAGCGTAATAAAAAAAGATACCACAACCGAACAATCAAATCCAGATAGTGCTTTAGCTTTCTTTCAAAAAAATAAAGTAACTCATGTTATTTTAGCAAGTTTACGACTTGACCCAAACAATCCAAGTGCAGGATTTATAAACACTGTGCACAATATTTTTGCGCCCATAAGTCAAAAATATCCCGAAAAATTAAATTTAGTTCATACCGAAGGGGCCTTTGAGCAAGCCTATGTTTATGAAATAAAATATTAAACACATTTTTATTCTCTAAGCCACATTTTATTAGTATGTCATTTAGCATAAAACTCGGGAATTTTCTTTATAAACATGCATTTGTTTTATATAAACCATTGTATAAAGTATTTAAAAACAAACAAGATTATTTTGAAATAGCATTACTAAAAAAACACATTCATAAAAAGGATGTTGTTTTAGACATTGGTGCAAACATAGGATTTTACGCAGTTATACTATCTGATATTGTTGGCCCGCAAGGTATGGTACATTGTTTTGAACCCGATATTCAAAACTATAAACATCTCAAAAAAAATACCGGTAAGCACTCTAACATTATTATTAACAACAAAGCAGTTGGTTCTAAAACCGAGAAAATAAAAATATACACCTCTAAAAATTTAAATGTAGATCATAGAACATATAAACCAGAGGTTTATGATAAAGAAATAGAAATTGATGCAATTAACATAAATGATTATTTAAACCAAAATCCAAAAGTTGACTTTATTAAAATGGACATTCAAGGTTTTGAAATGCAAGCTATAAAAGGAATGCAAACCATACTTGAAAAAAATGAAAACATAAAATTAATTTCAGAGTTTTGGCCATACGGTTTAAAAAAAGCCGGCAGCTCCGTTACTGAATATTTTAATTTTTTAATTAATAACGGGTTTAATTGTTATTTAATCGAAAAAAAATCTTTACTAAAATTAAATTCAGAAAAAGTAAAAGCCCTAGAAGTTTTAGGCGAAGAGCACTATTTTAATATTTTTGCTTCCAGAACACATGTTTAAAAAATACACAATACCTTTTGATTTAGATGACCCAAAAGCAACGCTGGCTCACAGAGATATTATCCTAAAAAAACCTTATTTAAAAAAACTATATCTTGACTGGTACAGTATTTTTATTAAAACTTCGTTGGAAACAAAAAACGGAAAATTTCTTGAGATTGGCTCGGGAGGAGGTTTTTTAAAAGAAGTTTTTTCTGAAGTTATTACAAGTGATATATTAAACTTGCCAAATGTTGATATGGTGTTTAGCGCAGAGCAAATGCCATTTAAAGAAAACGAATTAGCTTGTATAATGATGCTAAATGTATTTCATCATATACCAAAGCCGTATTTATTTTTGAAAGAAGCAGAACGTACTTTAGTTAGTGGTGGTAAAATAATTATGATTGAACCGGCAAACAGCTTATTGGGTAAATTTATATACAAAAATTTTCATCACGAACCGTTTGATGAAAAAGGTCAAAGAGAAATAAACGCCGGTAACCCCTTATCTAATAGCAATCAAGCATTGCCATTTATTTATTTTGAAAGAGATGTTGATTTATTTAGGAAAGAATTCCCTAACTTAAAAATTAAGTCAGTAAAATACCATTCTCCATTCTCATATATTATAAGTGGAGGTGTTTCAAGAAGTGCTATGCTTCCATTTTTTATGTATAATTTTGTAAAAATTACAGAATGGTTGTTATCTCCAATTTCAAAACAAATTGGATTATTTTGCACCGTTGAAATTGAGAAAATATAAGTGGAAGAAACAAAACATATCTATTTTAACTCTTTGGCAAAGAAGCGCAAAGAGCGTAAATTCAGCGCTTATTATTGGCAAGAAATTACCAATTATTGTAACTACTTTTCTCACGAAGAAAGTTCAGTTTTAGAAATTGGTTGTGGTAGTGGCGACTTATTGGCAACTATTTGCGGTAACAAAAAAACCGGCATTGATTTTAGCGAAGAATATATTGCCTGGGCTAAAGAAAAACACCAAGAAAAAAATATTGAGTTTTTGGTAATGGATGCCAATAACATTGAGTTAAACACAACTTACGATTTAATTGTAGTAAGTAACTTAATTGGTTTTGTAGATGATATTCAAAATGTATTTGAGCAAATAAAAAAATGCTGCCACCCTAACACAAAAGTTATTGTTCAGTATTACAATTCGTTTTGGGAACCAGTTATAAAATTTGCAGAAAGAATTGGTTTAAAACAAAAAACCCCAACACAAAATTGGTTAAGTACACGCGATATTAATAATTTACTTTATGTATCCGGTTTTGATGTTTACCGTAATAGTAAACGCCTAATTTTCCCTTTCTTCTTCCCTATTTTATCGTTTATATTAAATAAATATTTGGCAAAATTTCCTTTCTTTAGATTTTTTAGTTTAAACATTTACAGTTTTGCAAAACCGCTTCCTGAAATTAACGACGAAAATTTTAAGTCAAACTATTCTACAACAATAGTTATACCGGCGCGTAACGAAAGTGGTAATATTGAAAATGCCATTTTACGTTTACCAAAATTTGGCAAACATGTTGAAATAATTTTTATTGAAGGCAATAGCACAGACGACACCTGGCAAAAAATTCAGGAAATACAAAAAAAATATGCCAATACGCACGATATAAAAATTGGACAACAAAAAGGTAAAGGTAAAGGCGATGCCGTTCGCGAAGGATACAAAATGGCAACCGGTGATATTTTAATGATTTTAGATGCCGATTTAACTGTGCCTCCTGAAGACATCCCTAAATTTTATAATGCCATTGCAAGTGGTAAAGGAGATTTTATAAATGGTACACGTTTGGTTTATCCAATGGATAAAGAAGCTATGCGTTTTTTAAATTATTTAGGCAATCACTTTTTTAGTTGGGCGTTTACCTGGTTATTAGATCAGCGTTTTAAAGATACCTTATGTGGTACAAAAGTTATGTTCAGAAAAGATTATTTAAAACTAATTAAAAACAGAACATACTTTGGTGAGTTTGATCCTTTTGGCGATTTTGATTTACTTTTTGGTGCTCACAAACTAAATTTAAAAATAGTGGAAGTGCCCATTCGGTATAAAGAAAGAACATACGGCACCACCAATATTAGCAGATTTAAACACGGCGTAATTTTACTTCGTATGTGCGCCTTTGCAAGTAAAAAATGTAAATTTATTTAACTCCATCTTATTTTTCTGAACTTAAAAAATTCATATAATCTTGCAGTAAAATAATAGCACTAATTACATCAACAGTAGCTTTATTTTGTCGGTCTTTCTTTTTTAAGCCGCCCATTAACATGGTTTGATGAGCTAAAGCGCTGGTAAATCGTTCATCGTATCTCTCAATTTTTATTTCAGGAAACTTACGACGTAAATTAATTACAAACGGATCAATAAAACGCGCACTAGTGCTTTTGTTATTTAATAGTGTTTTGGGTTCGCCAATTACAATAATATCTACGGTTTCTTTTTTAAAATAATTTTCTAAATAGCTAATAATGTCTTTGCTATGCACATTGTCTAATCCGCCCGCAATAAGCCTTAAACTGTCTGTTACCGCGAGCCCAACTCGTTTGCTACCATAATCTATGGCTAATATTCTTCCCATTTTACAAACTAAATTTACAGAAATTATGCAATATGATTTTTTAATAATTAATGCTCAGTATTTTTTATTCTTAAAAAAACTATATTTGAAAAAACAATTATGCACTAAAAAAATTAACATAACATATTAGCGTTTGCTAATCAACCTGTAGCTGAAAAGTCGAAAAATAAGTGAAGCGGGGAGGTTTAAGCATAACGCCTACGGTAAAGCGTGGGCGTTGCTTTACTTCGTTTCACAGGGCTTCGACTCCCTCAGCTACAAGTATAAGCAACTATCCCACGCTGATTTTTTTATATAAACCGCTGTTTTGGGATGGGCAGTATAAAAAAATAAAAACAAATGAAAACAAAAAAATTACTTTTAACAGCCGTTGCTGCATTAGGTTTTGCAATAGTAAGCATGGCACAAACTTTACCATCGTATGTGCCTGCAAATGGTTTAGTAGGTTGGTGGCCATTTACTGGTAATGCAAATAACGCAAGTGGAAATGGAAATAATGGGACTGTTTATCCAAATACTGTGTTAACAACTGATAGAGCTAATAACCCATCAAGTGCATATCTTTTTAATGGCACAACTCAAAGTGGAATACAAACTAATACACCTATTAGCTATACAGTTACAGGATTATCGGCCTCGGTTTGGTTTAATTCGAATATATTTTTGAATGTATCTGCAGGCCATAAAATGTTTATTTCTGGAACAAATAATATACCTTTTCAATTTTCTTATAACAATGGCGGAATTGATTTAGAATTATACAATCAAGTTGGGGTGTTAACAGTTTATACTATTCCAGCAATTTTCACAGCAAATACATGGCATCATGTTTTATTTTCAGCTTCGACAAATAATAGTGTTAAAATTTATATTGACGGGTTGCTGTCAAATGCAGCCAATGCTCCTTCATCATTTAGGGTGGCAAATAATAGCACATATATCTTTGGGTTAAGTTCTAGTCCTTCTTTTCCCGTACCTTTTAATGGTAAATTAGACGACATCGGCATTTGGAATCGTGCTTTAACGCAGCAAGAAATTACTGCTTTATATAACGGCGCCAATGTTGGCTTAAACGAGTTGTCAAATGTTAAAATGTGTTCTGTTTACCCAAACCCTGCAAGCAATAAATTAAATATACAAGCAAATGAGCAATTAATAGGCATGCCTTATGTTATTTATGATAACACAGGTAAAGTAGTAGGAAGTGATAAATTAATTTCACAAAATACTGTCATTACTATAGAAAATTTAGCGCCAGGTATTTATATGTTGCGTGTTGGTAATGATAGTAAACAATCGTTTAAAGTAATTAAAGAATAAAATTTACTATTTAAAACTAAAAAGCCGAAGTATTAAATTACCTCGGCTTTTTTTATGTTTTTAGGTTTTGCTCAATTATGCGGTGGCTGATGTTCTCGAAGCCACATGAGAGGATTTTATTCAGTAAAAAGTATTCTAATGTAAAGACACTTCGACAGGCTCAGTGTCCGAACTATTGGTGGCTCAGGTCCTCGAATAAAACTTTGGTGGCTGAGGCACTCGAAGCCACACTATTATATAAGTCTAAAAATAGTTTTCTGATATAAAGACTTTACAAACTTTGTCACTTCGAGCGAAGTCGAGAAGTGTTGCTATATATGGGTCTCGACTTCGCTCGACCTGACATATAATGTTTATACCTAAACGAGCTCAGCGTTCATTCTCTCGGTAGCTAAGGTTCTCGAAGCCAAGGCAACATTATTTGCGTTTCATTTTTTGCATCGGATTTTCGCCACTGCTTTGTCCGCGGCTTTTAGCAGATTTAGATTTAAACAAATCAAATTTACTTGGTTCGGCTTTTATGTTCCAGGTATTATTCTTCTCATTAATGTCGCAGGTTTCTTTAAGTGGGTCTAATTGAATAGAAGCTACTTTTTTATTTCGTAAAAAGGTTTTTGTGACTTCTTTTTCGTTTTTACGCCATATATATGCGCTAATTCGCTCAATATCAGACGATCCATCTGTGTAATTAAATTGTATTATTAAAGGTGATACCAGTCCACCTTTATTTGAGAATTTAATCTCATAAATAAATTTGTTTTCGTACTTAGCCATAGCAGAATCGCTTATAGGCTCTAACTCTTCAAATCGGTTTTTTACAGTTTTTGTAATTTCTTTGTTTTTGTAATGGTAATAAAAATCGCGTAAAGTCGTATCCTTATCAACTAGAGCTATTAAGCCACTTTCCTTATTTTTTAGTTGCGTAATAAATACGAATTCTTTTGGCTTCGGGTAAGTGTACATTGTGTCAACAGAAACAGGCACCTTATTTCCTTTTACAATTGTAAATGCTTTTACGGTATCAATTGAAATATCAACCGGATCAATATCAAAAAACCAACCTCTCCAAAACCAGTCTAAATCAACCGCACTAGCATCTTCCATAGTTCTGAAAAAATCTGCCGGTTCAGGATGCTTAAATGCCCAGCGGGTGCAATATTGTTTAAATGCAAAATCAAATAATTCGCGTCCCATAACTGTTTCACGCAAAATGGTTAAGGCTGTAGCCGGTTTACCATAGGCATTTGGACCAAAACCAATAATATTTTCGCTATTAGTCATAATAGGTTCAAGTTGATTTTTTGGTAAACGCATATAGTCAGTCATTTTATGAGCCGGTCCTCGTTGCGAGGGATAATTGGAGTCAAATTCCTGTTCAGTTAAAAACTGAACAAATGTATTTAATCCTTCATCCAGCCAACTCCATTGTCTTTCGTCGCTATTAATAATCATAGGGAAAAAGTTATGTCCTACTTCGTGAATTATTACCAGTATCATTCCATTTTTTGTTCCTTCGGTGTAGGTGCCGTCTTTTTCTGTTCTGCCAAAATTGAAACAAATCATAGGATACTCCATTCCATTAGCAGCCTCGATACTTTGAGCTACAGGATACGGATATTGAATGGTATATTTTGAATAAGTTTTTATTGTATGAGCCACAACTTTTGTAGAGTACTTACGATATAAACCATAAGCTTCTTTTGGGTAAAAGCTCATGCACATTACTTTTTTGCCCATACAATCTGTAGGCATGGCATCCCAAATAAATTTGCGCGAACTGCCCCATGCAAAATCCCTTACACTATCCGCTTTAAAAATGTATGTTTTGGTTGAATTATTTTTTTGATTTTTTTCAGCATCAACGGCTTCAGAAAGTAAGCCAATTTCAATAGGTTCAGTTGCTGTTTGAGCCTTTTGCCATCTTGCGTATTGCGCAGGAGTAAGAACCTGCTGATAGTTTTGACATTCGCCGGTTGCACAAACCAAATGATCTGACGGAACAGTCATTTTTACTTTAAAATTCCCGAAAGCAAGCGCAAATTCACCTCTACCTGTAAATTGTTTATTTTGCCAACCATGAAAATCGCTGTATACACATAAACGAGGATACCACTGCGTCATTGTAAACAAGTAGTTACCATCTTCAGGGAAATATTCGTAGCCACCGCGTCCTCCAAATTGAGTACGGTTAATCATTTTATAATGCCATTTAACAATAAATTTTGTTTTAGATTTTGATTGTAAACTTTTACCAAGATCGATACGCATCATAGTGCCATTAATAGTATACTTCAAGTTTTTACCAAATTCATCTGTTACACCATCAATCTTATCGCCTAATCCTTCTAAATTCTCTTTTGTTTGTAGACTTTTTAAAGATTGTTCGGTAATTGGCTCGCTTATTTTATTTTCATCAAAGTAATTAACTTCATTTTTGGGATCGTGTTGATTTTCGTCTAATTGTAACCATAAATAATTTAAAACATCAGGAGAATTATTGTGGTATGTAACTGTTTCTGTTCCTATGATGCTTAAATTTTTTTCATCTAAGGTTACATCAATGTTATAATCCGCTTTTTGTTGCCAGTATTTATTTCCAGGAGCTCCGGATGCAGTGCGGTATTCGTTGGGAGTTGGTAAAATAGTGCCTAATTGCTCGAACTTGTTTCCGTGATTGGATTGCGGATTATTTTGAATGTTTTGAGCGTAAGAAGCTTGACAAATTAAAATTAAAACAGTTCCAAAAACCGTTCTGCAGTCATTTTTAAAGAAATAATTCCAATTAAGCATACAATAATAAATTTATAAAGTTTGTAAGGACATTTAAATACAAAAGCTAAAAGTAAAGAAAAAACTAAAACTAATACAACTATAATTAATTGTCCTATTTCAATACCTAAATTAAAATAAAGCAAGGGCAAAAAAATACTTTGTTGCTTATCTAATAATGATTTTAAAAGGAACGAAAAACCTAAACCATGTATTAATCCAAAAAAAATAATTATAGCTAATAAAAAGGCAGGGTTTTTATTTTCTGCTTTTTTTAAAGTAATAAGGTGGTATAGTGCAGTAATGAATATACTAAAAGCAATCAGAAATTCGATTAGATGTTGATTTACAATCAGCACACCTGTTACACTTAATGCAAGAGAAATAGAGTGCCCTATAGTAAATGCTGAAACCAGTAAAAATAATTTGCTCCATTTATTAAAACATGAAATAACAACTAGCAGCGCAACAAACAAGATATGATCATAACCGCTAATATCAATAATATGATGAAGCCCTGTTGAAAACCATATCCAAAATTCTGTCATTTTTGTAAATTAGTGCAAGTATTCTTAATCAAACAACAACTAAGTTGAGAAAAGTTTTATTATTTACGGTAATTATTTTTTTTATGTCATTTATGCATCCCTTTTATTTGGGCGTAATTGATTTAAAATACAATAAAAATGAAAAAGCTATTCAAGGCTCTATAAAATTATTTACAAATGATTTAGAGGCGACACTAACAAAAATAAATCGTAAAACAGTTGATTTAATCAACTCAAAAAAGAAAGAAGAAACTTCTAAAATTCTATTTGATTATTTATTAAAACATGTAAAGCTGACTAACAATGGCAAATTAACACCGCTAAAATTTATTGGCTATGAAATTGAACAAGAAGCAGTCTGGATGTATGTTGAATTTACAGCTATAAATCAACCTAAACATGTTAACATTGAATGCACACTATTATATGAGCAGTTAAAAGAACAAATCAATATAATAAACTTAGAAGTAAATAATAGCAAAAAAGTCTCCAAAATTACTAATCCCGAAAAAACCATAAACTTTCAATTTTAAGTCAGAAAACGGGGTTTAATCTAATTAAATGTTAAAAAACAGGCAGTTGTTAACAACTTTGAGCCCAAATAAGCGCTTAAATGTTTGCTTTTTTCCATAAAAATTCGATCTTTGCAAAACTTCTAAAAAAAGTGAAAAAAATAACCATCATATTTACAATCATTTGTGTTGCATTTTTTAATATAAATGCAATTGCCAATGGTTTTCATGATGGTAAATCTAAGCCGGGTGACGATAAAAAAAGTAAAGCAAAGCGAGAAGATACCACTAAATTTGTAATTAATCTTGAGAACGTCACTGAAAACGAAGAAGAGAGCCCTGATACAAATCTTATTCTATTCCCTAGTCACGACTTATACGCCAGTTGGGATACATTAATGGCGCATCCTTATAAATTTAACGAATCATTCAAATCAGACAGTGTTGTTATTCAATTAATAGCAAATGGCGATGGCGGATTTTCAATGCCAATTAAAGGGCCATTAACAAGTGTTTTTGGATGGAGAAAATACCGACCACATTACGGTACAGATATTGATCTTGAAACCGGAGATCAAATTGTTTCAGCTTTTGACGGTATGGTGCGTTTGGCAAAATATTGCCAAGGATATGGTAATTGTGTAATTGTGAGGCATAATAATGGCTTAGAAACTGTTTATGGTCACTTATCAAGAATATTAGTTGAACCAGGGCAAACTGTTAATTCTGGTGAGTTAATAGGTTTGGGTGGCAACACAGGAAGGTCTAGCGGAAGCCACTTACATTTAGAATTCCGATATTTGGGTCAAGCCTTAGACACAGAAGATTTTATAGATTATGAAAAAGGCGAATTAAAAACCAATGAATTTGTTTTAAGAAAAATTGACGTTGAGAATAAATACGATTTAAGAGCCCTACATAACAGACATAAAAAAGATATTGGTTATGCAAGAGCTAGCAATTCCAAATCAAAACTATCTAAAGGAGGTTATTATAAAGTTAGAAAAGGAGATAATTTAGGTAAAATTGCCAAACGATATCACACATCTGTTAAAGTGTTGTGTAAAAAGAATCGTTTAAAACCAAATTCTGTTTTAAGATTAGGTCAACGAATTAAAATTTAATTTCGCAACCCGGCAATAAAATTTTTAGTTTTTCTACCTCTTCCTTATCAATCGGATTCCCTCTTAAATCAAGTAAACTTAAACTTTCTAATTGCGAAATACTTTCAGGTAGCCTTGTTAACTTATTCCCTCTCAAAGAAATTATTCGCAATTTTTGAGCTTTATAAATATCGAAAGGAATTGTTGTTAAATGATTATTTTCGATTATTAGTACCTCTAAATTTTGAAGCCTTTCAAAATGTTTAGTCAAATAAAATGTATTAGTGTTCGACAAACTTAAAAACGATAAGTTTTTCAATTTAAATAATTGTTTGGGGAAACTATCTAGAATACAATTTTCAATACTTAATTCTTTTAGGTTTTTTAAATATTGAAATGTATTAGGAAGTTTTAATGTATCGTCAGTATTCCCAAATTTTAATGTTTGAAGTTTATTTAAATAGGCAATTTGAGCAGGAATACTATCTATTTTTGTATGTTGAAATTCTAAATAATATAAATTATAAAACGGTTTTAGATTTGGAGGAAAAAATTTAAACTTGTTATTATAGGTAGCAAAATAAACCAGATTTGTTAATGCATCAAAATTTTTAGGATATTCTGTAAGTTCATTCGTGTTAAATTTAATTGCCTGTAAATCTTTTAAAGTATAAAGTTTGTCTAATAGTTTCGGATCTAACGTTTTGTAACTCAAATCCAATTTATAAACTTTGTTTTCTGTTTTTAAGGCTTCTTTTAAATCTGTTTGTAATATTGATCCATATGGACCAAATTTTTCAAATTCCTTCTGGGAAATTACATTCAAAGAAAATAAACATAAAAAAAATAATGAGGTGAGCTGTTTTATCACAAGGTTGGTTTTTAAATATGTTTTTAAATTAATGATAATTATTAAATATTTCCCAACTCATATTATAACTTTTATCCAATTCAGATTTATTTAATTTTAAATTAATTTTATTTTTATTGGCAAAATCCTCCAAAATTTCAGTAGGCACATTTCCGGTAAGGTCATCAGTTGCCATTGGGCATCCTCCATAGCCATGAATAGCCACATCAAAATTAATGCAACCGCTAGTGTATGCTGCACTTATTTTATCATAAGCCTTATCTTTGGTTGAATGCAAATGTGCTGAAAATTCAACCGATTTTAATTCGGGAATTAACGCCGAAAATAGTTGCGAAATTGTTTCTGAATTAGAAGAGCCAGTTGTGTCAGCCAAAGCAAAATGAGTAATACCGGTTTCATGAAGTTTTTTGCACCAGTTAATAGCAATATCAGAATGCCAAGTGTCTCCGTATGGATTTCCGAAAGCCATAGAAATATAAACCAATAATTTTTTATTTGATTTTAGGCATAAATTTTGGATTTCTTCAACTCTCTGAAGAGATTCATCAATAGAAGCGTTAGTGTTTTTTTTCTGAAACGTTTCTGATATAGAAAAAGGAAAACCTAAGAAAGAAATTTCTTCAAATTTAAGTGCATCTTCAGCTCCTCTTTTGTTTGCTATAATGGCCAATAGTTTCGAATTTCCGGCAGAAAGATCGAGTAAATCTAAAACCTCGGCAGTATCTTGCATTTGTGGGATTGACTTTGGAGAAACAAAACTACCAAAATCAATAGTCTCAAACCCAACTTTTAAAAGCTGGTTAATATAATTTGCTTTTAATTCGGTAGGTATAAATTGTTTAATACCTTGCATTGCATCTCGAGGGCATTCGGTAATTTTTATCATTTTTTAATCAGTCTATTATTTATATCGCTAATAAGTTTTGGACCGTGATAAATAAATCCGGTATATAATTGGATAAGATCTGCTCCGGCTTCTATTTTTTCGATAGCGTCGTCGGCACTATTTATTCCCCCTACTCCAATAACCGGAAAAGCATTATTTGATTTTTCTTTTAAATACCTGATAACTTCGGTACTCCTTTTTGCCAATGGTTTACCGCTTAAACCTCCAAGACCAATTTTATCGATTTCTTGTTTATCATAGTCTAATCCATCTCTGCTAATAGTTGTATTGGTTGCTATAACTCCTGATAGTTTGGTGTGTTTTACTATTTCTATAATATCGTCTAGTTGGGTGTTTGTTAAATCAGGCGCAATTTTTAATAAAATTGGTTTTGGTTTTAATTTGGAATTATTGATTGCCTGAAGCGAATTCAATAAATTAGTTAACGGTATTTTCTCCTGCAAATCTCTGAGATTCGGCGTGTTTGGCGAGGAAACATTTACAACAAAATAATCTACAACCTCATATAATTCATTAAAACAAATTTCATAATCATATACCGCATTTTCATTAGAAGTTAGTTTGTTTTTACCAATATTTCCTCCAATAATCAACGAATTGTTTTTTCGTTTTTTTAAGCGTTTTGCTGCCTCAACAACTCCGTCGTTATTAAATCCCATCCGATTAATTAAGGCCTCATTCTTTGGCAGTCTGAACAATCTAGGTTTTTCATTACCGGGCTGTGGCTTTGGAGTAACGGTACCAATTTCAATAAAACCAAAACCTAAATTTCCGAGTTCATTAAAGGCAATCCCATTTTTATCTAAGCCTGCAGCTAATCCTACAGAATTTTTAAAGTTTAAACCAAAAAGGTTTTTAGATAATGAAGGGTGGGAATTTGCTTTATTTTCACCCATAAATTTTAAAAAACCAGGGAAATACTTAGATAATTTTAAAAGAAAAAATGTTAAGTTATGAGCCTTTTCAGGATCTAATAAAAAAAGCAAAGATTTTAAAATAGTGTACATATACAATATTAAAATTAATTCATATTTAGATTAAAAAAAGTTATAAAATTTATTGCTCAAAAAAAATTACGATTTTTTTATTTTTTTGTGTTGCATTTAAAAAAAATTATAAATTTGCATCGAATTTAAATTTAAACAAAAACAAACATGAAAAAAGTATTATCATTCGTTGCTGTAGCTGCATTGTCAGTTGCATTCGTTGCTTGCGGTCCTTCAAAAGAGGAATTAGAGAAAATCGAGCAAGCTAAACAAGATTCAATTGCTGCTGTAGAAAAAGCAAAACAAGATTCAATTGCTACTGCTGAAGCTGAAGCTGCTGCTGCTGCTGAAGCTGCTGCTGCTGCTGAAAAAGATAAAGCTGATTCAGCTCGTATTGCTGATTCTTTAGCTAAAACTAAAGGTGGTAAAAAGAAATAATTAAAGATTAATTTCTTTACAAAAAGTCCTTTTGGTAATCCAAAAGGACTTTTTTATTTTACAATACCTGATAGAAAATCAACTAATTTAAAAGTAGCTAACGTATCTGTTTCACAGTAGTTAATTAAATCCTCTTTAATAAGTTGTTTTAAAACGTCATTTTTTTCAGTTCTGTATTGCTCATAATAATTCATGGCCTCTAATCCGGAAGTAATTTTTGAATAATTAATGTCATTTAATAATTTGGTTGAAATAATTTTTAATGAAAAATTTGTTTTAAAGTCCGGGTGATAATAGTTAACGTTCAAAAAAACATCAAATACATCAACCAACTTATTTTTAAGAGTTTCCAAATCTGATTTTAAATCAGTGTAATGCTTAATTAAGTTGTTTATTATTAATTTTTCTAATGTCCCGTCAAAAACTAAAATAGAATTGTAATGTTTTGTGTAGGTAATTAATTTTTCGGCAAACTCCTTCCTTTCATCAGCTTTATATTCCATAAAAACTGATGAATGTGATTCACCGTTAAAAAAACTAACCAAATAAGGAATTTGTTCAAAGGGTTTTGTGCCATTAAGTTTTGGAATTGCCGGCCCCCATATTTCCATATCCATTGCGGTAACCGGAAATTTTATAGTCGATAAAAAATCAGTAATTTCTTTTTTTTCTATAATAGCATTATTAGTTAAGAAGGCATTTTTAATTTTGGAAATATTGCTTTTTAAGCCCTCTTCATTTTCATTAATTTGACTGATAGTTTTTATATTGCAATTATACCATTCCATTAATTTTTCTTTATTAATAAGCGGTAAATTAAAAATACTGTCTTCGTTTATGGCGTCTTTCCAGCAATTCCCAAAATAATCGCATTGATATGGCTTAAAACATTGCTTACCAATAGTTATGCTTGGAATTATATTTTGACTTAAAATAAATTTGGCATTGTTTATTTGCAAATCAAAATATTCTAGGTTTTTCTCACTTTCTGTCTTTACGCTTCGTTTTTTAAACAGTTGTTTAAGGTTTAGTTCATCTTGAAATACGTAATCTTGATTTAAAGTGACTAGAAATAAGTCATTGAAATTTGGCAAAATATTTTTTAAAACATAATATTGTAAACAGGCATCTTTTAAATAAACTTCCGAAATTTTGAAAGAGCTTTTTACTTCATAAGCTATATATTCTCCGTCTTCCAAACACAACATATCAACCATTATCAATGCATTGTTATATGAGAATGTAGCTTCGTAAATAACAGGGGTCTTATTATTAATTAATGAATGAGTTAATTGAAGAGCTTCAATAGAATTTTTACTATTTTTTGAAACGTCAATTCCTCCCGGGAAAATGCTTTGGGCTAAATCGCCAACTTCGTGTCCGCGTTTAAACGTTAATTGCTTGTCTATACTAATTTTATCGCGTAAATATGGGTGCTTTTTGTAAAAATAAAAGGCCTTTTTGCATTGCTCAAATTTCAAATAAGCAGTTTTACTTATAAAATCATTAGAATTACTCATTATAAATAAAAAGTATTATTTCATATTCTTAAAAATGATAAAAATCATAAATAGTCAGAATAAAATATTTTAGGTGAAATACGAGTTAAATAATAACTAAAACAATTTTTTATTCATTTTTTATTTATTAAACATTCGTTACCTTCGGAGCATATAAAATAACACTATGTCAACAACTCCCGAAGGCCGTCAAATAATATTTAGTATGGTGAATGTATCAAAAATACATCCTCCTCAAAAACAAGTTTTAAAAGATATTTATATCTCATTTTACTATGGCGCTAAAATTGGTGTTTTAGGTTTAAATGGTTCTGGTAAATCAACGTTACTTCGCATTATTGCTGGTCTTGATAAGGATTATATTGGAGAAATACATCAATCTCCGGGTTATTCTATCGGCTTACTTGAACAAGAACCAAAATTAGACGAATCAAAAACTGTTATTGAAATTGTTCGCGAGGGCGTTCAAAAATACGTTGATATTTTGAGTGAGTTTGAAGAGGTGAATAATAAGTTTGGAGATGAGGAAGTTCTTAATGATCCAGATAAAATGGACAAACTGATTAATAGACAAGCACAACTTCAGGAGTTAATTGATCAGCATGATTTATGGAATTTAGATAATCGTTTAGAACGCTCAATGGATGCTTTACGTTGTCCGGAAAGCAATGCACCTATTAAAGTTCTTTCAGGTGGCGAACGTCGCAGGGTTGCATTGTGCAGATTGTTATTACAAGAACCGGATATTTTATTGCTTGATGAGCCTACAAACCACTTGGATGCTGAAAGTGTAGATTGGTTAGAACAACATTTACAACAGTATAAAGGAACCATTATTGCAGTTACACACGATAGATACTTTTTAGATAATGTAGCCGGATGGATTTTGGAATTAGACAGAGGCGAAGGTATTCCATGGAAAGGAAACTACAGTAGCTGGTTAGAACAAAAAGGTGCAAGACTTAAACAAGAAGAAAAAACTGAAAGTAAGCGCCAAAAAGTATTAGCAAGAGAATTAGATTGGATAAGACAAGGTGTAAAAGGGCGCGGCGTAAAACAAAAAGCGCGTTTAAATAACTATGAGAAAATGTTAGGTGAAGACACTAAATCAAAAGAAGAAAATCTTGAAATTTTTATTCCTAACGGTCCTCGTCTTGGTAACGAAGTTATTGAATCCATAAATGTATCAAAAGCTTTTGGTGAAAGATTATTATATGAAGGCCTCGCTTTTAAGCTTCCTCCAGCCGGCATTGTTGGTATTATCGGACCTAATGGTGCCGGTAAAACAACATTATTTAGGATGATTATGGGAGAAGAAAAACCTACCACAGGTGAATTTTTGGTTGGACCAACAGTAAAAATAAGTTATGTTGACCAAAATCATAAAGAATTAGATCCTAGCAAAACTGTTTATGATGTTATTAGCGGTGGCTTAGATAATATTAATTTAGGTGGAAAACCTATGAACTCACGCGCCTATATTTCCAGATTTAATTTTGCAGGAAGCGACCAAGGCAAAAAAGTATCTGTATTATCCGGTGGAGAGCGCAATCGCTTGCATTTGGCCATGGCCTTAAAAGAAGAAGGTAATGTGTTATTGCTAGACGAACCTACCAACGATTTGGATGTTAATACTCTTAGAGCATTAGAGGAAGGGCTTGAAAATTTTGCAGGCTGCGCTGTAATTATTAGTCACGATAGATGGTTTTTAGACCGTGTATGTACGCACATTTTGGCTTTTGAAGGAGATAGCAGTGTTTACTGGTTTGAAGGTGGTTATACCGAATACGAAGAAAATCGTAAAAAACGTTTAGGAAACATTGAACCCAAAAGACCACGCTATAAAAAATTAGCAGTCAATTAAATTTTGTTTTATGATAAATTGTCTTTGATTAAAACTATAAAAATGTATATTTAAATTTAAAAATTAACGATTATGATTCATTTTAACTCATCAAAAATTTTAATCCCTGTAGATTTTAGTGATACTTCTTTGCTTGCCATAAAGCATGGCGCATTTACAGCGCAGTTAACTAAAGGTAGTGTTTGTTTGTTGCACGTTATTAATATTCATTATTTTTCTCAAGAAATGTTTATTCCAACGGTTAGCATTCAATCGCAAACCGATTTTGAAAAAATAGCTACCGAAAAATTAAATCAATTAGCTGATCAAATTAAAACCGAATTCGGAGTTTCGGTTGAGTGCATCATTAAAATTGGTTCGCCAAACAGTGAAATTACAAGTGTTGCAAATGAAATTGGTGCATCCTTAATTGTAATGGGTACACATGGCTACTCTCCTTTAGAAGAACTTGTAATTGGCAGTACTGCTTTAAAAGTAATTACTAAATCTGTCTGCCCAACAATGGCAATGAGCAGTGAAGCCGATCATAAAGGATATAACAAAATTTTAATACCTATTGACTTAAGCGCCCACTCTAGACAAAAAGTTAATTACGCTATTGAAATGGCAAAAAATTTCAGTGCCTCTGTTCACGCAGTTGTTTTGTTGGGAAGCGACGAAGAATCTGAAAAACCTACCATGGAATTAATCTTAAGCCAGATTGGTGAAATTGCAAACAAACACGATGTTCCATTTCATCAAGAAATACTTTGCGATGTAAAAAACAGAGCAACATCTACCATTAATCATTGTAATAAAATCGGCGCTGATTTAATAATTATTATGACCGATCAGGATGCTGAGTTAAGTGGCTTCTTTTTAGGTCCATATTCACAACAAATTATCCATCTAAGTAAAGTACCGGTTATTGCAATAAAACCAGTAATTAATGATGCCGGAGGCACAATTTTAGGTGGTACTAGCGGTTTATAAAAATTAATAAAAACAACTAAAGCCTGTATTAAACGATACAGGCTTTTTTATTTATTAAAAAACTTATATCAACTTAATTTTATTGTCTAAAAACTAATCATAAAATGTGTAAAAAATGGCATTGATGTAAAAACAATTTAACATGCTTTACGTTAATTTTGCAATCATATAATTTTAACTTATGCAAAACACAATAGAACATCACACTTGTTTAATAATTGGTTCAGGTCCTGCTGGCTATACTGCCGCTATATACGCGGCCAGAGCAGATTTAAAACCTATCTTGTATACCGGATTAACGCCGGGAGGCCAGCTTACCGAAACTACAGAAGTTGATAATTTTCCGGGTTACCCTAAAGGCATCACTGGGCCTGAATTAATGGAAGATTTAAAATCACAAGCCGAAAGATTTGGTACAGAAGTTAGATTTGGTTTAGTTACAAAAGCAGATTTAAAATCAGCACCAAAACGAATTTGGATTGATGATACTAAAGAAATTACAGCCGATACAGTCATTATTTCTACCGGTGCCAGCGCTAAATGGCTTGGCTTGGAAAATGAAACACGTTTAAGAATGAATGCCGGCGGCGTGAGTGCTTGTGCTGTTTGCGACGGTTTTTTTTACAAAGGTCAGGATGTTGCAATTGTTGGCGCTGGAGATACAGCCGCCGAAGAGGCAACCTATCTATCCAAGCTATGCAGAAAAGTATACATGATTGTTAGAAAATCTGAAATGCGTGCCAGCAAAGCAATGCAGCACCGCGTAAAAAATACAGCAAACATTGAAATACTTTGGAACTCTGAAACTCTTGATATTATTGGCAAAGATGCAGTAGAAGGGGCTTTAGTAAAAAATAATGCTACCGGAGAAACGCGTAATTTAACTATTACCGGTTTTTTTGTGGCGATAGGTCATAAACCAAATACAGATATTTTTAAAGGACAGTTAGAGATGGATGAATTAGGATACTTGGTAGTTACTCCTGGAAGTACTAAAACAAATATAGAGGGTGTTTTTGCAGTTGGTGATTGCGCCGACAAAACCTACAGGCAAGCTGTAACGGCAGCAGGAAGCGGTTGCATGGGAGCTTTAGATGCAGAAAGATATTTGGCGTCAGCTGGCGTTCACTAAATTATTATAGTTTAAAACTTATTTAAAAAAATAAGTTCTATAAACATAATTTAATCTTGCCCTAAGTTTAGCAACTATAACTATTTTAATAAATACGATTTCTTTGATTAAGGTGCCATCTAATTTATTTAGAAATATAAAGCATTAGTTGTTTGATGTTACATAAATCTAATCCCGTTTTTATAATTTATTATTTCAATAGATTTCTCTTTAGGAATAACCTTATAAAAACAGTTTAAAATTTTTATTATTATCTTTATTTACGCGTTAATTATTACAGAAAACAATTAATACTAAAATACAATTGCGCTGTTTAAATCAATAAATTAAATACACTGTAACATGAACTATAAATCAGATACCGAAGCTCTTCAAGATTTTGTTTTAAAATATAATCAGTTAACCAAAGAAATTTCTAAAGTTATAGTTGGTCAAGAAGACACTATTAAAAATGTTTTAATTTCTATTTTCAGCAAAGGGCATTGTTTGTTAATTGGCGTACCGGGCCTTGCTAAAACGTTATTGGTAAATACTATTTCAGATACGTTAGGTTTATCATTTAATCGCATTCAATTTACGCCAGATTTAATGCCTAGCGATATTATTGGTAGCGAAATTTTAGATGAGCAACGCAATTTTAAATTTATTAAAGGTCCTTTATTTGCCAATATTATTTTAGCCGATGAAATAAACAGAACACCTCCTAAAACGCAGGCCGCTTTATTAGAAGCAATGCAAGAAAGACAAATTACAGCAGCAGGTAAAAAATACGTCTTGGACAAACCATTTTTTGTTTTGGCAACTCAAAATCCAATAGAACAAGAGGGAACTTATCCTCTACCCGAGGCACAATTAGATCGTTTTATGTTTAATGTATGGTTAGATTATCCGAAGTATGCAGAAGAACTTCAGGTAGTTAAATTAACTACTGCTAATATTCAACCGCAATTAAATAAAATAGTAAATGCCGAAGAAATTATTTTCTTTCAAGATTTGATTAGAAAAATTCCCGTGGCAGATAACGTTATTGAGTATGCCGTAAAATTGGTTAACAAAACACGTTTAAATAGTGATTTTACAGCCGAAATAACTAGAAAATATTTACAATGGGGCGCGGGTCCAAGAGCATCCCAGTATTTAATAATAGGAGCAAAAGCCCACGCTGCCATCAACGGCAAATTCAGTCCCGATATAGAGGATGTTAAAGCTGTTGCCTTACCTATTTTACGTCACCGTATAGTTTTAAATTACAAAGCCGAAGCCGAAGGTGTAAGTGTGGAAGAAATTATTAAACAATTACTATAAATTTTTAAACTCATGAGCGACATTATTAAAGAGTTACTTGATGAAGATAGTTTTGACCCGAAAAAACTATTTGATAAAGTTGAGTATAACACCTTAATTATAGGAAGAGAAGGTTTTAGTAAAAAAGACAACAACGCTGCCGACCTTATAGAAAATTTATTAGATAAAGAAATTACTAGACAAGAAAGTGAGGCTATTTTTTCAAAATTAAAAGAACTTAATTCAGTTGATTTAATGGTAAACTCTATTAATGCAGCTCAACGTATAGAAGAAAAAATTAGTATAACCGCCGCTTGTTGGGAGTCTTGTTTAGATTTTACTAACCATTTTTTATTTTTTACAGAACTCGCTTGCCACAATGATTTCTTGCTTGCGGTTGAAGCATTAACTGTAGTCCAAAACTGTGAAGGCAATTTAGATGAACAAACATTAACAAAAGCATTAGAAATTGCACAAAATACAAACAGCAAACATCACGAATTAATAAACGATTTAACCTCAACTATTAAATCAAGAATATCTTAAGTAGTTTATGACAACTAAAAATTTAAAAACATGGATTGATGTTAATCCCGATTCAGATTTCTCGATACATAACATCCCGTTTGGAATCTATTCAGACGAAAACGTTGAACATCACGCCTGCTCTGCAATTGGCGATTATATAATTGATTTATTTGAGTTGGAAAGTCAAGATTTACTTGACATAAACAGAAGCGTATTTACAGAAAAATACCTTAATTCATTTATTGAATTGGGCAAGCCGGTAACAACCGCCGTTAGAACTAAACTAATTGAAATGTTGTGTGATGAAAATTCTATTTTCAATAAAGACAAGAGTTTGTTTAACTCAGTTTTTAAAAAACAACAGCACGTCAAAATGCTCATGCCTGTAAGGGTTGGAGATTATACCGATTTTTACAGTAGCATTGATCATGCAACAAATATTGGTGCCATGATAAGAGACCCAAAAAATGCGCTAATGCCCAACTGGAAACATTTACCTGTTGGCTACCATGGCAGAGCTTCATCAATTGTAATTTCGGGTACAAATTTTCATCGACCTAAAGGCCAGCAAAAACCCGCTGATGCCGAAAATCCGGTATATGGGCCAAGTAAATTATTAGATATTGAATTAGAAACTGCATTTATTATTGGTAAGAATACAAACCTAGGTGAAACCATCTCTACAGAAAATGCAGATGATTATATTTTTGGGATGGTGTTGTTTAATGATTGGAGCGCACGCGATATTCAAACATGGGAATATGTTCCGCTTGGTCCGTTCCTTGCCAAAAATTTTGCTAGTACCGTTTCTCCGTGGATAGTAACTTTAGAAGCCTTGGAACCATTTAGAACAAAAGGATACATTCAAGACCCAAAAGTATTACCCTATCTTGAATATACAGGCGATAAAAATATTGACATTAAACTTGATGTTTTTCTTAAACCTGAAAACGGAGAAGAAAATAAAATATGTTCTTCTAATTACAAGTATATGTATTGGACAATGGAACAACAATTAGCGCACCATACTGTAAATGGTTGTAATGTAAATGTTGGCGACATGATGGGAAGCGGTACTATTAGTGGCCCAGACCCAAGTGAATATGGCAGTATGATGGAGTTAACATGGAGAGGAACAAAACCAATTAAATTAAACGACGGAACAGAACGCAAATTTTTAAACGATAACGATACAATAATTATAAGAGGTTATTGCGAAAAAGATAACATTAGGATTGGTTTTGGCGAATGCGTTGGTAAACTATTACCGGCAAACTAAAACGAGTGTCCCATCTTATCTTTTTTAGTTTGCAGATAGTTTACATTGTGCGGGTTTGGCTCAATAACAATACCTACATTCTCTACAATTTCTAATCCATAACCAATAAGTCCGGCACGTTTCTTTGGATTATTGGTAAGTAACTTAATCTTACTTAAACCCAAATCGCGTAATATTTGTGCGCCTATTCCGTAATCGCGTTCATCCATTTTAAAGCCTAATTCAATATTTGCCTCAACGGTATCTCTTCCGTTTTCTTGCAGTTTGTAGGCCTTTAATTTATTTAACAAGCCAATGCCTCTTCCCTCCTGGTTCATATAAACAATAACACCCTTGCCTTCTTTTTCAATCATTTGCATTGCAGCGTGTAATTGAGGTCCACAATCGCAACGGCAACTTCCAAATACATCTCCGGTAACGCAACTTGAATGTACCCTTACTAAAACGGGTTCATCTTTTTGCCATTTTCCTTTTACCAAGGCCATGTGTTCCTGACCGTTTGTAGTTACTTTATAGGCTATTAAATCAAAATCTCCCCAATTGGTAGGCATTTTAACTTCAACCACTCTTTCAACAATAGTATCTTTAGCTAAACGGTAACTAATTAAATCTTTTATGGTTATAATTTTTAAATCAAAACGTTCAGCAATTTTTACAAGGTCAGGTAATCTGGCCATAGAACCGTCTTCGTTCATTATTTCAACCAATACACCACAAGGTTCAAAACCTGCAAGTCTTGCTAAATCTATTGTTGCTTCTGTATGCCCGGTTCTTTGCAATACACCGGCTTCTTTTGCCTTTAAAGGAAAAATATGTCCGGGCCTGCCAAAATCACTTGCTTTTTTTGTAGAATCAACCAAAGCTAAAACAGTTTTGCTTCTGTCTGATGCCGAAATGCCGGTGCTACAACCAAACCCCAATAAATCAATTGAAACAGTAAACGCTGTTTCGTGAGTACTGGTATTTGCACTCACCATCATGTCTAGCTGAAGTTCTTTGGCCTTTTGTTCAGTAACAGCAGCACAAATCAATCCACGGCCATGCGTAGCCATAAAATTAATGACTTCGGGAGTAGCATTGGCAGCTGCTGTAATAAAGTCACCTTCATTCTCTCTATCTTCGTCATCAACTACAATAATAACTTTACCTTTGCGGAGATCATCAAGTGCTTCACCTATTGTATTTAGTTTAAATTCGTTCATATTTTACGCCGTAAATTTAGTTAATTTAACCCTTAAATAGCTTAAATTGTTTTGGAACAATTCATAAATAAACTCAAAATAGAACTTAATAAGGGGCTCCCAGGAACTTCCGCTCAATATGAAATGGCACCAATATTAAGGCCGAAAATTGAAATTGAAAATTTAACCCCAAATGATTATAAATTAAGTGCTGTTATGATTTTATTTTGCGTGAATGAAAACAATGATTTATTTATTCCGTTAATTGAACGAATAGCATACAATGGCGCTCATAGTGCACAAATTAGTTTTCCTGGAGGAAAATATGAAGATAAAGATTTAAATACTTTAAATACAGCCATCAGAGAGTGCAAAGAAGAAATTGGCATAAGCAACCAAATTGAAATAGTAGGCAAGTTAACTCCTCTTTTTATCCCGGTAAGCGGTTTCTTTGTGGAACCATATATTGGTTTTATTAATTCAATAAATCCTAATTTTATTTTGAACGAACGCGAAGTAAAAACTATTTTAAATTTAAACGTAAAAAATTTATTAGACGATAATTTTAAAAAAGAAGGATTTATTGTAGGCAGTAATTATAAATCAAATGTACCTTATTTAGAAGTTAATGGCCACAAGGTTTGGGGCGCTACAGCCATGATGCTAAACGAACTAAAAACAATTTTAAAAAAAATTTAATAGCACATTATCAAAAAAATACTAAATAAATTTTCTAAGTTTTACGATTAAAAAAAGAAATGTAAAAAATAAAATTATAGCAAAAAGAATGCGATATGTTTTATTAAAATGAATTTTATTAATGTTTTTTTCTTTTCGGTAACTCCATACCAAACCTAAAATAAAACATACAACAAAAAAAAGTGTAAAGAGTAATCGCCCAGTAGTAAACATAATTGTTAACAAAGATAAAATTATATTTTAATGATTTTTTCTTTTGAGGGATTTAAAAATTTAATAAACTTAACTTTTATTAATTTGAGGTATTTTTTAAAAATAATTATCGCTAGTTTATTTATTTTAATTTTCTGCTCTTCCTGGAAATTAAACGCCTCCAAAATTGAGAAAGGCTATGAAGCACTCTCTATATATGATTATTTTAAGGCAAAAAAAATATTTTATCAGTATTCATCATCAAAAAACGCCTATTCTTATTACGGGTTAGCATTAATTTATTACCGAAACGACAATCCGTTTTACAACCTTGATTCTGCTGCAAAATATGCTACATTATGTTTTAATTACTATAAAATTAAACCTGAATCAAAAACATTTTTTCAGTTTAAAATAGATAATCTTTCTATTCCTCAGCTAATTGACAGTATTGCTAAAAAATATTTACAAGAAATTAAATCTGAAAATTCTTCGGTAAAATTAAATTCATTTTTAAAACAAAATTATTTAGCCAATAAAAACTTAATTGAAGAAGCAATACGTTTACGCGATGAATTGGATTATAACGAAACCTTAAATTTAAATAACAGCGCACAAACTTTAGAGTTTGTAATAACCCATCCACAAAGTAGTTTAATTGCAAATGCACTAACGTTAATTGACAAACAAATTTTACTGGAATCTACTTCAAAAAATTCTGAAAGTTCATACATAAACTTTATTAAAAAAAATCCCAAAAATTTATTTTTAAATTCTGCCTACGAAAACCTTTTTTCATTATACAAAAACAATTCAGACTTACAAGGTTTAAAATTTTTTTTAAGTTCATATCCTTCTGCGCCACAATTTGTGGAAGCCTGGAAATTACTTTTTTCATTATCCGTAAAATCGTTTTCGGCTAATGAATTAGAAAAATTTCTTATCGAACATCCTGATTTCCCTTTTAAAAATTCAATTTTAAAAGAACTGCAATTAAATAATCTTACTCTTTATCCTTACCAAAAAAATGATAATTTCGGATTTATTGACACTAGTGGAATTCTTGTAATTCCAACTGATTATGATGCTGTAACAAATTTTTCAGATGGCTTATCTTTAGTTTCAAAAAACGATTCAGTTTTTTATATCAACAAAGAGAATAATAATTTACTTAATCAATTTTTTGTTGATGCTTATAGTTTTAATAATGGTAAAGCAGCTGTTAAACAGCACAACAAATGGCATTTTATTAACAGGCAAGGCGAAATTGTTTCAGGGTTTTTCGATGAAATAAATGAACTCTCTGATAACGTTTACACATTTAAATTAAATGACAAATATGGAGCCTTAAATAATTATGGTCAAATAAGTTTAGATGCCAAATTTGAAGAGTTAGGTAATTTTAAAAATGGCTTTGCGTATTATAGATATGGAGACCAATACGGATTTGTTTCAAAGGATGGTTATGTTCACAACCCTGAATTTACCTGGGTTTCAGATTTTGACACGAATGGTATTGCCATTATAAAAAATAATAATGCATTTGGTTTAATAAACTCGTCCGGAAAACTAATTTTAGAACCAAAATTTGACCAGATCTTGCGTGCAACAAATTCGATTTTTATAGTTGTAAAAAATAATTTATACGGCTTTTTTGATGCAAACGGCTGCTTTATTAGCGATATAGTATACAATTACTTAAAAGAAAAACCTGTTGAATATTACACTAATGGAAAATTTTTTAAACTAATTAAAAAAGGTGAACAAACAATAATAGATGCCAACGGGAGCATAAATATCGATTTTAAAAAACATGACGAAATTAGTTTTGCATACAACGGATTAATTAGAGTTAAAACAAAAAACAAATTTGGATTTCTCAATCAAAAACTTATACTAAATATACCATGCAAATATGGCGATGCTAGCGATTTTGAAGATGAAATTGCCTTGGTAAAACTTAATGACAAATTTTTAATGATTACTACAGATGGCAAGGAAATTTTTAATTCAACTTCGGAAATAAAAAAAATAAGTCGTCACTATTTTATTACTGAGCGAGATAGCAAACAACTCATAAATAATAACGGTGATGTTGTTATTTCTAATATTTCAAATATTCAACTTGTAAGTAAAAATTTATTAATAATCACAACAAATAATAACACAATTAAACTAATTAGAGATTAGACATTTTTATTAGTTTTGTAACTGTATTAAATAAAACAACTATGACAAAAATACACAACTTTAGCGCCGGTCCGGGAATATTACCTCAAGACGTTTTAAAGCAAGCTGCCGATGCTTGCCTTAATTTTGATAATTTAAATTTATCCCTCCTAGAAATTTCTCACCGAAGTAAAAATTACGAAGCTGTTATTGAAGAATCTCAATCAATAATTAAAGAATTATTTGAGGTAGGCAGTGAGTATGAAGTTTTTTATTTAGGTGGAGGCGCAAGTTTGCAATTTGCCATGGTGCCTTATAATTTGCTAACCGAAAAAGGTTATGCAGCGTATGTTAATACCGGGGTTTGGGCCAGCAAAGCAATTAAAGAAGCTAAAATAATTGGAAATACAAAAGTAATTGCCAGTTCTGAAGATAAAAATTTCAATTATATACCAAAAAGCTACGACATTCCTACAGACGCAGATTATTTGCACATAACTAGTAACAACACAATTTTTGGTACACAATTAAAAGATTTCCCTACAACAACTATTCCTTTAGTTTGCGACATGAGTTCTGATATTTTTAGCAGAAAAGTTAATGCTAAAGATTTTACTTTAATTTATGCCGGAGCTCAAAAAAACATGGGGCCTGCAGGATGTACAATGGTAATGGTAAAAAAAGATGCTTTAGGAAAAACAGGACGAAAAATGTTATCAATGCTCGACTATCAAGTACATATTAAAGGTGGCAGTATGTATAATACACCTCCTGTATTTCCTATATACGTTACATTATTAACATTAAAATGGCTTAAGAAAAACGGAGGAATTTCATGGATAGAAAAAATAAATCAACAAAAAGCTGATTGCCTTTATAATGAAATTGACAGAAATAGTTTATTTGTTGGAACTGCGGCTGCAGAAGATCGAAGTAACATGAATGCCTGTTTTTTAACTACAAAACCCGAATTGGAAGTTGAATTTGATAAAATGTGGAAAGAGGCAAATATAAGTGGAATTCGTGGCCATAGAGATGTTGGCGGATACCGTGCATCTATGTACAATGCATTGCCTTTGGAAAGTGTTCAGGCTCTAGTTGAAGTCATGAAGGCATTTGAGAAAAAATTTGCTTAGTACTTACATAGATTTAAAATAATATAACTAAAAAGGCGAATCAAATTTGATTCGCCTTTTTTACAGATAATTTTTTGACTTGACTAAATGTTATCGCTTTGCTGTTCAGTTTCCGAATTATTTGTTGAAGTTTCAATTTTTTTCACAACTTCTTCTTCAACTTTATCAAAAGGTCGTTTTCCAAAAATCTCCTCCAAATCTTCCTTAAAAATAACTTCTTTTTCAAGTAATTTATTGGCAAGCAAGGTTAATTTTTCTTTGTTACTTATTAAAATTTGTTTTGTTTTTGCGTAAGCAACATCAGTCATTTTTTTAACCTCTTCATCAATAGTTTTGGCCGTATTTTCGCTATATGGTTTACTAAAACTATAATCACCTTGCCCTGAACTATCGTAGTAACTAATGTTACCTATTTTATCATTTAAACCATAATAAACTACGCTTGCAAACGCTTGTTTTGTTATTTTTTCAAGATCGCTTAAGGCGCCTGTACTAACCTTACCAAAAATAATTTCTTCTGCAGCACGTCCACCTAAAGCAGCACACATCTCATCCATTATTTGTTCTGTTGTTGTTATTTGTCTTTCTTCAGGCAAATACCATGCAGCACCCAAGGATCTGCCACGAGGAACAATAGTTACTTTAATAAGAGGGCTAGCGTGTTCCAACATCCAACTAACTGTTGCGTGTCCGGCTTCATGAAAAGCAATTACACGTTTTTCTTGAGGTGTAATGATTTTATTTTTCTTTTCTAAGCCTGCAATAATTCTATCTACAGCATCTAAAAAATCTTGTTTCTGAACAGTTTTCTTATTTGTGCGTGCAGCTATTAAAGCGGCTTCATTACAAATATTAGCAATATCAGCACCACTAAAACCCGGTGTTTGCTTCGCTAAAAAATCAATTTGTACACTATCATCTATTTTAATCTTTTTTAAATGAACTTCAAAAATTTCTTTTCGTTCATTTAAGTCAGGCATATCAACATAAATTTGTCTATCAAAACGACCTGCACGCATTAAGGCACGGTCTAGTATATCTGCACGGTTTGTAGCGGCTAATATAATAACACCACTGTTAGTTCCGAAACCATCCATTTCGGTTAATAACTGATTTAATGTATTTTCTCGTTCATCATTTCCTCCGGCAGCTGCATTTTTCCCGCGAGCTCGTCCTATGGCATCAATTTCATCAATGAAAATAATACACGGCGATTTTTCTTTAGCCTGTTTAAATAAATCGCGAACGCGAGATGCGCCAACGCCTACAAACATTTCAACAAAATCTGACCCGCTTAAAGAAAAGAAAGGAACTTTTGCCTCACCGGCAACTGCTTTTGCCAATAAAGTTTTTCCAGTACCCGGAGGACCAACTAATAATGCACCTTTTGGAATTTTTGCTCCTAAATCTGTATACTTTTTAGGGTTTTTAAGGAAGTCAACAATTTCCATAACTTCCATTTTTGCGCCATCTAAACCGGCAACATCATTAAACGTTATGTTAACATTTGAATCCTTATCAAACAAAGTAGCTTTTGATTTTCCGATACTGAATATCTGACCTGGTCCGCCTCCACTTGAACCACCGCCCATTCGTCTCATCATTACAATCCAAAGCACAACCATTATAATAATTGGCAACAACCATGGTAATTGGTCGCTCATCCAATTAGTTTCTTCAACACTGCGTGCAAAAATTTGTTTGTCTTTTGGAATACCAGCTTCGTTCTGCACCTTCTCCATACCAAGCATCAGATTATCAATAGAAGGAACTGTGATAAAAAAATGAGGTCCTTTAAAATTTTTATCAGTAAAATAAGCTTTGCCAGTTTCCGGATTTTTATACCTATCGCATTTAACAACGCTATCTGGTTTCAAATAAATTCTGGCAATTGTTTTATTAACTATAACCACATCAGTTACATCGCCTTTTGCCAACATATCTGTATAAAACTTACCTTGGCTAACCTCTTGTAAACGCGGAGAAAATCCGTTTCCATAAAAAACAATAAATAACAAAACGGCTATCACCAAACCGTAAATCCAATAAAAATTATTTCCGCTATTGTTACTTTTATTACCTCCAAAATTTGAGTTTGGGCGACTGAATTTTTCTTTCATGCGCTCAAATTGTTTTTTTCGCTCTTCTTCAGATGAATTATTTTGGCTTTTATTTTCGTTTGGTATTTCTTGCTTGCTTTGTTCGTCGCTCATTTTATGTTGTATCAAAATATTAATCATTAATTGTGGTTATATCGGCATCTCCCCATAAACCTTCAATATTATAGAATTCGCGGGTTTCTTTTAAAAACACATGAGCTACAATATTAATATAGTCTATTAAAATCCATTCGCTGTTCTGTTGGCCCTCGGTATGATATGCATTTTCATTAGTTAACTTTATTACAACATCTTCAATGCTATCTGCAATAGATTTAACATGAGTTTTGCTATCTGCATCACAAACAACAAAATAATCTGTAACTCTATTTTCAAGTTTGCTGATGTTTAATATTGTAATATTTTTTGCTTTCTTCTCTTGCATCCCCTCTACAATGGCATCTAACAATGAGGTGGTTTGAGAGGGTGTTGATGTTTTTTTAGGGCGTTTTACTGTACCGGTTTTTTTCTTCTTTTCTGAATTTGCTATTAAATTCGCTTCACGAAATTCTCTTTCTTCTGTGCTTATTACCTTTTTTTTGATAATTTTTTTTGCGGTTGCAGTTTTGGTGGTTTTTTTCTTAGCTACAGCAGCAAAACCCAATTTAGATTTTACTGTTTTTTTTTCTGATTGTTTTTTGGCTGAAACTTTTTTTGTTGTTTTTTTTATTGGTGTCTTGGACATAAAGTAAAATTTGTAGCTTGAATTTAATTAAATTTATTAGGTTTACACCTAACTACAAATTTAATCTTATTTGGTTTAATGGAAACATTATTTATTGGCAGAAATGTTATTTTTTTAGATTATACAGAGAGTACCAATTCTTATGCCATTAACATGTTAAAGAACGTTAACCTAGCCGAAGGAACAATAATTCAAACATCACATCAAACAAACGGAAGGGGACAAAGAGGAAACGCTTGGAACTCTGAAAAATCAGCTAATTTAACAGCTTCATTAATCATTAAACCTAATTTTTTAGATCTTAAAAACCAATATTTTTTATACCAAATTTCTGCATTGGCATGTTATGACGCATTGACTGAAATTTTAAATAAGAGCCATTTTGACATTAAGATTAAATGGCCAAATGACATATTGGTAAATAATTTAAAAATAGCTGGTATTTTAATTGAAAATAACATAAGCAATTCAAAAATAAATTGGAGCATAATTGGTTTTGGCTTAAATATAAATCAAATAAATTTTGATGATAATTACAAAGCTACATCTTTAAAAAAATTATGTAATGAGTCTATTGATATAACTATGATGCTACAGTTATTTTGCAAACATTTTGAAAAATACTATTTAATGCTAAAAAGTAATAAGTATAATCAAATTAAAGAGAACTATTTAAATTGCTTTTTTGGTTTAAATAGTTGGATGAGTTTTGAAACTGAAGGAAATACCAAGCAATTTTTTGTTGAAGGTATTAATGAAGGCGGTTTATTACAATTAAAGGCCGAAAATGGAAGTATACATTATTTTGATGTAAAATCAATAAAGTGGAAATACTAACATTATTGAATTTTAATTAAACGAATTTAACGCGTCTTTTACATTTTCATATTCAAAAACATATCCAGCGTTTTTAATTTTTTGATTACTGATCTTTAATCCTTCAGTAACAGTTATAGCCATTTCTCCCATAATTAATTTTAATGCAGATTCGGGAACATTTGGTAAAAAAAATGGTTTATTTAAACTCTTAGCTAATTGCCTTGAGAATCCTTTATTTGTTATTATTTCTGAGCCAACCCCGTTGTATATGCCTGTTATATTATTATTAAATGCCGCATGTATAAATATATTTGCTATATCATTTATATGAATCCAAGGAAAAAATTGTTTACCGCTAGCAATTGCTGAACCCATGCCAAGCTTGAACGGAACTAGCATTTTTTTATAGGCTCCACCTTCTGAGCTTAAAACAATACCGGTCCTTATTATAACAGCCCTAATTCCAAGACTATTAAATGATTCGTAACTTTTTTCCCATTTCACACAAGTATCAGCCATAAAATCATTTCCTGGAGCATCCTCTTCCGTAAACACATTATCGCTCTTTGAAGAGCCGTAATAACCAATTGCACTTCCGCCAATAATAAAGTTTAAGGGATATTTTTTTTTTGAAACATAATTAAATAAAAGCTCGCTGCTTTTAACCCTAGAGTCTAAAATTTCTTTTTTATATTCAGTTGTCCATTTATGATCTACAATACCTGCACCGGCCAAATGGATAATACCTTCAACATCTTCAAAAGCATTTTCGTCTATGTAATTTTTTTCTAAATTCCATCTGTGTTTTTTTATACCATCCAACATACCTTCCTCTCTGCTCAACCAAACAGGTTGCTTGTTCATATTTAATAAAAGTTTGGAAATTGCTCGACCAACCAAACCACTTCCGCCTGTAATTAATATCTTTGACATTTAAATTAAACAATTCTAATTACTAAAAGTTTATGATTTTTGACATACACATATTTATTTGCACAAACCAGCGCAGCGGAAGTGAAAAACTGAGTTGCGGCGAAGCTCATGGCTTAGCGCTTGTAACTGAATTTAAAAAACAACTAAAAAACAGTAACCTTAATTTGAAAACACGCGTTAATAAAAGTGGTTGTTTAGGCATTTGTAATTTTGGCCCAACAATTGCAATTTACCCCGAGGGTATTTTTTATGTTGGAGTAAACACAGAAGATGTAAAAGAAATTATTGAATCACATATTATAAATAAAAAACCAGTAGAGCGCTTGTTGTTAAAACAATAAAACATGAACGAATTAGAAATATATAATTCTTTAGCGACCGAAAATTTGTTTGATTTATTTAAATTTCAATTAAAAAAAGATTTTGAAACATGCGCTTTAAACTCTGATTTTATTGACAACTTGCCTCAGCAATACGACTTATTAAAATTAGCAATTATGCAAGAGTTAACCCCGCTGTTAAACAATAATTCTACGTTACAAAATTTATTGTACAGAATTGATATCAGCGAGTTTCAAATAAAAAATTATGCTCAAACAAAATCAAATATATCCTTTAACGAAATTTTATCCGAATTAATCATTAAACGCATCCTTCAAAAAGTTATATTAAAGAAAAAATTCTCACCAAAATAATACTATGTCTGCAATTATTAGAATTGGAACTATTAATGATTTACCCCAAGTATTAAACCTAATAAAAGAGTTAGCAATATACGAAAAGGCACCGCAAGAGGTTGAAGTATCTATAAAAGAAATGACAAACTGGGGATTTGGATCTGAAAAAATTTTCGATTTTTTTGTACTTGAAAAAAAGAGTAAAATAATTGGTATTGCCGTTTATTATTTTAAATATTCTACATGGAAAGGAAAGTGCTTATTTTTGGAAGATATAATTGTAACTGAGAGTGAACGCAAAAATGGTTACGGTAAATTGTTGTTCAAAGAGGTTGTTAAAGTGGCCAAATTAAAAAAAGTCAAACGAATGGAATGGCAAGTGTTAGAATGGAATACGCCCGCCATTGACTTTTATAAAAAATTTAACTCTAATTTTGATGATGAATGGATTAATTGCAAACTAACTTTCGATCAAATCCAAAACTTCTAATTAAATAAATCAAAATTAATTTCTAATAAACATAATCAGATTTCACCAAACACTTTGGTACAAACCATTTTTTAAAAAATAAAGTCGTATTAATAATATTGTTTTCACAATCAAGGTAATTTCCTGTTTTATCACGTTTCATAACTAAAGCATTTCCATTTTGTATCTCTTTTAAAACAATGTATTTTAAGTCGGGTAACAACAACTTTTTATTTGCTTTACCAATTTTATAACCGAGTTCATTATTAAACAGGTCCATTACCGTGCCCATGCTATCGGGTATTTCTTTATTTTCCGTTTGATTTTTTATAAACTGCCGGTAATTACCCTTCTCATGAGCTATTCCTAATTTTCTTAATTTTGATATCTTAACTTTTTGTGCGAATGCCGCCATAAAAAATGTATGCCTAAATGCATCCAATTTCCCTCCATTTTCATAGCTATCTAACTCTAATTTTATTTCTTTTAAATTATAAATGACATTTAAAGATTTAGATATTTTTTTGATTTTAATAGCTGAAACAGGGTGAAATAACCCCCAAATAATATCGCGATCATTGGCACTCTGACCGTGTGCGTTGATAAAAAAAATAAAACCAAAAAATATATTTAAATGCTTGAGCAATTTTTTTTATTAAAAATACTATTTCGTTTATAACGTTATAAAATTAACAATGAAATGTTTGTATATAACTAAATAAAAAAACGTTAGCCCTCCATTTTTGATGTAAATTCGAATCATGTCAACTACCAACGATTTTATATCAAATTTAGTTAATAAAAAAACTACAAAATTAGTTGAAAGTATTAATGATTTGAGAGATAAAGAATATAGCGGAGTTAAGTTAACTGCCGAAGAAAAATTTGCCTTATCAAACTTTGATAAATATCGTTTACATATCTTAAACGCACAAACCGAGGAAGAAGCATTCCATTATAAATACCGTCAATTGCAAGTTATTGCTAACTTAAGTGATTGGCGCGAATTTTTAAAGACAGAAATTTAATACGTTTACACCATCATTTACCTTTATTTAGTTGGGCTTTAATCATTTAATTTTTTATTTTTGAACTCTATAAAAAAAATAAGAATGAAGGTGAAAACACTAGGACAGTTTATAATTGAAAAACAAAATGATTTTCCTTTTGCAAAGGGAGAATTATCTCGTTTATTGCGTGATATTGGAATTGCAGCAAAAATCGTTAATCGCGAAGTAAGCAAGGCGGGATTAGTTGAAATTTTAGGTGAAACCGGTGAAATAAATGTTCAGGGGGAGCAAGTAAAAAAACTAGATGTTTTTGCCAACGAACAATTTATTGCCGCTCTTAAAGCTGGAGGCGAAGTATGCGCAATAGCCAGTGAAGAAAACGACGAAATAATTCCAATAGATTCTGAAATTTCTAAAAATGCAAAATATGTTGTTGCCATGGATCCATTAGATGGCTCTTCAAATATAGATGTTAATGTATCAGTAGGCACAATATTTTCTATTTACCGTAGAATTTCACTAAGTGGCCCTGGAACAACTGAAGATTTTATGCAATGTGGTACCGAGCAAGTAGCGGCAGGTTACATCATTTACGGCTCCAGTTGCATGCTTGTTTACACAACAGGTAAGGGAGTTAATGGTTTTACATTAGACCCTAGTATCGGAGAGTTTTGTTTATCGCATCCAATGATGCAAACAAAAAATTCAGGAAATGTTTATTCAGTTAATGAGGGCAATTATCTGCATTTTCCGGAAGGAGTAAAAAAATACATAAAATATTGTCAGGAAGAAGATAAAGCAACCAATCGCCCTTATTCATCTAGATACATCGGTTCAGGAGTTGCAGATATTCACCGTAATTTAATTGTGGGCGGTATTTATATTTACCCAACCACTACCAAATCACCAAAGGGTAAATTAAGATTGCTATATGAATGCAATCCGTTAGCATTTATAATGGAGCAGTCAGGCGGAAAAGCTACCACAGGCAAACAAAGAATTATGGAATTACAACTTACCGAGTTACATCAAAGAACTCCTTTATTTATTGGAAGTTCTAATATGGTTGACAAGGCAATGGATTTTATGAATATGTATTCAGAAGAAAAAGTTTAATGACCTCCAACTGTCAAATATCAGTAATTATTCCTCTTAAGAATGAAGAGGAGTCTTTAATAGAATTACACGATTGGATTGTAGCCGTTATGAATGCAAACAATTATTCTTACGAGATAATTTTTATTGATGATGGCAGTACTGATAATTCCTGGCAAGTAATTGAGCAACTAGGACAAAAAAATAATTTTGTAAAAGCAATTAAATTTCGCCGTAATTACGGTAAATCGCCTGCCTTGCATTTAGGATTTGATGCGGCACAAGGCGATGTGGTTATTACAATGGATGCAGACTTACAGGATAGCCCAGATGAAATCCCCGGTCTTTATAACATGATTGTTAACGATGGTTTTGATTTAGTGAGCGGTTGGAAACAAAAACGTTACGACAATGCATTTACAAAAAATTTACCATCAAAAATTTATAACTGGACTAATCGAAAAATAAGCGGTATTAAATTACATGATATGAATTGTGGTTTAAAGGCTTATAAAAAGAAAGTTGTAAAAAGCATTGAAGTTTATGGCGAAATGCACCGTTTTATTCCTGTAATGGCAAAAGCTGCCGGATTTGGAAAAATTGGTGAAAAAGTTGTGCAACACAGAGCACGTAAATACGGCGAAAGTAAATTTGGCTGGGATAGATTTGTTAATGGCTTTCTTGACCTTTTAACCATTACCTTTCTTTCAAAATTTGGCAAACGCCCCATGCATTTTTTTGGGTTACTAGGAACATTGTTATTTTTAATAGGATTTGGGTTTGCATTATATTTAGGTTCATACAAATTATATTGCGCCTACACCCATCATGCAGCCAGACTTATTTCTGAACGTCCGTCATTTTACATTTCGCTTACCTGTATGATTATTGGTAGCATGATGTTTCTAGCTGGATTTATAGGTGAATTAATACTAAGAAATAGCCCCGTAAGAAACAATTATCTTTTAGATGAAAAAATAAATCTAAAATGAAAGAAGAGGGAAAAAAACGTTCGCCTCGTGTCCCTTTAACTCCTGAAGAAGTTGCTGAACTTATTGAAATAAAAAAAATCAGAGAATTTAATAAACTTCAAAAATTTAAAAAATCAAAGCGATTTAAACTTTTAAACTACTTTAATGTTTTATGTTTCTTTGTTTTTTGCGAATTAATTTTTTCCTTTTTTGGTCCATGTTTCTTTAAAAAGCATTTCAGTAAAAACATACGAGCTATTTACACTATTGAATTTAAAGCTGACAATCAATGCAAAATTTCGGAACTTGAAATTACAGATGTTAACGATAAAAAATATAATTTAAACATTAATGATTTTATAGAAGAACCTTTAAAATACAGCTCTTTTATCGTATTTAAAGATTACCTATTGCAAAAAGAAATTAAAGTTTGTATTAACACCTCCGAAAAATATTATTGGATTAAAAGCGCAAGTTCAATTTTATTTATTTCTGTTTTTTTAGTTTTTTACGCGTTAATTTTTTACACGTATAATTTAAATCAAAATCCAATTTCTTTAACAGCAATTTCTATACTAAATGGTATTGCGATGTTATTTTTTATTGTGGTTTAAAAATAACACAGCGTCAATTACTCAGCACTTCAATTAAATCCTCTAAATCCTTATTTAAATGCTGTATATGTTTTACTGCATTAATAAATGGTGTGTACGAGATTTTTTTATCTATTAAACCTATCAATTGATTTTTATACCCATTCATTAATGCTTTTACGGCATTAAAACCAATAATACTAGCGTTTACCCTCTCCATACAAGTTGGATTTCCGCCGCGTTGAATATGCCCTAACACACTAACTCTGACATCAAATTCTGGACAATTATTTTTAATAATATCTGCTACTTTATAAGCACCGCCAGTTTGATCGCCCTCGGCAACAACAATTATTTTGCTGCTTTTTGTGCTTCTCCAATTTTTTATTTTTGAAATTAAGGCATCTGTGTCATTTTTTAATTCAGGAACCAGTAAAGCTTCTGCTCCACTTGCAATCGACGTTCTTAATGCTATTAATCCGGCATCGCGACCCATTACCTCTACAACAAATACTCTGTCGTGACTTTCTGCCGTATCTCTTATTTTATCAAGTGCATCAATAACTGTATTTATTGCCGTATCATAACCAATTGTAAAATCGGTACCTACCAAATCGTTATCTATAGTACCGGCACAACCCACAACCGGAATATCTATATGTTTAGTTAATTCTATAGCACCTTTAAAACTGCCATCTCCACCAATAATTATGAGTGCGTCAACGTGATTATCTTTTATGTTTTTTGCAGCTTGTAATAAACCTTCATGAGTCATAAATCTTGCGCTGCGAGCAGTTTTTAATATAGTGCCTCCTTTTTGTATAATACCAGAAACACTCTCTCGTTTTAGCTCAATAAAAGTATTATCAATAAGCCCTTCATAACCTTTTAAATAACCAATTATTTCGATGTTATTAAATAAAGCAGTCCTGACTGCCGCCCTAATGCAGGCATTCATTCCGGGAGAATCGCCACCAGAGGTTAGTATACCAATTTTTTTTACCATAATTCTAATTTACAAAATTACAAATGAAATTTACGGAATGTTAACCAGTGTTATATATCATAACTTGATTGTAATATTTAATGGACTCGATTCAGTATCTCAGAACTAACAACATAAACAAATATTATTTCTTTGAGAAATAATATTCCAAAATAAGTTTGGGATTACTCCTAACGGACATAGAGTCTATAGAAGCGTGAACAGAAAATGTTAGATCGAGGGAAGTCGAGACAAATTTCATCATCACACTAATCGACTTCTCTCGAAGTGACAGAAATCAAAGAAAGTAAGTCAAAGAAAAACTACTTACATGAATACTGAGAAAACTTTTCCTAGGACTATATGAATAAAAAAATATTTGTTTTACTAAAATTAAGATAACAAAAAGCCCCAGTGTTTACTGGGGCTTTGTTTTTAGCAGCGGAGAAAGAGGGATTCGAACCCCCGGACCTGTAACAGTCAACAGTTTTCAAGACTGCCGCATTCGACCACTCTGCCATTTCTCCGGGGGCGAAATTACTCATTTTTTTTATTTATCAAACCTATTTTGAAAAAAAAATATATAACTTTAAAATCTATTCAATGATTAAATCGCAAAACATTCATAAACAAGCATTTATTTTTTTAATTCTTTTAGTTTTTCCTATTTGTTTGGAGGCTCAGGTCATGGCGTACTACAATAAAGGCGTTTTTAATACCCCTACAAACCAACCATATATTGAAACTTACATGACTTTTTCTGGCAAATCGTTGTACCCTAAAAAAATCAACAACAACTACCAAAATTCGGTAACAATCGAAATTAAAATACTTAAAGACAGCTCCCTAATTAAAGCAAATAAATATAATTTAATTGGTCCATTGTTTACAGATACGCTTAATTCTCCTGCGTTTATTGACAATCAGAGATATTCATTACCTAATGGTAGATATACCCTTCTAATTAATATAAACGACAAAAATACCCCCTACAAAAAACCTACAGTAATAAAAGACACATTTTTAATTAACTACAATTCATCTCAAATTCAATCATCAGTCATTCAAGTTTTAGAAAGTTATAAAAAAACCACTCAAGCAAGTTCAATTTCTAAAAGTGGATTTGATCTTATACCATATAATGTCAATTATTTCCCTGAATCTGTTAATGAACTATCCTTTTATTTTGAAGCCTATAACTCAGACACTGTGCTCGGGAAAAACAAAGCATTTGTTTATTTATATTATCTCGAAAACAGTAATAGTCTAGTTAAGTTAAATAACTACGGCGATTTTAAAAAACAAATTTCGCAAAAGGTAAACCCTTTGCTCGCAAAATTGAATATTAGCAATTTAACAAGCGGCAATTATAATTTAGTTATAGAACTAAAAGACGAAAATAATATTACGCATCTTCAGAAAAAATATTTTTTTCAACGATTAAATAAAACTTTAGATGCCGCAAAACTTTTTGAATACAACAGAAAAAAAACTGTTAACGATTATTTTGGTGCTTGTAACAATTCAGATACCTTAAAAATGTTTGTAGAATGCCTTTGGCCCATAGCCGATGGTAATGACAAGGAACGAATAATTAATCAGGCTATCAAAAAAGACCCTACCCTGATGAAAAATTTTGTGATAGATTTTTGGAAACGCCGGGCTGCCGATACAGCTAACCCATTAAAAATGTGGGCAGAATACTATAAAAATGTTCAGGAAGTTATGGTGTTGTTTAAATGCGGTAAGCAAAAAGGCTACTATACCGAACGCGGAAGAGTTTATTTACAATATGGAAAACCTAATCAAAGAAGTGTGCAAAATACAGAAGTGAATACCTTTCCTTACGAAATTTGGCAATATTATCGCTTAACCGATAATGTAAACAGACAAGTTTTTAGTAACCGAAAATTTGTATTTGTAAACAAAAACATTGGCGACGACTGTCATATTTTAGTACACAGCGATATGCGTGGCGAAACTCATAACGAAAGGTGGCGCTTTGAAGTTAGCCGTCGAAACAACGACGGTATTGGTAACCCTGATAACCTCAGCCCTGCAGGCGTTCAAGACAATCAATTTAACGAAATTTTCAGCAACCCAAGGTAATATCTATGAACCATCCAAAAGTTGCCATTGTAATCTTAAATTTTAACGGCCGGCATTTTTTAGAAAAATTTTTACCGAGCGTAATTAAATTTTCTATCAACTGTAATATTTATGTTGCCGATAACGCAAGCACTGACGATTCTGTAATTTATTTAAAAAAAACATTTAGTAAAGATGTTAATGTAATTGAAATTACAAACAACTATGGTTATGCAAAAGGCTACAACATAGCTCTAAAACAAATACATGCCGATTACTTTGTATTATTAAATAGCGATGTTGAAGTAACGGAAAATTGGACGCAACCCATTATTGATTTAATGGAAAACCATAGAAAAATTGCCGCTTGCCAGCCAAAACTTATTGATTATAAAAACAAAAATTTATTTGAATACGCCGGTGCTTCGGGTGGATTTATAGATAATTACGGCTACCCATTTTGTAGAGGTAGAATTTTTAATAGTATTGAATCTGATAACAGACAATATAATAATGCCACAGAAGTATTTTGGGCAACAGGTGCGTGTTTATTCGTGAATTCTAATGCCTTTTGGGAAGTTGGTGGTTTAGATGACGATTATTTTGCGCATATGGAAGAAATCGATCTTTGCTGGCGATTAAAAAATATAGGTTACTCCATTTATGTTGAACCTAAATCAGTTGTTTATCACGTTGGAGGTGGCACCTTAAATAAATTGTCCTCACGAAAAACATTCTTAAATTTCAGAAATAATTTAATTACACTAACAAAAAATCACCCTAATAATTTTTTATTTTTCAAGTTAATTTTTAGATTAATGCTAGATGGTATTGCCGGCATTAAATTTTTATTAGAAGGACAACCAAAGCATTTTTTTGCAGTAATTAAAGCTCATTTTTCTTACTATTATTTATTACCAAACACATTAAATAAAAGAAAACAATTAAAAAAATTACAAGATTTTAAATTCAGCAAATCTTGCATGTATAAAGGTAATATTGTGTTTGATTACTTTTTAAAACAAAAAACAATTTTTTCTAAACTTCAGGAAACTAAATTTCTCCATTAAATAATTAGTCACGAAGCTTTTGTTCGATAGTTTGCGCCGTTGACTTATCTGAAATAAAATATAAACCTAAAAAGGTGAGTATGCCATTAATTAAAATTAACTCATTCCCAATTTTATAACCGCAAAAAACACTTTCAGATAACATCTTTAAACCCAACGAAACATGTAATTTTTTCTCGTACCACTCCGGACTGCAAAGTACATCAATACCTAATGCCAAAATAGGAGCAATTAAACAAACTGCTATAATTAATTTTTCTTTTAAATTTCTGTTTGTTAAAATCCCAAACGAGAAAAGGCCCAACAAAGGTCCGTAGGTTATTCCGGCAAATTTTAAAATAAAATCAATTATCAGCTTATCATTAATTGCCTTAAAAATTAAAACCATTATAAAAAATACTACAGCAAATGTAAAATGAACTTTAAGTCTAGTTTGTCTATTTTCTTTTTCGCTGGCATTGCGTTTGTCTATTCTTAAAACATCTATGCAAAAGCAAGATGTAATAGAAGTTATGGCACCATCTACGCTCGGAAACAAAGCAGAAATCAAAGCAATTATAAATACAATGCCAATAGCACCACTAAACTTATCACTTAATGCAATAGTCGGAAATAAATCATCAGGCGGAACAGAAATTAAATTTGCATTTGCATATAAATACAACATGCCTCCTAAAAACAAAAACAACAGATTAACAACAACTAAAACAAACGAAAACGAAATAATATTTTTTTGAGAATCTTTTATCGTTTTAACACTAATGTTTTTTTGCATCATTTCCTGATCAAGCCCCGTCATTGCAATCGCAATAAACATTCCACCAATAATATGTTTTAAAAAATAAGAACCTGCTTTAATATCTGTATTAAAAATTTTAGTGTAACCTTTTTGATGCATTAGTTGTAATGCTCCGGTAAAATCCAAACCCATTGATTTAACCACAAAAACAATACAAATTATAAGCCCTAATAACATACCAGTTGTTTGCAAAGTATCGGTGTAAATAATTGTTTTTACACCACCCTCAAACGTATATAACAAAATAAGTACTAAAATTACAAGTGCTGTAAGTTCAAACGGGATATTAAGTTTATCAAATATAAAAACCTGAAGTACACTAATAACTAAATATAAGCGAGCGGTGGCTCCAACCAAACGCGATAAAATAAAAAAGAAAGCACCTGCCTTGTGGGCACTAACCCCAAAACGTTTTTCGAGATATGTATAAATAGAAGTCAGATTTAATTTATAGTAAAGTGGAATTAAAACAAACGCAATTACCATATAACCCAATAAATAACCCAACACAATCTGGAAATAATAAAAATTACCGCTACCTACTCCTCCCGGAACGCTTACAAAAGTAACACCACTTAAACTTGTGCCAATCATGCCAAAAGCAACCAGCATCCAGTTACTATTTTTATTCCCAATAAAAAAAGAGTCGTTTGTTGAATTTCTGCCGGTATACCAAGCAACTACCAGCAACAATAAAAAATAAGATATTACAAATATGAATAATAAAGTTGGAGACATTAAAATAAAAAACTGTTGTTATTAAAAACAAAGATTTCTTTTTTTTTGAAAGAGGACTTGTTGTATCTAAAATAGTTCTAAACAATTATTTAGTGAATAAGTAAAGCTTTAATTAGACAACATGAATAATTACTTTTACATGAGTGGAATTCAGTTCAAAGATTATAGAACAGGCAGTGGAGGCATTTGCGCAATTGCCCGGTGTAGGCAAAAAAACTGCCCTGCGCTATGTACTCCATATTATTAAGCAAGATAAATCTCAAGTAGAAACACTTTCTAGAATACTTCTACAATTAAAAACTGATTTAAAATTTTGCCAAAAATGCCATAATATTTCAGAGCAAACTATTTGTGAAATATGTCAAAATCCATTAAGAGACGAAACAACCATTTGTGTTGTTCAGGATTACAGAGATGTAATGGCTATAGAAAACACTGGCCTTTATAAAGGTCATTACCATATATTAGGCGGAATTATTTCGCCAATAGATGGAATAACCCCCTCTAGTTTAAACATCGAAACACTTGTAAATAAAGTTAGCGCAGGTAACATCGTCGAAATAATTCTGGCCTTAAATGCCACCATGGAAGGTGAAACTACTTCTTTTTACATTTTCAGAAAATTAGCGCCATATAATATAAAACTAAGTGCTATTGCACGCGGAATAGCCATTGGCGATGAGCTTGAATATGCTGATGAAATTACGCTTGGACGATCTATTACCAATAGAATTCCGTTTGATTCGATTATGAAAAAATAACAACCACTTACTCAATTTTGTTATTATTAAAAAATGAAATTCCGTCATACAATTCAATAAAACAAAGCCATACAGTCATATTTACCAAAAATAAACTGACTAAATTTCTTAAATAAAATTTGGAATAGTTTGTGTCGTTTATTAGAAAAAATTAAACCATGAACTTAAATAATTATACCATAAAATCACAGGAAGCTATCCAACAAGCTCTGCAATTGGCAGCCTCTAATGGTCATCAGGCTATTGAAACCGGCCATATTTTAAAAGCTATATTGGAAGTTGATGAAAATGTAACTCCATTTATATTAAAAAAATTAAATATCAATCAGGTAACATTTACTAAGTTAATTGATAGTGTAATTAAATCGTATCCAAAAGTAACGGGAGGTCAACCCTACCTTTCTAATGCGGCAAACCAAGCTCTCACAAAATCAATTTCTTTCCTTGCAGACTATAAAGATGAATACGTATCTATTGAACATTTGTTGTTAGGCTTGTTAGGCTCCGGTGACAATACAGCTAATCTAATGAAAGATTCAGGTATAAAAGAAAAGGAACTGAAAGCGGCAATTAACGAATTAAGAAAAGGCGAACGTGTAACAAGTCAATCACAGGAGGAAACCTATAACAGTTTAAATAAATACGCTTCAAACTTAAACAAACAGGCAAGAAGCGGCAAACTCGATCCCGTTATTGGAAGAGATGAAGAAATTCGCCGAGTATTACAAATACTTTCTCGTAGGTCAAAAAACAATCCTATTTTGGTTGGCGAACCAGGTGTTGGTAAAACAGCAATTGCTGAAGGATTGGCACACAGAATTATTAATGGCGATGTTCCTGAAAATTTAAAAACCAAACAGGTTTTTTCATTAGATATGGGGGCATTAATTGCAGGCGCAAAATTTAAAGGTGAATTTGAAGAGCGATTAAAAGCTGTCATTAAAGAAGTGATAGTTAGCAACGGCGAAGTAATTTTATTTATTGATGAAATCCACACACTAGTTGGTGCAGGTGGTGGCGGAGAAAGCGCCATGGATGCCGCTAACATTCTTAAACCTGCGCTGGCACGTGGAGAATTAAGAGCAATTGGCGCAACTACATTAAATGAATTTCAAAAATATTTTGAAAAAGACAAAGCATTAGAACGTCGCTTTCAAAAAGTAATGGTAGATGAACCAAGCACCGAAGATGCTATTTCAATTTTACGCGGCATCAAGGAAAAATACGAAACGCATCATAAAGTAAGAATAAAAGACGAAGCTATCATCGCAGCTGTAGAGCAAAGTCAACGTTATATTAACGACCGTTTCTTGCCCGATAAAGCTATTGACCTTATGGATGAGGCAGCGTCTAAATTACGTATGCAAATTAATTCAATGCCCATAGAATTAGATGAAGTCGAACGTAAGATAATGCAACTTGAAATTGAACGTGAAGCCATTAAACGCGATGGCGATGAACAAAAGATTGAAACTTTAAATAAAGAAATTTCTAATTGGCAGGAAAAAAGAACAGCACTTAGAGCAAGATGGCAATCAGAAAAAGAAGTTATTGAAGGCGTACAAAAAATAAAACTAGAAATTGAAGATTTAAAACAACAAGCCAATAACTTTGAAAAACAAGGCGATTATGGTAAGGTTGCCGAAATACGCTATGGTAAAGTAAAAGATGCCGAAGCAAAACTGCTTGAATTTGAAAACAAACTGGCCGAAGCAAAAGAAAATGGCTCTCAATTATTAAAAGAAGAAGTTGATAGTGAAGAAATAGCGGCAGTTATAAGCGCATGGACAGGAATTCCGGTTAGCAGAATGCTTCAAAGCGAAAAAGAAAAATTATTAAAGTTAGAAGACGAACTTCATAAAAGAGTTGTTGGGCAACAAGAAGCGATTGAAAGTATATCGGATGCTGTAAGAAGAAGTAAAGCCGGTTTACAAGATAGTAAACGACCAATTGGTTCATTTATTTTTCTCGGAACAACAGGCGTTGGCAAAACAGAACTCGCCAAAGCTTTAGCCGACTTTTTATTTAACAACGAGAATGCCATGACAAGAATTGACATGAGCGAATACCAAGAACGTCACGCCGTAAGTCGCTTAATTGGTGCACCTCCGGGTTATGTTGGTTATGATGAGGGAGGTCAGTTAACCGAAGCAGTAAGACGAAAACCTTACAGCGTAATTTTATTAGATGAAATAGAAAAAGCACATCCGGATGTATTTAATATTTTACTTCAGGTTTTAGATGATGGAAGGCTTACAGATAACAAAGGCAGAGTTGTTAATTTTAAAAACACAATTATTATCATGACAAGTAATATGGGCTCACATATTATTCAGGAAAGTTTCGAAAAAATTAATGACTTAAATAAAGATGAAATTCTAGCCAAAACTAAACTAGAGGTATATGAATTGCTTAAAAAATCAATCAGGCCAGAATTTTTAAACAGAATTGACGAAGTCATTATGTTTGAACCTTTAACCAGAGATAATGTAACCGAAATTGTCAGAATCCAATTTAATCAAATTCAAAAACAACTTGCAGACCAGCAAATAACAATTAACATTACAAACGATGCTATTGAATGGTTATCTGAATTGGGCTACGATCCTCAATTTGGAGCAAGACCAGTAAAAAGAGTTATTCAAAAACAAATTTTAAATGAGCTTTCAAAACAAATACTTGCAGGGAAAATAAACCGAGACAAAGAAATAATAATTGATATGTTCGAAAATAAATTTGTATTCAGAAACTAATTTATTTTACCAAGATTATTGTGAGGATAAGTGGCTATTCAATTTGTCATTTATCCTCTTTTTTTGTAGCTTTATTTCAAGTTATTCATCTCAGTTTTACGTTTAATTTAGTTTATACCTGCAAGACAAATTACATGAATGTTATTTTATTTGATTTTGAAAAATCACGAAAAAATTTATTTCCATTAACCTATACGCGCCCTATTTCAGAAATTAGAATTGGGATACTAACCATTAAAGAAAAATGGGATAAAGTATTAAACACTAGCTCAAGTTACTTTACAACTGAATTTTTATCACGTAAATTCCCTCTAATTAATAAGCCCAACTCTCTGTTAATAAACGGTGGCCTATGCCCTACTAATGATTTAATTTCAGAAATAATAAAATTAAAACCTCAGCAAGCCTTATTACAAAACAATGAATTATTAGCCTTCGTAGGTGATATAAAAGACATTGATAACTTAAACAAGTTTGAAAAAATTGAGTTTAACGGCAATAGTTTAATAATTAAAAATGTTTGGGATATATTTCAAAAGAACAATGACGCTATAAAACTGGATTTTGAATTACTTACTAAGAATAAAACTTCACAACCTTTAAGCAATACAGTTACGGTAATAGGCAATAGCTCTCTTGTTTTTTTGGAAGAAGGTGCCAAAGCAGAGGCCTGCATTTTTAATACAAGCGGCGGCCCAATTTATCTAGCTAAAGATTCTGAAGTAATGGAAGGTTCTGCCATTCGCGGACCTTTTACCTTGGGAGAACATAGCGCTCTAAAATTAAATACAAAAATTTATGGTGCCACTACAATTGGCCCGAATTGTAAAGTTGGGGGCGAAGTAAACAATAGCGTTGTTTTTGGTTTCTCAAATAAAGCTCATGACGGTTTTTTGGGAAATTCAGTTATCGGCGAATGGTGCAACCTTGGTGCTGACACTAATAACAGTAATTTAAAAAACAATTACGCTAACGTAAAACTTTACAATTATTTGCAAAATAAAATGATTGACAGCGATTTGCAATTTTGCGGTTTAATAATGGGCGACCACTCAAAATCAGGAATTAATACCATGTTTAACACTGGCACTGTTGTTGGTGTGGGAGCTAACATATTTGGAGCAAGTTTTCCGCCAACACATATTCCAAGCTTCTGTTGGGGAGGTAGCGATGGATTTGAAACTTATTTATTAAACAAATTTTTTGAAACCGCTGAAAAGGTTTACGAAAGAAGAAGTCTATCATTAAATACCATCGAAAAAGAAATTTTGGAAAACGTTTTTAACGAAACTGAAACTTTCCGAAATAAATAAATTCTATCATGAAAAATCTAGTTATAATTTTTATTTTCTTTTTTAGTTTTAGCTTTTCTCAAATTCCGGTAGGCTATTATAATTCAGCACAAGGATTAACCGGTTACAATTTAAAAGTTGCATTACATAATATCATAAAAAACCACACACAAATTACATACAGTGGTTTATGGGGTGTGTTTACGCAAACAGATAGTAAAACAAACGCCAAAGTTTGGGATATATACAGTTATAAACCTACCGGAACCCAACCATATGAATACAGTTTTGGTACAAATCAATGTGGCACCTATAACTCCGAAGGAGATTGTTATAACCGTGAACATAGCTGGCCTCAAAGCTGGTTTAACTCTACCACGGGTCCAGATTCCGATTTGTTTCATATCTATCCTACTGATGGCGAAGTGAACGGAAAAAGAAGTAATTTCCCATACGGTAACGTAAGTTCGCCAACATGGACAAGTATGAATGGAAGCAAATTAGGTCCATGCACCAATCAAGGGTATAATTTAACAGTTTTTGAACCTATCAATGAATTTAAAGGCGATTTGGCCAGAAGTTATTTTTATATGAGTACTCGTTATTTTACTGAAGATGCCACCTGGGGAGCATCAGACGCAACTAACAAATCGGTTATTTTGCCGTGGCAGTTAAATGTACTTATTCAATGGCATCATCAAGACCCTGTCAGCGCAAAAGAAATTGCAAGAAATAATTCTATATATTATAATTATCAAAATAATAGGAATCCATATATTGATAATCCAGTATGGGCAGACAGTGTATTTACAAGTAAAGCAAATGGTTTAACAGACAATAAGCTTTTTGCAAGTACAATTAATATATTTCCAAATCCCACAAGCGATAATTTATTCATAAAAATAAATGATGGCTATGCTGAAAATTTAACCATAACTATACACGATGTTTTCGGCAGATTAATTAATTATAAAAACAACTGTTTCGATAAATCAATAACAATTAATTGCGCTGATTGGGAAAAAGGCACTTATTTCATAAATATAAAAAATCAAGCTCTTGAAGCCAACTATAAATTTTTTAAGGAGTAAGAAAGATCTAATAGTAACTTATTAATCTTTATTTCTTACGAAAATTAAATAAAATAAATTTCGGGCAATTTGTAACAAAAAAGAATTTACAGTAGCCGTTAATACCCAAAAGAAAGATAAATGATAACGTTTGTCTCTAAAAATTGTAAACGCATATTCTCTGAATAATTTTGCCTGCGTGAACCTCAATTCCTTTTTACTGGTTGATTGTGGCGACAATCTGAATTTACCTAATGCTTCGGGAATAACATATGCATGGCCGTGAAGAAGCAATTCAAACTTTAAATCAAGATCGGTGGTCCAAGTATTTCCATTTTTAAATTTAGGCTCGGGGACTTTATCGTATGCCTCTTTACGCCAAACAGAACCGTTTGGTTCTCCAATTGTATTTGAACCATATAAAAAATTAGAACGTATGGCCCAAAACGAACTACAAAATCCTGACCCGAAAATAAATTTTTTTGTAAATACTGTTTTACTTTCAGAATTTATGATTTGAATATAAGTGTTTACTAAAACAACATTATTGTAAACAGGATTTTCTAAAATACTTACTGCTTTTTCTATAGCATTTAGTTCCATGCCATCATCTGCTCCCAAAAAAGACATGTACTTGCCATTAGCGTAGGTAAATACTTTTTTAAAATTAAAAAGCAAACCTTCGTTTTTTAAATTGGAGTAAATTTTTATTCTGGGATCGTTGTATTTTTTAATTAGCTCTACAATATTGTCTGTAGAACAATTATCAGATATAATTACTTCAATATTTTTATAAGATTGATTGATGCAACAGTTAATAGTTTCATCAATATAATCAGCTCCGTTGTATACAGGGATGCAAATACTTACTAAGGGTAAATTTTGCATTATTAATTATTTTACTCTTTTTAAATAACCATCAGGAGCCACGCTAATTAATAATTTGTTATCAATGTGTTTATCTATTATAAAATCATCATTAGTTTTCATAAATTCAAAAACAGCTGTTTTCGGATTATTTCCAACATCCCAAGGTCTGTCATACATGCCTTTTGGCAAATCTTCAACAATGGTGTCAAAAACAACGCAATATGAGCCAACGGTTGTAAAGCCGGCGTACATTTGTAATTCAGCTAAAACATGGTCATGTGTGTGATTTGAATCTAAACAAACCATAACTGTTTTTTTTCCTTCGGCATGTTTAGCCACCTCATTGACAATATTTTGATCAATAGCCGAACCCTGAATCATTTTAATTCGTTTAGCCATTGGATGAGCTTCAATTTCTTTACGGTTGTGATCTCTGATATCTATATCAATACCTAAGACCTCACCTTTCCCTATCAATTCCATAATAGATGCGTAATAAATTAATGAACCGCCGTGAGCAATACCGGTTTCAATAATTAAATCGGGTTTAATTTCCCAAATTAACTCTTGCATAGCAATCATATCTTGTGGATACTGAATAATTGGACGCCCCATCCAAGAAAAATTATAAGAATATCTGTCTCTGTTTGATATATTGTTAAACGTAGCTGCTGCATCTTTAAGCTCTTTATTTGTTGCATAGCTATTTATTAGTTCCTCACGTTCTTTTTTAAATTGTTCTATTGGATTCATTTTAATTATTTTTAATTGTTTTGTGTTATCTCCCCAGAATTTAAATGCCTCGTAATCAGGATAGCCATAAAAACCCAAGTTCAGTTTTATTTGTTTTTTATTTTCTTTTAAATAGTCGTCAATTAATTGTTTTATTGTAATTGGTTTATTACTGCTGCAATTAATAATCCCCTCAACTTCTTGTTGTAATGCGAATTTAACAATATTTTCTGAAACAATTGTAACAGGTAAATAATCACGTACCTGCTCACCAAAACTCATTTTAAATTCCTTTTCATTGTTTTGCAGGGCAGTTTCCAACAATGGAATTATTGATTTAGGATTTTGCCCTTTGCCATACATATAAAATAATCGAACCCACTTAAATGAAAAATCTAACGACAACTTAAGTTTTTCAAGTTCAAGCCTGAGCATGTTTTTAGCAATTGGATAGGCTATGGTAGGCTTACTTTCCATTGTTTCGGTTAAACAACCTTCTTGCATCCCGTATTCTAAACAAGTACCAATGCAGGTAATGTCATTTAACCCATTACGCAGCAAATTTTCCAGAAAATTTAAATGAGCAGGTAATTCTACATGTATATGATTTAGGCTTTTAAAATTAGATAAATCTCCCCAGGCTAAATGTATCAGTAAATCTGGCGAATTAAACTTCTTAAATAAATTTTCGTTTGTTTTACTGTATACATCATGCTCTATGTATTGAACCTGATGAAACCAATTTTGTTGAAGTGCTTTAGATCGGTTACGGGATGTGGCAATAACATTTATGTTTTGTTTTAATAATTCGTCAATAACATAATTGCCTATAAACCCTGTTGCACCTGTAACTAAAACTTTCATTAAGATTAAATAATTTGTAAATGCGGAATGGGAACTACAAATTTCCCTCCCCAAGAATTAACATAATTGAGTTGCTTAATAATTTCATCTTTTATATTCCAAGGAAGTATAATAATAAAATCGGGTTTTTCATTCCTAATAGATTCTTCTGTAACAATTGGTATATGACTTGCCGGCATAAATTTATTTTGCTTGGTTGGATTGGCATCTACAACAAAACTAATCATGTCATTTTTTATTCCGCAATAATTTAATAAGGTATTTCCTTTTGCTGCTGCACCATAGGCGGCAACTTTTTTACCATCACGTTTTTGTTGAAGTAAAAACTCTAGTAAATCATTTTTGATACCTTCTATTTTAACTTGAAAATTTTTGTAATAGTCAATGTTTAGCATGCCTGCTTCTTTTTCTTTTTTAAGCATATTTGCTACATTATTGCTTATTAATTTAGAATCATCATTCTTATGTTTGGCAAAAATACGAAGCGATCCTCCGTGAGTTGAAACTTCCTCCACATCAAACATTACCAGATTATTTGCCTCAAATATTTTTGAAACAGTTGCAAATGAAAGATATGAAAAATGCTCGTGATAAATTGTATCGAATTGGTTGTTTAAAACCAACTGAAATAAATGTGGAAACTCCATTGTAATAACGCCATTATCTTTTAATAAAATGGCCATGCCTCCTACAAAGTCCATGATATCAGGCACATGAGCCAAAACATTATTTCCAAGTAGCAAATCTGTTTTCTTGTCTTCGGCAGCAAGTTGTTTGGCTAGACGCACACCAAAAAAATCAACAACGGTAGTAATACCTTTTTTAATGGCAACCTCAGCAGTGTTAGATGTTGGCTCTATACCAAGTACATTAATGTTTTTTTCTTTAAAATATTGTAACAAATAACCATCGTTAGAAGCTATTTCGGTTACTATTGATTTTTCATTATATCCAAATCGTTCAACCATCATTTGCGTATACGCTTTGCAATGAGCTAACCAACTGGTAGAATAAGAAGAGAAATAGGCGTAATCACTGTTAAAAATATCGGACGATTTTTTGTACTCATCAACCTGAACTAAAAAACAATTTTCGCAAACCATAACTTTTAAAGGATAAAACACCTCTGGTTCATTTAATTGTTGAGCAGTTAGGTAGGAGTTAGATGCCGGGCTATTTACCAAGTCAGCAAATTCAGTTTTCACTTCGTGTTTACAAAAACGACAATTCATATTAATTACCTTTAAATGTATGATCTATTAATTTATAATTTTTATCTTTCTCAGAAACCATTATAGGCTCAAGCGGCCAATTTATCTTAAGCATTGGGTCGTTAAATCTAATACCTGTATCCGCTTGAGGCGCATAAAATTGGGTATGATGATAAATAAGTTCTGAGTTATCTTGCAAGGTTTGAAACCCATGGGCAAAATTTTCAGGTACATACATCATCTTTTTATTTTCCGCAGAAAGTTCAACTGAAACATGTTGTAAAAATGTTGGTGAATTTGCTCTCAAATCTACAATAACATCCAAAACAGCTCCTTTAACACATCTAATTAATTTTATTTCCTGATATGGTGGTAACTGATAATGCATACCTCTGATAGTTCCTTTAGATGTATTATAAGAGTGATTTAACTGCACAAATTCCTTTTGATGATTAATTTGTTGAAACTCTTTTTTGCAAAATGTTCTAGCAAAACCTCCCCTTGCATCAGTTAATAGTTGTAATGAAACAACGTATGCACCTTTTAATGTTGTTTCTTCGAAATTCATTTTGCCCAAACGTAATTAAGTTCTTTTGCTTTTGTTATATAATTAAGCAAATCTGAATCAGTATTTAAATTTTTGTTTTCGTAAAAATTTTTATACCACAACACAGTATTTTCAATTGCTTTATCGGTATTCCATACGGGTCTCCAATTCAATTTTGCATTCGACTTTGTACAATCTAAACGCAATAATTTTGCCTCGTGAGGAATGTTATGTTGCGGGGGGGTATCAAACAAAATTGCCGGCCAAATAGAAATAGCTCTCTTTAACACTTCTTCAACTGATAAAGTTTCATTATTTTCAGGACCAAAATTCCATGCATCGGAAACTGAAACATCGCCTTCTAAAATTTTTTGTCCTAACAACAAATATCCTGAAATAGGCTCTAAAACGTGTTGCCATGGTCTTGTTGCTTTAGGATTTCGAATTTCAGTTGAATTACCAGCCGCTGCATTTTTTGCTATATCGGGAATTAATCTGTCTTCAGACCAATCTCCACCACCAATAACGTTTCCGGCTCTGCCGCTGGCTAAAATAAAATGATGCTTCTTACCAAAATCATGAATTGGAAAGAAAGAATTTCTATAAGAATTTGCCACTAATTCTGCGCAACCTTTGGAGGAACTGTAAGGATCAAAACCACCCATACGATCTGTTTCATTATATGGTCTATCGTCCTCAAAATTTTCATAACACTTATCGCTAGTTACTATAACAACCCCTTTTACTGAAAGATGATGTCTGCATAAATCAATAATATTCGCAGTTCCCATCACATTAGTTTGAAATGTTTCTAATGGATGTTTGTATGAATAACGAACTAATGATTGCGCTGCCAAATGAAATACTAAATCAAATTTTGTATTTGCAAAAGCGTTTTCAAGATGAGATAAATTGGTAATATCCCCAGTAATTAAATGCGAATATGAATTTTGTAATAATTTAAAATGACTTGGTTCGGTTGGAATATCTTTGGAAAATCCAACTACAGTGGCTCCCATTTTTGTTAACCAATAGGCCATCCAAGATCCCTTAAAACCCGTATTACCGGTTAATAAAATTTTTTTACCGGCATATATTCCACCAAATAGGTTTACCATATTTTCCATGGTGCATTTTGAGTTTCCCAAAGTTCTTCTAGTTCAATTTTGTCGCGCATTGCGTCCATACATTTCCAAAAACCCGTATGTTTAAATGCTGAAAGCTGTCCGTCGTTGGCAATATCTATTAATGGTTTTTTTTCCCATTGTATTTTGTCCATATCTCCATCGAGGTAATTAAAAATACCTGGCTCCAAAACAAAAAAACCACCATTTATCCAAACGCCATCTCCTTCTGGTTTTTCTTGAAATCTTGAAACAATACCTGATTCTGTGGTTTCAATATTACCAAAACGTCCAGGTAACTGAATGGATGTTAACGTTGCCAATTTTCCGGAATTTTTATGAAACTTAATAAGCGAATTAACATCAATATTTGCAACACCATCGCCATAAGTCAGCATAAACGTTTCGTCTTTTACATGTTTTTGTATTCGTTTAATTCTACCGGCTGTATTGGTTTCGATACCGGTATCAACTAGTGTTACTTTAAAGGATTCGGAATTTGTAAAATGTACATCAATAACATTTTTTTCAAGCTCTACTGTTATATCTGAGTTATATAAAAAATAATTAATAAAATACTCCTTAATAAGATGCCCCTTATAACCCAAGCAAACTACAAATTCGTTAAATCCATAGTGAGCATAAATTTTCATGATATGCCAAATAATAGGCTTCCCGCCAATTTCAATCATTGGCTTTGGTTTAATGGTTGTTTCTTCCGAAATTCTTGTCCCTAAGCCACCTGCTAATATTACAACTTTCATGAAAATTTAAAATAAGTTTACACAAAAATAAAAATAAATAGCAATAAAAAGGTATTAATAAAAGACCTTTATTAATTTAAAAATCAGACACAACAATTATTTGGTGAACTTTAGAAATTGATGAAAAAAATTAAGATATTTGTTTACAAAGCATTAATAAAATGAGTAATCAATCGTTGCCTTTTGATCTTTCGATAATCATACCAATATATAACGAACAAGACAATATACCGGAGTTATACCAGAGGTTAACTTCGAATGCAAAAAAAATAACTAATAACTATGAATTAATTTTTATTAATGATGGCAGTAAAGATGCCTCCCTAATTAAAATTATTGAGCTTTCAAAAGCTGACAATCATGTATTTTATTTAAATTTTAGCAAGAATTTCGGGCATCAAATTGCAGTTACTGCAGGATTAGATTATTGTAGCGGAAAAGCAGTTGTTATTATTGATGCCGATTTACAGGACCCGCCTGAATTAATTGAAAAACTTTACGAAAAACACAAAGAGGGATACGAAGTGGTTTATGCTAAAAGGAGTAAACGTAAAGGCGAAAGCTGGTTTAAGCTTGTAACAGCTAAATTATTTTACCGCATCATGGTTAAAATTACAAATATTAATATCCCATTAGATACAGGTGATTTTAGATTAATAGACAGAAAAATTGTTGAATACCTAAAGCTAATGCCAGAACAGAATAAATTTTTAAGAGGGCAAATTGCCTGGTTGGGGTTTAACCAAACATATGTTGAATATGAGAGGCAAGAAAGAAAGCACGGGGTTACAGGATACCCTTTAAGTAAAATGATTAAGTTTGCTTTTGATGGGATTACGGCTTTTTCAGATAAACCTCTCACACTGGTAATGCAAGCAGGAATTGGTGTTTCGTTTATTGCATTCTTGGTAATATTATACACCCTGTATGGCTATTTTAGCAATAAAGAAACTGTTCCCGGATGGGCATCTACCATGGTAAGCATTTTATTTTTGGGAGGAATTCAATTAATCTCAATAGGCATAATTGGTTTATATTTAAGCCGAATAAATAAGAATGTCATCAATCGTCCGTTATATTTAATAAAAGACACTAATATTAACAGTTCAAATAAATGATAAGTATTTTAGCATTGCAAAACAATTAGTAATTAAGCCATAAATATTTTCTTCATGAATAAAAATAAAGCGCATCATTCATCAAAAAATAATGCTAAAGCAGAAAGCAAAACAAGTATAGTTAACACGTCAAGTTCATTAAGTTGGCTTAATGAAAATATTATAAGCTATATTTTATTAACTCTATTAATTTTAGTTGTAGTTATTATCCGATACAAATTTATTTCGATCCCTTTTGAGAGAGATGAAGGTGCATACAGTTATTACGGAAAATTACTTTTACAAGGAAAAACTCCTTATAAAGATTTCTACGAACAAAAATTTCCAGGTATTTTTTATTTCTACGCCTTAATGGTTGGTGTGTTTGGAGATACTATTGAGGGAATGCACAAAGGATTTATTTTATTAAATGTACTTACCTTAACTTTTATATTTTTTTCGGTAAAAAAATTATTAAACTCTACCGCAGGAATAATATCTGCCATAACTTTTGCTATTGTTTCGTTAACACCTAATTTAAGTGGCTTTACTGTTCAATCAGAGCATGGTGTTATCTTTTTTGCATCCTTGGGTATTTTCTTTTATGTACTTTCTCGTCAAGCTCAAAAATGGTATTATTTATTAGGTATGGGGCTTGCAATGGGTGCAGCATTTATGACAAAAACAACTGGTTTATTTATGCTATTATGGGGAGGGATAATTTTAATTATTGATTTTATGTTTTTAAAAGAAAAATCATTTAAACTATTCATGCGTCCTGTTTTAATATACTCCGCCGGAGCGTTATTTGTAATGGGATTTTTGTTTTTTCTGATTTATCTGCATGGTTCTTTCAAGGAAATGATTTATTGGACCTATGACATACCTAAACGTTACGTGAGCCGAGTTCCTTTTGAAGAAGGGATAAAGTACTTTAAGTATACAAGAGATGCTATACTTCAAAATCATAAATTCTTTTGGTATCACGGTATATTATCAGTTTTTTTATGTTTACTGAAATCTATCAACCTCAGAACAAAATTATTATTCTGGACACTCGCAATTTTTTCAAGTGTAATGATTGTTCCTGGTTTTTATTTTTATGGCCATTACTGGATTCAGTTAACTTTAGGCTTAGCCGTTCTTTCCGGACTAACTTTTTATGCCATCAATCAATTTTTTAGTTCGGTTTTTAATACAAAATCTAACTACCTTAAATACGCTTATTTGTCAATTTTTATTTTTGTAACTTTTGATCATCTTAAAGGATTAAAAAATTATTATTTCAGACCAAATTATAATCTCGTATTAAGGTCTGTATACGGCAATAATCCTTTTCCTGAAACAAAAGAAATTGCAAATTATATCAACGCACATTCAAAACCAGAAGATGCAATTGTTGCCATGGGTTCTGAACCTGAAATTTATTTTTACACTAAGAAAAACTGCCCGTCAAGGCATGCCTATTTTTCGGCTATGGTTGATAATGTGCCTGAACATAAAGAATGGCAGCGAGAATATGTTAAAGACATTGAAAAAGCAAAACCAAAATTCTTTATTTTTTATAATCACCCAATTTCTTTGCTAGTTCAGGCAAATACAGACCGCTATGTTTTTGAATGGGCCAATGAGTATATAAATAAAAATTACAAACTCACCGGTTTAGTTGACATGAATGATAACGGTTTAAGCAATTATGTTTGGAATGAAAGTTTAATTGGCTACAAACCAACTGCTCAAAACATAATTTACATTTACGAAAGAAAATAATTTTATTTATTTATTTCGCGTAACCTGTTGCTCTGGTTTCTCTAATAACGGTAACCTTAACCTGACCTGGATAAGTCATTTCTGTTTGAATACGTTGAGAAATCTCGAATGCCAATTCTTCCGCTCTGCCATCAGTTACTTTTTCACTGGATACGATTACACGCACTTCACGACCTGCTTGTATTGCGTAAGTTTTCTCAACTCCATCGTAACTTAGCGCCAACGATTCTAAATCTTTTAAACGTTTCATGTATTGTTCAGCAATTTCTCTGCGAGCTCCAGGGCGAGCACCGCTAATAGCATCACACACCTGAATAATTGGAGAATACAAGGTATTCATTTCAATTTCATCGTGGTGAGCACCAATTGCATTTACAACTTCCGGCTTTTCTTTATACTGCTCAGCTAACTTCATTCCTAACAAAGCGTGAGGTAATTCTGGTTCATTATCAGGCACTTTGCCAATATCATGTAATAAACCTGCGCGCTTGGCAATTTTCGGATTTAAACCCATTTCGCTGGCCATTATAGCACAAAGATTTGCTACTTCTCTACTATGTTGCAATAAATTTTGCCCATAAGAAGAACGGTATTTCATACGACCTACCATTCTTATTAATTCGGGATGCAATCCATGAATTCCTAAATCAATACAAGTACGTTTTCCAGTTTCAATAATTTCTTCTTCCAACATTTTTTTAGTTTTCTCAACTACCTCTTCAATACGTGCAGGGTGAATACGACCATCTGTTACTAATTGGTGTAAAGCTAAACGACAAATTTCTCTTCTAATTGAATCGAAACATGAGAGTGTAATTGCATCAGGAGTATCATCTACAATAATTTCAACTCCTGTAGCAGCTTCTAAAGCGCGAATATTTCTTCCTTCTCGTCCAATAATTCTACCTTTTGTCTCATCACCTTCAATATGGAAAACCGAAATAGAATTTTCAATAGCCGATTCTGTTGCAACTCTTTGGATTGTTTGCAAAACTATTTTTTTTGCTTCTTTATTTGCTGTTAATTTAGCTTCATCCATAATGTCTTTAACGTAAGACATAGATTGAGTTTTAGCTTCTGCTTTAATAGATTCTACCAACTGTAGTTTAGCGTCTTCAGCTTTAAGTCCGCTAACTTTCTCGAGCATTTCTATTTGTTTGCGGTGTCCTTTTTCAACCTCATCAAGACGTTGTTTATATAGTTCAATTTGTTGTGCAGATTGATTTTTTAATCCTTCTGCCTCTTTTTCTTTTCGACTTAACTCCTCAATTTTTTTATTTAATTCGCCTTCTTTTTGCTTTATTTTATTTTCCGATTGAAGTATTTGCGCATTTTTTTCTTGTATTAATTTATCGTGTTCGGACTTTAACTGTAAAAATTTTTCTTTAGCTTGAAGAATTTTTTCTTGTTTAATGGCCTCAGCTTTTACTTCAGCTTCTTTGATTAAATTATCTTTTTCTTTTTTTGCGCTAGCATTTATTTTACTTCCAGCCAAAATAAAACCAGAAATTACCCCAACAATAAGGGCTCCTACTATTAAACTTAATGTTAATATTTCCATCTTTTCTTCCTTTTAAATTATTAAATAAAAAACGCACAAAATTTCAAGAAAAAATTCTCAAATTTTGTGCGTGAAAGCTCGTAAACCTTTGTTTACTTTATCAGCTAATATTTTTAACGTCTTCAATATGTTTAATCAACATATCTTCAACGTTTGAAAATAATTGTTTTAAATGGCTTAATTCTCCTTCAGCAGTATTGGCTTTTTTATAAAGTTCGGCTACTAGTTGTAACATCACCATAGCCAATACATCTTTCTTATCTTTAACTGCATAGTTTTTCTCAAACTCAGCAATTTTAGTATTTATTAAATCAACGGCCTCTTTAATGTTTTTCTCATCATTGGTATTTACCTTTAACGGAAAAACACTTCCTGCAATTTCAACTTTTATATTTACATCACTCATTTAAAGAGGGCGTTAAAATTAAGCACTTAATAACATAATGCACTTATCAATTTCACGCACCAAATCGTTTATTTGTTTTTTCAAAAGAGTTTTTTCATTATTCTCTTCAGAATTATTTGCTAATATAACATTTTTTCTGTGATTACTCAAGCTCATAACATCAATATTTTGATTATCAACCTCTTGAGATATTTCCCCAACAACTGAGTTCATTTTTAATAGTTGTTCCGCCATTAAATTTTTCTCTTCTAGCAAATCTTCTACCTTTTTGTATAAATCTTCAATTATAATGCTTTGTTCTTCATTTTGATTTGAAACCTGATTTTGTTTTAAACTCTCAATTTCAATCTCGTAGTTATAAACCTTATTGTTTAATTCTTCGAACTGAGTATTTAATTGAGAAATATTAGAATGGGACTCAGATATTTGATTGTATAAATCTGTATTTTCTGAATTATATGATTCAAATTTAGAATTCAATTCGAAAATTTCCGATTTTAATTGATTTATTTCTTGTTTTAATCCTGCATTTTCGCCTTCACTATTTGTGATTGCAAAATTCTTTTCAGTTAAAATTTCTTTAAATTCTTCAGTTTTTGCAGCACTGATTGATTTAATTTCCGTTAGTTCAGTTCTCAATAAATCTAATTCAGTTGTTTGAGCGTCTATTTTATCTTGTGCTGAATCTATTTCGTTTATCAAACTTGAATTTTCGACTAACAACTTTTGAAACTCAATATCCTTATCTAAAATTTGTTGCTTTGCCAGGTTTTCAACTTCTTCTTTAAACTGCTTGAATTCAATACCTTTTTCAGATAATTCGTGTTCAAATTTTGAAACTTGATTATTTAAGGCTTCAATTTGATTTGACGCATTTATAATTTCTTGATTTCTTAATTCTAAAGATACCTCTGTTTCACCTAAATTATTTGTTGTAGCTTCTAATAAAGAGCTTAAATTACTTATCTCGTTGTTTAAATTTTCAATCTGTAAATTAAGTGTATTTACCTGTTCGCTATTGGAAAGCAGTGAATTCTGTTTAAATAAGTCAAATTCATTAGTTAATTGAATGAACTTATTGGCTTCATCATTTAGTTGAATTTCGTAATTGAATAGTTGAGATTTTAAATTTTCAAATTCTGCATTTTGTGATTCAATAAACGCTGTAAGTTCTTTTATTTTTTCATTAGCTTGTTCACCATCTAGTTGATATTTAGTTAACTCTTCGCTAAACTTTGAATTTTGTGCATTTGAATGAATTAAAGCATTTGACAACTTTTCCTCGTAGCCATTTGTTAATTCGTTTACTAAATTTTCATGTTCTGACTTTAAATTGTTTATTTGGCTTTGAAAATAAGTATTTAACTCGTCGGAAGATAAATTTGCTTTGTTATTAAGCTCTTCTAACTGGGTTTCATAAGATGAAATTAATTCCTTTTCCTTTATGCAATACTCATTTTTTAAGTTTTCAATAATTAAAGTAAATTCTTGAGTTATAGAGTTTTTTTGAATCTCAATTTCAGATTTTAATTCTAAGATTTGGTTATTGTAGCTATTTTCTAAACTCTCTATTTTTTGTGTGTATTCATTTTCAAGATTTTCAAGAGCTAATTTACTAGATAATTTATTTGATTCAATTTCACTTTGATTATTTGATAATAAGCTTTGAATTTGAGTATTATAATCATTTTTCAAGAACGTAATTTGTTGCTCATAAGCTTGTTTTACAGCTACTATCTCTTCTTGATGATTTAAAATTAATGATTGTTCTTTATCTGCCCAATTAGAAGACAACTCATTTAATCTATTTTCAAATTCATCTTTAATTCCTGACTCTTTGTAATAAGAGTTAGATTTAAGTTCTTCAATTTGAAGATTGTAATCAGATTTAACATTTTCTAAAGTAGAATTTGCTTCTAGTTTTATTTCTTGAATTTTTAATTCATATTCGGCCGCAACTGAATTTAATTCAAATTTTAAAGTCTCAATCAATTCCAAACGCTGATCAATTTCCTCTTGTTTTGCTTGCAATTGCTCTTTTATACTACCTCTTAATTCTTTAAAAGATGCTAATTCGCTTTTGTAATTATTATTGTCGCGTTCCATTACAACTAACTTTGTGTTTAATACATCAATAGTTACTTGCAGTCGCTTGCAGTCCTCATCTCGCATAATTAGCTGATTACGATAATCACTTAAGGAGCGTCTAAGCTCGTTAAATTCTTTTCGCAATACTAAATCGTTTTCTAAAACTTGTTGTAATTCGGTTTTTAAACTATCTGCGTTCATTAATTTTAAATTTAATTTTTATAAAAATAGATAAGTATCTGCCTCAAAAATTCGAGTATGTATTTTTTGATTAAACACTTCAATGTTAATTAAACTCAACTTTATTAAAAGCGTTATGTTAATTACCTTGTAACTATTATTAAATTAAAATTTAAATTAATTGTTATTTACAATTTTGCGTCTTAAGAAAATAATAGAGCATTATTTTACTAATGCCAAATTTTAACTCTCACAATCTGGATTAAAAAAATTTGATTTTGAAAACATAAAATGACAAATTTTGCCAATTTTACCTCAAACACAGAAACTTTTACTGTTTTGTTGCGTTATAGTTTCAAAATACTTTACTATTTAGTCTTTTTTTTTTATCTTCACAGACTTAAATTTAATTTAATAGCATGAGACAACTTAAAATTACCAAATCAATTACCAATCGTGAAAGCGCATCTCTTGACAAATATCTTCAAGAAATAGGAAGGGAGGAGTTAATTACTGCTGAAGAGGAGGTAATTCTTGCAAAAAAAATAAAAGATGGCGACCAAAATGCGCTTGAAAAGTTAACACGTGCCAATTTACGTTTTGTTGTATCCGTTGCTAAACAATACCAAAATCAAGGTTTGAGTTTACCTGATTTAATTAATGAAGGGAACTTGGGTTTAATAAAGGCTGCCAGACGTTTTGATGAAACTAGAGGTTTTAAGTTTATTTCATATGCAGTTTGGTGGATTCGTCAAAGTATTTTACAAGCTTTAGCCGAACAAAGTCGTATTGTACGTTTACCACTAAATCAGGTAGGTTCACTTAATAAAATTAATAAAGCATACAGTAAATTAGAGCAGGAATTTGAGCGTGAACCAAGTGCAGAGGAATTAGCTGAAATTTTAGACTTACCAATTGATAAAGTAAGCGACACGATGAAAGTTAGCGGCAGACATGTTAGTATGGATGCGCCCTTCGCAAATGGTGAAGAAAGTAGTTTATTGGACGTTTTAGTTAATTTAGATTCTCCTAAGGCAGATAACGGTTTAATGAACGAATCTCTTAGCAAGGAAATTGACCGAGCTTTGAGTACTTTAACTGAAAGAGAACGTGACGTAGTTAAATTATTCTTCGGTATTGGACTAAATCATGGTTTAACTCTAGAAGAGATCGGTGATAAATTTGATTTAACACGTGAACGTGTTCGCCAAATAAAAGAAAAAGCAATTAGAAGACTTCGTCATAGCAGTCGCAGTAAGTTACTACAGCAATATTTAGGACAATAAATCTAGTAAACCCTCTAAAAATTAGAGGGTTTTTTATTTAATCCAGTTTCAACGTGAAGCGCTCAACTATTTTTTGATAAAACTTTATAGTTGATTAGCTTTGCTTTTAGTTTATGAAGATTTTAAAACAAATTGTAGCTATCTTAATTTCTATTAGTTTAGGGTTAGTTTTTATTTATTCAGGTTACACAAAACTAATTCCTGTAATTGAGACTTTTGAATTTACGTTTGTAGATATTGGAATTGCGAATTGGTATACAGCTCCAATAATTGCAAGATTATTAGTTGGTTTGGAGTTTTTTCTGGGCTTACTATTGATTCTTAACTATAATTTAAAACGGTTTACAATTCCTTTTACAATTGGACTTTTAGCGTTTTTCGTATTTTATTTAGTTATTCAAATTTTTATGAACGGTAATCATGGAAATTGTGGTTGCTTTGGAGAACACCTTAAAATGACCCCTTTACAGGCAATTATTAAAAACATTATAATGATTGCAGGTGGTGTACTTGTTTACTTTTTATTTGAAGGGTGGAAGATAACTTACAACAAACTATTACTAAGTTTTATTGCTGTTTCAACTATTCTAGTTCCTTTTTTTATTAATCCTATTGATTACACTTATACTTCTAACAACCTGGATGAAAAAGTAAATTACCCTTTAGAACTAAATTTATTATATCAACCAGAGGATACGTCAAAAGTTGAGATTCCTAATATTGAATTACGTAATGGCAAACATATTATTGCGTTTATGAGCTTAACTTGTCCGCATTGCAGAATTGCCGCCAAAAAATTCCGAATTATTAAAAAAAACAATAATGAAATACCTATTTATTTTGTTTTGAACGGAGACAAATCTAAATACAAAACCTTTATTGAAGATACGCGTGCCAATAATATACCTTCGAGTTTTTGTTTAGGTAAAACATTTGTAAACCTGGCCGGAACCACTCTTCCAAGAATTTACTACTTAGACAATGGAATAATAACTAAAAAAGTAGATTACTACGAATTAAATCAATACAATATTGAAGATTGGTTAAATGCGAAAAAATAAATTAGAGATAGTTGACTACTTTATACACTAAAATAAGTGAAACTACCCAAACTGCGACAAATCTTTCTCTGTAATTTCTTTGCCTCCCAAGATAATTAATCTCTCTACAACATTTCTAAATTCTCGGATATTTCCCGGCCAAGATTTGCTTTGCATGGCTTTTATTGAAGTTGTTGTAAATGTTTTTTTTGCAATTCCCATTTCGTTACAAATCAATTCTAAAAAGTGGTCGGCCAATAAAGGTATATCATCTTTACGCTCATCTAAAGAAGGTACATTTATAGGTATAACATTTATACGGTGAAACAAGTCTCTGCGAAAATTTTCTTTTTCAATTTCTTTTTCTAGGTTTTTATTAGTGGCCGCAATAACCCTTACGTTAACTTTTATTTCTTTGTCTCCCCCTACTCTTGTGATTTTATTTTCCTGTAATGCTCGTAAAACTTTTGCCTGTGCGCTTAAACTCATGTCGCCTATTTCATCTAAAAACAAAGTTCCTCCCTCTGCCAATTCAAACTTACCTTTACGTTGAGCAACCGCACTAGTAAAAGAACCTTTTTCGTGACCAAATAATTCGCTTTCTATTAATTCAGATGGTATAGCTGCGCAATTAACCTCAATTAAGGGTGCACTTGAGCGATTACTTTTTTCGTGAAGCCATTTTGCAACTAATTCTTTTCCGCTACCATTAGCGCCGGTAATTAAAACCTTAGCATCGGTTGGTGCAACTTTATCAATAATTTCTTTAATATTCTGAATGGCTTTTGAATTACCAATCATGTCAACGCTTTTTGAAATTTTCTTTTTTAAAACTTTTGTTTCAGTCAATAAATCTCTTTTTTCAGTAGCATTTCTTACACTCACCAATAATCGATTTAAATCTATGGGTTTTGCCAGATAATCGTATGCTCCAATTTTTACAGCATCAACCGCAGTTTCTATTGTGCCGTGTCCGCTCATTATAATAACCGAGCTATTTACGTTATTTTCTATTAATTTCTGCAATAATTCAACACCATCTAATTTTGGCATTTTAATATCACTCAAAATAATATCATAATTATTTTTTAAAGCCATTTCAAAAGCAAGATTGCCATCCTCGGCCTCGTCAATAGTATGCTTCTCAAATTCGAGTATTTCTTTTATTGAACGCCTAATTGCTTTTTCGTCATCAACAACTAAAATTTTTGCCATATTTTATTTTGAACTTTTTATGTAATCTATTAATGCACCCTCTTTTAAAGAGTAAGAAGATACACGCATTTTATTGAGATTTAAAGAATTAAGTATAAAATCTATCATAATAAAAGATATTACAATCATATCAATTCTCATTTCCACAAGTCCTTTAATGTTTTTTCTCTCATTATAACTAGAGTTTATTATCAGTCTTGAAACATTATTGTAACTATACATATTTATTTCATAGCAAGTTTTTGATTCACAAACTGGCTCGCCATTAAAATTATCACAAATTATGTCAATAACAGAGTCAAAAGCCCCAGATGAACCAACTAATTCAAAGGGTTTATATTTTTTTGACGCAATAATGAGCGGCTCCAACTCTTCTGCCAAATAGTTATTTATTGCAGATATTTCGGCACTTGTAATTGGATCAGATGGATTAAATTTTTCTAGCATCCTTGCTGCTCCTATAGGAAAACTTTGTTTCCACAATAAACCATTATTGTTTGCCAATATAAACTCATTGCTACCTCCTCCAATATCCATAATTAAAGATGTATTAGGAGTCAATTGCACCGCCTCTTTATTTCCTAAATAAATTAATTCTGCTTCACGTTCGCCATCAATTATTGTTATTTCAATTGATGTTTCGGATTTAATTTGATTAATAAATTGTACACCATTTTTTGCATCTCTAATTGCCGAAGTTGCAAAACCCAAAACCTTTGTAACCTCGTATTTATCAATATCTCTTTTAAATTTTTTTAAAGCTTCAATACCCCTGCTGTATGGCTCCTTATCAATAAAACCATGGTTTATTGAGCCTTGACCAAGTTTAACAGAAATACGATCGTTATAAATCTTGGAATACTTTAAATTTGGGTCCACTTCAATAATAAGCAAGTTAAACGTATTCGTTCCGCAATCTATTATAGCAAGTCTCATAAGTTAAAAATAACATTAAAAACGTAATTTTTGTTTATTTAAATTAACTCCGTTATATTTATATCAATCAATTGAAATTTAAATTCTTAGACATGAAAAAATTAATAACCGCAATCATTTTTTTATTTAGTGCCACTCTTACTTATTCTCAAACAGTATACCCAAATAAAATTGATGGAGAAATTTATGTAAAATTTACCAAAGCTGCTTTAAAAGACGTTTCAAAAGATAACCCCAATAATATTCCTCTTTCAAAATTAGGTTCGATAACAAAAATTTTAACCAAATATGGTGTTACAAAAGCATACAAGCCTTTTTATCAGGCTGACGATGATGCAAAACTTCCATATATCTTAAAATTTGAATTTTCACAAATTAATAAAGTAGATGCGTTTATTGAAGAGTTGAGCAAAATTTCAGGTATTGAATATGCTGAAAAAGTAAATTTAAATAAAGTAGATGCAACACCTAACGACCCAACATTTGGTACTCATCTTAACCAAATAAATGCCACGAATGCTTGGAATGTTTTTAATAGCACTGCAAACGGCAACTCAAATATTACAGTAGCAATTGTAGATAACGCTGTGGCTTGGACTCATAATGATTTAGTGGCAAATACATTTACAAACACGCTTGAAATAGCTAATAATGGAATTGATGACGACGGAAATGGTTACATAGACGACCGTAACGGTTGGGATGCTGCGGATAATGATAATAATACGATACCAAGCAATAATGCGATGAACCACGGAACCCATTGTGCTGGTATTGCGGGTGCAAGAACCAATAACGGTTTAGGCGTGGCGTCTATTGGCTGGAACATAAAAATTATCCCTGTTAAATGCCAAAACAATACTGGAAGTACAACTGGTATTGTTGCAGGATACCAAGGCATTATTTACGCAGCAAAGATGAAAGCGCGCGTTATATCTTGTTCTTGGGGTGGCATGAGCACCGCATCTGCATCAGAACAGTCTGTAATAGACTATGCTTGGAATAGAGGTTGCCTTGTTATTTGCGCTGCAGGAAATGATAATAATCAAACGCTACATTATCCGGCAGCTTACAATAATGTATTTTGTGTAGCCTCCGTTAGCACAGCAAATGTTAAATCCTCATTTTCTTGTTTTGGTACTTGGGTGGATATTTGTGCTCCTGGCGAAGGGATTGTAAGCACCGGTCCAAACAATACATATTTTACATCCTCGGGCACATCAATGGCAACACCTTTAGTTGCTGGTTTAGCAGGATTAATGCTTTCTAAATGTAATTTTATGACGGCAACTGATGTGATTAATTGTATTAAAAATACCTCAGCTAACATTTATACAATTACAGGAAATTCGGCATGGGTTACCGGTAGTAAATTAGGGCAAGGTAGAATTGAAGCATTTGCAGCAATGAATTGCGCAGCTTCATTTTTAACCTATGCCCCTATAGCTAATTTTTTTACGCTTACTCAAAATGTGTGTCCAAATGTTCCAATAGCCTTTATTGACAGTTCGATGTATGCACCAACTAATTTTACATGGACGTTTCAAGGAGGTACACCTGCAACTTCAACATCCTCTAACCCTTCTATTCAATGGACTGCTCCCGGAACCTATTCTGTTTCTTTAACGGTATCTAATGCAAATGGCAGCAACACTAAAAATAAAACATCTTATATCACTATCTCCGGACCTGTTAATTTACCACTTGTTGAAGGTT
>JBIJCO010000054.1:0-14915 GCA_044344665.1 Bacteroidia bacterium | reverse complement strand
CAAGAGTTAAAGAAGCTCTAATAGTTCCTCAAACGATTAATCATACCTGGTCGATTGACTTTATGCATGATGCTTTGATTAACGGAAGGAAATTTAAAACCTTTAATGTGATTGATGATTACAATCGTGAAATTCTGCATATAGAAATTGATTTTTCATTAAAGAGCAATTCAGTGGTATGGGTATTGAATAGATTAATTAAGCAAAGAAGTAAACCTAATACTATCAGAATGGATAATGGCCCTGAATTTATAGCAGGATTAACCGCAGAATGGAGTAAAATGCACGAAATCAACTTCAAATATATCCAGCCCGGTAAACCCATGCAGAATGCTTTTATTGAAAGATTTAACGGAACTTATAGAAGGAATGTTTTGGATGCACACTTGTTTGAAACAATATTTGAGGCAAGAGATATCACGGATAATTTTATTTATGATTATAATCATCACAGACCCCATGATAGTTTAGGAGGATTATCACCAGTTATGTTCAAACAAAAAAATCAACCTTTACATGAGCCTCCTCCGGAGGAGGCTCATGTAAAGGTTAATGTTAACACTAATAAATTAATTAAAAAGTCTACTTTTGTATAGTCTAATTATGGGGAGCTTACATTCTTAAGTGGGATTTTCTGGGGTTGTTTTACTAAAGAAAAAGTGGGCGGTCGAACCGGAATGTTGAACCCAATGTTTGATGTTAATTACATGAAAATTAGTCATTTAATCAGAGTGGAGCAAACAAAAAAACCTGAGAATTTCTCAGGTTTTCCCTTTTGTACCCGGGACGGGACTTGAACCCGTACATCCGTGAAGATACAGGATTTTAAGTCCTGCGTGTCTACCAATTCCACCACCCAGGCATTTCCAAATAAGATAAATCTTTTTGGAGGTGATTAAAAACCTTCCGGCTTTTTGAGCGAAAGACGGGTCTCGAACCCGCGACCTTAACCTTGGCAAGGTTACGCTCTACCAACTGAGCTACTTTCGCTTTTTCCCCTAAGGGATGGCAAATGTAAAAATTTTTTAGATTTAAAAAAAATAAAAATTGATTTTTACTCAATTTTTAGGTAAAAAAACAAAATAAATAATTTTCGACCAGTATAACATACCTAGCCACTATAACCTGATTTTTTAAATGCCAAGTGTATGTTTAATTTCGTTTAGTTTCAATAATGCTTCTACCGGAGTAAGTGTATTTATGTCGGTATTTAAAATGTCTTCTTTTATTTTTTGTAAAACCGGATCGTTTAATTGAAAAAAACTTAATTGCATGTCGCCGGATTTTTTTTTACTTGGTTTAGAATCTTTATTAATAATCAATTCTGAACTATCAGTAAATTCGAATTCGTGATTTTTTTCGAGTTTTTTTAATATATCGTTGGCTCTTTCAACTACAAATTTAGGCATACCGGCCATTCGGGCCACATGAATTCCAAAACTATGTTCACTGCCTCCTTCGGCTAATTTTCGTAAAAAAATTATTTTGTTTTCACTTTCTTTCACAGACACATTAAAGTTTTTTATGCGAGGAAAAAATGTACACATTTCGTTAAGTTCGTGATAATGGGTGGCAAAAAGTGTTTTAGCTTTATTTTTTGGTTGGTTATGTAAGTATTCTGCAATACTCCATGCAATAGAGATACCGTCGTAAGTTGATGTTCCTCTTCCAATTTCATCTAGTAATATTAAACTTCTTTCGCTTAAATTGTTTAGAATGCTTGCTGTTTCATTCATTTCTACCATAAATGTAGATTCACCTGAACTAATATTATCTGTTGCGCCAACTCGTGTAAAAATTTTATCAATAATGCCAATCGTAGCATTGTTTGCAGGCACGAAACTTCCAATTTGCGCAAGTAATACAATCAAGGCAGTCTGTCTGAGTAAAGCTGATTTTCCGCTCATGTTTGGGCCAGTAATCATCATTATTTGACACTGCTCATTGTCTAAAAAGACATTATTACTTACATATTCAACACCAACAGGTAATTGTTTTTCAATAACGGGGTGCCTTCCTTCTTTAATATCTAGAACTAAATTATTATTTACATCAGGTTTACTGTAATTGTTTTCGGATGCAAGGGTAGCAAATCCGCAAAGCACATCAAGTTTGGCCAATAAACTTGCGTTTGATTGAATGGATAAAACGTATTCTCCAATGTCTCTGACTAAGTTATCGAATAAGAGTTGTTCTAGAGCCATAATTTTTTCTTCTGCGCCAAGAATTTTTTCTTCGTATGTTTTTAATTCGGGAGTAATGTAACGCTCTGCGTTTGTAAGGGTTTGCTTACGAATCCAATCTTGCGGAACTTTATCTTTATGTAGATGTGTTACTTCTAAATAGTAACCAAAAACAGAATTATAGGCTACTTTTAATGATGAAATGCCTGTTTTTTCAACTTCGCGTTGCTGAATTTGTAAGAGATAATCTTTACCGCTAAAAGCAATATTTCGCAATTCATCCAGTTCGGCATTAATGCCTTTATTAATAGCGTTTCCTTTTAAAATATTTACAGGAGCATCTTCATTTAATTCTTTATGTAGTCGTTCAGTGATTAATTGACATGGATTTAACTGATCGGCAATTTTTTGTAAGGTTAAATTATCTGAAGTTTTTAAATTGGCTTTAACATCATTAATTATCATCAGTGATTTTTTTAATTGAACCAGCTCTCTTGGATTAGTTCGCAGAGCAGCTATTTTTGAAATTAATCGTTCTAAATCTCCAACCTCTTTTAATAATGAAATGAGTTCGTAACGGTTTTCAACTTGGTACACAAAATGGTTAACGGCATTTTGTCTTTCAATTATGGCATCACAATTTTTTAATGGAAGAGCCAACCATCGTTTTAGCAGACGAGATCCCATCGGGCTCACGGTTTTGTCAATCACATCAATTAAACTTTTTCCATTTTCGCTGTTAGAAGAATATAATTCAAGGTTTCGAATAGTAAATTTATCTAACCAAACATAGTTATCTTCATCAATACGGCTTATTTTATTGATGTGTTTTAGTTTGTCGTGCTTGGTTTCGTTTAAATAATGTAAAATTGCGCCACAGGCACAAACTGAGAGGTTTAAATCTTCAATTCCAAATCCTTTTAGTGAATTGGTTTCAAATTGTTTTGTTAAACTTTCGTACCCGTAATCATAAGTAAAGGCCCAATCGTCTAAACCAAACGAATAAAAACGCTCGCCAAGTAATTCATTTAAATTATTGCGTTTATTTTTTTCAAACAACAATTCGTTCGGCTTAAAGTTTTGAATTAATTTTTCGAGGTAGCTTATTGTACCTTGCGCAACTAAAAACTCCCCGGTTGATACGTCACAAAGCGCCAGGCCTCCCTGGTCTTTATCAAAATGGAGGGAGGCTAAAAAATTATTTTGTTGATGGTTAAGTATTTTATCGTTAAAGCTAACTCCTGGAGTTACCAATTCGGTAATGCCCCTTTTTACAATTCCTTTAACTGTTTTTGGATCTTCTAACTGATCGCAGATTGCCACACGGTAACCGGCGCGAACAAGTTTAGGAAGATAGGCATCTACAGAATGATGGGGGAAACCGGCCAGTTCAATATGAGAGGCTTGCCCATTTGCCCTTTTGGTTAATACTATCCCTAGTATTTTAGAGGTTTTAACAGCGTCTTCGCCAAATGTTTCGTAAAAATCACCTACGCGAAATAATAAAATTGCATCAGGATACTTAGCTTTTATGCTATTATACTGCTTCATTAAAGGTGTTTCTTTATCTTCTGTTTTTGCCATTGAATTCTAAGTTACTCTAAGCGGCACAATTCAAAAAATTGTTTTATAAACAAAAAATCCCAATCTGAAAAGATTGGGATTTAATAAAAAAACAAAATTAGTTTAACTTATAAAGCCTGCGAGAAACCTTCGCGTATTTTATCGGCCTGATATAAACCACCGTATAATTTATCTTTGATTTTACTAAAAGATTCAATGGTATATTTAACATCCTCTGCAGTATGCGTTGCCGTTGGAATTAAACGCAAAATAATCATGCCTTTAGGAATAACTGGATAAACTACCATTGAGCAAAAAATCCCGAAATTTTCTCGGAGGTCAATTACCATATTAGTTGCTTCTGGAATAGATCCATTCATGTAAACAGGAGTAACCATGGTATTTGTATCACCAATGTTAAAGCCGGCTTCAACTAAACCTTTTTGAAGGCTATGTGCAGTTTCCCAAAGTTTTGTTCTGTATTCAGGATGTTTATTTAATAATTCTAAGCGCTTTAATAAACCGTAAACCAAAGGAAGTGGCAATGATTTGGCGAAAATTTGAGAGCGCATATTATAGCGCAAATAAGTAATAATTTCTTTTGAAGAGCTTATAAAACCTCCAATTAAGGCGAATGATTTTGCGAATGTGCCGAAATAAATATCCACGCCATCTTGACATCCTTGCTCTTCTCCTGTGCCTCCACCGTTTGGTCCCATTGTTCCGATACCATGAGCATCGTCAACAAACAAGCGGAAAGAAAATTTCTTTTTTAATTCAATAATTTCTTTTAGTTTACCCTGATCCCCGCGCATTCCAAAAACACCTTCGGTAATTACTAAAATTGCACCACCAGTTTGTTCAGCTAATTTTGTTGCGCGTTCCAATTGTTTTTCGCAATCAGCAACATCATTATGTTTAAACACATAACGTTTGCCCAAGTGTAACCTTACACCATCTAAAATACAAGCATGGCTCTCGGCATCATAAACAATAACATCATGACGGTCAACTATGGCATCAATAGCTGAAACCATTGCTTGATAACCGAAATTACAAAGAATACTATCTTCTTTTTTAACTAATTGCGATAGTCCTTTTTCCAAAGCTTCGTGATAATCAGAGTTTCCACTCATCATTCTAGCACCCATTGGAGCAGCAAGACCAAAGCGTTCAGCACCTTCAATGTCTGCTTTTCTCACCTCAGGGTGGTTAGCTAAACCCAAATAATTGTTCAAACTCCAGTTTAATAATTTCTTTCCTCTAAAGTCCATATGAGGATTTATGTCACCGGTTAGTTTCGGGAAGGTAAAATAACCATGTGATTCTTTAGCATGCTCGCCTATTGGACCAAGGTTTGATTTTATTTTTTCGAAAATATCTTTCATCTGTTAAAATTATTGTTACAAAGGTAAAACTTTATTTAAATTTTGCTTAATTGGTTTTTAACTGAATGTTCAATATCTGTTAATATTTGAGAGTAATCAGCTTTTATAAAAGTTTTGCCAGTCACTTTTTCATATAATTCTATATATCGATTGCTTATCTCTGTAATCCATTCATCGCTCATTTCTGGTATAATTTGGCCTTGTTTTCCTTGAAATCCATTTTCGATTAGCCATTTCCTAACAAACTCTTTGCTTAATTGTTTTTGTTCCTGGCCTTTTTCTTGACGTTCGTTATAACCATCGCGATAAAAATAACGGGATGAATCGGGTGTATGAATCTCGTCCATTAAATAAATTTCGCCTTCAAAAATTCCAAATTCATATTTTGTGTCTACTAATATAAGCCCCATTTTATTGGCAATTTCTTGTCCGCGGGCATATAATGCCAGAGTATATTTTTCCAATTGCTCATAGTTTTCTTTACTTACAATATTTTGTTTAATAATTTCTTCTTTACTAATGTCTTCATCGTGACCTTCTGAAGCCTTTGTAGTTGGTGTAATGATGGGATGAGGCAGCTTATCATTTTCTTTAAGACCTTCGGGTAATTTTACACCACATAATTCGCGTAAACCGCTTGAATAGGTTCTTGCGGCATGCCCGGCTAAGTATCCTCGCACCACCATTTCTACTTTAAAAGGCTGACACATGCGGCCAATACTAACGTTTGGATGTGGCGAGTCCATTAACCAGTTGGGAACAATATCTGCTGTTGCGTTTAAGAACTGCTCGGCTATTTGGTTTAATACTTGTCCTTTATATGGAATGCCGCGTGGTAAAACAACATCAAATGCACTTATTCGGTCGCTAGCAATCATAACAAGTAGTTTGTTATTTATAGAGTAAACATCACGCACTTTTCCTTTGTAATATGCTGTTTGATTATTAAACAAAAAATTTGTTGAATCGAGTGTATTTATTTTAGTGTTTGTCATAAACTGATTTTGTTAGATTGTCCAGGTTACTAAGCCTTCTTTGGTAAATTTAAATGATTGAACTTTTCCTCCAAGATGTTCAAGAGCTTTAGAAACTTTTAGTTTTGTTACACCTGGGCATAAAAAAAACATAAACCCACCGCCACCAGCTCCAGATATTTTACCACCTGCAGCTCCATTTTTTAAAGCTGTTTCGTAAATGGTGTCAATTAAAGAGTTACTAATAGAATTAGCCATGGCTTTTTTGTTTTCCCATCCAAAATTAAGGATTTCACCAATTTTATTTATTTCGCCACGAAGCAAACTGTCTTTCATTTGATGTGCCTGTTCTTTTAAGTTATGCATAGCCTCAACAGATTTTTCGTTTTTGTTTTTTACATTCTCAACCTGTTCATTAATAATGTTGGCAGATAAGCGTTGAGTAGCGGTAAAATACAAAAGCAAATTAAATTCTAATTCATTTATTATTTCTGACTTTAGATTTAGTGGATTAACAATAACTCTGTCATTGCTTAAAAATTCCATATAGTTTATACCCCCAAATGTTGCGGCATATTGATCTTGTCTGCCACCGCTCATACGGAGGTCTATACGTTCTATTTCATAGGCAAGGTGGGCAATGTCGTATTTTGCTAAAGGTAATTTTAGCCATTCAACAAATGCGCCTATTAGCGAAACAACAATGGTAGATGAAGTGCCTAACCCAGAACCCTGAGGGGCTTCTATGTATGATGTTAAGCGAAAAGATAAGTTTTTTAAATTAAATTGTTTTACGAGACGGTTATAAACACCAATAAACAATTCAAAGTCTTTAATGATTTCAAGCTCTTCTTTGTTTTCTAAAACTATACAACGATCGGAGCCGTCAAAGCAAAATTCTATTTTGCCATTTGAAAGAGGTTCTAATGAGGCATAAGCATATAAATCAATAGTGGCATTTAATATTGCGCCGCCGTATAAATCAGCATATGGACTAACATCTGTGCCCCCTCCTGCTAGTCCTATTCTTAATGGCGCTTTGCTTCGAACAATCATTTTTTAGTTATGAAGAAATTATTTTTTTACAGATTTTAATAATTATGAAAGTTAATCTGCTATTATTTCATATTAATAAATTGCAATGGAACATCATAATCTCCTTTACGACAGAGCGCTATAGTTGCTTGCAAATCATCTATTTTTTTACCACTCACACGAATAATCTCGTCCATTATTTGAGCAGTTACTTTTAGTTTACTATCCTTAATGTCCTTAAGTATTTTTTTTGAAATTTCTTTTTCAATTCCCTGTCTAACTTTTATGTCTTTTTTAATCATTGGTCCGCTTGGGTAGTATTCTTTGCTTTCGTCAAGACCGCGAGGATCTAAATTTTGTTTGATCATACGAGAATGAATTGCGTCTAAAATTGCATCTAAGCGCATATCATTTTCTGTTACTACCTGAATTGTTAAATCTTTTTTGTTTAATTCAATGGTACTTTTACTATCCTTAAAATCCCATCGGTTTAAAATATCTTTTTTGGCTACGTTTATAGCATTGTCAAGTAACTGAGCATCTATTTTACTGGCAATATCAAATGAAGGCATAATTTATATTTATAAATCAAAATTAACTATTTGCATTTAAATTAATTGAAACAAAGGTTTAAATTTTAAACAGTTGTTATAACCATTGTTAATCTACCTAACAAATTAGTTTAACAGCCATTAAAACAAGTTAAATACATCATATTATCAACTTATAATTAAAACGTATTAACTAATTTTATAAAATTAAAATTAAGAAGATGAATTTTGAACTTATATCCGAGTTTCAACCTACCGGCGATCAGCCACAAGCAATTAGTCAGTTGGTTGATGGGATGCGTTCAAACACCAAACATCAGGTTTTATTAGGGGTTACCGGTTCAGGCAAAACATTTACGGCAGCAAATGTAATTAAGCAAGTAAATAAACCTACCATTGTTTTATGTCATAATAAAACGTTAGCAGCTCAGTTATTTAGCGAGTTTAAACAGTTTTTTCCCAACAATGCGGTTGAGTACTTTGTGAGTTATTACGATTATTATCAGCCCGAGGCATTTTTACCAACTACCGGCACATATATTGAGAAAGATCTGGCGATTAATCAGGAAATTGAAAAATACAGATTAAGCACTACTTCCTCTTTATTATCAGGCAGAAGGGATGTGATTGTTGTGAGCTCGGTAAGTTGTATATACGGTATGGGTAATCCGGCTGATTTTAAAAAGAATATTATTCCAATTCATGTTGGTCAATTAGTTTCCAGAAATAAATTATTACACCAGTTTGTTGGGTCGCTATATTCAAGAACCACAGGAGATTTTGACAGAGGTACTTTTAGAGTTAAGGGAGATACTGTTGATGTGAATTTGCCTTACGCTGATTATTGTTTACGTATTTTGTTTTTTGGCGATGAAATTGAAAGTATAGAAACTTTTGACAGCGCAAATAATTATACCATTGAGAAATTTGATTCGTTTAGCATTTATCCTGCCAATATATTTGTTACAGCGCCTGATACACTTCAAAAAGCCATGTTTTCCATTGAGGAGGATATGATAAAACAGGTTGATTTTTTTAAAAAACAAAATCGAACACTTGAAGCAAAAAGGCTAGAAGAGCGCGTCAAATTTGATCTTGAAATGATGCGCGAATTGGGTTATTGCAGCGGTATTGAAAATTATTCGCGTTATTTTGACGGACGCATGCCCGGAACTCGTCCATTTTGTTTGCTGGATTATTTTCCGGATGACTATTTAATGTTGGTTGATGAGAGCCATGTTTCTATCCCTCAAGTGGGCGCTATGTTTGGAGGAGATTTAAGCAGAAAACAAAATTTAGTTGAATATGGTTTCCGGTTGCCTTCTGCATTAGATAATCGGCCGTTAAAATTTGAAGAGTTTTCTTCACTTCTAAATCAGGTTATTTACATCAGTGCAACGCCGGCAAACTATGAATTGGAGCAAGCAGGAGGAATTGTTGTTGAGCAGTTGATAAGACCAACGGGAATATTAGATCCATTAATTGACATTAGACCTTGTTCTAATCAAGTGGATGATTTATTAGATGAAATTCATAAAGTTGTTGAAAAAGACGAGCGGATATTGGTAACTACCTTAACCAAACGTATGGCAGAAGAATTAACTAAATATTTAACCAAATTAAATGTTCGTTGCCGATATATTCACAGTGAAGTTGATACTTTGGAGCGCGTTGAAATTTTGAGGCAGTTGAGAGTAGGTATGTTTGATGTGCTTATTGGAATTAATTTGCTGCGAGAAGGTTTAGACTTGCCTGAAGTAAGTCTTGTTGCCATACTTGATGCTGATAAGGAAGGGTTTTTAAGAAATGTGAGAAGTTTGGTACAAACGGTTGGTCGCGCTGCGAGAAATGTAAATGGGAGAGTTATAATGTATGCCGATAAGATTACTGATAGCATAAAATTAACAATGGAAGAAACTGAGCGAAGACGAAAAAAACAAATCGAATATAATTTTAAGCACAATATCACACCTGTTCAGGCTGGCAGAAAAAATGTATCACAACCAATTATGAGCGGCACTGAAATTACCGTGGATGGGAAGCTGGTAAAGGTTTATGTTGAACCTGAAGCTATGGATGTTGCTGCAGATCCTATCGTTCAATACATGAGTAAAGACGAATTAAAAAAACAAATTGCAAAAGTTAAATCTGCTATGTTGAGGGCGGCAAAAGAGATGAATTTTAATGAAGCGGCACTTTTACGTGATGAAATGTATTCCTTAGAAAAAATGTTAGAAGACAAGGGATAAAAATTTTCATTCCCAAATCATTATAAAATCATCCATTACAAATCCATTTCCAATATCAAATTCTGCCACAGAACTGATTTTAAAACCGTTTTTAAAATAAAAATTAATTGATTTAAAATTTTTTCGATTAACGGTTAATCTTATTTTTTTTGCTAGAATTATTTTTTTTAATTCCTGAAGGGTAAGAGTACCAATACCATTACTGGCCTTGTCTTCGAGGATGTAAAATTTATTTAGCATCCAGCAATCATTATTTTCGTTAGTAACAGATAAAAAACCTAGGATGTCATTATTATAGTTGATGAAATAAAATTGTTGTGAGTTTACTTTTATCTGATTTAATAGACTTTCGGTATTATATATGATTTTTAACATATAGTCAACTTGGTCTTGTCCTATAATTGCAGGATAGTGCTTTAACCAAATTGTTTTGGCTAATTCAGAAATTTTTTGAATTTCGTTTTCAGAGACTGGTGTAAGGTTTATGGCTGAATCTTGCATTTTTAATTGTAACTTTGATGTGTGGCTAAATTAAGCAATACGATTAATATTGAAAACCGGCGAGCTAGATTTGATTATCAGTTTTTGGATACGTTTGTGGCAGGTTTGGTGCTAAAGGGAACTGAAATTAAATCTATTCGTGAAGGAAAGGCAGGTCTTTCGGACAGTTATTGTTTTTTTAAAAATGATGAATTGTTTGTGAAAAACTTACATATTTCTGAATATAGCGAGGCTTCTTTTTACCAACATGAAGCTTTACGTGAGCGAAAATTATTATTAAACAGACAAGAATTAAATAAATTATCAAAAAAAGTAAAGGACCAAGGCTTAACTATTGTTCCAAAAAAGTTATTCATTAATGAAAAAGGTTACGCAAAACTCGAAATTGCGTTGGCAAAAGGTAAAAAATTGTTTGACAAACGCGATGATATTAAAAAGCGCGATGTAGAACGCGAAATGAATCGTAAATTTTAAATTAATTTTCTTTCCATTTTTAAAGCCAGAATTAGTAAGCTCTAGACGTATTTCCCTCAATATAATTAATAAATGCCTGATTACTGACTTTGTTCCCTCCCGGTGTAGGATAGTTACCGCTAAAATACCAATCACCTGAATTTTCAGGGCAAGCACTGTGCAAGCCTTCAAGAGTTTGGTATATAATAATCAATTCCGCATTCAAATCTTTTGGTTTTATTAATTCAGCAATTTTATTTGAAATTTGTTCGTCTGAAAAACTTGCGTAAATTTCCTTAACCACATTAATTTGTTCTTCTTTTGGTTTTTCAATTTCAAGTTTTGCCTTTCGATAAATGTCATTTAATAAAGCTTCTTGGCCTTGTTCTTTTAATAAAGCAATAGCGGCATCAAAAGCGACAAATTTTCCTAAAACAGCCATATCAATGCCATAACAATCAGGATATCTTATTTGTGGAGCTGAGCTTACAACTATTATTTTTTTAGGACCAAGTCTGTCTAAAATTTTTAAAATACTTTTCTTTAATGTAGTACCTCTAACAATACTATCGTCTAAAATAACTAAACTGTCAACACCTTTTTTTACGGTACCATAAGTAATGTCATACACTAAATTTACAAGACTGTCGCGTCCCTCATCGGCAGTAATAAATGTTCTTTGTTTAGCATCTTTTAAAATTACCTTGTCTATTCTTGGATGTGTATTTAATATTTTTTTTAATTCGTTGTTATTAAAATCACTTTTAAGTTTTATAATTTCTTCAGCTTTCCAATCATTAATATAATTATCAATACCTTCAATGAGTCCGCCAAATGCAACTTCTGCTGTGTTAGGAATGTAACTAAAGACAGTGTTTTGTAAATCAGAGTTAATAGATCTTATAACACTTTCTGTTAAGTTTTTTCCTAATTGATTACGTTCTTTATAGATGCGTGCATCATTACCGCGACTAAAGTAAATACGCTCAAATGAGCAGGCTAATTTCTTTTGCGGTTCAATTATTTCTTCTTCGCTAAGGGAACCGTTTTTTTTGATAATTAGTGCGTGACCGGGTTTAATTTCATTGACACTTTCAAACGGCACATTAAAAACAGTTTGTATTACCGGCCTCTCGCTTGCAACAACTATAACTTCATCATCTTTGTAAAAATATCCTGGTCTTATACCATTAGGGTCGCGCAAAACAAAAGCGTCGCCATGACCAATCATACCGCACATCACATATCCGCCATCCCAACGTTTACTACTTTCTTTAAGTATGGATGCAACGTCTATATTTGATTGAATTAATTTACTTATTTCGTAATTTTTATCATTCTGTTCTTTAAATTTTTTAAATAACCTGTCATTTTCTTTATCGAGAAAGTGTCCGATTTTTTCCATTACGGTAATTGTATCGGCTTTTTCAACTGGATGTTGACCAAGTTCGACCAGATGCGAAAATAGTTCATCAACATTGGTTAAATTAAAATTTCCAGCCACTACGAGGTTACGACTCATCCAATTGTTTTGACGCTTAAAAGGATGACAACTTTGAACACTATTTTTACCAAAAGTACCATATCTTAAATGACCAAGCATTAATTCACCTAGAAATGGGATATTATCTTTTTGCCATTCAGCGCTTTTGTATGCTTCAGGGTTGTCTAATTGTGCGTTTACAAACTGATGGTTTATTTTTTCAAAAATATCTTGAGTTGCTTTGGGTTCAATGGATCTTAAACGATCCAAGTAGGTAGTACCGGGTGTTGCGTCTAATTTAATTGTTGCAATGCCTGCTCCGTCTTGTCCTCGATTTATCATTTTTTCCATGATTTGATAAAGCTTGTGCAAACCATATCTGGCTGAGCCGTATTTTGATTTATAGTAGTCTAGCGGTTTTAGCAATCTAATTAGTGCAACGCCACATTCATGATTTATTTTATCGCTCATAATATTTTAGAGTGGTAAAGTTAGCCTTTTTGAGTTGGTAATTAACAACAAGAATTTAACAAATAAATAACCGCAATTAACGTTTTTTTTACTTTTTACCGAGTTATGTGTATATTTGAAATTACTTAAAATTATTGAACTTTAAACATCAAATGATTATGTTAAAAAGAAAACTAGGTTTGCTTTTTGTTTTATTATTCTTTTTTATAGGAATAACCAAACTTAAATCCCAGATAGTTACGTCAAGTGTCGCAATTGTTCTTAATGAATATTCTGCTACTAATTTTTCAGGAGTAATAGATAATTTCGGAAATCAAAGTGATTGGGTTGAACTTTATAACGCGCATACAAGTTCAGTTTCATTAAATGGATATTGGTTAAGTAACGACAGAGCTAATTTAAAAAAATGGCCATTTCCTTCAACATTTACTATGGCTGTTGGTGCTTATAGAGCGGTTTGGTTAAGTGGGAAAAATGTTAATGTTGCCACAAATTGCCATACGAATTTTACTATAGATCAGTGTAAAAATCAATGGTTAATTTTAACAACTCCTCAAGGAGTAGTTAGAGATTCTATTTTTGTGCAGCGTACAAAAGCTAATCATACAAGAGGCAGGGTTGATTATGGAAATGTTGGTGTAGGTGCTTGGCGACTTTTTCCAATAAATTCATTTACACTGCAAAACCCTTCTTTGCCTGGAACGTCTTTTAAAGGATATGCGCCAATTCCAACATTCACTCCCGCAACAGTTAATAATAATTCAGTTAATGCTGGAGGTTTTTATCCTCCGACTAACCCTATTAATCAGATTGATATATTTTTAGGTGGAGCGGCAGATTCTGTTGGAAGTTGTTTTGAAACACACTATACTTTGAACGGAAGTGTGCCTACAATGACTGATCCTGTCTATAGTTTTTTAAATCCAATTATTGTTGTAAACACTACTATTTTAAGGGCAATCGCATTCCCGACAACACTAAGTCCTGTTTCTACTTGTACACTTGATTACTTGCCAAGTTTTTGTCAGACAAATACATATTTTGTTGATCAAGAGCATAACGATTTTTCAAAAGATTTTGGTGTGATTTCGCTCGCTATTGATAGGGCTGATACGAATTGGTTTAATTCAGGCGGAATTAATCCTGGACCAAACATTCATGTTGAATATTATGATAAAAAGAGCCAAATAACTGAAGGTTATGCCCAAATTACAAGACCTCCAAACGAAGCGTGGCTCACAAAGCAGAAAGGGTTTTTCATTACAATTGACGATAGGAGAGGTTTTGGATGCAATTTTGAAGGAGATATTTTTAACGTAGAAGGATTAGGCACAACGCCCAGAAGGTCGTTTTATACACTTCATCTTAAAGGAGGAGATTTTGAAAGTTTTTCTTCGGTACCCTCTCCAACCAATACTGGTGTAGCATTTGGAACAGGTATAAGAGATGTTTTTTATCAGTCGTTAGCTGCAAAAAATAATTTACATGTAAATCCTTTACACATTAAACCTGTTTTGGCATTTATTAATGGGCGATACCAAGGGGTTTATGATTTAAGAGAGTGTTATGACGCTGAATTTGAGAAATTTTATAACGGCCAGTCAAAAGATTCACTGGATATGTTGTTTTATCACAATAATGATGGTTCAGTATCAACATTTTCAAATAATTTCAGAACTAGCGTTTATGACTGGATAACAGGACAACCAATGAATAACGCTTCTCGATATAACACAGCAATGAATCGTTTAGATAAAGAAAGTTTTATGGATTTTATGATTCTGAACAGTTACGCAATGAATAGTGATTTGTGGAATTATAATGTAGCATTTGCCAGAGGCGGTCAGCCAAATAAGTCCGGAAATAAATTCCATTATTATTTATGGAATACACCAGCGGTATTTAATTTTACAGCGGTTGCAACAAATACGTTGACTTATAATAGTTATTTAACTTCTCCATGTGCTGTGCATAACTCTTCATATGCGGTAAGTCCGGGAGCAGGTAATGGACATGGCATGATGCTAAGAGCATTAATGAATGCCAATACTGGAAATAGCTCTT
>JBIJCO010000053.1:0-14927 GCA_044344665.1 Bacteroidia bacterium | reverse complement strand
CTTCGACAGGCTCAGTGCCCATAATTAAAATGCTTAAAATAAACCCAATTAATTCACAAATTCTAAAACTCAAAGGTTATTTGTCCGTCACCTTCCAAAAAATCCTTATTGTTATCTCTGCTTAATTTTTCCATAGCCCTGCGGTGCAATTCTACCGGCGACAATCCAGTTTTTTCATCATCGGCACTGCTTAAAAATTTACGTGCAGCTTTTATTTCCTCGGGTTCTTTTAGATTAATTTCTTTGATTTTGTATGAACTTAACTTTTTTCCTTTTGCTTTAAAATTAATTACAGGGCTAAAATCTACCAGTTTAATGGTTTCTTCAGGTAATTCAACTCCTTTTTCCTTAGAAAATTTAACTTCGATAATTGGATTTATTTGTGCGGTAATTAACTCGACACGAGACTGCTCATGTTCTGTGACTAAAAGTGTTTTTGTAGTTGTATTTTCCGGCACAAAACGCTTTGTAAAATAAGACTTACTTAAACCATCGTAATAAACACAACTTAGTGTTTGGTTAGGGTAATATTTTTCAATCATGATAATATCTTCATCAAAATGATTTAAAATATCGTAAGTGTATAGTTTGTAATATCCCTTTGTTGTAACGGTTAAAATTTTATCTTCACCACCAAACTTCCCTAAATAAGTACCTCGTTCATTTTTGTTTAGGCGATGAACAGTTTCGTCAAACCAATAATCCTCCCCTTCAAGGGTGGAAGCACCTTTTTCTTTTAAAACAATTTTTTTAACGGCGTACTTAGTAACTATATTTCCTACAGATGTTCTTGCTTTAATAGGAGTTTCTGCAAAATCAACATCTATTTCTAATTTCCTAATACCACTTAAAGGTTTTAAAACAACATTTACTTTTTCTGCTTCGCCATTTGGATTAATGGTAAACCAATGCACAATAGAATTTGGCGTGCCTTTGGTTAAATCATATTCTTTTTCACGCGTAATTCCGGTAACATTAAATCGCTTAATAAACGTAATGCCTTTAGGCCCGTCGGAATAAATCATGTTATAAGTGGTGCGCTCATCGTTCTTTTTAAACACGGCCACATAAATAATATCTTTACCAATAAATACTTTGTCAGACACTTTACAAACTTTCATCTTGCCCTCTTTTGTAAAGGCAATAATGTCGTCTATATCAGAACAATCGGTTACAAACTCGTCTTTTTTTAAGCTTGTTCCTATAAAACCTTCGGCGCGATTAACATATAGTTTTTCGTTAGCCATAACAACCTGTGTAGCAACAATGGTTTCTAATTGTTTGGTTTCTGTTTTTCGTTCACGACCGGTGTTATATTTCTTTTTTAAATTTTTAAAATACTCTATAGCAAAATCGGTTAAATTGGCTAAATTATTTTTTACTATTTCAATTTTCTCCTCCAATTCTTTCATGTGCGCTTCGGCTTTTATGCTATCGAAACGCGTAATGCGAATCATTGGTATTTGTGTTAAGCGATTTAAATCTTCATCACTAATATCGCGAATTAATTTCTTTTTAAAAGGTTTAAAACATTCATATAAATAAACAAACAATGTTTCTTTAGTAGCATATTTTTTAAAGTCGATATACATTTCTTCTTTAATAAATATTTTTTCGAGCGATGAAAAATGCCATTTTTCTTCTAGTTCGTTTTGTTCAATTTCCAACTCACGCTTTAATAGCGCCAAAGTTTGATGTGTAGAAATTTTAAGTATTTCACTAACACCAATAAATCTTGGTTTTTCATTTTCAATTATGCAGGCATTAGGCGATATGCTCATTTCGCAATTAGTGAAAGCGTATAAGGCATCAATTGTTTTGTCGGGAGAAATACCAGGTTGGAGATGTATTAGTATTTCAACATTTTCGGCGGTATTATCTTCTACTTTTTTAACTTTTATTTTCCCTTTGTCGTTAGCCGCTAAAATAGAATCTATTAAACTGCCTGTTGTGGTTCCAAATGGAATCTCGGATATAATTAATGTTTTTGAATTTAATTCTTTAATCCTGGCGCGGATTTTTATTTTACCGCCACGCAAACCGTCTTTGTAGTCGCTAAAATCGGCAATGCCACCAGTAATAAAATCCGGATAAATAGTTGCTTTTTTACCCTTTAATATTTGTATTGATGCGTCTATTAATTCATTAAAATTATGTGGCAAAATTTTAGTAGCTAAACCAACCGCTATACCTTCTACGCCCTGAGCCAAAACTAAAGGAAACTTAACTGGTAACGTAATTGGCTCTTTGTTTCGTCCGTCATAACTTAAGCCCCAATTGGTAGTTTTAGGATTAAAAATAACTTCTTGCGCAAATTTAGATAATCGCGCTTCGATGTACCTTGGTGCGGCGGCGCTATCTCCGGTTAAAACATTTCCCCAGTTTCCTTGACAATCAATTAAAAGATCTTTTTGTCCGATGCTCACCAAAGCGTCGCCAATACTAGCATCGCCATGGGGGTGATATTTCATGGTGTTACCAATTAAATTGGCAACTTTATTATATCGCCCATCTTCCAACTCCCACATACTATGCAAAATACGGCGTTGAACAGGTTTTAAACCGTCTTCCATGGCCGGAACAGCGCGTTCAAGAATAACATAGCTTGCGTAATCAATAAACCAATTCTTAAACATACCACTAACATGGGTAATTTTATCTACCTCGTGATGGTTCTCATTGTCTAATCCTTCAAAAATATCGCTCATTTATAAATAAAATAATTGCAAATATACATTTTGAATTTTTAGAAACTCTTGAAAATAAAAGGGTTTAAGGAAAAAATCTACACTAAATATTCACAAATACCAACTAATAAACTAGTACTTTTCGTTTTAGAAAGAAAAGCGCTTCAGATAATTTCATGTTTAATTTTGAATTATTGTAGGCATTCATGCCGGCTTGTTCAATGTTATTGGCATAACCGTATACATCATTTACCTGAGTTTTAAAAACAACTTCCTTGGTTGCATTATTTTTTAATTGTAATGATACTATTAAGGCCGCTAATTTTATATTATAATTATTTTTTAATAATTCACTGCTAATATCCTCTTGTGTTTCTGCAGCAGATTCTACGATATAATCAGCCTCATTTTGATTAGATGTAATTTGAACCTCTTGACCATTAAATTTTTGAGTAATAATTGACTCTATTAGATTCGCACCTGTTGGTTTACCGAAGTTTTTTTCTGAGGAAGTAACAAAAATAGAAATTTTATTTACCCTTGCTTGCACTTTTAATGAAGGTGTTTGTATAAATTGTTTTAAAACAGTAATACCTGCCCTGCTTAGCGAATCAGCATCCATTAAACTCGAAATATCGGGACTAAGTGCAAATGAGGCAATTTGATTAATTGGTTCTACATAATTAATTTTTAATTGTAACTCCCCATTAGAATTTGTTGAAGCTTTATCGTTTATTTTAATTTTATCCTCATCACTGCTTACAATAAATGGAAAGTTTTGCAGAGGTGTTTTTGACTTCAATTCTAAATTATAAACTATAGGTTCATAACTTTGCTGATAAGGTTTTAAAACGGGAAGGTTTTGTTTTTGAACTAAGTTAATGGCTTGTAGCTGTTGCTGTATAATTGACGTAAGGTCAAAAACACTTTTAATTCCGTTTGTTTGTGTAACATCAAAATTTATTTCTTCACTTAAATAAGGCGTTAAAACACCAAACGCTTGTATTCGTTTTTTTAGTGAAGATGAAAACTCTTTATTCTTTTCATCTACAAAACTTAGGTTAATTAGATTAGATGCCTTAGATATTATTTGCTGCTTTTTTTTAGCTTTTTGGCTTGCATATTCTTGTTTATCTAACTGATAATATACCCAGTATTGTTTGTCATTTTCATAAGAATCAATCAATTGATACCCCTCAATATTATCTGTGTTAGATAAATTAATTAACGAATTGAAATTTTCGTTAAAATTATTATTGTTTTGTACAGTATATAAAACAGAATTACTTGAAATATTTACTTTTATTTCGGATGTTAAATCATACAAAGCATTTTTCTTGGCTTCAATTTGGTAACCTGTACCCTTACCTTTTTCGGCAAAACCTATACCAACATATTTAAATCCATTATTAGGTCGGCTACTTACCCATATTGGCACTTTTACTTCGGCAACCTGCACAACTGCTTCTTGTTTGCTTTTGCACGCAGCAAAAAACAGAACTAAGAAAAATATAATAGTTAATTTCCTAAACATTATTTCATGTTATTGCTTACCGAAGTTGCAAAAATAGTTATTGTTTTATTTATAGTTTCGCTTCTCAGTTCTTCAAAAGGTTTTAATGTGTTTTTAGCACTAAACAATCCTCTCCAACCTTTTGGGTTATACCTAGCGGCAGGCACTGTTTGAAGGGGATTATAAGGATAAAGATTATTAATATTTCCATTAAAATTTCGAGCAAATTCATTGTATTCAATGGCATCTTGACTAGATACATTTTGAGTTTGAGAAGAAACTATTTGATTTGAAAAGGCGTTAATAATTTTATATTTAAAATCATAAGAGTATGTTCTTGAACCTTTCACCACATTGTATCCTACCGGATTATATTCTGTAACAACTAAAGTATCATTTTTTCTAACTTTAACCTCATGATAAGCCGTAAAAGAACTTTTTAATGGGCCATTGTTACCTTCTCGTTTATTTGAGACATCATACGTGTAAAAATAATCAGCACCGGTGGCTTTTCTGATTGCTTGAATAAGATCTACATTAGTATTGTTTAATAAATCATTCCCTCCTGAAGACTCTGTGAATGGAGTATTATTGATTAATTGTATTGCGGTAAATTTCTGACTTATTTCTTGCGTGAAATTATTAAATAAATTTTCTTCTATATCCTTTTCGGCATTATATACTGAACTTTTTGGATGAATTAAAATAAAATTTTTTGTTTGAGCAGCTGAAGATAATTCGAATAAATCTTTCGAATCTTTATAAGTTTCTGTTTTAGATTTTATTCCGCTTAATTTTGAAAAAGCAATTGCATAATTTTTATTTTCTATGCTTATAACTGCGGATTGATATAAAGGTTCGCAAAAAGAAATCACTTCTAATTGAGAGGTATTTTTAAAATTAGGATTATACTTTTTTATTTTAGAAATGCTAATTAAAGCATCATCAAACTTTTTTTGATTAACTAATACATATGCCTGATCGTAATTTTTTGAGCAGAATGCCTCTACTGACTTTTGATAATCGACTTCATAGTTTTTTGGATAGTCAAGAACAACACTAAGGGCTGCAGCCTTAGTTGTAAATTCTTTTAAGCGCTCAAAAATTTCTAAAGATGTTTCTGTTTGTTGGGTATTATAATTTCTGAAAAAATCTGATGCTAAATTTGACGCGTACTTTTGCCCAACGTTTTTTAGTTTTACTTTGGCATCTACACTAGTTGGTTTTCTTTGCAAAGATTCCATGTAATACTCCGCGGCTTCGTTTACGAGCCCTTGTTTCTCTAGGCGCTCAGCCGCTTTAAAATACTTTTTTGAACCGTTGCAAGACGAAAGTAAAACAGCAATAACAAAAAAAATTATATATAAAATATGTTTCAAAAAAACGAAATAAAAAAAGAGCATCCTGTAACAGATGCTCTTTTGAATGTGTTTATTATTTTCCTTCTTCAGCTAATTTTTTCATTTCGGCATCAAAAATCTGCTGAAACTTTTGCTTATCGTAATCTAATTTCAATTTTGCATCATTAGAAATTTTCGCGTCTAATTTATCAAACACTTCTTTTTTACCGGCTTCAATGGCTATCCAATAGCTATAAGCACCGTCTGGTTCTTTAAAGATTTTTTCGCCGATTTCTTTTACGTTAGACATTTGTAAATTAACAACCTCACGAGCCATTTCTTCAAATTTATTCTCAAACTCCTGTGTGTTTCCAACAGTACGTTGATTTGTATACTGATCGGTTACTCTTTTTACGGTAGCATTAATATTTGCTGCCATTTCAGCTCTTGCATTTTGAAATGCAATTTTTTTAGCAGTTGCCATGTCTGGAGATTTACCAATTTGTTTAGCCCTGAACGCATTTTCATCACTACGGTATTCTTTAGAACTGAATGGAACAGAAATTTCTACTGCACCTGTTTCTTTTTGAACAGGTGTTGATTTTTTTGATTTACATCCTGCTAGAGCTAATACTGCTAGCGATGGAATTAATAATAATTTAGTTGTTTTCATTGTTATTGTTTTATTTTTTTATGTTTAGACAAATAGTGTTCCAAATATATCAATTTATGGGTAATTAACATATCTTAACCAATTAATTCCTTTTCTGTATCTAATTCGATTCGCAGATTTTCTATAATAAAATCCTGCCTTCCTTGAGTGTTTTTACCCATATAATAATTTAGGAGCTCTGTAATGCTAGACTTTTGATCAATTAAAACAGGCTCCAAACGGATATCTTTACCTATAAAGTGTTTAAATTCATCAGGAGAAATTTCTCCTAAACCTTTAAACCTGGTTATTTCAGGCTTTGGTCCTAATTTTGCCACTGCAGCTTTTCTTTCCTCGTCGCTGTAACAATACACTGTTTCTTTTTTATTTCTTACTCTAAATAAAGGTGTTTGTAAAATTTTTACATGATTATTTTTTACTAAATCAGGGAAAAACTGCAAAAAGAATGTAAGTAATAATAAACGAATATGCATGCCGTCTACATCGGCATCAGTTGCAATAATTACATTGTTATATCTCAATTCTTCTAAATTATCTTCGATGTTTAACGCGGCCTGTAATAAATTAAATTCTTCATTTTCATAAACCACTTTTTTGCCTAAACCAAAACAGTTTAATGGTTTTCCTTTTAAACTAAATACAGCTTGGGTATTTACATCACGGGTTTTGGTAATTGAACCGCTTGCTGAATCTCCCTCGCAAATAAATAGTGATGTTTCAAGACGTCTAGCATCTTTAATGTCATCAAGGTGTATACGGCAGTCACGTAATTTTTTGTTGTGTAAAGAAGATTTTTTTGCGCGCTCTCTTGCTAATTTTTGTATCCCCGATAGCTCTTTACGCTCGCGCTCATTAGCAATTATTTTAGCCTCAATAGCCTTGGCAGTATCCGGATTTTTATGAAGATAATTATCCAGATACTGTTTCATAAAATCATTTACAAAACTTCGCATACTCTGTCCACCCGGGGCTATTTCTGAAGAGCCTAATTTTGTTTTTGTTTGCGACTCAAAAATTGGCTCTTGTACTTTTATTGAAATAGCAGCAACAATTGATTTTCTGATATCTGAAGGATCAAACTCTTTTTTATAAAACTCGCGAATGGTTTTAACTAGCGCCTCCCTGAAAGCAGCTTGATGAGTGCCTCCTTGTGTGGTATATTGCCCATTAACATAACTGTAATATTCCTCGCTATAATGCTCATTGCTATGAGTAATTGCCAATTCAATATCCTCACCTCTTAAATGAATAATTGGATAAATAATTTCACCTGTAATGTTTTTTTCAAGTAAATCTTTTAACCCATTATCAGATTTGTATTCTTGCCCATTTAAATACAATTTCAATCCGGTATTTAGAAAAGCGTAGTTCCAAATCATTTTATCGATGTATTCATGAACAAAATGATACTTCTTAAAAATGGTATCATCGGGTCTAAACTCAACTAATGTGCCATTTTTTTCGTTAGATGAAACTAATTTATGTTCTTTAACCAAGTCACCTTTACTAAATTCAGCCGTTTTGGATTGACCGTCGCGATAGGCTGTAACTTTAAAATTAACGGATAAGGCATTTACCGCTTTAGTTCCTACACCATTTAAACCTATAGATTTTTTAAATGCTTCGCTATCGTATTTACCGCCTGTGTTCATTTTAGAAACCACTTCAACCACCTTACCTAAGGGTATTCCCCGACCATAATCGCGAATAGAAACAACTCCCTCTTTAACATTTACTTCAATCTTACTCCCCTCTCCCATCATGAACTCATCTATGGAATTATCCATAACCTCTTTTAACAATACGTATATTCCATCGTCAAAAGCGCTACCATCGCCCAACTTACCAATATACATTCCCGGCCGCGTGCGTATATGTTCTTTCCAGTCTAAGGAACGTATATTATCCTCTGTATAATTTGATTTTGCCATAATTCAATTTTTAATCTCCGTCTAATAAATTACCAATACCTCCTAAAATACTACCTTCTTCTTTTCTACTTCCTGTTCCGTAAGACAAAATTCTTCCGGCAAGTCTGCTAATGGGCAAAGTTTGTATCCATACCTTCCCTGGGCCACTCAATAAAGCGTAAAACACGCCTTCGCCTCCAAAAAGGGTATTTTTTATCCCTCCAACAAACTGGATATCATAGTTAACATCACTTGTAAAAGCAACAATACAACCTGTATCTATTTTTAAAATTTCGCCGGCTTGCAATTGTTTTTCAATAACATGTCCACCGCTATGCACAAAAGCCATGCCATCGCCTTCTAATTTTTGCATGATAAAGCCTTCTCCTCCAAATAAACCTGTACCTAGTTTTTTCTGAAATTCAATCCCAACAGCTACGCCTTTAGCAGCGCATAAAAAACTGTCTTTCTGACAAATTAATTTTCCGCCTAATTTTGAAAGGTTCATAGGAATAATTTTACCGGCATAAGGGGCAGCAAAGGTAACTTGCCTTTTTTGGTTGGAACTATTAGTATACACCGTCATAAATAAACTCTCGCCGGTTAACAATCGTTTGCCCGCCGAAAATAATTTATCCATGAATCCTTTTTGATTTCCGTCTCCAAATAATGTTTGCATTTGAATGCCATCTGTCATCATCATAAAACTGCCGGGTTCAGCAATAACAGCCTCATTGGGATCAAGCTCAACCTCAACACACTGCATTTCTTCGCCAAATAATTTGAAATCAATTTCGTGGTTATTCATTATTCTATGTTTTGATTATTTATATTAATATTAAACGTTAAATCTAAAATGCATAACATCGCCATCATTTACAACATATTCTTTCCCCTCAATTCTTAATTTTCCGTTATCCCTGCATACCGATTCAGATCCGAGAGTAACAAAATCATTATAGGCAATAACCTCTGCTTTTATAAAGCCTTTCTCAAAATCGGTATGAATAACGCCAGCCGCCTGAGGGGCTGTCATTCCTTTTTTAATAGTCCAAGCCCTAACTTCTTTAACACCTGCAGTAAAATAGGTTTGAAGGTTAAGTAATTTGTATGCCGATTTTATTAGTTTATTAACACCAGGCTCATCAAGACCCATATCTGCCAAAAACATTTGCTTTTCTTCGAAACTTTCTAATGCAGCAATTTCGCTTTCCATCTGAGCTGTAATAATTAATAATTCTGCAAATTCATTTTTTATCGCTTCCCTAACGGCATCAACATGTTTGTTGCCTGCTTTAGCTGATGTCTCTTCCACATTACAAACATACATAACTGGTTTAATAGTTAATAAATGTAAATCGGCAATGTAAGGTTTTTCATTTTCTTCAATTACGCAGGCTCTCGCAGATTTGCCACTTTCCAAAGTTTCTTTTAATCTAACAAGGACATTGTAGGTTTTAACAGCCTCTTTATCAGTGCCAACTTTTGCAATTTTTTCATATTTCTTTAGTTTAGCCTCAACACTCTCCAAATCTTTTAATTGAAGCTCTGTGTCAATAATCTCTTTATCTCTTACAGGGTTTACATTACCATCAACGTGTACAACATTGTCGTTATCAAAGCATCTTAAAACGTGCAATATGGCGTCACACTCGCGAATATTAGCCAGGAATTTGTTGCCTAATCCTTCACCTTTGCTGGCGCCTTTCACTAAACCTGCAATGTCAACAATTTCAACAGTAGTTGGTAAAATGTTTTGAGGCTTAACAAGCTCAGCAAGTTTATTTAGCCTCTCATCGGGAACAACAGTGGTTCCAACATTAGGCTCAATTGTACAAAACGGGAAATTTGCCGCCTGTGCTTTTGCATTACTCAAACAATTAAATAAGGTCGATTTTCCTACATTAGGTAATCCAACAATTCCACATTTTAGTGCCATAGATTATATAAATAGATTTAATAAATTTGCAAATATAGTAATATCAAAGCCTTTTTTATTAACCTCCAAAAAAACAAAAAATTTTAGTTTTTAACATCGCCTTATTATTATCAACATTAGTCTTACTATGCAATAATCAAATGCTAATTTTGCCCAAATGGAAACCAATTCAATGACTAATATTGACGAATTAAAGAAATTATCTACACAAGTAAGACGGGACATTTTAAGAATGGTGCATGCTGTTAGTTCAGGTCACCCGGGAGGTTCATTAGGCTGTGTAGAATATTTTGTTGCGCTATACAAGGTTATTTTAAAACATAACTCTGCTGCCTTCACGATGGATGGTAAAAACGAAGATGTGTTTTTTTTAAGCAACGGTCATATTAGCCCTGTATTTTATAGTGTTTTAGCTCACTCAGGCTATTTTCCTGTTGAAGAATTAAAAACATTTAGAAAATTAAACACAAGATTGCAAGGTCATCCAACTACCCATGAAGGATTGCCAGGAGTAAGAATCGCAAGTGGATCTCTCGGACAAGGTATGAGCGTTGGTATTGGCGCAGCCCTTGCAAAAAAATTAAATAATGACACAGGATTAATTTATACACTGCATGGCGACGGAGAATTACAAGAAGGACAAATTTGGGAGGCTGCCATGTATGCTTCAGCTAATAAAATTGATAATTTAATTGCTACGGTAGATTATAACGGACGTCAGATTGACGGAGATGTTGAAAAGGTATTATCACTAGGTAATTTAAAATTAAAATTTGAAGCCTTTGGCTGGGAAGTTATCGAAAATAATTTCGGAAACGAGCTTAGCCACGTAATTTCTGCTTTTGAAAAAGCCAAAACATTTATTGGTAAAGGAAAACCAATTATAATTTTAATGAAAACCGAAATGGGCATGGGTGTTGACTTTATGATGGGCACGCACAAATGGCATGGGTCTGCGCCAAATGACGAACAGTTGGCAAAAGCATTAATGCAATTAGAAGATACAGGGAAAGATTACTAGAAATTTTAAACTGATTAATCCTTGAAAAAGTTCGGCTTTATACACTATTTTTTAATTTTTAATCTTGTATTTACAATTTCAAAAACCTCCTATTCTCAGGTAACTAACCGTATTTTATTTATTTTTGACGACTCTTTTAGTATGTACGCTCCATGGAACAGCAATATTAAAATAGAAGTTGCTAAAAAAGTAATGGGCGAATTTCTTGATAGTCTAAAAAACATTCCCAATCTTGAATTAGCCTTAAGGTGTTATGGGCACACTACTTTTTTTAAACCTGACAGGAATTGCAAAGACAGTAAACTTGAGGTGCCCTTCGATAATGCATTAGTTAATTCCTTAAAAATTAAGCAACGGATACAAAAACTTGAACCTTTAGGCACTACCCCAATAGCTTATTCGTTAGGTGAAAGTGCAAATGATTTTACACCAAAAGCCAACTGCAGAAACATTATTATTTTAATTACAGATGGTATAGAAGAATGTGGTGGTAATCCTTGTCAGGTTAGCATCGAGTTACAAAAGAAAGGTATTTTTTTGCGCCCATTTGTTATAGGCGTAGGCCTTGATGTTAAATTTGCAGATGTATTTGCCTGCATGGGTAAATTTTATGATGTTAGTAACGAAGCTAACTTTAAAGATGTATTAAAATTAGTTTTAACCGAAGCAATTACACAAACAACTGTTCAAGTTGATTTGTTGGATATACTTAAAAAACCAACCGAAACGGATGTTGACATGACATTTTATGAAGCCGGAACCGATATTGTAAAATACAATTATGTACATACAATAAATAACAGAGGCAATCCTGATACACTTGTACTTAATCCAGATATTAAATACGATTTAACAGTCCACACCATTCCAAATCAGGTAAAGAAAAATATTTCTATTATTAAAGGGAAGCATAACATAATTAAAGTGGATGCGCCTCAAGGTTATCTAAAACTAGAACTAGATGGCGCTATTAATAAATATTTTCCTACAACTATTGTAAGAAAAAATGGAGACCTTCAAACATTAAACATACAAGACTTTGGCAAAATTGAAAAATACATTGTTGGAAAATATGATTTAGAAATTTTAACCTTACCAAGAATTTATTTAAAAGATGTTGAAATAAAACAAAACTCAACTAATACCATTAAAATTCCAATAAGTGGCAATATCCTATTTAGTAAACAAGGGAACGGATATGGTAGCGTTTATGTTGATGACGGTAAAAATGTTGTTTGGGTTTGTAATTTAAATCCCACATTACAAAATGAAATTATTTACTTACAACCCGGAAAATATAAAGTTGTTTTCAGATACGACTTTGTTAAAGAAACAAACAAAACAATTGAAAGAAATTTTGAAGTAATATCAGGCAGTACACAAACCGTTAGATTATTATAAAACTCATGAAAAAATATACCTTCACTGAAAAAAAAGACACCCGCTCAGGATTTGGCGCAGGATTATCAGAACTTGGAAAATCAAATCCAAATGTTGTGGCTCTGTGCGCCGATTTAACCGGATCATTAAAAATGGATGCGTTTGAAAAAGAATTTCCAGATAGATTTTTCCAAATTGGAATTGCAGAAGCTAACATGATGGGGATTGCTGCAGGCTTAACAATAGGAGGTAAAATTCCATTCACTGGAACTTTTGCAAATTTTAGTACAGGTCGAGTTTATGATCAAATTCGCCAAAGCATTGCTTACTCAGGTAAAAATGTGAAAATTTGTGCCTCTCATGCAGGCTTAACTTTAGGAGAAGATGGCGCTACCCATCAGATTCTAGAAGATATAGGTTTAATGAAAATGTTGCCGGGTATGGTGGTCATTAATCCATGCGATTACAATCAAACAAAAGCTGCAACCATTGCTATAGCAAATTATGAAGGGCCTGTTTATTTAAGATTTGGCAGGCCTGCCATCCCTAATTTTACTCCCGCCGATCAGAAATTTGAAATAGGAAAAGCATTAATGATTAATGAAGGAACAGACGTTACCATTATTGCAACAGGGCATTTAGTATGGAAAGCAATAGAAGCGGGAGAAATATTGTCTACAAAGGGAATAAGCGCTGAAATAATTAATATTCACACTATAAAACCATTAGACACAGAAGCGATTTTAAAATCTGTTTTAAAAACCGGCTGTGTTGTTACTGCCGAAGAACATCAAATGAATGGTGGTTTAGGTGACAGTGTTTCGCAATTTTTATCTCGTCACCATCCAACACCTCAAGAATTTGTTGCAGTAAATGACTCCTTTGGCGAAAGCGGAACACCAGATGAATTAATGAAAAAATATGGTTTAGATACAACTGATATTGTTGCCGCCGTTGAAAAAGTTATTAAGCGCAAGTAATCTAAAAAAAATTAAAACTTTATTCATGAACTATCTCATTGTAAAAACTAGCTATTACGCTAATTTTACAAATTAATAACCTTTGCTTATTTAAAAAGCTGCCTCTATTTTTTTACATTTGATTTATTATTTATTATTAACTATATGAGCCATTTTAACCGAACAAAAATTGTTGCAACAATGGGACCTGCAACTGCCGATATCCAAGTTCTTGAGGGCATGTTTAACGAAGGTCTTGACATTTGCCGTATAAATTTTTCACACGGAGATTATGATGCCGTTTTAAAAACTGTAAATAATATCCGTGAACTAAACACAAAATTAAATCGGCACGTTGGTATTTTAGCTGATTTACAAGGCCCAAAATTAAGAATTGGTGTTATGAAAAATAACAGCGCCAATTTAATTAATGGCGAATTAATTTCAATTACAACCAAAGAATGTGAAGGAGACGAAAACCAAATTTATATAACGTATCCTCAATTTCCGCAAGATGTTAAACTTGGCGAAACTGTTTTAATTGATGACGGCAAAATACATTTAAAAGTAATTGATACAAATGGTAAAGATACTGTGCGTTGCGAGATTTTAGTTGGAGGAGTTTTAAGTTCTAAAAAAGGTGTAAACTTACCCAACACAAAAATTTCTTTGCCATGTTTAACATTAAAAGATATTAGAGATCTTGAATTTGCATTATCTCAAGATTTTGATTGGATTGGGTTATCATTTGTAAGAAACGTTACTGACATTGTTGAATTAAAAGATATCATAAAACAAAAAAACAATCGTGCCAGAGTAATTGCTAAAATTGAAAAGCCCGAAGCCATTAAAGAAATTGATAACATAATTGATGTAACAGATGGAATTATGGTAGCACGTGGAGATCTGGGTGTAGAACTTCCAATGGAGCAAGTGCCGTTATTGCAAAAAATGATTGTTCAAAAATGTGTGGAAGTTGGTAAGCCTGTGATTATTGCTACACAAATGATGGAAAGCATGATTACTAGTTACACACCAACTCGAGCAGAAGTTAATGATGTGGCAAATGCCGTAATGGATGGCGCAGATGCAGTAATGTTAAGTGCTGAAACATCAGTTGGAAAATATCCGGTTAAGGTAATTGAAATGATGCGCAGAATTATTACTAAAGTTGAAGAACTAGATAGTATTTATTACAAAGAACATACACCACAGATTAAAACAATAACCTATATAACAGACAGCATTTGCTACAACGCATGTTCATTGGCTCACCACGCTGGGGCTCAGGCTATCATTAGCATGACCAATAGCGGATACACCGCCTTTAAACTTTCAAGTCACCGGCCAAAAGCTCATATTTTTATTTTTACAGATAACCTTTCACTCCTTACTACATTAAGTTTAATATGGGGTATTCGCGGCTTCTACTATAATAAATACGAAAGCACAGACGAAACAATAAACGATTTAAAAACATTTGTTAAAAATAACGGTTTTGTAAA
>JBIJCO010000052.1:0-15114 GCA_044344665.1 Bacteroidia bacterium | reverse complement strand
ACATGAGCCTCCTCCGGAGGAGGCTCATGTAAAGGTTAATGTTAACACTAATAAATTAATTAAAAAGTCTACTTTTGTATAGTCTAATTATGGGGAGCTTACAATAATAATAAACATTAAACCAATTTGGATATTTGTTTTTCCTTATTCAAACCTATTTTTGGCATGGGTTTAGGCTATTTATGTTTTTGTATTATAATCTCATATAAAGCCATTTTTTACACATAAGTAAAAGCCAAAAATTATTAACAACATACTTAATAATACCAAAATCAATTCATCATTTACCTTATTAAGTAGGCGAATACGAATTGTTAGTATTAAAATAAATAATACAAAAACGCTTGAGAGTCCTATTTCAACTTTTAAATTCGTGCAGTTGTGTGTTTGTAAATGTATGCTCCCAAAAAATTAGGACTATTAATAGGAGAAATAACTAATAAATTAATCTCCAAATATTTCTGAATCACTTAAACATTTCGTGCATTTTGGATTAGGGCGTGGTGTAATTGAAATATCAATTGGTTTAATACCCTTAATTGATTTGTCGTATTTGAGCGTGATTTTCACCTCTGATTTTACAGTTATCCCACCTTTTACTGCGGGGTTCCAATTATCCATAGTTTTAACTGCTACACTAACCAGTTCGTTAAGTGATGTATTTGCTCCATTAACCAAAGCCTTTTTAATAGAACCATCAAAATTTAAAGACAACTTTAAAATAGATTCGTCTCCTTTAACCTGTCGACGTTGTTTTTTGGTTAATAAGATATTGTCTTTAAAAAACAGATAAATATCTTTGTCATCCAAGCCATAAAAGGGTGGTCGACAAGCTTTTGGATTTTTGGATTTTTTTGGTTTACTGTAATTTGTATTTTTTTTTCTGGTGGCCGAAATATCAATAGATGCCGTTTGTTTCGGGCCTTCGGTCACTGCATTTAAGTCTTCTTCTTTTTCTTCATCCGCTTTTATTTCTGTTTTTGTTTCCTTCTTTTCTATCTTAACAACTTCTTTTTTGTCTTCTAACTTTTCTTCTGTTTTTTTTCGCTCTTTAACTTCTTCGTTTTCTTTAATAGGTTCTTTTTTTTCTTCAATTTTAGCTACTTCTTTTACTATTTGTTTCTCTTCCTTAACAGGAGTAGTAATAGTTGCCTTTGGCATTGGAGGTTTAAAGTAAACGTAAAAACCCTGTGTTGCTTTTAAAGCTTCAGCATCTCCGCCAATGGAACACTGACAAATATTCTTATAATTGGTATTAAATTGAAAAAATTCAGGGTAAGAAGCAATCAGATTTTCCCATCTTTCTCTATTATTTTCCTCTCTCTTTTCCGCAGCATCCTCAGTAGTTTCTGTAAAAACGAGAATAATATCCGTAATCTCGAAAGATTTAATAGAATCACCACTGGTGGTTTTTGGAAGCCCGCCGTTTCCTTTCTTTGATTTCAATAGAACATAATTTTTGTTTCCAAACTTGTATGCAGTTCCTATTTCCTCCTCATCAAATACCAAATCATCATAAACTGGAGACTGAGAGAATAATGCAGAATTAAAAATTACTGCAACAAAAAATATAAATGATCTCATGAGATTAATTTTTGTGTAATATTATTAAAATTATTTGATTATTGTTAAGTTATGACACAGACTTAAGTAATATAAACTATTTCCTGACAAAATAATTAACCAATGTAAGATTAATTTATTGTTTTTTCCAATGGTAATGAAAGATCGAATTTTGATTTTAAAAATATAGGTTCATTTTAGAAAACCTAAAATGTGATTCATGATTTAAAAACATAGAATTAATAGTTGTTAAAAGTTGATTTTTAGTAAAAATTATTTTCTCCTTATTTGTTTATCCTAGATAATTATTTTTGAAACAGATTTGGATTTTTATCGAGTAATTTAATGCTTGTAATTGGGTGAATTTCCCAAGCAGTTGCTCGCCAGTTTCTTGGTCTTCCGGGGTTTGTGTTTTCTGCTGCGTTTTTGTGTTCAATATCAAACAACAACCAGCCTTCAATTTCAACAAAACGCCCTAAATACTTATCCCTTAAACTTCTTGTACTCCAATTAATGCCATTTAAGTTCATAATTTCTCTTATTCTTGGCGTAACCTCAGCAACAACGCGTTTATTTTTTGATGAATTATTAGGGTCAAGTAAAAGTTCTATATGTGCATCTTTTTGATTAGCCTCTTTGCTTTTGCAATTGCAAGTTTCAATTCCTCCAGGTTTTATATCGTAAACAAAGGCTTTAATTTTTACTGCCTTATTATTTGACCATCTGTTTATATCATTTCCTGCTTCAAGCATTTTTTGAATTGTAATAGATAGGTCAAAATTATTTTCCCGAGGTATTTGTATTCTGTTTTTTAAAATATTCAACTCTCTAATACGTTCAGGTATAGCATTACCTTCATCCGGGCAATCATATTTTACAGAATTTACTTTTTTTGCTATACTGTCAGATAAATTAACTTCATTGAGTTTTTTGGAAAATTCGTCAATTAAATTGTTTAATTTTTCATCAGCAACGTTTACTGTTGATTGTTTTTCTGAAATAAATTGGCATGAACAAAAAACAGTTAAACAAACAACAAAAGAAAGTTTAACAACTAATTTTATGTTTTTCACTAGCATTAAGTTTAAACGCATTTTTAATTAAAATTAATATTCCATTCTGAAAAGGATTTTTGTAAAGTCTCACTAAAAACCTCAATATCTTGAGCGCCAGAAATTGCATATGCTCTATTAAATACAAAAAATGGAACTCCTTTAACACCGATGGTTTGTGCCTCTGCAATATCTGCTTTTACTTCAACTCCATACATGTCAGAATTTAAAACAGCTAGAATTTTTGTTTCTGTTAATCCTATTTCTTTGCCAATTTCAAGTAAAGTGGTTTTATCTGCAATGTCTTTACCTTCTGTAAAATATGCTTTAAAAAGATGTTCTTCGGCTTGGTCAGATAATTTATACGCTTTTGCTAACTGAATTAGTCTGTGAGAATTGTATGAGTTAGCAATTATTGCTTTTTCGAAATGATAGTTTAACCCAACTTCCTTTGCCATGTTTGTAACATGTTCATGCATTTTAATTGACCATTCTTTAGTTTGTCCTTTAATTGCTGCTAGGTAATCGTATACGCTTAATCCAGGTTGTGAAATTGTGTTTGGGTTTAATTGGTAGCTCCGCCATTCAATTTTAATTTTATCTTTTTTTTCGAAATTTTTTAAAGCTATTTCTAATTTACGTTTTCCGATATAACAAAATGGACACTGAATGTCTGACCAAATTTCTATAGTGAATTGGGTTAAATTATTTTTCATGAAGAATGATTACTACAATTATGTTGCGTCAGAGTGAAACTACCTAATTTTTTTTAATGTGAAATATTTTGTTTTTCCTGAGTTAATCAAGTATATTGAAGTTATGGCACCTGGTAGCAAAATTAATCCCACAATAATTATTTGAATTTTAAAAAGGAATAGCAATCCTAATCCGATTAATGGAGATATAAATGAAACCAAATTTAAATTGCTGGGAACGACTATGTATTTTGAGATTTTATTTTGATCAATAACAATTTGCTGCTGACCGCTTTTGTAATTTTGCTTTACATTTAAATTATATTTCCCTTCATTAAGATTAAATTCTTTTGCTTCACCACTTTTAATAACACCAAAGCTTTTGTCGTTAATAAAAACTTCCATTGCAATATTTAACCCTATAAAATGTTTTTTTCTGTGAAGTATTAATGTGCCTGAATTCATGAATAAACTGATACCTAAATAAATTTCGTTTAGTTATTTTACACGCTCAACGTACTCGCAATTTTCAATATTTATTTTAAGTTTATCGCCAATAGAAACAAATAATGGAACCTGTAATTTAATGCCGCCTTCAACTTCAGCAGGTTTTAATAATTTTCCCTTAACACCATCTTCTGCATAGGTTACAAGTAATTCGGCATATTTAGGTAAATTACCATTTAAAGGTTTTTCGTTCTCGTCAAAGCGAATTGTTAGAATCATTCCTTCTTGTAAAAATTTAATGGAGTCGCCGAATATTATTTTTGGAATATGAATTTGATCATAAGTTTCTTGATTCATACAAACTAAAAATTCACCTTCGGTAAACAGATATTGCATATCATGTTCTTCAACTCTAATAATATCAATTTTTTCGCCTGAGCGAAAGCGAATCTCACTTTGTTTTCCTGTTTCAACATTTCTGCATTTTACAGAGTAAATCGCATTCCCTTTTCCGGGTGTAATATGATCGTAATCCAATACTTGTACAAGTTCGTTTTCGTGTCTTAAAAAAGCACCTTTTGAAATATCTGATGTGGTAGCCATGTTCGTTGTTTAAATATGAACTTTAATAAATTTTATAATGGAATGTTGCCATGTTTTTTCTTAGGTAAATTGTCGACTTTGTTTTCCATCATTTTAAAAGCTTTTATGAGTTTTAATCTAGTTTCTTTAGGTTCTATAACTTCATCAATAAAGCCGCGCTCTGCTGCGCGATATGGGTTAGCAAACATGGTTTGATATTCGGTTTCTTTTTCTTTCCATTTAGCTTCTTTATTTTCTGATGCCGCAATTTCATTTTTAAAGATTATTTCGGCAGCTCCTTTTGCACCCATTACAGCAATTTCGGCACTTGGCCAAGCAAAGTTCATATCTGCTCCTATATGTTTGCTGTTCATTACGTCGTAGGCACCGCCATAAGCTTTGCGTGTAATAACAGTTATTCTAGGAACAGTAGCCTCACTAAAGGCATATAATAGTTTTGCGCCATTGGTAATTATGGCATTCCATTCTTGGTCAGTACCAGGTAAAAATCCGGGAACATCTTCAAAAACTAAAAGAGGAATATTAAAACTATCGCAAAAGCGAACAAAGCGTGCGGCTTTTGTTGACGAATGAATATCTAAAACACCTGCTAAAACTGCCGGCTGATTGGCCACAATACCAATGCTTTTTCCTGCCAATCTGGCAAATCCAACAACAATATTTTCGGCAAATAATTTATGAACTTCTAAAAATGAGTCAGTATCTATAACTTTTTCAATCACTTCTCTGATGTCGTAAGGTTGATTTGCATTTTCAGGTATAATCGAATTTAATTCTTCACGAATTTCATTTGCTAATTCATAGGGCAGAGAAGGGGCGTCTTCTTCACAGTTTTGAGGAATGTAACTTAATAACTGTTTCAAATAATTAATAGCCTCCACTTCGTTTGCACAAGCAAAATGGGTAACACCGCTTTTTGTTGCATGAGTTATGGCGCCACCTAGCTCCTCGCTAGTTACTTCTTCGTGAGTAACTGTTTTTACAACATTTGGGCCGGTAACAAACATATAACTTGTGTTTTCTACCATTAAAATGAAATCGGTAATGGCAGGGCTGTATACAGCACCGCCTGCGCATGGCCCCATTATAGCGCTTAATTGAGGTATAACACCACTACTGCGAACATTACGGTAAAAAATATCGGCATAGCCTCCCAACGACACAACACCTTCTTGAATTCGGGCGCCACCACTGTCATTTAAACCAATTAAGGGCGCGCCATTTTTCATGGCCAGATCCATAATTTTACAAATTTTTTCGGCATGAGTTTCACTTAAGCTACCTCCAAATACCGTAAAATCTTGCGAAAAAACATAAGTTAAACGCCCGTTTATATTTCCGTAACCAGTAACCACTCCATCGCCTAAGTATTTTTCTTTATCTAAACCAAAATCGCTACTACGATGCTGCACAAACATGCCAATTTCTTGAAATGAACCTTCGTCCATTAAAAAATGAATGCGTTCGCGAGCGGTAAGTTTACCTTTTTTATGTTGTGCATCAATTCTTTTTTGGCCACCGCCTAATAGCGCTTCGGCCTTTTTTTGTTCAAGTAATTTTAATTTATCGTTCATGTTTTTATAAAAATAGTTGAGTAAATATTTTAAAAGTTTACTTAATGGTAAAGATATATTTTAATTTTTATTGATTGGATTGCTTTTAAATTTTGTTTAAAACAGTGCATTAATCAGTATAAGATACTTTTACATTAAAATCTGCGCCACCTCCTCCTCCTGAGCCTCTCGAGCCATTTGTTCTATGCCATTTTGAAAAAGCTTTTACTTTAAAAAATGATTGAGTGCTAACTGAACCCGAATAGCAGAATTTTGTAATTTCCATTTCATCCATTAAGCACTCAAGACTTATAAAAAAATCTGTTGATGTTTGAATGTTAAAGTTTTTAATTGGTAATGAGAATTCGCCTTGTTTAATGCCTACTTTAAAGATAATTGCTTTTTTTAAAATACTTGGTCCAACCCACGCATCTCCCATCCAGCTTGGACTGCCAGCAGGGGGTGAAATTTTTTCATAAAAGTTTAAGCGAAACAAAAGCGAATCATTGTATTTGTTTTGAATCACATAAAAGCTAAATGTTTCTAACAAACAGTTTTTTTTGTTTTTAATTAAAATGGCGGCTTCCGAACCTTTCCAATTGCCTTCAATGTCGGCAAAACCCGTGCAGTTGTTTGTTGAATAATTTGTTGTGCCTAATGATTTGAATTTTACTTTTTTTGATTTAACAATTACCTCTGCTAATTGGGTAGGTAAACTTTCTAAGTAAATAGATTTATTTAAGTCTTTAACAAAATCTGAAACTAAAAAAACTTGGGCTTTGTAACCAATTGTCGAAAGTTTAATACTATCTTTTTTTTGATTTTCGAATAATTTGATATTAAAAACTCCGTATTCATCACTTAAAGTGCCTACATTTTTTCCAACGATACCAATGCTTACAAATGGAATTGGTTGTTTAGTTTTATCATCAAAAACAACACCATTTAAATAATGCTGTGCGAAAATTGACTCTATAGTTAAAAAAAATAACACAATTAGTTTCATATCGCTAATCTAATAAACAGATGGCAATAAATTTGTATTTTTGCGACCTTATTTAAAACAGATTTTTAAAAATGATATCGGCTGTTAATGTGAGTTTGCAATATGGCAAACGTGTTTTGTTTGATGAAGTAAATGTAAATTTCACGCCAGGAAATTGTTATGGTATAATTGGCGCTAATGGTGCCGGTAAATCTACATTTATGAAAATTTTAAGCGGAGAAATAGAACCGACAAAGGGAAGGGTTAATATTTTGCCGGGTATGAGAATGAGTACTTTAAAACAAAATCATTTTGAGTACAACGAATTTTCTGTTTTAGATACTGTTATGATGGGTAACAAGCGTTTATTTCAAATTATAAAAGAAAAAGACGCTATTTATTCAAAGGCTGATTTTACTGAAGCTGACGGCATTAAAGCAAGTGAATTGGAGGCCGAATTCGCAGAAATGAATGGATGGAATGCTGATAGTGAGGCTGCCGAGATGCTAACCAATATGGGAATTATGCCGGCCATGCATTCTAAGTTAGTTAAAGATTTAACAGGGAAAGAAAAAGTTAAAACATTATTGGCACAAGCTCTTTTTGGAAATCCAGATATTTTACTGTTAGATGAGCCAACTAATGATTTAGATGTTGAAACAATTAGCTGGCTTGAAAATTTTTTAGCTGATTTTGAAAATACAGTAATTGTAATTAGTCACGACAGACATTTTTTAGATGCTGTTTGTACTAATATTTGCGACATTGATTATAGCAAATTAAGCACCTATACCGGTAATTATAGTTTTTGGTATCATATGAGCCAATTACAATTAAAGCAACGCACCGATCAAAATAAAAAAATTGAAGATAAGCGTGCAGAATTGCAAGAGTTTGTGCGTAGGTTTAGTGCTAATGCCAGCAAAAGTAGTCAGGCTACTAGTCGAAAAAAATTACTCGAAAAATTAACGGTGGATGAAATTCCTGCGAGTACACGTAAATATCCTGGCATTATTTTTAGGCAAGAACGCGAAGCAGGAGATCAATTGTTATTTATTGAAAATTTAAGTAAAACAAACGATGATGGGGTTGTTTTTAAAGATGTAAACATAAATGTAAGAAAGGGAGATAAAATTGCTTTTATCAGCAGAAATCAATTAGCAGTTTCGAGTTTGTTTTCAATATTGGCAGACGAAGAGATAGATTTTAAAGGAAAATTTACATTTGGAACAACTATTTACAAGGCTTATTTACCAAATGATAATCATAAATATTTCCAAACTGATTTAAATTTAATTGATTGGTTAAGGCAATTTAGTAAGGATAAAGATGAAACTTATATCCGTGGCTTTTTAGGTAAAATGTTATTTAGCGGCGAAGAGGTTTTAAAAAAATCTAATGTATTAAGTGGAGGTGAAAAGGTTCGCTGTATGACTAGCAGAATGATGTTGTTGAACCCCAATTTTTTAATTTTAGATGAGCCAACCAATCATTTAGATTTGGAAAGTATAATTGCTTACAACGATGCGCTAAAAGATTATGCAGGTACAATTTTATTTACTAGTCATGACCATCAATTAATGCAAACAGTTGCTAACAGAATTATTGAATTAACGCCAAAAGGCATAATAGATAAGGTTTGTACCTATGATGAGTATTTAGAAAATCCTACAATTAAAGAACAAAGGGCCAAGATGTATAATTAAGATATATTAAACTTCACTTAGTAAAAAATTGTCTTTTTTTGTAATTCCCTTTTCAGTTCTTGTTAAGTTTACACATTCAATAGTTGGGTCGTGTTCAAAAAACAAAGTCCAATTATTTTCAAGCGCTTTATTTAAAATTGTTTGTTTTTCTCTCATGGTTTCTAGCGGACGTATATCGTATCCCATTAAATATGGAATAGTTATATGGCCTGTGCTTGGAATTAAATCAGCCATGTATGCAATGGTGGTATTTTTATAATTAATAATTGGCAGCATCATTGCTTCAGTATGACCATTTACTTCGATAAAATTTAAACCTTGAATAAGTTCGGTTGTGTCATCAATAAAATTTAGTTGTCCGCTCTCTTGAATAGGTAAAATGTTTTCTTTTAAAAAACTTGCTTTCTCTCTAGGGTTTGGGTTCACTGCCCATTCCCAATGTTTTTTATTGCAATAATAACTTGCATTTTTAAAAGCAGGTTCAAGTTTTGTTCTGTCGCTGTTATAGTTTATACTTCCACCGCAATGGTCAAAGTGTAGGTGAGTTAGCACCATGTCGGTAATATCATTGCTGCAAAAGCCGTATTTATTGAGTGATTTTTCTAGAGTATCATTACCATGCAAATAATAATAACCAAAAAATTTAGCATCTTGTTTATTACCCATTCCATTATCAACTAATATTAATCGATTTCCATCTTCAATTAACAAGCATCTCATGGCCCAACTGCACATATTGTTTTCGTCGGCAAGGTTTAATTTATTCCAAATAGATTTAGGCACAACACCAAACATTGCACCGCCGTCTAATTTAAAATGTCCTGTATTTATTGAGTATAAATTCATAGTGTTTTATTTTTTTGACTTACAATAGGGCTAAAATACATTAAATATATATTAAAAAAATTAAATTGATTTTTAGCATTAGTTATAAAAAAACCCATTCTTAATAAAGAATGGGTTTAATACTAAATGTATATAATCTTAATGTGCAATGATTATTTTTTTAACTATCCGCTCTGTACTATTAGAAATATTTATAAAATAGATTCCATCAGCATGCGAACTTAAATTAATATTTATTAGGTTATTAGATACATTTTCAAGTTTTTCATTAGTGATTTGTTGACCTAAGGCATTAAAAATTTTCACATCAACGTTTTCGTGTTTTGGAAGTGTAAAAATTAAACTAAATTGTCCGTTACTTGGGTTTGGCATTAAAGTGACATTTGAACTAAAGACACTTGTCTGTTCGTTAATACCAACAGATGGTCTGCACGTAACTTGTGGCAATATTGCTAAATCTACTTTTGCTTTTTTGTTGTAGCGAAGGGTTCTCCAATTATTACTGTATTGTAACACCCAACTGCTAGAATCATTCGAAAGATTTGTTTTTGTATTGCTGAAAATCTTAATAGAATCTACAGATGAACCGTATGGGGTTTGTATTGCTGCGAAGAAACCCGCATTAGGAATTTGAACGGGTATAGCAAAATCAAATTTATAAGGTATTATTTTAGTGTTTGTGAGAACATAATTTGGGTTTCCGCAATATTGAACTGAAACTGTTTTATTAGTAGAGGCAGCAATTTTACCTAAGCTATCTCCCTTTTGAGCAATGAGCGAAAACGGCCCAGAACCTATGGTACCACCATAAATTTTACAAAAAATCTGAGTAGCTTGAGTTGTGGGGGTGGACTTTGTTCCTAAACTGTCAAACAAAACAATCACGCTGTTTACTTGAGGAACCGGATTATCGCTGTAGGTATATGAAGGAAAATACTGTGCATATTCTTTATCCTTGTAGCAGTTTGTTCCTGTTAAAAAACCCGCATAGCCTGATTGACAACCTAAAATTAAGCTGTTGTTTGAGGCGGCGTAGGTAGTTAAAGTATCAACATTAGAAATCATACTAAGTGTATCAATACAATTTGCCGGTTTAGGACAATTTGTTAAAGGCCCAACAACGATGGAAGAGGTAGAGGCACTAACTGAATTAGTTGCTGTTAAATAAAGAGTGTAGCTTGTTAAACTGCCAAAAGAAATCGCAGGAGATGCTACATTTGAATTTGGAGTGAATGTAACAGAATTTGGTGATGCACTCCATGAAAAAGTAGGAGATGAACCTGTAGAATTATTGCTTGGAGTAATTGGTTGTCCTACACACGGACTTGAAATATTAAATACTGCAACCGCAGGCCCTGCCGTCGCGGTTGACGAAGATGTTGAGCATAAACCATGTGTTCCCAACATATTACGAAAAGTGCCTTGACTCATCGCAGTCTGAACCCTTGTACGTTGATCATTGGTAAACATATACATACATGGATCGTCTGAATAATCCATAAAATTCATAGTCATTTCTCCATTCGGACTTGTTCCTGCACCGCACTGATTGGTTCCGAAAGGGTGAGTTTTACATCCAAAATTTGATGTTTTTGCTGTTGGAGTATCGTTACAAAAGTCGGTTAAGCAATTACCGTCTCCCCAAGTATGACGTAAACCTAACCAATGGCCAATTTCATGAGTTGTTGTTCTTCCTAAATGATAAGGGGCAGACCCAGCTGCGCTTCCAATACTTCCAAAATAATTATGCCCCATAACAACACCGTCGTTTGTTGCAGAGCCTCCACCAGTAACTCCGGTTAAAGTCGTACCAGCTGGAAAAGTTGCATAACCTAATAAACCATTTTGAAGTTTCATTACCCACATATTGCAGTATCTTGTTGGATCCCAAATTGTGGCGGGTTTTATTGTACTGTTAATAAATGCAGTTGCGAAACCATTAGCAGGTATTGATGTTACACCGGGGATAGTGGTGGCTTGCACTCTATGAATTCCGGGTTCAGGCATTACCGCACCTGTTGGGTCTTTTGTTGCTAAACAAAAAGTTATGTTACAATCGGCAATTAATGGTTGAAATACAGAAGGGCAATTTCCAACATTAAAACCAATCCCTGCAACGTCTGCATTTAAAATATTAATTTGATCTTGAACTTGTGCTTGAGAAATGTTGTCGCCAACACCAACTGCTCCACCAGCATGAATAACATGCACAACAACAGGGATAGTGTAGTTTACGCTTTGTATTTTATTAGAAACCAAATACTCTTTGTATTCAGCAACCTTTTTGTTGAACCATTCGTCCCATTGTTGTGAAGGAATTTCTGTACCGCATGTTCGATTAGGAGGAACTGTTATTTGGTTTTGGGCAATAGAAATAAATGCACTTATCATAACAAATCCTGAAAAAATTATTTTTTTAATCATGACTAATATTAATTTGAGTCTAAATTTATACTTAATTCATTTTAATTCAAACTTTCTTGCTCATTAAACCATTCATTTAACTAAATAACTTTCTAAAAATAGTTTTATAAAGTTGTCATTTAGCTGAAACAGTTAGGGTATTATCTTTTTTAGTTTGGCAAATTTTAAAATTAAATTTTTAGTTCCTGTTTTTTCAAATTGAATAGAAGCTTTGGTTTCAGGCCAATTACCCTCTAAATTGACTATTTGACCATTACCAAATTTTTCATGAAAAACATAGTCTCCTTGCTGAAGCGACTTATTGAGCATAGTGTCAATTTGCACTGATAAGTTTGCAGAGATATTTGAATTTAATTTTATTAATTTTTTTGCAGGTTGTTTGAAATTAATATTATTGGTAGCTTTATTTTCAATACTAACTATATTTTTATTTTTTCGAAAATCAATTTCATTTTTAGGTATATCGTTATATGCGTCCCTAAAATTATCGAAAGTGCTACTTTTGAATAGGTTATTATTTAGATCTATTGGATAATCTAAAAATTTACTGTCTATTTCGTCAATAAACCTGCTTGGTTCGCAATATAATACACTACCATAACGATATCTAACTGTGGCATAACTTAATGTAGCTTGTTTTTCGGCACGAGTAACAGCAACATAAAACAAACGCCTTTCTTCTTCTAATTCTGACCGACTGTTTAGTGATAGTTGCGAAGGAAATAAATTTTCTTCAAGTCCAACCACATAAACATATTTAAATTCAAGACCTTTAGCAGCATGTATTGTCATTAAGCTAACTTTATCAGAATTTTTTTCATCTTCACTTTCTTTATCTACATCCGTCATGAGTGTAATTTCTTGCATAAACTCATCAAGTGTTTTTAAAGAATTATCAGTTGTTTCGGCAAATAAATTTTCTTCGTCTTTTTTTAAAACCGATTTTAATAAATCATTTAATTCATTCTCTTGAGGCGATCTTGCTTGTTCAACAAAATCTTTCAGTCCGTTTAGTAATTCCTGAATGTTTTCATAACGACTAATTCCCTCAGGGGTTTTATCAGCATAAAATTCTTTTATAATGCCACTATTTCCGGCAATTTGGTTACCTAATTCGAAAGCATCCTTATAGGGCAGTAATAGGTTGTATGATTTTATTTGCGTAACAAAATCTGATATTTTTGTTGAAATTCCTGAGTTTATTCCTAAATTAAAATCTTTTAAATTGCAGATTACCGTCCACATGCTTATATCATGTTCTGTGGCGGCTACCAAAATTTTATCTATAGTTGTTTGACCTATTCCTCTTGCGGGATAATTAATGATTCGTTTTAAACTCTCATCATCATTATTGTTAATGGTAAGTCTAAAATAGGCTAAAAGATCTTTTATCTCTTTTCTTTGGTAAAAACTGACACCACCATAAATTCTGTAAGGAATATTTAATCTTCTTAAAGCTTCTTCAAAGGCTCTTGATTGTGCATTCGTTCGATAAAGAATTGCAAAGTCGCTATTCATAGCTTGCTCATGCATTCTTGTTTCAAATAATGAATTGGCAATTTTTTGACCTTCTTCATTGTCGGTACTTGCTTTAATTACTTTTATTTTATTGCCCTCATCGTTATGAGTGAAAACATTTTTTTTAAATTGTTCTTTATTGTTGGCAATAATATAATTAGCAGCTTCTACAATTGTTTTTGTGCTCCGGTAATTTTGTTCTAGTTTAAATGTTCTTAAATCAGGATAATCTTTTTCAAAATTTAATATATTTTGAATATTAGCTCCTCTAAAAGCATATATACTTTGAGCATCGTCTCCTACCACGCATATATTTTGAAATCTTGCCGCTAATTGTTTAATGATAACATATTGAGAGAAATTGGTATCTTGGTACTCATCAACTAATATATATCTGAATTTATTTTGGTATTTTAATAGTACATCCGGAAAATCTCTCAATAAAATATTGGTTTGAAAAAGTAAGTCGTCAAAATCCATTGCACCGGCTTTAAAATTGCGCTTTTGGTATACATTATAAATTTGGCCAAGCATGGGTTTTCTGCTGCTTTGGTCTTCCGCTTGAGTAATAGGATTGTTTTGATATTGCTCGGCAGATATTAATTTATTTTTGGCATCGCTTATTCTATTAAGCACTAAGGATGGTTTATAGATTTTATCATCAAGGTTAAGTTGTTTTAAAATTTCTTTGATTACACTTTTACAATCATCTGTATCATAAATTGTAAAATTATTTGGATAGCCAATTTTTTCTGCTTCAAATCTTAATATTTTAGCGAAAATACTATGAAATGTGCCCATCCATATATTTTTTGCCTCTTTTTCGCTCACAATTTTGGCGATACGGGCTTTCATTTCGCGCGCTGCTTTATTTGTAAAAGTTAAAGATAAAATATTAAATGCATCAACACCTTTTTCCATTAGGTGTGCTATGCGATACGTTAAAACTCTTGTTTTTCCGGAGCCTGCACCGGCAATTATCATAACAGGGCCTTCGGTAGCCATTGTTGCTGCTTTTTGTGCGGGATTGAGTTCGTCTAAGAAATGATCCATTCTGTAAATTTCTAAATCTTTTTTGTTGATTATAGGTTGATTTTTAGAAGATTTAAACAAATTGTATTTACTCAGTAAATAACTGCATTTAATAAATATTAATTATAATTTACTATTATGGAAAAAATATGAAAATTTATATCACTAAATTCAAAGAAACTTGTATTCATGAAAAACTCATTTTTATATTTTCTCTTTGTTTTAAATTTTTTCTTTTTTAAAATTATTGCTCAGGCGCCGTCTTGTCCTAATAATCAAATTTATATCCATTCAGGGAGTAATATTTTGTTTCAAGCAGTTCCCTTACCAGGTGCTGCCGGTACTGCTTTAACGGGAATGCCCGCTGGATCGGGTGGATTAGCAGTTGGACCTAATCTTGGTTTTCCTGCCCCAAATCCTACCTATTGGACTACTGCCGGGAGTACTTATTGGTACTATAATGGAACTGGATGGACAAATACCGGTCATAATACAGGTAATGGAGCGGCTGTAAACATTGCTGCCGGAGGTGGTTTTATTTTTAATTTAGTAGGAGGAACGGGGCAGATTTATCGTTATAACGGTGCTGGACCGGGTATACTAATAGCAACAATTGCAGGCTTTGCAGGTGGCGGACCATATGATTTAGTTTGTGACGCAGCAGGAAATTTTTTCATTTTACAAAATACA
>JBIJCO010000051.1:0-15423 GCA_044344665.1 Bacteroidia bacterium | reverse complement strand
TTATCGAATTCTCTTAGAATGTTGGCAATTTGATCTGGATTGAATCGTTTTTTCTTCATTTTTTATTAGGTTAATTTATTAGTTTTTTTCTACTAATAAATAGTCCTAATTTTTGGGGAGCTTACACTAGTACGTTTTTAAGTCTGGAAATGACTATTATCGTTTAGCAGATTTTTGATAGGCGGGGTTTTTAAAACATTGTTTATTTGAATTACGAAATGCCGCCTATTGCAAATGTTCTTTTAGCGGTTGGCTTTCTATTGTCCGCTCTTTTTCGCATTTGATATTTCAATTTTCTTGTGCTATACAAGTTGGAATATGTCGCACTGGAAAGTTGCAAGAGTTTGCGATGAAACACATTTTGTTTGCCTCTTTATGTAATTCATTTGCCCTTTCAATTTGTTTTTTGTCAATTATAATTACAGTTGGTCGTAAAACAACCTCTTTAAAGTATCCGCCATTTTCTTCTGTTTCTTTCATCGTTCCACTTGCATTGTCTTTGTAGTCAACAACTATTATTCCGTTGGCCGAACATAAATGCAAATACCATAACATATGGCAACCTGATAAAGATGACACTAAGAGGTCTTCTGGATTATGTTTGGAATTGTCGCCAAAAAATGCTGTGTCTGATGAAGCCAAAATATCCACTTTGTTGTCAATTGAAATAGTATAATTTCGGTCGTATGATTTATAGTTCTCTGTTCCAAGTCCTTTATTACCTGTCCAAATTATGGTAGCTTTGTAATGATGTTCTTTTGTCATATAGGTTATTTTTAAATTACTCTTCAACCTGTTGGCGATCGTTTTTAAGCTAGCCGCTAACTAAATTCTATGGTAATTGTTTAATTGTATCTTTTTGAAATCCATTCCAATTTGCTTTGACTACTGTTAGGTGAGCGAATTCAAAATAATCTTTTTTATTATTAAACCTTTTACCTTTTAAAATAAAATCGCTTGCTTTTTGATTATCAAAATTTCCCCAACCTGGACCCTCAAAATGACTATCAAACCACGCTTCATTAATTTCTCCATTTTTAGTTAAATAGGCACTAAAAATTTCTTTTAAAGCTATGTCATGCAATTGCTGGTAGCTTAGTGGAGTTTTGGTGTTTTTTATGTATAACGATCTTGGAAGAACGAGATTAGCACCTTTAAAAAAATACCATTTGTTGTCAATTTTTTCCCCGTAAAACCAGATTAAATTATCGCTAGTTGAATTAAATTGATTTCCAAAAATATGAATACAAGAAATTGCTCTGTTGCCTTTTGAATTAAAACAAATTAAGCTATCTAAATGATAGAAGTACAATTGAGTAATTTCATAATTGCTTAATTTATTTAAATTCCAAACTTTCAAAGAATCGCGCATGTTATTTAAAATAACTTGATAGTCTTTTTTGTTTACGACAGATTTAGATTTTGAAATGTAAAGTATCTCAAGTTTTTTTAAAGATGGATTACAACTACTATTGATAATAATTATAATTAATAAACACAGTATTATTCTACCTTGGCTTAACATATCCATTTTTACCTTTAGTTTGTTCTATAAAAATCCATTCATAATTATTAATGCTATGACTACCAATAAATCCTTTTGTTGTAACATTGTTCGGAATAAACACTCTTCCTGTTTTTATATTTTTATTATTGCCACTATTTAATTGATTATTTGAGAAAATTAAATTAGTACACTCACATTGTGGCGCAACACCATCTTGTTCTTTTAAGGGGTCGGCATTTGGTTGACCCAAGTTACTTCCGTATTGCCAAACTTCAGTAAATTTTGTCCAGTCTGTTCCTCCGCTACAAGCATTTTCGGGAGCAAGAATATAAAATCTACCAAATTTAATTCCTTTATTATTTAGAGCATCTACTATACCAAGGGCATACGCGTATCCCATACTATGGGCTACAATATCTAGTGTATCTGTGTTTTTATCGAAAACAATATTATTAGTGTTTATTTTTTGAATTAAATCGTACCCTGCAATTTTGCCATAGTTAAAACGAGTTTTAAAGCCCTGAATATTTGGATATGTATTTAAAAATGTTTGACCCACCGGATTAATCGAAGATTCTAAACTTAATAAAAAAATTGCTTGTGTCAAATGATTTGAGGTTGAAACACTATGATGACCGTCTGCGTAAACAGCATTTTTTGTGCCTATTCTATTCATAAACATAGCATCTAAACCCGACCAGTAACCATAAACATCTCCAGTATAAATATTATTTGTACTATTAGTTTTTTCAATTATTGAAGGGCTGTTTGATCTGTATCCATTAACAAAAAGCAATAAATTTTTTCCATATGCTGTTTTTAAATAATTTTCCATATTTAGCCTTCTGTTGGCAGGTACTTCAACATAAAACGCATTATCAATTTTTATTAAACCATAAGGCACATTACCAACCGTTACATAGTATCCCATTTTTTCTTCGGAACTAATATTGTTTTTAGGACTAATGTTTGTTTTCTGCGTATTACTGCCTAAATCTTTGTAAATGAAAATATAATCATATTTAATACCACCCACAAATGCATTTGTTGTCCTTAAACCATTGTATCGACTGTCATTAAATTTTGTAATTGACATTGTTGAATTTAAATTGTAACAGCGCTTTATTTCTTTAAGTGTTTCAAATATAGAAATGTTATTTTCAGTTTGTGTAGTTGATATGGCTGCGTCTTCTTCATCGTCGAACCAAGAATAGCTGAAATTTGTATTGACAATTTTATCCCATTGATATTTTATTAATTGTATGCCATTATTATAATCCATTAAATTATTACTACCATTTTTTGCAATTTTCGGAAATGTATGTTCTAAAGCAAAAGCGCCATGAGCAAGTTCGTGTGCAATTTTTTTAATGTCACAATCTTCTTTAATAAAACCAAGTGATCTGCCTCTTACCATGTAACCATTAATTTCAGGATCGCTAAATTTTGGAACAACAAATAAATAGTAAGCCTGTTTATCATACAGGCTATCAAAAAGCAAATAAGCATTTTTAAGGTTTTGCATTTCTTTACTGTATTTATTAAATAAGGTAGCGTCGGCAGCCTCTAAACCATCTGCACCTATATTAAATGAGAAGTTTTGTGCTGTTGAAACACTCCAAGTTACATTTGCTTGTTTGAAAATGTTATTTAACTCATTACTGTTTATTGAAATGCTGGTATTATTTATAGGAACAATGATTAGTTTTTTAGGGGTTAATTTATAGCTGCAAATATTTAATTTCCCGACTTTTTTATTATTGTACCAAGCATAAATACATTCAGTATTTGATGGTAAATTTAAAATTTTAAATGTGTTTATTCCCTCATTATTTGAATTGAGGTTTGTACCGTTTTGTGTTTTAAAACTTAATAATTCAGGTATAAAATTTTTTATTAAAATTTCTGCCAATACTTCATCTGTTTCATTTTTACCTATGCTTTTATTTGGAGCAAAATAATTTTTATTGTTTTTTAGTTTTATTATTTCATAATTGTTGTAAAATTCAGCGTGTACTTTTTTATCGAAGCCGTACTTTTGATTTATACTTTCCTTAAAAGTAATTAGTAAACTGTCGTTTGAATCTAAGCTATCCTTACTGAAATTAAAATAGTTTATAGGGCCTTCTATGTTTTGAGGTGGTGGGTTTAATTGAATATTAAATTGATTTCCATTGTTATCCCTAACAACAAATAAACCACTGTTATTTGGTATTTGTTCACATATTAAATTGTTGTTTCCTTCAAGTGAAAAACAGTATTGACCGTTAGATATTGTGAAATTTGATATTGTACCATTAATATAAATTGCATTTTCTTCTGCCTCTTTAATAGCAATATTATGCAACCACGAATCAATTCCCTCCGAAATGATATCTACACTTCCTGAATAAATCTGAAATAGATTATTTACCATTACATTATTGAATTTCACTTTAAAGTTTTTATTTCCTAAAAATGGTATTTGAATTTTTCCGTAACCGCTATATTTTCCAATTGGGCTTTCTCGATTTTGCAAATGGGTTATTAAAATTTCAAACTGTCCAATTTCCCAAAGTTGATTAATCTCTGCGTTTAGTAAGGGATTATTTTGGGAGATAATTGTATTGGGATTTTGTCCGCAATAATAATCTGTTTTAGCCGGTGTAATAATAGTGATGGTGTTACTTGCCGGACCTTCGTTGCTGTCAATTAATATTCCTTTTAAGTAAGCTTCATAGGTGTTATTAGCTTCCAAGTTTTGCAGGTAAGTGTGTGAAATATTAATATTATTATTTGAAAACCAGTTTGTGCCATTTTTTTTTCGATAAAATAAATTATAACTTTTATAAATATTTAATGTATCCCAATAACATTTTGCAGTTCTGTAATTTATGGCATTACCATTTAATGTTAAGGCCATCGATGTGGAATCAATTAATTCTGAAATACTACCATATGTAAAGGTACAGTATTGACTATAACCATTATTTTTAAAAAAATCTCTTCCTGTTAAATCTATGGATTTTACTCGCCACACATAATCCATTCCTACATTTAAAACCGGTTCGGTTAAACCATAATTAAATGTTGTAGTATTTAGTGTTGTTTGAAAAATAGGTGGTAGCGTTTGTAAAATATTGTTTGGATTAGCACCTTTTGGTCTTATTTCGTATAAACTAAATTCGTAGTTGGTATTGTTAAATGAACTTGGACTTAATAGATTCATACTGGTCCATTGAAAAATTATATTTTGAGGATTGCATACAGTTTGAATACTGCCACATGTAGGAAAATTTAGAAATGGTGGGTCGTTTAACATCATCCAACAGTTAAAGCAACTCAAGTTACTAACTTGGATTGGTATTGGATTATCAAAATCAAAAGCTGTAAAACAAATAGTGTATAAGCCTTCTGGTAACACCTTACCACTTTCATATTGTTGTTTACTTAAGCCACTAAAATCTAAATTATTACTATTTAATAATCCTGCTATTTCTGATCCTGTAATTTCTAGAGGCACGCCAGGTATTAATGTAAAAGGACCTTCGAAGTAATAATTTTTACTTTCTATATTTATATTTTGTCCTGATAAGTTAAATTTTAATTTGATGTTATAACTTGGTTTTGTAAAATCATTAAATATTACAATCAGTTTTAAATTTTGGGCGCCAATAGCCGTATAATCATTTAAATAGCCACTAAATGGGGGTGTTAAAAGTGTTGTAATTTGTACGGGGTAATTTTGAGAAAACATATTTTTATGTAAGAAAAATAAAACCACAACAATTAAATATTTTAATCTTAAATTTTGCATTACAATGCTCTACGCTATATTCTTTTTTTAATCAACATTTCTTTAAAAACTATAACCTAATGATAAATTTCCTGTAAATTCAGAGAGCATATATCCGTTACTTATTAATTTAGGTTGGTTTACATAATTGATAAAGAAATTTAAAGATGGTTTTCCAAGATTTTTTTGTTTCATTTTTGGGAGATAATTAACGCTCAATCTTTGATTAAAAATAAGTTTGCTATTTAAATTATTTTCGTACCCTAGATTAATTATATTACCTAAGCTAATAGTTATACCGTTTTTAAGAAAAACTTTACTTACATTACAACCAGGACCATAAAATAATGTATTGATATTATAACCAATACTTTTATTAGTGTTCATGGTTAAATTAATAGTTAATTTTTTTTGTATTTCTGTTAAAGAATAAACGAAATTCAAATTGTAAATTTTTGTTTCTGGTGCAAACACATTTGAAATAGCTTGCGCTGAATTCAAATTATTAGCGTTAATAGAAATAGTATTTCTATAGTTTCCTTTTGTGAAATTATAACTGGCAACTAAATTACCACATTGTGAAACTTGATAAAAATTCATAGTGTCTTGAGGTCCTGCAATATAAAATGGATTATTAACTGGACGATTTCTTGTATAGCTTGAAAAATTAGAATATGAAAAATTAAAAAGCCAATGGTTGCTTGGAGAAAAATTTAGATTACCTGATCCAATTAATCTATTTGTTGTATTTAATTTTTTATTGTCAATGTTATTTCTTTGAATGCCGCCATTTAATGAAATATTTAATTTACTTTTTAATAAATTAATTTGTGGCGATAATGTAATGTTTTCATAATCATTATTAAAATAATAAGCTCCTAAGGTTATATATCCTGGGTCAATACGTTCATAATTGGCAGCTATTAGAAATAATTTCTGATTGTATGATAAGGAAGTTTTATAGGCTGAATAAAATTCAGTTGATGTTTTTTGTGTAATAAAAAAATCCGGGTAATTATTCTGTTTTTGATTGTTATCTTTTAGTTGACTTGTTATATTTCTTGTTAAACCCGAAATTGCATACTCACCTGCGAGGTGTAATTGTTTAAAAATTGGAACTTTACTTTGTAAGCTAATTACCGAACCTTCTTGTGGTTGAACTAAAGAATTTTCGGGAAGATAATTTATATTGTTTAAGATATCTTTGGCTTTAAAAAATATGCTATAAAAAGCATAGCCATTTTTTTCGAAGCCAATTTTGGCTCCAGCTCCAATTCTTTTGTATGCAAGGCTTTCGTTGTTTTCATTTTCGAAATTAGAATTAATTGCTTTTTTAAATTGACCATATAAAATTTGAATTTTCCAATTTTTTGGTGAGAGTTCTGCTCCAACTCCAAGGAATGGATAACCTGATAGTGTGTATTGCGATAGATTAATGTTATTCCAGCCGGCATATAATTTAACCCATTTATAGGTTGGAGTAACGCCTAGTTGATTAAATGGTTGAGAAAATGTTTTAGATTGATTACTAATTTGATAAGTAAAAGGGAAACTCCAATAAAGGAAATTTAAATTAAGGTTTCCGCTGGTATAATTTGTGAGCGGATCTCGTTTTGAGTTAGGATTGTTAGTGATTAAAAAAATAGTATTACAATTTAATGAGCCACTAATTTTTAAAATATCTTTTTTATTTATTTTTTCAATGTTTTGGGCATTTGAAATATAATTTAGTGTAATAAAAACAAAAAATAGATATGTTAGTTTATAGTTCAATTATTTATTATGATAAAAGATTTTTGTTTGGAATCAAATTCTGCAATTATTCTTAAAAAGTAATTTCCTGATATAGCATTTAAAATATTAATTGGAACAATTAAATTATTGCCATATTGCACAGGTGTTTGCAATAGTTCAGTACCATCAGAAGAAAAAACTTTAATTACCAAATTTTGTTTTTTATATAAATCTATCGCTACATTAAATTGACCAGAGTTAGGGTTAGGAAATAAGCTAAACGTTTTGATGCCTTTAAATAACCCAGTTTTAGTAGCGTTCATGTCATATTTTACGAAGTGAACTAATTTAATTAATGAATCTTTACAATTACCAAAGTAGGTCACTGATTTTACAAGATAAAAACCTGTATCTAGGCAAACAATAATTGGCGAAAATGGGTTTGAATTATTTACAATCTTTATATTGCTTGGTAACATCCAGGTAATTGAATCTGGGCGTGGGTTACTAATATCAACAATTACAAATGTATCGGTTTGCATCATGCTTGTGTTTACTAAAAAATCAACTTTTGGAGAAAAACTATTTTGTGAGATATTTGCTGTTGCAGTTTTTGTACAATTTATATTGTCTTTGATTATTAGTTGATAATTTCCAAAATTTAAATTAGTAAATGTATTGGCGCTCTGAAAATTTATGCCATTATTAATTGAATACTGGTATGGAGGCAAACCGCCATTCATATAAATCTGAATTTGTCCACTTGGATTAAGTATATCACAGTTTTTAAATGTAACCACTGAATCAGTTAGTTGATTGGCAACTTTTATGTTGATAGTATCAACTCCAACACAATTATTGTTGTCTGTAATAGATATGATATATTTTTTATTAGAGGTAATATTATTAAGAAGTGTTGTGTATGAATTGCCTCCATTGTTATTCCATAAATAATTAAATGGGGGAGTTCCACCAATAACACTTGTGGTTAAAGTAATTGAGCCTCCAAAACAAATTGTACTATCATTAGTTCGATTAATTTTTAATGAGTTTGAGTATGAAATGGTAATACTATCTTTTTTATTGCATCCATTAATAGAATTGGTGGCTATAGCATAATAAATTGCTGGTGTAGAAATTATTGCTGGGTTGTTTGCTGTATAAGAAATACTTGGCGCAATCCAATTAATTATACTTCCAGGTGTTGCACTATTAGCCTGAATTGTAGATGTATTAAAAGAACAGTTTAATTGACTGTAATTATTCAGAATAGTTAAATTAGGTTCTGTTTTATCTAAATTTAATTGTCCGAAAAATGAATTGTTTTTACAACCTGTAATTGTATCATTAATTAAAAGCTGATAAATTCCTCCGGATTTAGCATAAAACGGATTTATTGCAGTATCATTGGTTGGTTTTTTCCATTTTATTTTACAAGTTGTTGCTGCAATTGAATGTATTAAAACAGAATCGTTTAAGCAATTTATTGGATCAAACAATGGTAAGCCAAAAGTTTGTGGCGTTAAGTTACTTATGAGTGTATAGGTTGGAGGACTATTGTTGGTAATTACAGTTGTGGTAAAATCGTTTATACATCCATTAATTAAATTTTTGTTTTTAATTATTAGTGATGTGTTCGTATTAATTAGAATTGGTAAAGAAAAATTTTGATTTCCAACAGTCCAATATAAACTATCATTACACGGCGGCAAAGAACAAGATGTTGGAGATATTGTTATTGTGGGAGGGATACAATTTAATGTATAACTAGCTGAAACATTTGTTATTATTGGTTTAATTGTATCAAATAAAACTTGTGTAATACTTTTGTTTTTACATCCGGTTATATTGTCAATTACTGTTGCTGTATAATTTCCTGCCGCTGAAGCTGTTATTACTGATGATATTATTGTTCCGTTGTTTGGACTATTCCAAATATAGCTTACAGGAGTTGAAGTAGTTGAGATTTGTATAGTTGTTTGTTTATTATTATAACAATTTAATTTTTCAATTGTAGGTGTTGAAACAGAAGGTAATGGTTGAAAATTTATTGTCTTCATAACTGTATTTGATTGCACACCGCAACTATTTGCAGCTGTTACTATTAAATTTCCTGATGTAGCATTTTGAGCAAATATTACTGTAACTGTATCGTTACCGTTATTTAAAATTGTTGCCCCTGTTCCGGAATAACTCCAATTATAAGTATAAATATATTTTTTTGTAGGTTCTATAAAACTGTACATTTCTCCTCTGCAAAAATTATTCGAATTATTTATTTCATAAGGAGTAACAAGATTTTTTGGTAATAGACAAACCGTTTCAACCATTGGGGCTCCGTTATTTGTCAAACCTTTCAAGTATATAATTTTATCACTTTGTTGTTCCATTGAATGAAATAAGTATTGGTTATTTATCCAGCTTGGGGTGTAAGGATTAATTACATTTGGTAAAATCGTATCCGTAATAGTTTGAAGTGAAATTGAAGTTCCACTTTTTGTGTATACTTGTAGGTAATTGTTAACATTGCAGCTCGCGTCTTGTATAGTGTTTCCAATAAAATATCTGTCTTCAAATAAACTAATAGTAGCTTGTTTTGATTGATTGTTGTAACAAAAATTAGGAGGTGAACCAAAAAATGGATAATTTATAAATGTGCTTGGAAAAATATTTGGCGTGGTATTTAAATTAATTCCATAAGAATAACCATTAACTAAATTAATAGATGAACTCATAACGCTGTTAAAAACATTTCCAGTTGACGATGAACCTTTCCTTAATATAATTATAGTGTCTGGTCTAACAGTAAAATCAGACATTTGTTGATCGCTACAAATTAAATCATAATCATTTGTTGTAGAACAATTAATGCTATTTAAGTATCTGTAATTGCTTGAACTAAAGGCGAATGTTGTTCTTGCGGCAGTTAGTAAACATATATTACCATTTTTTTTATAAAATTTTATTTTTGTTGTTTCAGTGCTGTTACTTATGCCACCCGCACCAGCATAATTTTTTATTGGATTTATGAGGTTAATTGAATATGAACTATTATTTAATGGTGCATTCAAAATAATTACAGGCACATTTAGTTGTGTTCCATTAAATTTAGTTATGATACCACCGATTGCTAATTTGCCATTCTCATAGTCCATTGAATAAACTGTGTCAACATCGCTATTATTATTAGTTCTTAAAGAGTAATTATGACCGAGTGTAAAAGTATTAATGGTGTTACCTGTATTTTCATCAACTGAAACTAACGAATAACTAGAGTCAGAGTTTACCTTGTTAAAGCTTCCGCCAAGGAAAATTCTGTTTCCTACTTTTTGGATACAAAAAACGGGACCTCCGCTAACTTGAGGCGACCAGCTTGTAAATGTTTTTGTAAATAAATCTATTTTACCCACATTAAACCTTGTTACAGTTTGATTGATAGTATTATTGTCTTGAAAAAGTCCGTTAAATTCTCCGCCAACATATAATTGATTATTTAAAGTATCGTAATAATAACATAAAATTTTTCCAAGGTTATCAGCATATACATTACACCTTGATTGAGCTGTCAAATTATAGCTGTAAAAAAACAGAGTAATTATAAAATATGTTAGTTTAAATTTCATTTTAGTTAAAAATCTATTGTCAACGTTTTACTTAATTTGGTTTCTGCTCCCGAATTTAAAATGGCTTTTATTTTATACTTATAAATATTTCCTATGTTTAGGTCTTTATCTTCAAATTTCAAAACTGAATTTTTAAATGTTTTGTAATTAATAAATTCCATGTTGTTTTTTGATTTATATAATACATATGAAAATACATTTTGATTTGGAGCTTCCCATTCTAACACTATGCTTTTATTTTCTTTATTTATTCTGTATTTAAATTCATTGATTGATTTTTTATATTGGCTTGAAAAATAATAGTAATTGGATGTGTTTTCTGAATAATTTAAGCTGTTGTCTGTAACTCTTATTTTATATTTATAATAATTATTATCATCTACTGATGTATCATTATAAAATGATAATGAGTCTGATGATGACCATTCTTTAATTTTTATAACGCTATCGTTACTTATTTGGAATAACTCATATTTATGAACGTCATTGCTAGTACTGTTTATCCAGCTTATAGTGATTGAACTATCATTACTTATAAATTTCTTAAATACAATATTTATAGGTTTAATTTTATCTGGTCTTTTTAAAATTAATGGTGCTGAGTAGTTTGAATTATTAAAAACATTGTCAACGGCGGTTAAAAAATAAATTACATTTTCTGTTAGTGTATTTAAATCAATTTTATCCAAGTAAGTTGTGTCTATTAATATTTTTGTTGAAATTTCTACAGGTTCTTCGTTTAGGTTGTTACATCTGAATAAACGGTATCCCTTTAAATCTTTTTCTTTGTTTGTTAACCAATTTAATTTAACAGTACCTGATGAATCAATAGTGCCTTTGAGATTTTTTGGACTTATAGGAGGTTTAATGTCTGGTAAAACAGCCATAATATTGTTCGACTCAGTTGAATCGCCAAATATATTGTATGCTAAAACTTTATAATATGTTCTTGGTTTAGGATTTAAATCTATAAAGTAGTTTTTTTCATATAATAAATTTTTATTTGATTTTAAATATGGGCCTTGTTCGTTTTCAGATGTATATATATTAAATCCTGCAAGTTCATTTTTGTTTATGTATCCTGCAGTGTGCCAAATTATTTTTTGTAAACTGTCATTTATCGTTTTTACGCTATCTAATGAAACGGTTATAGTAATAGGCTTTGCTATGGATATTTTTATAGTGTTTGAATAATTACTTTTAAAACCAAAAAAACTCAAACCTCTAATTCTATAATAATAATTTTTGTTGTATTTGAAGGTTGTGTCGTAATAACTAATTTGTGTTTTATTTTTATCGTCTTTTGTTTTTATTTGTGTATAGGGTTTGGTGTTTAATTGTCTGAAATTTAAGTTGTCTTCCGAACGTTCAATGTAATAACCTGTATAAAAAGATTTATATTTTTCTTCAGGCCAAATTAGCGCAACTTCATTTTTAGATGGTTTATTTTTTAAGCTGTCTGGATTTGGTAAATAATCATCGTTAACTGCGTTTGCAATAATTATAGATGGTTTAATGTTGTTTTGTTCATTTAAATTTTTTGGTTGAAGTAAATAGGCATATTTTGTTTTGGATATGACAGTATCTCTAAAAAATAAACCTGCTGAATTTGCTAGGGAAGTGTCATAATCACAATTTAGCATTGCTAATCCATAATAATAATTTTCGTTTTTATTATTACTTGAATTTTTATTGAATAATACGTTATACAAAAAACCAATTTCTATATTCTGATTTAGTTTTGTTTTCCAAATAGGATTGTTTTTATCATGAGATTTTATATATGTTGTCGTTGAGGATAAATCAGTAAATTGATTTATATCGGGTAGTTCATCTTCATTCAAGTTAATGCGTTTTAAAACATAACCTTCTTTTGAACATGATTGTAGTGAATTTAAATCTGAATGAACCCACCTTAAGTAAATTGAATTATTTTTGACAAAGCTTTTTAACGCAATATAACTTTGGGCGGTTGTTTTATTTATAATAAAACAAAAAAATATTATGGCTAAATATTTTACTTTAATAAAATGCATTATCCGTTACATTTTGTGCCTGTTTTAAAATTGAAATTTAAATTACCATTTACTGCATTGAGAATATTATAACTTGCTGTAATATTTCCCTCAATGTATGTTGGTTTTATTAATTGTCCGTATAGTAAGGCGTGTGCGTTTACATTTAATATTTGAAAATCGAATTTTTTTTCTTCGTTAGCGATTGTAATTATTCCTTTAACGCCTATTGAACCATTTAAGTATGAATATAAATTGCCGTCAAGGTAATTACCTTTAAAACCTGGCGAATCACCTGTATTTTGACAGATATAATTAGGTTGTACTTTTGTCATCATTAAATCAAAGCCTGATGTATAATTTATACTTCCGTATACTGTAAAAAAACTGAAAGGAAATTCGGCATTTACTGATTTGTTTATTTCTGCTCCCATACAAAATGCATTACCATTGTTTAGTTGTGTGCTATTTCTATTGTTTGGATTACCAAAATGTTGCGTGATAACAGGGGGTAAATTTGGAGTTTCAATTTGGTTACCTGTCATAAAATAAGCTTTTACATAACCTAAGTAGTTAACAGTTAAATTACCTTTATTAGAGGGCTTACCTATATTAACATACCATAAATTTTCTTCAAAATGTGCAGCGCAGGATATATTTCCGTAAACATAAGATGATAAATTAATCCCTGCATTTAAAGTTGCATGTAAAATTTTAGCGTTAAAATCATAATTAATAAAACCGCTTGCGCCTAAAGGAACTTGATTGTATCTTTTTCCCTGTCTATTGGCAATACTAATCATACTAAAGGCGTCTCCTGAAAAACTGATATTGGCAATTCCTCCACCGTTTTGTTGCGAATTAAAATTAACTTCAAGAACCATGTCTGCATTAAAAGTTTCTTCTACGCTATAAAAAATTGTACATCCAGCCTTAAAACCAATTGATTTTGAATTATCAGGATAATAAACACCAACAGGACCACTGTTTGTTGTTTGCATGGCAGCTAAATAATCCACATTTTTATTCATGTGATAATATAACCCTCCCATTAAACCTTTTAATTTTAAGTTGCCGGTTAGTGGTATAGCTTGAGGGAAAGTAACACTTCCATCAACATAAAAATATTTGTAATTAGGTAATGCACCAAATAGAGCATTAAATGATGCGCTCATGTTATTGATTTGAGCTAGTGTAATGGTCATACTGCCTGCAATAGCATTTCCGTATAAAGCGTGATTCTCAAGATGAATTAGTTTTCCTTTTAAAAAAAATGCCTGAGTGCTGATGTCCAATTCAATATCATTTACTTTAATCTTATCAAAAGCTAAAGTTGGGTAGTTGCTATTTTGTGCAGTTTGAATTAGTTTAGTTTTAACTGTAATACCAATGTTTGCAGCAAATCCTTGATCGCTCGATTCCATAAAATTTAATGCAACATTTAAATTAATGGTTGGTTTGTTATCATTTAATATTAAAGAAATTTGATTAATACTTATCGGAAAATTCATAGACTTGTTCACTGTATTGCCAGTGTAACTAAATATACCTTGAGTAATGTAAGGCACATTAGATTCAATTTTTAGATTCTGAAAATCGAGTTTGGCCGTGTTTAAATTACTATTGTTAAATTTTATTTTACCATTTAGTAATGCCATTGGCACAAATTTATTTTCTGTTTTTGTTATCTGTATTTGAGACGTATTGTAGATGTCTATTTTGGCAGATAAAACGCTTGCTTCAATATTGTTTTGGGTGTTAATTATAAAGTTATAATCAAGTTCTTGATTTGTTGGGTTTTCGCTTATTTCTGCAGTATAATTTAAACCGTTATCATCAAATATTGGTAATTGTATATTACCAGCAATTGATCCAGAGGTGATATGATTTTGTAGTATTCCAACTTCCAGTTGGTTTACAGAAAATTTCCAAGATTCCATTTCTGAGTTTTGTGATGATAAAATATTCTGAGCAGAAAATTTACCTGATAAGCCAGTATTATCAATAATTAAATTATTTGCACTTATTGTTGTTGAATTTTGATTTTTATTTGATAATTCTTTTGGGAGTTTTACAGTTACATTTTTTATAAAAAAGCCATTCCACATTAACGGATTAGGGTCGTTTAAATTATAACCAACAGGAAAATTCATTAGTGGAGCATTTGCTGTTTCACTAAAATCAGCTAAGGCTTCGTTAACTGAAAAAGACAAATCGTTAATGCCTTTAATTTTAAAAGGAGAGATGTTTACTGTCATAATTAAATTATGAATATCATTGGTATGAATTTCAAAACTTGCTTTTACAGTTGAGTCGTTTGAAGATTTAGTTTCTGGTTCAAGTATGGTTTCTGAAAATTCAAAATATCCTTTGATATTTATTGCCTGAAAGCCATTACAATTCCATTCAACATAGTTACTGCCATCGTTTTTAAGAATTAATTTGATTTTAGGACTAATATGAATAATATGATTTGAAACTAATTGTAATTTTGAATTGCCGCCGTTTCCGGATAAAACGCCTTTAGGATTTATTCCTATGTTTTTTGCTGCAAAAGCCAAACTATCTGCTATACCAGGTAGTCCAATAAGCATATATGCATTGCAACTTGCCGCATTTGGTAAAAATTTAGCGCTGTCTATGGCAATTATGTATGTTGACTGACCAATTTGTTTATGAATACCAATAGGTAATGAAGCGCTGGAATCTAATGGTATTGTATTAGTGAAATTATTTTTTTCGATTACTTTATTAAATACAGAATTGGTT
>JBIJCO010000050.1:0-15512 GCA_044344665.1 Bacteroidia bacterium | reverse complement strand
CGTGGTCATAAAGGAGCGCAATCTCGCTCGGGACATTCTAAGAAGGTTGGTTTTGAAGGTGGTCAAATGCCATTACAACGTCGTTTACCTAAATTTGGATTTAAAAATATTAATAGAATTAATTATAATGGTCTTAATTTGGATTTAATTCAAAAATTAGTTGATAAAACTAAAATTTCTGAGGTTAATCTTGACCTATTAATTGCAAATGGTTTAGCCCATAAAAATGATTTAATTAAAATTTTGGGACGTGGAGTTCTAACATCTAAAATACAAATAAGTGCCCATGCTTTTACAGAGACTGCTAAAAAAGCAATCGAAGAAAAAGGAGGTACTGCAATTGAATTAAAGTAAAATATGAAACGTTTTATAGATACTCTTAAGAACATTTGGACAATCGATGAATTAAAGCAGCGTATTTTATTGACGTTGGGTATGGTTTTAATTTATCGTTTAGGATCTTATGTTGTTCTTCCTGGAGTAAACATTGATGCTCTTAACGATGCTAGGACCAGTGATTCAGGAGGTATTGTCGGATTGATAAATATGTTTGCTGGTGGAGCATTTTTGAGAGCTTCTATATTTGGTTTAGGAATAATGCCTTATATTACTGCTTCAATAATTATTCAGTTATTAGGTATGGCAGTTCCTTATTTCCAGAAAATGCAGAGGGAGGGTGAAAGTGGTCGAAAAAAAATTAATCAGTATACCCGCTTTTTAACCATAGCCGTTACAGCTGTTCAGGCGCCAGGATATATTGCTTCAATAAAACAATCAGCTCCCAATGCTTTTACAGATATTTCTACCTTTTGGTGGATACAGTCCATATTTATTTTAATTACTGGTACAATGTTTGTGATGTGGTTAGGAGAGAGAATTACAGATAAAGGTTTGGGTAACGGAATATCCTTAATTATTATGATTGGAATTATTTCTAGATTGCCTTTTGCTTTTCTTTCTGAAATAAAATCTAGGACTTCTGGTAATGGTGGTTTAATTATCTTTTTAATTGAAATTGTTATATTATTATTAGTTATAGTGGGATCAATATTATTAGTTCAAGGTACAAGGCGAATCCCTGTGCAATTTGCTAAAAAGATAGTTGGAAATAAACAATATGGTGGTGTTCGGCAGTATATTCCTTTAAAAGTAAATGCCGCAGGAGTAATGCCAATAATTTTCGCACAAGCAATTATGTTCATACCTGCTGCTATCTCTGGGTTTTCTGGTACAGGTGGAGGAATTTTTCAAGAACGTTATGGTTTTTGGTACAATCTTATCTTCGCTGTATTAATAATTTTGTTTACATATTTTTATACTGCAATAATGGTGAATCCAAATCAATTGGCTGATGATATGAAAAGAAACGGTGGTTTTATTCCAGGCGTTAAACCAGGTAAAAAGACTGCTGAATTTATTGATCAAATAATGAGTAGAATTACGTTGCCGGGTTCAATTTTTTTGGCTGCAGTTGCTGTTATGCCTGCGTTTGCTCAAAAGCTGGGCATTAATAGTGCATTTGCTGATTTTTATGGAGGAACTTCTTTATTGATTTTGGTTGGTGTAGTTTTAGATACATTGCAGCAAATTGAAACTTATTTATTAAATCGTCATTACGATGGTTTAATGAAATCAGGAAGAATTAAGGGACGCGGTGCTAATGCTATGATGGTTCAACAAGGTTAATATTATAATGGCTAAGCAAGCAAATATTGAAATTGATGGAACTATTGTCGAGGCATTAAGTAATGCCATGTTTAGAGTTGAATTAGAAAATGGTCACATTGTTACTGCACATATTTCAGGAAAAATGAGAATGCATTACATAAAAATTCTTCCTGGAGATAAAGTTAAGTTGGAAATGAGTCCATATGATTTATCAAAAGCAAGAATAACCTTTAGATATAAGTAAAAATTAATAATATTGAAATAAAATAAATGAAAGTTAGAGCATCCATAAAAAAGAGAAGCAACGACTGCAAAATTGTTCGTCGCAAAGGAAGATTGTACGTTATTAACAAAAAAAATCCAAAATTTAAACAAAGACAAAAGTAATTTTTATCTTTACAAACCTTTTACAAAAACATTAGTAAAAAATGGCACGTATAGCAGGTATTGATTTACCAAAAAACAAAAGAGGAGTCATAGGATTAACCTATATTTATGGTATTGGTCGCAGCAGAGCTGCAAAAATATTAAATGACGCAGGAATCACAACAGAAAAGAAAGTTAGTGAATGGACTGATGATGAGCAAAATGCGATTCGTAATTTAATTAATAATGCGTTCAAAGTTGAGGGTGCTCTTAGATCTGAAACACAGTTAAATATCAAACGATTAACCGATATTAATTGTTTTCGAGGTATTCGTCACAGGAATGGTTTACCAGTTCGTGGTCAGAGATCAAAAACTAATGCTAGAACTCGTAAAGGAAAACGTAAGACAATAGCCAATAAAAAAATGGCAGCAAAATAATCCAAATTAAAAAGTAAATAAGTATAAGAAATGGCAAAACAACAATCAGCCGCAGCAAATGCTAAAGCTTCAACACGTAAGCGTACTGTAAAGGTTGAAGCAACTGGTGAGGCTCACATTAATGCTACATTTAATAATATAATCATTTCATTAACTAATATTAATGGACAGGTTATTTCGTGGAGTAGCGCAGGAAAAATGGGTTTTAGAGGTTCTAAAAAAAATACGCCATATGCAGCTCAAATGGCAGCTTCAGACTGTAGTAAAGTAGCTTTTGATGCAGGGTTACGTAAAGTGAAAGTTTATGTGAAAGGTCCAGGGGCTGGAAGAGAAAGTGCAATAAGAACAATCGCGTCTGCAGGTATTGAGGTTTCTGAAATTCTTGATATAACTCCCATTCCTCATAATGGTTGTAGACCACCTAAAAGAAGAAGAGTATAATTAAAATTTTATAAGCCAGTCTCATTTTTGAGATTTGGAGTTGGTTATCTATAGGATTACCAACTTAAATAATAAACAAAAAAACAATTATTTAAAATGGCAAGGTACACAGGTCCAAAATCAAAAATCGCAAGAAAGTTCAGAGAACCAATATTTGGTCCTGATAAAGCGTTAGAAAAAAAGAATTACCCTCCGGGACAACATGGAAGCGGAAAAAAACGCGCTAAACAATCTGAATATGCTATTCAGTTAATGGAAAAACAAAAAGCTAAGTACACTTACGGTATCTTAGAAAAGCAATTTGCTAGAACTTTCGATAAAGCAGCTCGTTCTCATGGAATAACTGGTGAAGTTTTATTGCAATTGATAGAAAGTCGTTTGGATAATGTGGTTTATAGATTGGGTATTGCTCCTACAAGAAGAGCAGCTCGTCAGTTAGTATCACATGCTCATATTACAGTAAATGAGGCTGTTGTTAATATAGCTTCTTTCACTTTGAAGCCAGGAGATGTGGTTGGTGTCCGTGAAAAATCAAAATCATTAGAGGCTATTTCATCTAGTTTATCAGGCGCAGTTAATAAATTTCCTTGGCTAGATTTTGATAAAAATTCGATGACAGGAAAGTTTATTAATCGTCCTGAACGCTCACAAATTCCTGAAAATATAAAAGAGCAGTTAATTGTTGAATTGTACTCTAAATAATAAATAAATTAAATAATCTATATAAGATAATAATATGGCAATATTAAATTTCGTAAAACCTGATAAGGTTATTATGATTAATTCAACCGAAACTTCGGGTCAGTTTGAGTTTAGACCATTAGAACCAGGTTTTGGTATAACAATTGGAAATTCTTTAAGAAGGATTTTATTATCTTCACTAGAAGGCTATGCAATTACGAGTTTAAGAATTGAAGGTGTTGATCATGAATTTTCAACAATTAAAGGTGTTGTTGAAGATGTTACTGAAATTGTTTTGAATTTAAAACAAGTTAGATTTAAAAAACAATTAGATAATCATGATAATGAAAAAATAACTGTACACTTTGCTGGAAGTGAAAAATTTACCGCCGGTGATATAGGAAAATACGTAAATGGTTTTCAAATTTTGAATCCTGATTTAGTTATATTTAATTGTGATTCATCTGTTAGGTTGAAAATGGAATTAACAGTTGAGAGAGGAAGAGGTTATATTCCTGCTGAAGAAAATAAGTCAAATAATGCACCAAACGGCACAATTTTTATCGATTCAATTTATACACCTGTAAAAAATGTAAAATATAATATTGAAAATTATCGTGTAGAACAAAAAACAGATTATGAAAGATTAATTTTAGATATTGTTACTGATGGTTCAATACATCCGAAAGAAGCTTTAAAAGAGGCAGCTAAAATATTAATTTATCATTTCATGTTGTTTTCTGATGAAAAAATAACTTTAGATACTGAGGAGAAGAGAAACGAAGAAGAATTTGATGAGACTAGCCTTCACATGCGTCAATTGCTAAAAACAAAGTTGGTGGATATGGACCTCTCTGTACGCGCATTAAATTGCTTAAAAGCTGCTGATGTTGAAACTTTGGGAGAGTTAGTATCATTCAATAAAAACGATTTATTAAAGTTTAGAAATTTCGGTAAGAAATCGTTGACAGAATTAGAAGACTTAGTTCAAACAAAAGGCTTGCAATTTGGAATGAATGTAGTTAAATATAAATTAGATAAGGATTAAAAAATAGTTATAATTAATTATTATTTCTATTTACAGAGTTACTTGTTAATATAAATTAAAAAATGAGACACGGAGATAAAATAAATAATTTAGGCAGAAAAACTGCTCATCGTCATGCTTTATTAATGAACTTGGCATGCGCTTTAATTGATAATAAACGTATTTTTACAACTCTTGCTAAAGCTAAAGCTTTACGTACGTTTGTAGAGCCTATTATTACAAAAAGTAAAGAAGATACTACTCATAGCCGTCGTATTGCGTTTTCTTATTTAAAAAGAAAAGAAACGGTAAGTGAGTTATTTAAAGAAGTTGCTACAAAAGTTGCCAATCGTAATGGAGGCTATACTCGAATAATTAAGACTGGAAATAGGCAAGGTGATGCTGCTGAGATGGCAATGATTGAATTGGTTGATTTTAATGAACTATATTCAAACAATAAGTCAGCAACAGAAACAACAAACAAGAAATCTACCAGAAGAAGTAGGGCTTCGAAAAAATCTAAATCAGAAGATAGTTCTGAAAATAATTAAAGTAAATAAATAGTATAATGTACAAAGACCCATCTAATAGATTGGGTCTTTTTATTTTATAAAAATAAATGAAAGCAATGTAATACATAATGAATTATTTATTATATTTGCAACCCAATAAAAAATAAAAAAAATGGAAAAACGCTATGAGACGGTCTTCATATTAACTCCCGTTTTGTCTGATGATCAGGCAAAGGAGGCCGCAAAAAAATTTAAAAAAATTATAACTGATTTGGGAGGTAAGTTAGTAAATGAAGAGAACTGGGGCTTAAAAAAACTAGCATATCCAATTCAAAAGAAAACTACTGGATTTTATCATTTGCTTGAGTTTTCTGGTGAAGGGCAAGAGATTGTTAATAATCTGGAAGTTGCCTATAAACGCGACGAGAGAATTTTACGTTTTTTGACTGTTGCCTTGGATAAACACGCTGTTGCATACGCTGATAAGCGTAAGGGAAGAGTTGCCGAAGCAAAAACAAAAAAGAAAGATAATATTAATGCCTAATAAACAATAATTAAAATTTTTTAAAATGAGTGTTCAAAACGATATAAGATATCTTAATCCTCCAACAGCTGAGGCAAAGAAGAAAAAATATTGCCGTTTCAAAAAGAGCGGAATAAAATATATTGATTACAAAGACCCGGATTTCTTATTAAAATTTGTAAATGAGCAAGGTAAATTGTTGCCTCGTCGTTTGACCGGAACTTCTTTGAAATTTCAACGTAAGGTAGCGCAAGCAGTTAAACGCGCTCGCCATTTATCATTAATGCCATATGTGGCAGATTTATTAAAATAAGATAGGAGGAAAAAATGGAAGTTATTTTAAAACAAGATATAAAAGGTTTAGGTTTTAAAGATGATAAAGTTAATGTTCGTAATGGTTATGGACGTAACTTTTTAATACCTAAAGGTATGGCTGTATTAGCAACAGAAAGCATAAAAAAAATGCATGCAGAAATTTTAAAGCAACGTGCATTTAAAGAAGATAAGTTGCGTAAGGAGGCTACAGTTAATGCAGAAAAGTTAACTACTTTAAACATTAAAGTAGGCGCGAAAGCTGGTGAAAGCGGAAAAATATTTGGTTCTGTAACAAATATTCAGATTGCCGACGCTTTGCAAAAATCTGGATTTGCAGTAGAACGTAAAAATATTGAAATTTCAGAAGATAATGTTAAACAATTAGGTACATATACTGCTAAGGTTCGATTATATAAGGATATAATAGCAAACGTAAATTTTGAAGTAATAGCAGAATAATTCGGTTAATTACAATAATCTTTAAAAAAAAGACCATCATTTTGATGGTCTTTTTTATTATGAGATAATTTAAAACTATTTTATAAATAAAATTTTATTTATCACCCCACCTGTATGAATTTTGCTCGATTCCGGCTAGGTCAAGTATTCTATCAACAACGGTTGATGCAATTTCTTCAATAGTTTTTGGTTGAGAATAAAATGATGGTGTGGCAGGACAAATAATTCCGCCAGCTTCTGTAATGGTTTTCATATTATTGATATGAATTAAATTTAAAGGTGTTTCTCTTGTAACTAAAATTAATTTTCGTCTCTCTTTTAAAATAACGTCAGCAGCTCTGGTAACTAAATCATTACTTATTCCTGATGCAATTCTGGCTAATGTTCCCATACTACATGGGCAAATAATTAATGTGTTAAATTTAGCAGAACCTGAAGCAAATGGAGCCATAAAATCTGTTTTAGAAAATGTTTTAAATTGGTAGTTTTGATAGTCTTCATTCCCTAATTCATGTTTCCAAACTGCTTTTGCATTATCACTAAAAACAATATTAACTTCTTTAATTTGATGTTGAAGATTAACTAGTTTGTCTAATAATACTTTTGCATAAATGCTACCACTGGCGCCCGTAATTGCAATTATTAATTTGTGGTTAATTTGACTCTCCATTGGATTTAAAGTTTATTTTATAAGAAACAAATAATGTAAGTATATTGTTGTATAAACCTTTATTAAAAAATCTGGCTACAGGATTAGGATAAAAAACCAAGTTTGCAATTTTTCCGTAATCTCTTACCGGAATAAATGAGTTTGAACTTCTTAGTTCCAGTAAAAATTTATTTTTAAAAATACCTCTTCCAATACCAAAATTTATGCCTGATTCTAATTTATTAAATGGATAGAATCCTGTAAAATCAATGTAATTTATATTTTCATTATAATTAACCAAATAAGCTATAGAAGGGCCAATTGATGCAAAATAAATAGAGTTAAGTTGGTATCTGGCAATTAACGGTATTTCAAGGTAATTTAAATTAACTCTATAGTAACTAAAATCGCCCTTTGATGGAACGGGGTTATGTCTGGCTCCTTTTTGAGAAAAATAAAAGCCTATATCGAAACTTAATTTTTTGTTTATTAAAGCATTAACTGCTATGCCTGAAAATAAACCGAGTTTATCATAGCCGCTGTAGCTGTCTCCGTGAATTTGGCAGCCATTTAATCCTAAGGCAGGGTTTAGAGAAAAAATTGACTTAGTATCATTTTGCGATTTTAAAACTATGGATGACATCAAGAATATTACAAAAATAAATCTCATTAAATTAATTTTACAATAAAGGTACACGTCAAATTTAAATCTTATTAAAGTGAAAATTTATTTTAACTGATAATGTTTTAAAATTTATATCCGAATCCAACAGCAAGTGTTGTTAACAATTGTAATCGTGGCCCATAAATATCGTTCTTGTTAGTATACAAGCCATCCTTATTCCAATCACGAATTGTTATTATTTCATCGTCGTAAAGTATTTGCGAAATAATATTTGCAGTGAAAAATTTATTTATTTTAAATGTTATTAGGTTATTAAATACAACATCAATGTTTTGTGGTTTATTACCATAGTTAGAAAACAAATCTAAGTAAGAATCGAGATTTACATTTTTAAAAATATCTTTTTTGAATTTTAAAATTAACCGACCTCCAAATTCGTATCTTATTTTTTTACCTTTTTCAATAATATTGCCATCGGAGTCGTAAACAGCTTTTTTTACGCCAAAAGCCCCTTCATTTGCAAGGTATTGTCGGTTTACTAGCGTTGTTTTACCTGCCAAAGGCGCAAAAGTTGCGGAGAAATAGTTTGTAGGTTTACAATCTAATCCTATTCCTAATTGTATATATCCTGGAGAGTTAAAGTCAGATCTTGCAGAACCAATAATAGAATCACCAATATAATTATAACCCGGAGCAAATTGGGTGCGGTAATCCGCTTGAATAACATAAAACCAATATTTGTTAAATGCATTTAAATTGTATTTTGACAAAATAAATAATTGATCTATATTTTTTTTAAATAATTTATCGTCGTCTACTTTTATAATTCCATATTGGGCATCTAATTTGGTTGTCCATTCGTGTTTGTTTTTTTTATAATTGATCTGAAGGTTTAATAATGAATTTAGAGCAAAATTGTTTTGCCCTCCACCTTGCCAATTGCTTTGTGATGTTTGACTAAAATTTAGGCCAAAAAAACCATTAGCTTTCCATGATGTATCTTTTGATGTTACGTTATAACTTTGTCCGATACAACATATAAAAGATAAAATTAGAATAGATGTAAGAATTTTTTTCATCATGGCTTATTATTATACGAGCGTTTTAATTAAATTTATTTTTCGGATTCTTTATTCGAACTCTTTAACCACATTATACAGTGTATCTCTTTCAACAGGAGTTCTACCAACACCTTTGATTAAGCTTACCAATTCGTTTGTGCTTAATTTTGGGTTTTGCTCTTCGGCACCTGCCATGCTATAAATTTTGGTGGTATCATCAATTGTTCCGTCCAAATCATCGGTTCCAAAATTTAATGAGAGTTGTGCTGTGTTTCTTCCAATCATTGCCCAATAAGCTTTTATGTGCGGAAAATTATCTAAAAAAATTCGTGAAATGGCGTAGTTACGCAAATCTTCCAAAACGCTAACCTCTGGTACATTGGCCATTTCATTTTCTTTGTTTCTGAATTTTAAAGGTATAAATGCATTAAAACCTTTTGTTTTGTCTTGTAAATCTCTTAATCGGTTCATGTGATCGATTCTATGTTCGAAACTTTCGATATGACCATAAAGCATAGTGGCATTAGATTGTTTCCCCATATTATGCCAAATTTCATGTATTGATAACCACTCTTCAGCAGTACATTTACCGCCAGCTATTTTATCTCTTATTTCCTTATCAAAAATTTCGGCACCACCACCGGGTAAACTATCTAGTCCGGCTTCGATCATTAATTTTAAACCTTCTTCATAACTTAATTTCGCTTTTTTAAAGATATAATGAAATTCAACTGGCGTCAAAGCTTTAATATGTAATTCGGGCCTGTGTTTTTTAATTTGTTTAAAAAGTTCGGTGTAAAAATCTAAATCTTGCTTTGGAACAACTCCTCCGGTTATATGAACTTCTGTTACCGATTGATTATCGTATTTTTTTATAATATCCATTATTTGATTAATGGAAAGTTCCCAGCCTTGTTCTCGATTTTTTATTAATCGTGAGTATGAACAAAATGAACAAGAGTAAACACAAATGTTTGTTGGTTCTACATGAAAATTGTGATTAAAATAAACATAATTTCCATTTTTTTTCTCTCTAATATAATTTGCCAATACACCTAAAAAACCAAGTTCAGCCTCTTTATATAATAGCACTCCTTCATTAATAGTAATTCGTTCGTTATTAAAAACTTTAGATGCAATACCTTTTAATTGGCTTGAATAACTGGAGTTTATTAATAGTTGATTGAGATGTTGTTCGTTTAAAATCATGATTAATTTTTTATAGGCTATTATATTAGCTTTTCAACAATTAAATTATTGAATGGTTTAGGATAATTTTTTTAGTAACATCTAAATATAATTTTATCATTCAACAAACAAAACCATTCCTTTTAAATATTCACCTTCAGCAAAATTAGGTGTTACAGGGTGGTCTGCTGGTTGAATTAAATAGTGTAAGATTTTCACATTTCTTCCGGCTTCAAGAGCGGCAGCTGTAATTGTATTATAAAACAGATATTTATCAACCACACCGCTGCAACTGAACGTAAATATTATACCGTTAGGTTTAATTAATTTTAATGCCAATGCGTTTAATCGCTTATAGCCAATTACTGCATTGTGTTTACTGTCTCTACTTTTGGCAAATGCAGGCGGGTCTAATACAATTACATCGTATATGTTTTGTTTATCTTTTAGAAACTCAAAAGTATCTATAGCAAAACTGTTATGATTGCTTATTTTATTTAGTTCAATATTGTTGTCGCATAAATTAATGGCGCTTTGGCTAGCATCAACCGAATGAACCATTTTTGCACCCGCTAATGCGGCGTAAACTGAAAAACCACCTGTATAGCAAAATGTATTTAATACTGTTTTGTCTTTACTGTATTTGGCTAATAATTCTCTATTATCTCGCTGATCAATAAAAAAACCTGTTTTTTGTCCATTAATAAAATCTATTTTAAACAAATGATTATTTTCTTTTACAATAATTTCAGTATCCTCTTTACCAATAATAAATCCGTTAGTGGTTTTATCAGCATGATGTTTTGGTAATGTTTCGGCACTTTTATTGTATATGCATTTTAAATTTGATTTAAATACATTCTTTATTGCAGAAACTATATTTTCCTTTTGTAAATAAACACCCCACGAATGAGCTTGAAAAACAACATTGCCATCATAATAATCCAAAATTAATCCAGGAACACCGTCACCTTCGCCAAAAAACAACCTAAAAACATTGGTTTTTGAATTTAAAATGGATAGTTGTAAACGGTATTGATATGCTTTGTTTATTTTTTCATACCAGAAACTTTCATCAATGGTAACTTTTTTGAAAGAAATAATTCTTACTGAAATACTTCCTGTTCCTGAAAAATAACCAGTGCCAAGAAATTGATTTTGATGTGAATAAATTTCAACAATGTCACCATCTTTGAGATTACTGTCTTTTTTTGCAATAGCACCAGAAAACACCCATGGATGCTGACGTTGCAAGGAAAATTCTTTTCCTTTGTTTAAAATTATTTTAGAATAGTCCATTAAATAAAATTAGATTTACGTCTAAAGTTAATTATTCTTTTATTTAAACTTTTTTTTGTTTTAAATTTATTTTTTTAAATGTGCTTTATGCTTGAAATTAAACAAGAATATCTTCATGAATTTAAATTTTCGCAAAGCGAGGTGTTGAAGTTTGCAGAGCTTACCGGAGATAATAATCCGGTGCATACAGATGATACATATGCTTCTAAAACTATTTTTAAAAGGCCGGTAATTCATGGTATGCTGGGGGCATCTATTTTTAGTAAAGTTTTTGGAACATTATTTCCAGGAGAAGGCACAATTTATTTAGGGCAGAATTTAAATTTTATGAGGCCTATGTATCCCGATACCGAATATGAAGCTGTATTAATAGTAAAAGAAGTGTTGAAAGACAAACATAAGGCTGTAATTGAAACAATAATAAAAGATAAATTAACCGGAAAAATTTGTACATCCGGAGAAGCAACACTATACAACGTTAACAAAATATAATTTTTAAAAAATCACAGATATGAAATATTTATTTTTCTTATTTTTTTTGTTTTTTTCATTTTCCATTAATTCGCAAACATTTCAAACAGGAACAATAACTGTAACGTTTAATGACCCTTCACGAACAGGTGGGTTCGGAAGTGGCGGCGGTCCTGGCCGGCAAATACAAACAGAAATTTATTACCCGGCTTCTGTCTCAGGATCTAATGTTGCAGTTGCTACAGGTTCTTTTCCGGTTGTTGTTATTGGGCATGGTTTTGTTATGGACTGGAGTAGTTATGATAATATTTATTCTTTATTATCTAAACGAGGTTATATAGTTGCTTTACCAAGAACAGAAGGCGGTTTTAGCCCGAATCATAGTGATTTTGGAAAAGATTTAGCGTTAGTTGGCGATAAGATTTTACAATTAAATGCAGCAAATACCTTGGTTCCAAATTTTACAGGTAAGGTTATTCAAAAACTGGCTATTTCAGGACATTCTATGGGTGGTGGTTCGTCTTTTTTAGCGGCTAGTAATAATGTAAATCTAACTTGCTTATTTAATTTTGCGGCTGCACAAACCACTCCACGTTCCTCTCAGGCGGCAAAAACAGTAACTGTTCCTACATTAATTATAAGTGGTAAAAATGATTGTGTGACGCCTCTTACTACTAATCAATTACAAATGTGGGATAGCACTGCATCAAGTAAAAAGTTTCTTGTAAACATTAAAAATCTTACGCATTGTGATTTTGGTAACGGAAGCAATTTTAACTGTACGTTTGGTCAAAGCACCAGTGGTTGCAGCAATACTATACCCAATGCTACCGCACTAAAATTATACATGAATTTTGTTAATCCTTTTTTAGATGCCAATTTAAAAGGAGACTGTGTTGCTGCTAATCAATTTATGGACAGTTTAAATTTATCACAAGTTATTTTCAGTAAAAATATTTTAGGCTCGCTTGCTTGTAATCTATCATCAAGTGACAATTTAAATATGTTTAATCGTGAAATAAAAATTTATCCTAACCCAGCAACAGCTCGTTTAAGCATAGAATCAGAATTGGAAATTAAATTAAAACTCTTTTCTATAGAAGGAAAACAATTAGATTTTGAATTTATTAAGACTTACTCTAGGTATGAAATTGACCTTTCAAAATTAGAACGAGGAATTTATTTTTTAGGTTTAAGTAACCAAACTTTCACTATCACTAAAAAGGTAATTTTGGAATAATTATAATACTAAAGAACACCAAAAAAAATTACGCCATAATTAAAATTAGCATTAATTGTATTTTTATGAAAACCACAGAAGAAGATTCTTATTATAATCACTTAGAAAGCATGAGTGTTAATGAGCTTCTTTACAATATTAATAAAGAAGATAAAACGGTACCTCTTGCTGTTGAAAAAGCAATTCCTCAAATTGAAAAATTAGTAAATAAAATTGTAGAGCATTTAGCTAGTGGAGGTCGTTTATTTTACATTGGTGCCGGAACAAGTGGAAGACTGGGTATTCTTGATGCCAGTGAATGTCCGCCAACGTATGGAATAGAACATGGTATTGTTGTTGGTTTAATAGCAGGAGGCGATACAGCTATTAGAAAAGCTGTTGAATTTGCCGAGGACGATACTCAACAAGGATGGTTAGATTTGCAACACTATAATGTTTCAAATAAAGATATAGTTTTAGGAATTGCAGCATCGGGTACTACACCTTATGTAATTGGAGCATTAGAAAACTGTAATAAAAACGGCATAATTACAGCATGTATTACATGCAATGCAGGTAGCGAATTGTCTAAAGTTGCTATAATGCCGGTTGAAGTGGTAGTTGGACCTGAGTTTGTTACTGGATCTACCCGCATGAAAAGTGGAACGGCGCAAAAATTGGTTTTAAACATGATTTCTACAGCTGTTATGATAAAGCTTGGCAGAGTAAAAGGGAATAAAATGGTTGACATGCAATTAACTAATAATAAATTGGTAGATAGAGGTGTAAAGATGCTGATGAAAAATACCGGTATTATCAATTACGAGGAAGCCTCTCAGCTACTTTTGTTAAATGGTAGCGTTAGGAAGGCTACCGAAGCTTTTAAAAATAGTTAGTTTAACGTAAAATATTTTTCATTATCTCAGACACGTGTTTTATAACATCAATTTATACTGACTGGCACAAATGACTTTAAGGTCAGGCTTAATTGATTCAGAATTTCAGAACTAACAACATAAATTAAGATTATTTCATTGACATCACGACCAAATTCTCCTATAAAAACCGATAAAATAGATTAACTAAAAAAATATTAATGATTTCGGTTAAATAATTTTGAATGGAAGGGGTTACACTTATAGAGGGTAAGGCATTACTAAGTATTGTTCAGCGTTTAGAAAACATTGAGCAGAATCAGCTTTCTATTATGAAGCAGCTTCAAAAATTGATGCCAACTATCAATCAGAGTAATGTTCCTGATTTCATTTCTATTAAAGACGCCTGCAAAAAATATCATACTAGCCATGTAAATATTAACAACAAAATAAAACTCTATAAAGTACTTAAAAACAGGGAAATTGATAGACTTAGGTCAGGAGGTTATTTTTTGATAAATGAGGCTGAGTTGCAGGAGGCATTGAGGATTAAAGGTACTTACAAAAAAGTTAATAAAAGCAATATAGCAGTTTAAGATGCAACATATTTAATTTCACCACAATATCCACCCCAAAAAATAAAACCCTTATAAATACAAGGGTTTTGCGGAAATAGTAGGGGAGTCCATCGACATTTTTTCGAACTCTTTTTACACGTTTACAAAATTTATCATCTTTAAAAGTGTAATTAAAAATGAAACGAATTTTAATTTCTTAAATTTCAATTCCTTATTCGCTTAAAGATTTAAAGAGAGTTAAATATTTACATTCAAATCGATTTAAAAAATTGAATTTATAAATCATTGTTTATAATAATTATCAATGATTTAAATAAAATCTTAGGCCATTATTTAAGTTAACAATATATTATTCTTTAATAATTCGTTTGATAAATAATGTTTCATTTAATTTAACCTTCAACAGATAAATACCTTTGGCAATTGTGGTTAATTTTAAATTAGTGTTTCCTTCTTTAATCTTATCATGGAAAATTAGTTTCCCAATTACATCATACAATTCAACACTTGCTGAATTTAATATATTTCCTTTAACTGATATATTTATATCTTCTGTGGTTGGATTTGGGTAAATTAAAACATTTTCATTATTTATCTCTTCTATTCCTGTACAAGTATTAACTGTAACCGTTTGGTCAGATAAAACTGTACAATTATTTCCATCAGTATATGTATATGTAACAGTAAAAATACCTGCTGACAATGGCATAAAGTCTGTTCCTGAAACATCAGTTCCTGAAAAAACACCACCAGTAGGACTAGCAGATAATGAAATAGTAGTCGTCAACTCACATAACGGATTTGGTATAGTTGCGAAACTAACCGTTGGTAAAGCATTAACAACTACATCAACAGTTTGTGTATTTGAGCAAGCATTTGCATCTGTTCCTGTTACTGTATAGTTGGCACTTACACTTGGCGTCACTACTTCAATTGAATTGGTAGCACCTGTGCTCCATGAATACGTTATTGCTCCATTGGCAGTTAAAGTTGACGAACTTCCTTCGCAAATCACTGTTGGTGATGCTACAACACTCACCGTAGGATTAGGGTTAACAACTACATCAACAGTTTGTGTGTTTGTACAAGCATTTGCATCTATACCTGTTACAGTA
>JBIJCO010000049.1:0-16266 GCA_044344665.1 Bacteroidia bacterium | reverse complement strand
ATTAAATACAGAATTGGTTTGCTTAAATAGAATGCTGTTTTCTTGCGGTAATAATTGAGAATAAATGTAATTGTATATGCTAATGCTAACTAATATTATAAAGGTTAATATTGGTTTCATTTTATAAAATAATGACCCTCTTTTTTTAAAAGATTAATACAAAATAATTTTAATTTAAGAACACTACTTTCTAAAGTACAAATTATAAAGTCCGGTTTTTTATTTTACTTCACCCATTAATTTTTTAACTAATGGAGAAATTGCAATTAATACTATACCTGATAGCAAAGCGTAAACCCCTAACTGCTTATAACCATCAGCATAAATAATTAGTTTTTCTAAGTTGCTTGAATTTTCTGAAGCACTGGCAATGTTAGCACCTAGCAAGCCGGCAAAGTACTGACCGTAAGCACTTGCTAAAAACCACATTCCCATGATAACAGCCTGCGTTTTTTTAGGAGAGAGTTTTGTCATAATAGACATGCCAATGGGAGAAAGGCATAATTCGCCAAAGGTTATAATAAACCATCCAAACGTAAATAAATTAAGCGATGTAATACCTTGTGTGTTTGCAAAGAATTTGGTGTAATAAAAAATATAAAAACCAGCAGCTAAAAATAAAAAGGCAATTCCAAACTTAACTACGGTATTGGGTTCTAGCTTTCTTTTATTTAACCAAATCCAAAGCAAGCCTATTAAGCTTGCAAAAACAATCACAAATAAAGAGTTAGCCGAATTGTTTACGCCGTTTGGGTCGAGGGTTATACCAGCAACCGAATTGTTTAAATTGTTTGCAGCAAATAAACTTAGCGAGCCGCCGCTTTGCTCAAAAAATGCCCAGAAAAAAATAGAAAACAGCATGAAAATGATTGCCGCAATTAATTTTTTATTTTCTTGTAATGAGAAATTACGCATTTCGTAAATTAAATATAGGAGCGCGCAAGGGCCAATAATAAACATAAATACATCTGTATATTCAGAATTAGAAACTAATAGAATTATTAAAGGGATAATGCCTATTGAACCTAAATATGTAAGCAATTCAAATAGTTTTCTTTTTTTATTATCGTGATGGAGCAGAGGAGAAGTGCCAATTGGGCCAAGACTTTTTTGGGTGCGAACAAATGTAAGTAAGCTAACAACCATTACAATTGAGGCTAAGCCAAATGCAACGTTCCAAGAATACTGAGCCGGAATAACATTTTGAAATAATTGGCCTTTACCGATGGCAATACAAAAGTAACCTCCTAATAAAGCGCCTAAATTTACGCCGGCGTAAAATAACGAAAAGCCAGCATCGGTTCTCGAATCGCCGGGTTTATATAAGTTTCCTACGATTGAAGAAATTGTTGGTTTAAAAAATCCTGTACCAATAATGTTAAACGCTATACCTAAAAAGAAAAAATCTTTTGGATTAACGGCAAGTAAAATGCTACCAACAATCATTAACAGACCACCCCAGAATAAAGATTTTCTTAGTCCTAAAATTTTGTCGGCAAACAAACCGCCCACAAAAGTAAATGCATAAACAAAAGCTTGCGTGGCACCATATTGTAAATTGGCAACAACATCGTTTAACGATAACTGGTTAACCATAAAAAACACCAGCATACCACGCATGCCGTAGAAACTAAAGCGTTCCCACATTTCACTAAAAAACAAATACCATAGTTGTTTAGGATACTTGCCTTTAAAATTTTGAATTTGTTCTATGGATGTGATAGGTGTTCTCAATTTTTAAATTTTAACTAAAAACCCCTTATAAAACTATTAATGTTTGATTTATAAGGGGCTTAATTATGATATCTTTTTATTTTATCTTGATTCTTCTACGTGTGTTTCTTCGTGTTTTTCTTTAATCATTTTTTCTAACCACGAACTAAGTATAAATAATATTGCCGCCGCTGCAGCAGTCATAATTATAAATAGCATAAAAAACTCGTACAGGTTTGTTATTTGCATACCCAAAACTGAAGGATAAACAATAGGTTCTGTGCTTCCGGCCTCCGGACTTGGAGGTATTAAAGCGCTTAATGTTCCCGCAAATTTATTTGCCGCAGCATTAGCTAAAAACCAAGTTCCCATTAATAAAGAAGACAAGCGTATAGGCGCCAATTTAGATACCATTGATAATCCAATTGGAGACAAACACAATTCGCCCATTGAGTGAATGATGTATAATGCAACAAGCCACCACATACTAACTTTATCGCTAATACCTAAACCTTTTACAGCAATTGCAATTACAACATAACCTAATGCAACCAAGGCCAAACCTAATGCCATTTTTTTAGGGGATGATGGTTCTAATTTTCTGACGTACAAAAAGCCCCAAATTAGAGTAAATACAGGTGCAAGAGAAATAACTGCCAATGGATTAACTGATTGAAAATATGAAGCAGGCATTTCCCAACCAAATATAGTTCTGTCGGTTTGTCTGTCGGCAAACAATGTTAACGAAGCTCCAGCCTGTTCAAATGCTCCCCAAAAGAAAATAACGAAGAAAGCTAAAATAAAAACAACAATAATTCTTTTTCTTTCAATTACAGTTAGGCTTTTATCGCTTAAAATTATTATTGGCATGGCTAACATAGCACCATAAATAAAGTAACTAATAATATCCACATCACTTTTAAACATTTGCTTGAAGTTTAACATAAAAAATATGATGCCAATTGAACCTATAATAACTAGGATATTTTTGAGATCTAATTTTTTTACTGGTAAACCAAGCTCTTTGCCTTCTTCTGAAATCAAATATTTTTTTTGATATAAAACAAAGCAGATTAAACTTGCTACCATGCCTATGCAAGCTGCCATAAAGCCCCATTTATAACTCATAGAACCGCAAACTAATGGCGAGAAGAAAGCCCCCAAATTAATACCCATGTAAAAAATTGTAAACGCACTGTCAATTCTTCTATCGCCGGCTGGATATAATTGACCAACCATGGTAGAAATATTTGGTTTGAAAAAACCGTTTCCTATTATTATTACCGTTAAGGCAGCCCACATGATTGATATGCCTGCATCGCCAATAATACTGGCGCTTAAAAACATTAAAAACTGACCTAAAGCCATTAATGCTCCGCCAATAATTATACTTCTTCTGTTGCCTAAAAATTTATCGCATAAATAACCACCTAACAATGGTGTTAAATAAACTAAGCCGGTGTAACTTCCGTAAATTTGTGACGCATCGGCATCAGTCATTGACAATCCAATAATTTTATCTGTCATAAACAGAATGAAAATTGCTCTCATACCATAATAGCTGAAGCGTTCCCACATTTCTGTAAAAAACAGAAAATAGAGTCCTTTTGGATGTCCTTTTTGTTGTGTGTTATTTTCCATATTTTTTTTAAGTTAAGTGCTAAAAATAGAATAATAAATTAACTTAAACAACCAGACCTTTATAAAATACAAAAGCCGTATTAAATTAATAATACGGCTTTTATAAAGTTTAAAATTAAAATTATTTATCTTTTTTGTTTTGAATTTTTTCGCGTATACGTGCGGCTTTACCAGTAAGTTCGCGTAAATAGAATAGTTTAGCGCGACGAACTATACCAATTTTATTTAATTCAATTTTCTCGATGAAAGGTGAAGTGATAGGAAAAATACGTTCAACACCAACTCCGTTACTCATTTTACGAACTGTAAAAGAGGCAGTTGCCTTTTCGTTTTTACGTTGAATTACAATTCCTGTGAATTGCTGAATACGTTCTTTTTCACCTTCTTTAATTTTGTAGGATACTGTAATAGTGTCTCCTGCTTTGAAGTTTGGGTGTTTTACTTCATTTGTAATTTGTTTTTTTACGTAGTCTAATAAAAGGCTCATGTTGTAAAATTTTAAGTTATTATTTCCAGCATACTCTACCTTGTGTAAACAGCGGCTTCGAAATAGGGTCGCAAATATATTAATATTTTGTTTAAAAACAGCAAAAAGAAGTACATTTTTTTTACTTTTACGAAAATTTTATGGCCTTTTTAGGTTATAAAAACTCAAGTGTTTGTCTCAACTGTTTTTGAGAAGTATACAAACAAGCTTGGTAATTTGCCCAGGTGTTGGAATGGTATACAAGTACGCTTGAGGTGCGTATGCCGTAAGGTGTGGGAGTTCGAGTCTCCTCCTGGGTACTAAGCCGGACTTTTTTGAAGTTTTTTCAGAAGTCCGGCTTTTTTTATTATCTAAAACAACAGATATCTAGGCGTTAAGCATACAATAATGTTGTTGAGAAATGTTTGATATTAATCATTTCGTTCATCATAATAAATACCGGAGGAGAAAATCAATCTTTGGAATCGCTGCTCGTGGAAGTAATCGAAAGATTGCAATATTGACGAGGCATTAGAGCTTAATCGAAATGAATAATCTATCAATTCTTTATGGTTCGATAATTCAAAATCGTATTCTATGACGGCTTCGGAAATTTAAGCACTCTCTTTCTTTAATGGTTCACTGAATTTGGAGTAGATATATGAGTCGATTTCGCCAAATGCATAATGTTCTTCCAATTTATTCAACTTTTCGTATGTTCATCCGAATGGTTTTTTAATAATAATAATATTGTTATTATTTTTATGATCCTTAGCATACTTTTCTCATATAGCCTGCTGCCAATCCATGCTTTTGTTGGATTCGAATTGCTCTTTAGAACTTGAAAAAGGATTAATACTATTAAATCTCTTTTTAACTATATTCTAATACCAACTAAAGTTACATCATCAATCTGCTCTATGTCTCCCTTCCAATTATTAAATGATTCAGATAATAGGTTTCTTTGCTTTTCCACAGGTAAACCTGCAATACTTATTAATAACTCTTTCAACCTTTTATACATAAATTTCTTTCCCTTAGGTCCACCAAACTGATCAGGCATTCCATCCGTTAATGTATAAACCATATCGTTAGGCATCATTAAAAAATCCTTCTGCGTAAAGGGAATTGTGTCTTTATCATGTTTTCCAACTGGCATCTTTTCTGGATCAAGTTCAATAATTTCAGTTCCACGAACAACCCAAATCGGATTATTTGCAGCAGAGTATGCGAAAACATTTCTGTCAAAATCAAAACAAATCAAACTGGCATCCATGCCATCTTTTCCACCTTCGGGGCTTCCATCTTTTTTCAAGCGTTCAATTATTGATTTTCTTGTGAAATTTAAAATTTCAGAAGGTTTTTTACCACCTTGTTCAACTGCTTTCTCAAGAGAAGATATATTCAAAATACTCATGATTGCCCCGGGCACACCATGTCCCGTGCTATCAGCAGTCACTAATGCAAACCTTCCGTCTTCTAATTTCGATGCCCAATAAAAATCACCGCTTACAACATCTTTGGGTTGAAAAAATATAAAATAATCTTTTAGATTATTATCAAGTAATTCCTTTGTAGCCATAAAACTTCGTTGAATTCTTTCAGCATAATTAATACTATCGGTAATTTCTTTGTGCTTTTCTTCAATTATATGTTTTTGTAGTTGCGTTTCTTTTTCTTTTAGCTCAATAATATTTTTTTGCTTTTGAGTTATTTTAAAACGACGGTACATAAATATAGCAAATACAGCTACAAGAAGTAAAATGCAAGATACAAGTAGCAGAAAGAGTTTTTGCTTTTGCGCCTCCGCAGCTGTAACAAGCTTTTGCACCTCTGCTTTAGCTATTAGCTCGGCTTCTTTTTTTTCTAATTCAAAATTAAGTTTTAAATCGCCAATTTGCTTGCTGTTTTCGGTATTAAAAATACTATCGCTTAAGATTTTAAACTGCACATAGTTTAGGTAAGCCCCTTTGTAGTTGCCTATGGAGCTATCAGCTAGTGCTAAGTATTGATAGCCTAAGCGTTCATTTTCTAAATTTCCAATTTGTTTGCTTAATTTTATGGCACTATCTGCATAAATTTTTCCTTTTACAGGTAGGTTTAGTTTTGTGAATAAGCCGCTTAAAATTACATAACAAGTAGCTATGCCAAGTTCATCGCCCATTTCTTTATATATTTTTAAACTTTTTAAATTATAATTAAGGGCTTTGGGATAATTGTTTTGGTAGTAGTAGGTATTACCAATGTTAGTGTAACAATATCCTATGGTTCGTTTATTGCCCATTTCTTCGGCAGTTTTTAAACTTTTTAAATAATAATAAAGGGCTTTGGGGTAATTGTTTTGGTAGTAGTAAATATTACCTACGTTGGCGTAGCAATTTGTTACGCCTCGTTTATTGCCCATTTCTTCGGCAATTTTTAAACTTTTTAAATAATAATAAAGGGCTTTTGGGTAATTGTTTTGTTTTTGGTATATAATTCCCATGTTCATGTAGCAAGTTGATATGTATTGTTTATTGCCCATTTCTTCGGCAATTTTTAAACTTTTTAAATAATAATAAAGAGCTTTTGGGTAATTACTTTGGCCCATGTATACTAGACCTATGCTGTTGTAGCAATTTGCTATGCCTTGTTTATCGCCAATTTCTTCCCTTATTTTTAAAGATTTTAAATTAAAATCGAGGGCTTTTGGGTAATTACTTTGGGCATAGTTAAGAAGCCCTATATTGTTGTAGCAATTTGCTATGTATTGTTTATAATTTAGTTTTTGTGCGAGGACTAAGGCTTGGTTGTAGTATATGAGTGCAGTATCGTAATTGCCCACGTTAAAGTATTTTAATATGCCAACTTTTGTTAAAGCTTTTACTTGGTTGGTATCGTATTTTGATTGTGTAATAATGTTTTGGAGGGAGTCTAGAGTTTTGTTTTGCGAAACTAAGTTACCACTAATTACAAGGAGTATTAATATAAAAAATCGGTTTATTTTCATACAGTTAAATTATTGTTTTAATGGTTAAATAGTATATTGTTCTAAATATAATAATAAAAAGTAAAGATAACTTTCGGGAAGATTAAAATTGAATAGTTATTCTTAAGATAAGTACTTTTGGTTTTGAATAATTGTCAATTCTGGCTTGAAACAATTATGATATCTTCTGATTCATGTTTCACTAACCGTAAAAAATACGGTAGAGCATTCGGCAGGTTTTTATGAGCTTTTTTAAGTTAGAAGAGGTTAATCCTACGGATAGTTTCTATAGATGGGTTTTTCACGACATTTAATAGTATTTTACCGTGTCTGCTTCTCCTGGGTACTGAAGCAGACTATTAAAAAATAGTCTGCTTTTTTGTTTCTAAACCCTATTAAAATTAAGGAATTTCAAATAAAATATTATTTCGAGGGGGCAGTAATTAATTAATCCGAATTTTATTTGCATTAATAATAATGTAATTACGAGTTGTAGTCCGGTTCACCCAAAACCAATCTAAAAATTATAATAGTGCTTTTAATCATAAAATGAATTTATCTTGTTGTAAAACAATTGTTTATGGATGTTCTATTTTTTTAACAATGCAGCATGTGTTTTTAATCGTAATTTTACGATATAAATTACAACAAACAATACATGGGAACGACAAAATCTGAAGAATTCACAGTAAAGGATAACAAAATTGCAGCATATGCAAAAGCTCTTGCTCACCCTGCTCGTATTGCAATTCTTAAAATATTAATTAAAAAGCAAGCGTGTATTTGCGGAGATATCGTAGATGAACTTCCTCTTTCTCAAAGCACAGTATCGCAACATTTAAAAGAATTAAAAGAAACAGGATTAATAAAAGGTGATATTGATGGCACAAAGGTATGCTACTGTATAGATGAAAAGGAATGGCAAAATGCTAAAATGTATTTATCAGCTTTTTTTGAAGATTATAATGCTAAAAACAAATGCTGCTAAAAAAATTACCACAAAACATCGGTAAATAACGATTAAATAAACAACTAAAATATATTAAAATGAAACTATCAGATTTTAAAAGACAATTAAATTCAATTCAGCACTTAACTTTTACATTACCTAACGGAAAACTAGTTCCAGCTCATTTTCATGTAACTGAGGTAGGACAAGTAACAAAACATTTTATTGATTGCGGCGGAACTACTAGAAACGAGACGGTAATTAATTTTCAATTATGGGAAGCTAACGATTTTGATCATCGTCTTGCTCCTCAAAAACTGAAAGATATTATTGCTTTGTCCGAAACTAAATTAGGTATTGAAGATGCTGAGATTGAAGTTGAATATCAAAGCGACACAATTGGTAAATACGGTTTAGATTTTGACGGAAAGAACTTTGTGTTGACTAACCAATTTACTGCTTGTTTAGCAAGTGATAAGTGTGGGATTCCAACCGAAAAATTGAAAGTTAGTTTAGGTGAATTACAAAACACCACTAAAAATACTTGCGCTCCGGGAGGTAAATGTTGCTAAGCTAATTTTTTGAATATGATTTCAGCTATAAAAACCTATTGCGATAATTTAACAAAGGAATTTAACAACATTCCTAATCATAGAAAAGAAACTCTCAGCAAAATATCTCAATATATCAATACTAAAAGGAAGGCAAATAATCCAATTAATTTGGTTTACATCTGTACCCATAATTCTCGAAGAAGTCATTTTGGACAGGTTTGGGCGCATGTGGCTGCAAGTTACTATGGAATTAAAAATGTAAATACATACTCTGGAGGTACGGAAGCAACTGCATTTAATATCAATGCCATTAACTCGCTAAAAAGAGTAGGCCTCTACATCAGGCCAATCAATATTGAAAAAAACACAACCTATCATGTGTTCCACGATGATAATGAAACTCCGAGTGTTTGTTTTTCTAAAACCTATGATGATCCTAAAAATCCTCAGAAAGAATTTGCAGCCATTATGACTTGCAGTGATGCCGAGGAGAACTGTCCGTTTATTCCGGGTGTTGAATTGCGAATTGGAACTACTTATGATGATCCAAAAGCATTTGATAATACGCCTTTACAGGATGCTAAATACGATGAGCGTTGCAAACAAATCGCATTAGAAACTCTTTATGTTTTCTCGAAACTATAATTTATGAATCTGAGTAAGCATAGGTTTGTTTTAGTCTTAGCTATTACAATAATTGCGTCAAGTATAAATGCTCAAAGCATTAACGTAGGCGGTGTGTTCCCTACCATTGACCATTGGGGAACAATAAATAATAAACTCGATTATAGTTTATATTATTTTGCTGCTTTTCCACTTGTAAATTTCGACAAGCCTGATGTTTCTAAAAATTCCTATTTCCATTTGTTTTATTCAGAACAGGCTTTGAGTTATAATGTTAATAGTAAGTTTTCTTTGACCGGAAGTTATGTTTACCAAAGAGAAAATGTGGTTTATGATAATAATGTAAACGAAAATAGGTTTTATTTCCAAGCAAAGTACAAGCACTCCATTAAAAAAGTAACCCTGACACATCGTTTACGATTTGATGGTAGATTCGTTCATAACCGTTTTACAAATGAAACGCCATTTACACACCGAGTTCGGTATTTAATTGGAATGGATATCCCAATAAACGAAAAGTTTTACTTCACCGCTTATGAGGAGCCTTTCTTTAATACGTTTGAGGACGCCGGAGCTGTTTATGGCGAGAATTGGGCTTATGCAGCATTAGGTGAAAAGCTTAATGAAAAAAATAAAATAGAAGCAGGGTTTTTATATGTTACCTGGAACATTGGAAACCAAATTTGGTTTAACCAATATTACTTTCAGTTAACATGGATCAGTCATTTGGACGTTAGAAAAAAGAAAGAATAAAATGAGAAAATATATAGCTGAAATAATTGGAACATTTGCTCTAATTTTTTGCGGTACTGGGGCAATTATTATTAATCAGGAATCAGTTGGTGCAATAACTCACGCAGGCATTGCAGCAACGTTTGGATTAATTGTAATTGCTATGATTTATACTGTTGGTAATATTTCAGGGGCGCATTTGAATCCTGCTGTTACCATTGCTTTTTGGGTAGCGAAAGTTTTCCCTGCTAAAGAGATCTTGCCTTACATTATTAGCCAAGGTATTGGTGCTTTTTTAGCAAGTCTTGTTCTTAGGTTTTTATTTCCAGCCAATCAACTGCTTGGCTCTTCGCTTCCTGCGGGATCAGAAATGCAATCTTTTATTTTGGAATTAATACTAACTTTTATTTTAATGTTTGTGATCATTCATATGGCAACAGGAAGTAAAGAGCAAGGAATGTTTGCAGGACTTGCTATTGGATCAGTTGTTTGGTTAGAAGCCTTATTCGCAGGCCCAATTTGCGGTGCATCAATGAATCCAATTCGGTCATTAAGTCCGGCTATTGTTTCAGGTCATACAGAACACTTATGGATTTATCTGTCAGCACCAGTATTAGGAGCTATTATTGCAGTATTTACTTGGATGGCGTTAAAAGAAAAAACTACTTAGTATTATGAAAGAAAAAAAAAACAATTTGGACAACTATTACAGGTGGACTTGCTTTGGTGGCGCTTCTGAAATTAAACCCAAGCAAAAAATCAATTCTATTGTTTAGATAAATAAAAAATTAATTATCACTTTTAATAATTAAAACACAACTTTTTTCAATCGATTATTTTTTAAGTACCCTTTTATTAAATCATCTGCATCGGGGTAAAATTTACATTTGTTTATTAACCCCTTGCACTCTTCTAGCGAACTAAAAAAGGTTGAGTTGTCAATTTGCCCACAACCAATGTAATGACCGTTTTCTATTAAAATAAGCGAACGTTCGTCTGTATGTCTGCCATGATCTATTAAAACAAAGTTATCGTCTTTAAATATGATGTTATCCAATATCTGTTGAGCACGTTTATTATAAGATTCTATCTCTTCTTCGCCGGCACAAATGCCTTTACACTTTTTAATCTGATGATTAAAGCAAATTGCATCGTCTCCGGTTAAATGGCAATAGCGTAAACATAAATTGTATTCATCAATCCAATTTTCTAATCGTTCTCTTGCACTACTGTAACTTACAAACGACTGTAATGGATTTTTTGATTCTTCGTAACCCACAAGTTTAAAATGTATTACACCTTCGTCGTCTTTAAACCAATCTATGCAATGTGTAAATTGATCTGCTTTACGCATTCTATTGTATTTAGGTTTGTGTTTTTTTATTTCCTCTGCTTCTAATAATAATGCAACCAATTCGCTGCCCGTTTTAACAAAATCAACATTGTATAAATCGTTAAGCATTTTCTTACTTTTATTTTCTTTACTATTAAAGTGACTCATTGCTCTATTATATACGTTTACACTTTTGCCAATGTATATTATTTCGCCTTCTTTATTTAGAAAATAGTAAATACCACACTCTTCGGGTAATTTATTTAATATGTATTGTTTTATTTTATCAATGCGTCTTGTCATTAACTCATCCACGCCTTGATTTTTAAATTGTGGATGGTAACTTTTTAATTCCAGTAATTTATCAAACAATATAGCTGTAGCTACAGCATCGCCTTCTGCTCTGTGTCTGTTTTCAATTTCTATTCCTAACGAACTACATAAATTTCCTAAACTGTACGATACTTTTCCGGGTATTAATTTTCTACTCAATCTAACTGTGCATAATGTTTCTCGTTTGTATTTATAACCCAAAGAAGCAAATTCATCTTTTATAAAGCCGTAATCAAATCCAACATTGTGTGCCACAAAAATTTTACCTTCTGTCATTTCAATAATTTTATGCGCTATTTCATGAAATTTTGGCGCATTAACTACCATCTCATTTGTAATACCCGACAAACTTATAAAGTATGGACTGATGTAGCACTCAGGATTTATTAAACTTGTAAACTTGTCGATTACTCGTAAGCCATCGTGTATTAAAATACATATTTCGGTTATTCGCCCTCTGCGAAATTCATATTTACTTCCACACGTTTCTATATCTATTATGGCAAACATCTAACGACAAAGTAAAGTAAAATTTATTCACAAAAATTAAATTACTATAAATTGTAGCAAATAAACGCTTTAAATAGTAGTAGATTCAATCTCTCAAAATTATCATCATGGAAAGACGAATTGTGCATATGGATTTAGATAGTTTTTTTGTCTCTGTTGAACGAAAATTAGATAATTCTTTAAATGGTAAACCGGTTATTATAGGCGGTACTTCCGACAGAGGTGTAGTTTCATCGTGCAGTTACGAAGCCAGACTTAGCGGTGTACATTCGGCTATGCCTATTAAAATGGCTAAACAACTTTGCCCTAATGCCATTTATATCAGAGGCGATATGGACAACTATGCGAAGTATTCTAACATTGTTACCGAAATTATACAAGAAAGAGCTCCGCTTGTAGAAAAAGCTTCTATAGACGAACATTACATTGACATTAGCGGCATTGACAAATACATTAAAAACAGTCTACTTTGGACCAAAGAACTGCGTGAGCGTATCATCAAAGAATCGGGTTTACCTATTTCGTTTGGTTTATCGGCAAACAAAACTGTTTCTAAAGTTGCTACAGGTATTGCCAAACCCAATGGCGAAAAATGTGTTGATAGCGGCATCGAAAAATTATTTCTCGCGCCATTATCTATAAAAAAAATTCCAGGGGTTGGCGAAAAAACATACCTATCATTACGCAACATGGGTATTGAAAAAATTGAAACATTGCAACAAATGCCTGTTATTATGCTTCAAAAAGCTTTTGGCGAAAGTGGCAAAGTTATCTGGAATAAAGCCAATGGTATTGATGACAGTCCGGTTGAACCCTACTCAGAACAAAAAAGTATGAGCAGAGAAACAACTTTTCAAAAAGACACAACAGACATTACTCAATTAAAAAACACACTTATTACCATGGTGGAGGAGTTGGGTTTTGAACTGCGTAAATCAAATAAAGTAGCCGGTTGTGTGGTGTTAAAACTTCGTTTTTCTGATTTTCAGACGCATGTATTTCAGGCTGCTATTCCGTATACCGCATCTGATCATGTGATACTTCAAAAACTTATGGAGTTGTTTGATAAGCATTTTACTCGCAGAGTGTTAATTCGTTTGATTGGTGTAAAACTAAGTAAACTGGTAAACGGTCAACCTCAAATTGATTTATTTGATGACACCGAAGAAATGATTAACCTCTACCAATCTTTAGACAAAATCCGCTTACGTTTTGGCGACAAAGCCGTTATGAGAAGCATTGGCGTATTACAAAACAAACCCAAAATAGTGAAAAAGAAATAGCCGTTTAAAAACAAGTTAATGATACTTAATGCACATAGTTACTATAGTTTACGCTATGGGGTTATTTCTAACGAAGCACTTATTACTGCCGCCATCGAAAATAATTATGATGCCATTGCAATTACAGATATAAATAACTCTTCGGGTGTGTTAGAATTTGTAAAACTGGCAATGGAAAAAAACATTAAGCCTATTGTTGGAATGGAATTTAGAAGCAATAACGATTTTTTATTTATTGCTATCGCCATGAATAACGAAGGGTTTAAAGAAATTAACGACCTGCAAACACAACACAATTTATACGGCCATGAAATTCCAAACCGCCCGGAGTTTAATAACTGTTTTGTTATTTACCAATACAACCAAGTTAAAACACAGAATTTAAAAGAATATGAATTTATAGGCATTAAGCCTTCTCAACTAAATAAAATAGTTACTGAACAAAAATTGACGCAACGTAAATATTGTATTTTACATACGGTTACTTACAGTAATTATAACGGCTACGAAACACATAAAAAATTAAGGGCTATTGATTGTAATTTATTACTGTCTCAATTGCATAAAAATCATATTGCCGGCACTGATGAAAATATGATGCCGCTAAAACAATTATTAAAACAATACGAGAACTTTCCGCACATTATTGAAAACACTAAACAAATTATTTCTGCCTGTAGTTTTAAGTTCAATTTTAAAGAAATTAAAAATAAAAAAACATATACCGGCAACGCTTATGATGATAAATTATTATTGGAAAAATTAGCCTTAGACGGGTTAAAATACCGTTATGGTGCTCATCATAAAATTGCCGGAGAGCGGGTAAAAAAAGAATTGGAAATTATAGACAAGCTGGGCTTTTCTGCTTACTTTCTAATTACATGGGACATTATAAGATATTCCTTAAACAGAGGGTTTTATCACGTTGGCAGAGGTAGCGGTGCCAACAGCGTGGTAGCATATTGTTTAAGGATTACCGATGTGTGTCCTATTGAATTAGATTTGTATTTTGAACGGTTCTTAAATCCTAAACGTAAATCGCCTCCTGATTTTGATATTGATTATAGCTGGAAAGAACGGGATGATGTAACCGAATATATTTTTAAAAGACATGGCCGTGAACGCACTGCTCTATTAGGCGCTATGTCAACCTTTAAAGACAGAAGTATTATTCGTGAAATGGGTAAGGTTTATGGTTTACCTAAAGAAGAGATAGATCGTTTAATTAAATACCCAAATTCGCCGCTAAACGATAATGAATTATGCCGTGATATTTTAAAACATTATCAGTCTATCGAAGACTATCCTAATTTAAGAACGATTCACGCCGGAGGAGTGTTGGTTTCTGATTTACCCTTAACCAATTATACCTCTTTAGATTTACCGCCAAAGGGTTTTCCTACTACTCAATTTGATATGTATTTAGCTGAAGATATAGGTTTTGAAAAATTAGATATTTTGAGTCAGCGTGGTATAGGGCATATTAAAGATGCTGCCGAAATTATTTACAAAAATAAAGGCATTAAAATTGATGTGCATGAGGTTGAAAAGTTTAAGAAGAATGAAAAAGTTCAGCAACAGTTAAAATCAGGCGATACAATTGGTTGTTTTTACATAGAAAGTCCTGCCATGCGAGGTTTATTAAAAAAATTACATTGTCAGGATTACTTAACCCTGGTTGCTGCCAGTTCAATTATAAGGCCGGGTGTGGCCAGCAGTGGTATGATGAAAGAGTATATTTCTCGGTTTCATAACCCTAACGGATTTAAATACTTGCATCCTGTAATGGAAGAGCAGTTAAAAGAGACTTATGGCGTAATGGTTTACCAAGAGGATGTGTTAAAAGTAGGTCATTTTTTTGGCGGTTTAGATTTAGCTGACGCAGATGTGTTAAGACGTATGATGAGCGGGAAAAGCAGAAACAAAAAGCATCTCGATGAAATTGCCGACAAGTATTATGCACATTGTAAACATGCCGGTTATTCTGATGCTCTTGCTAAAGAGGTTTGGCGGCAGATAGAATCGTTTGCAGGTTACAGTTTCAGTAAAGCACATTCGGCTAGTTATGCAGTTGAGAGTTTTCAGAGTTTGTATTTAAAAACGTTTTTCCCAAAAGAATTTATGGTGGCGGTTATAAATAATTTTGGTGGATTTTATAACACAAAGGTTTATGTAAACGAAGCAAAAAAAATGGGGGCTGTTATTAATTTACCTTGTGTAAATACAAGTCAGTTAAACACAAGTATTATTAATAACGATATTTATTTGGGTTTTATTCATGTGCAGTCATTGCAGTCGGATGTTATTAATCAACTAATTATAGAGCGAGAACGGAATGGTGCTTATGTTAGTTTAGAAAATTTTATGATACGAACTCAAATTGGGATTGAACAGTTAAAAATACTCATTAGAATTGACGCCTTGAGGTTTACACAAAAATCTAAACGGAATTTATTATGGGAAGCGCATCTTTTTTACAATAAGACAACTCAAAAATTAAATTACAACGCCAATATAATGTTTGAGGAAGCAGTTGAGGAGTGGGTATTTCCTGAATTAGCGTATAATGCTTTTGAAGATGCTTATGATGAAATAGAATTTTTGGGTTTCCCAATTAGCATAAATGAATTTGATTTACTTAAAACAAAAGAGCGTATAAAGACAAGAGCCGGGAACTTATTGAGCAGTGTTGGTAAAACAGTACGCATAATGGGTAATTATGTAACCTATAAACCGGTTCGTACAAAGCGAGGAGAGCTAATGGCTTTTGGAACTTTTTTAGATGAATGTGGAGATTTTTTTGATACAGTACATTTTCCTCTTGTGTTGTCGGCTTGTCCGTTTCAGGGTAATGGCATTTATTTAATATTGGGAAAGGTTGTTGAAGAGTTTGGGTTTCCGTCAATAGAAGTTCAAAAAATAGCAAGGCTACCCATACAAAAGGATCCTCGCAGTTAAAATATTAAAAATTTATATATTTGGTAAGCGTCATTAACATTCGGCAATCATTCCATTTTGGATGTATAACCGAAAGTTTATGGTGGTGTAAGCTCCCCAAAAATTAGGACTATTTATTAGTAGAAAAAAACTAATAAATTAACCTAATAAAAAATGAAGAAAAAACGATTCAATCCAGATCAAATTGCCAACATTCTAAGAG
>JBIJCO010000068.1:0-5035 GCA_044344665.1 Bacteroidia bacterium | reverse complement strand
TAAGAAAATTCTAAAATAACTAATTGCCCTCCCGGTTTTAAAATACGGTTTAAATTGGCAAGGCCTTTTTCTAAATTTTGAAAATTTCGAACGCCAAAACCAACAACTATGGCATCAAATGTATTATCATTAAAAGATAGTGTTTCAGCGTTTCCGTTTTCAAGCGTAATAAGAGAATCTAATTTTAATTTTTTTAATTTCTCTCTACCAAAGCTCATCATGCCCTCACTAATATCAACACCAATAACTTTTGTTGGATTTAATTTAGAACATTCTATCGCAAAATCTCCTGTTCCAGTTGCAACATCTAAAATTACTTTTGGTTGTTTTGACTTTAAGATATTAACGCATTTTTTTCTCCATCCTTTGTGAATGCCAAGCGATAAAAGACTATTTAAAAAATCATAACGGTTGGCTATGTTATCAAACATTTGCGCAACCTGTTCTTTTTTAGATTCAGAATTTTGGTAGGGAGTAATATTGTCGTGCTGCATGGCTTAATTTTAAATTCAAATTACAATTCAATAACAACTAAATAAACCATTATGTTTTAAGATCGAAAAATGATTTTTTATTTTACGAAATCCAGTTTTAAAGCTTCTTCCAGAAGTTGATCTTTGTTGATGGGTACAACTCCAATTTGTTCGCAAACCAATCCTCCTGATAAATTAGCTAACGATGCTGTAAAAATTTCATGGCAATTTAAGGCTCTGCATAAAGCGGCAACACTAATAACTGTATCACCTGCACCGCTTACATCCGCAATTTTTCTGATATGTGCTGTAATATGCTCTTTAATTTTTCGATTATTAATAATAACACCTTTTTCTGCCAAAGTAACTAAAACAGTTTCTGCGTTTTGTTTAACCCTAAAACTACTCACAGCTCTTTGCAGCTCGTTAATATTGTCACCGCTAACATCCATTTTAATGCCTTCTCTAAGTTCTTTCAAATTTGGTTTAAATAAACTTACGCCTTTGTAAGAATTAAAATTTTTCTTTTTTGGATCTACACAGGTAGGAATGTTTTTACTTTTAGCGAGCTCAACTACTTTGTTTACAAGCCTATTGGTTATTAGGCCTTTATTATAATCTTCAAAAATAATAACGTCTATTTTATCCTGATTTATAATGTAGGATATTAAAGTGAGCAGTTGTTGTGTCTCAAAATTTTCTATTTCATTTTCAACTTCTTCATCAACTCTTAACAATTGAGAATTGTTACCAATTACTCTTGTTTTTACGGTTGTAATCCTATTTCTGCATTTTAAAATTCCTTTTTGGCTTAACTTTTGTTGTTTTAAAAGGTCTAAAAAGGCTTGACCTTCATAATCTACTCCAATAACAGAACATAGAATAGGATTAGCGCCAAGAGCTTGAATATTTAGCGCAACGTTTGCAGCACCACCTAGTCTTTTTTCTTTTTTTGTGACAGCAACAATTGGAACAGGCGCTTCGGGAGATATCCGATTTACTTTTCCCCAGAGGTAGCTGTCTATCATTACATCGCCAATAATAAGAACATTTAAATTGTTAAACGATTTAAATACTTCGCGAACGTAATCTTTTTTTATCGAAAATTTTTTCATTTTGAATTTAATATTATTGAAGTTTTCCCAACGCTTCTTTCATTCTTTTTAAGGCTTCTTTTAAATTTTCTTCGCTGGTAGCGTAGGAAAATCGAATGTATATATCATCTCCAAATGCGGCACCTGGCACCAATGCCAAATGACCTTCTTCTAATAAGTACAATGATAGGTCGGTAGCGTTATTGATTAGGTGATGTTTATACTTTTTACCAAAGTAATAAGAAACTTCAGGGTAAACATAAAAAGCACCTTGTGGAGTATTGGTTTTTAATCCAGGAATATCTTTCATTAAATTTAAAACTAAATCTCTGCGTTGTAAAAAAGCATCACGCATGGGTTTAATGTATGTGTTAAAATCAAGTTCCATAGCTTTGTGCATGGCCTTTTGTGTAATGCTGCATGTTGCTGATGTAAATTGTCCTTGCATTTTGTCGCAAGCTTGAGCAATCCATTTTGGAGCAGCCATAATTCCGCCACGCCAACCAGTCATAGCAAAACCTTTTGATACACCGTTAATTGTTATAACACGATCTTTAATAAAATCAAATTGAGCAAAACTTTGATGACCATCAACGAAATTTATGTGTTCGTATATTTCGTCACTTAATATGTATAGTTCTTCATGTCTAGCCACTACTTCGGCTAACGCTTTTAATTCCGCTTTACTATATACACTGCCCGTTGGGTTGCAGGGAGTGCTAATCATTATTAATCTTGATTTAGGCGTTATAATACTTTCTAATTGTTTAGGGGTTATTTTAAAATCAGCATCAATTTTAGTGTCAACAATTACAGGAACGCCTTCAGCTAATTTTAAAATTTCTAGATAACTTACCCAAAACGGAGCTGGTATTATTACTTCGTCGCCAGGGTTAACTATGCTTAATACAGCGTTGGCAATACTTTGTTTTGCGCCTGTAGACACCACAATTTCATCAGGAGAATAAGTTAAACCATTATCTCGTTTAAATTTTTTGCAGATTGCTTCTCTTAATTCTAAATATCCGGAAACATGTGTGTAGTAACTAAAATCTTCATTAATTGCTTTAATAGCGGCTTCTTTTATTATGTGAGGAGTTGTAAAATCAGGTTCACCAAGACTTAAACTTATAATATCTATACCTGCGGCTTTTAATTCGCGACTTTTTCTTGCCATTGCAATAGTTTGAGACTCGGCAAGATTATTAACTCTGTTTGATAAATGTGTCATAAGTCTTTAGTATGCATTAAATTTAGTAACAATTTTAATGAGAATGTTTGGTAAAAAAAAATAAAGATGAAATCATAAAATGATGTTTTAAGTTTATTTAATTTTTTTTCCAACTATTATAAGATCTTGCATTTCATTAATCATATTTGCTACCGCGGGTAACTGGCCCCATTTTTCGAAGCCAAACTCAAAAAAAAGTTTAAGGCTGGGTTGATTGTGGCCAAAAATAAAGCCAAGCAATGTGTGTATATTTAATTCTGGTGAAACATCTAACGCTTTTTTGAGACATACTTTACCAATTCCCTTTCCTCTAGCAGATTCTTCTAAATAGATGCTTAATTCAACAGTGCCATCGTATGCGGGTCTGCCATAAAATGAATTAAAACTCATCCATCCGCAATAGTTATTATTACAAATAACTAACCATAAAGGTCTGTGATTTGTTGAATGATTATTAAACCAATTTATTTTGCTTTCCACACTAACGGGTTCTAAGTCGGCGGTGACCATTCGTGATGCAATAGTTGAATTATAGGTGGCTACAATTATAGGCAAATCGTTAATAGTGGCATGTATAAAATCTATTTGCATTAGTAAAGTAGATTGTGATAAGGATAACGTTTTACATGTAATTCTTTAACTAAATCGTAAACAGTTTTTTTGAATTCTTCGATGTTTTCTTTTGTTTGTGCACTAATAAATAAACATGGGTTGTTAAGGCTTTTCATCCATGTTTTTTTAATGTCGTTTAGAGATAAATTTTCGCGAGTTATAGGTGTTAAATCATCTTCATCTTTTTTCACATATGAATAGGCATCAATTTTATTAAAAACTAAAACAACTGGTTTATCACCTGCGCCAATATCCTGTAATGTTTGCTTTACAACATTCAGATGCTCTTCAAAGTTTTTATGTGAAATATCTACTACATGTATAAGTATGTCGGCTTCTCGAACTTCATCTAACGTAGATTTAAAGCTTTCTACTAATTCTGTTGGTAGTTTTCTAATAAACCCTACAGTATCGCTTAACAGAAAAAAAACATTTTCAATTGTTACTTTTCTTACGGTTGTGTCTAAAGTGGCAAATAATTTATTTTCTGCAAAAACAGCGCTTTTACTTAATAAATTCATAATAGTGCTTTTGCCAACATTAGTGTAACCTACCAATGCAACACGAATTAATTCGCCTCTGTTTTTGCGCTGAGTTGCCATTTGCTTATCTATTTCTTTCAGTCTTTCCTTAAGCAAAGCAATTTTATCTCTTACAATACGTCTGTCTGTTTCAATTTCTTTTTCTCCAGCTCCTCCACGTGTACCTGTGCCGCCGCGCTGTCTTTCTAGGTGTGTCCACATACCAGTTAGTCGTGGCAACATATATTGATACTGAGCTAACTGTACTTGTGTTTTTGCGTGCGCAGTTTGTGCGCGTTGTTCAAATATTTCGAGAATTAAAGTAGTACGATCTAGTATTTTTTTACCAAGTTCTTTTTCTAAATTTCGCTGTTGTGAGGGAGATAATTCGTCGTCAAAAATTACCACATCAATTTTGTTTTCTAAAACAAATGATTTTATTTCGGCCAACTTACCTTTCCCAATAAAAGTAGCTTTATCAGGTTTATCAAGTTTTTGAGTAAAGGTTTTTACAGTTTCAAGTCCGTAGGTTTCGGCTAAAAAAGCTAATTCATCAAGATACTCTTTAGAGAGTCCGTCATCTTGTAACTTATTTATTACGCCTATTAAAACGCAGCAGTGACTTGGTGTTGCTGTGGTTAGGAGTTCTTTCATTAAATGTTAATGTCCTTTTATTTGCATCCCAACGTATTCAGCAACAATATTTGCTTTTTCATCATCTAGTTGAGAGGCAGGCATTAGACCTTTACCATTTTTAATAACATCTTTAATAGCAGCATTATCTAACAAAGTGGCACTTAAATCTTTTGCCCCCGCTAAACCTAATTTACCGTCTGTTCCATGGCATGAAGCACAATTAGTTTCGTAAATAGACTTTGCATCGTTTGCTGCCATTCCTGTATTTTCTTTTGCTATGCCTTTTCTTTTATGGTAAACTTCGGCTAAGCCAAAGCTACCTGTTATAAGTAATAAGCTTAATGCAGCTAATGCTTTGTTTGATTTTTTAAAACCAATTATTGCCACAGGAATAGATATGGCCACCATTGATAATTTTATCCATAATAAATAGTCGTATTTTCCGCCAAATGGTAATTTGGTTAATAA